>DATKEV010000151.1:0-26494 GCA_035511855.1 Candidatus Udaeobacter sp.
AAGGCCGGAACCTCCGCTAACGTTTCTGCAGAGGAAGGGAACGCGTCCCCTTCCTCCGCACCCCATCCACGGATGGAACAGGACCAAAAAGTGTCAGGGATGTGCCCGGTCTAACATGTCAGGCATCCGCCCGGCCGCACACTTCTTGCGCTTCTCTGGCTGCTCCCGAGACAATGCGCAAAACTACCTGCTTTATTCTACCATACCTCGGCACTTCACCAGATCACGACTCGACGAGGCCTTTCTCGAGCATCTCCTCGTCGCTGAGCCACAGATCGGGGATGTTGGCTGAGCCGAGCCGAAGAATGTCTTCCAGCGCTCCGCGTACTTCGGCGAGCCGAAAGTCCACGCCAATGCGCTCGAGCAATTCGATCAGCGCGTGCGCGCCTTCCGCAAGCACTGGCTTCGGCAGAGCGCCTTCCTGATCCAGACGGTGATACTTCACGATGTAAATGGCGCTCGGTCCCCCACCATGCCGTACGATGTGGAGAAACCCGCGGGTCTTGGGTTTTGCCGGGGCAAGCCGTGCTGCAACTCCTGAGCCGGAGGGGAGGGCGCTCATCGCGTTTGTGTTCTTATTGCTCCTTTGCTGCTCAGCTGCAGCCGCTGGTGCTGCCGCAGTTTTCGCATTTGTAGCATGCGCCGTTCGGCACCATCAGCATGCCGCACTCGCTACACGTCGGCGCGCCTTCATGGGCATTGGTCAGTTTCGGCGCAGACACGCCGGCAGGAACCGAACTAAGCGCCGCCTGGATCGCCGGGGCCGGAGCGGCAGCGCCGGCGTTTTCCGCGGGAGCCGCGCCATTCAGCTTTAGATAGTCGGACGAGATGAATCGTCCGCCCAGCCACCGCGCGATGTAGTCCAGCACCGACGACACGAACCGGATGTTCGGATTCGCGGTGATGCCGGACGGCTCGAAGCGGGTGTTCAGCAGCTTGTCCACGAATACTTTCAGCGGCACGCCATACTGCAAACCAAGTGAAATGGTCAGCGCCAAGCCATCCATGATGCCCGAGAGCGTCGAGCCTTCCTTGGACATCTTGATGAAGATTTCGCCCGGGCGATTGTCCTCGTACATGCCTACGGTGATGTAGCCTTCGTGTCCGCCCACGCTGAATTTGTGCGTGACCGACGCGCGCTCCACCGGCATCTTCTCGCGCACTGCTCGCGCAAATAGTTCGCGTTGCGTTGGCTCAAGATTTGCCATTGTCGCCGCAGGCCCGGCTTTCTTTTCTTCTTTTTTCCCGCCGGCGTTGAGCGGCTGCGAACGCTTGGAATTGTCGCGATAGATGGCCACGGCCTTCAGCCCCAGCTTCCACGACTCAATATACGCGTTCGAGATGTCCTCGACAGTGGATTCCTCGGGCATGTTGATGGTCTTCGAGATCGCGCCGGAGAGGAACGGCTGCGCCGCCGCCATCATCTTCACGTGTCCGGTCCAGGTGATCGAACGCCCGCCGCCCTGCGGCGCCAGCGAGCAATCGAACACCGGATAATCTTCCATCTTCAGGTGCGGCGCGCCTTCGATCTTGCCGTTCTTGTCGATGTAGGAAACGATTTCGCTGGTCTGTTCCGGCGTGTAGCCCAGTTTCATCAGGGCTTGCGGCACGGTGTTGTTCACGATCTTGATCAGCCCGCCGCCTACCAGCTTCTTGTACTTCACCAGCGCCAGGTCCGGTTCGATTCCCGTGGTGTCGCAATCCATCATGAAGCCGATGGTGCCCGTCGGCGCCAGTACGGTCACCTGCGAATTCTTGTAGCCATGCTTGTCACCGTACGCCAGCGCGGTGTCCCAGGATTCCTGCGCGGCCATGAACAGTTCGGTCTGCACGTGCTCCGGTCTGATTCCGCGCATCGCTTCGCGGTGCATGCGGATGACGTCCAGCATCGGCTCGCGGTTTACTTCGTAGCCGGGGAAGGCGCCCATGCGCTCCGCAATCCGTGAAGACTGCGCGTAGGCTTCGCCGCACATCAGCGCGGTGATCGCGCCGGCCATGTCGCGCCCTTCATCGGAATCATAGGGCAGCGCCATGGACATCAGCAGCGCGCCGAGATTCGCATAGCCCAGCCCGAGCGGCCGAAAGTTATGCGAATTCTCGGCAATCTTCGGCGTCGGGTAGCTCGCGTTGTCCACCAGGATCTCCTGCGCGGTGACGGTCACGTCCACGGCGTGCTGGAAAGCCGGCACGTCAAACTGCCCGCTGGCGTTCACGAATTTCATCAGGTTGAGCGAAGCCAGGTTGCAAGCCGTGTCGTCCAGGAACATGTATTCGCTGCAGGGATTCGACGCATTGATCCGGGCGGTGTTCTTCGAGGTGTGCCAACGGTTGATGGTCGTGTCGTACTGCATTCCCGGATCGCCGCAATGCCAGGTGGAATCCGAAATTTTCATCATCAGGCCGCGCGCCCGCAGTTTGTCAACAGGCTGGCCATCTGCGACGTTCTTGGTCCACCAATCCTTGTCCTCAATCACCGCGCGCATGAACTCATCCGTCACGCGCACCGAGTGATTGGCATTCTGGAAGAAAATCGAGCTGTAAGCGTCGCCGTCAATCGAGCTGTCGTAGCCCTGCTCGATCAGCACCTGCGCCTTGCGCTCTTCCTTCCTCTTGCATTCGATGAATTCCACGATATCTGGATGGTCGATGTTCAGGATGACCATCTTCGCCGCGCGGCGCGTCTTTCCGCCGCTCTTGATGACGCCCGCAAAGGCGTCAAAGCCTTTCATGAAGCTCACCGGGCCCGAGGCGATGCCGCCGCCGCTCAGTGTCTCCTTGCTTCCGCGCAGCGAGGAGAAATTCGTGCCGGTGCCGGAACCCCATTTGAAGAGCATGCCCTCGGTCTTCGCCAAATCCATGATCGAGCCCATGTTGTCGTCGACCGAATTGATGAAGCATGCCGAGCACTGCGGCTTGGGCTGCACGCCGACGTTGAACCACACCGGCGAGTTGAAGGCCATCTTTTGCTCGACCAGCAGGTGGCACAGCTCGTCACGGAACGCATCGCGCGACGCGCTGTCCGCGAAATATCCGCCCTGGTGGCCCCAGCGCACGATGGTATTCACCACGCGGCCGATCAGTTGCCGCGCCGAGCCTTCGCGCTCCGCGGTTCCGGGTTTTCCGCTGAAGTATTTGCTGGCGACAATGTTTGTCGCCGTCTGCGACCAACTCTTGGGCACCTCGACGTCTTCCTGGCGGAAGATCGTCACGCCCTTCTCGTTGGCGATCAGCGCCGTGCGCTTCTCCCATTCGACCGCGTCAAAGGGAGACTTCTTGCCGTCCAATCCCTCGGTGAAGAACCTTGGGAAGTCCAAACCTTTGCCTGCCATGCCCGCTGTTTTCTCTGGGGCCGTATCCGCTGCAGGCGATTTCCCGCTCAGTGCATGCTTCACGGTAGTCATCCGTTCCTCCGCGCTTTTGGGGTCCCCTACCAAGCGCGGGGAACCCTATTATTTTACTCCTCTGCGCCCGGCAGAGGCGCCACGCTTTGCTTCAGGGTCTGGGCTGGAGCTGACGCAACGCAATTCCTGGGGGTTCGTGAAAGGCGCCAGCGAAAAAAACCGACCGCTTCCTGGTTGTTCTGCACTTCTCGCGCAAATCGCCAATGCCCTGCCGCTGGCCGGTGGTTTGCACTCAGCCTAACAGCAGGTGCTCCGCCACAAATGCGGGCGCGGAGCTGGTACCTCGCGCTCGATTTTTTTCGCTTAAAACACGGGCCGCTTCGTGGATGCAACGGACCTTACTGTATCCCCGACTCGGTCCGTCTGGCGCTTCCACGTCCCCCCGAATCTGGATTTGCAGTATCAACGCTGAGAAATTTTCTGTCAAGAGAAAAACGCAAAATGTGGTTGGCGTTTTCGTACTGCGTCTATTTGTAGTGGTGCTCTTTCTATCAACCGCCTTCGCTGCAACGCTTTGGGCCGCCAATCGCCTCGCGCTACACTGCTCGCATCCAACTCATCATGCGACGCATCCTTTCCCTCTTATGGCTCGGTTGCACTTTTCCTTTACCGCTTCTTGCGCAATCGGAGGCAAGTGCGCCGGCGTCTCCAACCGAAAGATGGGCATTCGGCAAAAAACTGCAGCTCCCTGGAATTCCGAATGCCGGCAAGATCAACGATTCTCTGTATCGTGGCGCGCAACCACATGAGAGCGGCCTTTCTGAATTGAAGAAGCTGGGGATTACTACAATCGTCGATTTGCGCGGCGAAGACGCTGGGAAAATTGTATGGGAGCGCAGGCAGGCTGAATCGCTCGGAATACGCTTCGTCCATATTCCCGTCAGTGGCTGGACTCCTCCTGCCGACGATCAGGTCGCGCAATTTCTCTCCATGTTCCGCAATGATCCGCAGCAAAAAATATTCGTGCACTGCCGCCTCGGCGATGATCGTACCGGCGTGTTTGTCGCCACTTACCGCATGGCCATCGAAAAATGGCCCGCGGAACAGGCCTTGAAAGAAATGTACTTCTTCGGCTTCAACGGATTCTGGCACCCTTCGATGAAATTCTTCGTTCACGATTTTCCTGCGCACCTGAATTCTGCTCCGGTGCTCTCTTCGTTCCGTCCGGGGTATTCCGAACCCTGAAGCCAATTTGCCGAATCATTTTGGCTTTGCGGTTTCTCACTTGGCTGTAAGGCATTCAATATGATAAGGTTAGGATCCTCGAATCAAACTTCCTTCCTAGTACCGCCGTACCCTTCCCTACGGGACGCCCGCTTCATTTAATAGAACACCCACTTTTCCTATCCTACTGTCTACACCGAGTCATCGGCTCTGAGGGAGAGTTCATCGTGCAAGTCGGACGCTACGAGATTCTCGAAGTGATCGGCACCGGCGCCAACGGCCGCGTGGCCCGTGCTCACGACCCCATGATCGGGCGTCTCGTGGCCATCAAGCTATTGCCAAAGGAATTGGCGAAAGGCGAAGCCCGGCAGCGCTTCATTCAGGAAGCGCGCGTCGTCGGCAGACTCTCGCACCCCTCGATCATCACGTTGCACGACATGGGCATCGACGAAGCCACCCAAACGCCCTACCTCGTCATGGAATTCCTTGAAGGCCAGCCCCTGGACAAAATCCTGGACCGCGGCAGCCTTCCGCTCCCGAGAGCTTGTGCCATGGCCGCTGAGGTCGCTACGGCGCTTGCCGCGGCGCACCACAAAGGCGTCATTCATGGCGACGTCAAGCCCGCAAACATTCTCGTCACCAATGATGGCCGTCTGAAATTGATGGATTTCGGCATGGCCCGGCTGGCCAGTCATGATTCCGGCTCGACGCCGCTGCTCGGAACACCGGCCTATTGGTGCCCCGAGCAAATCATGGGGAAGCCGCAGGACGCCCGCTCCGATCTCTTTTCTCTTGGCGTTGTTCTCTATGAAATGGTCACAGGGAAGCGGCCCTTTGACGCGGATTCGCTGCAGGGCATTTGCAGCCGGGTACTTTCTTCCACGCCGCTTCCGCCGTCCCAGGCGAACCCTTCCGTGCCCACGAGCTTCGATGCGCTCGTCGCGCGCTGTCTTGAGAAAGATCCCGCGGCGCGGTACGCTACGGCCGAGTCTTTGGCCGAGGAACTCTACCCGCTTGCCCGCCGCAAAGTTGTTCTCCCGGCCCCGCCAGAGGCCCGCGGCAATGGCCATGGCCTGCGCGACCGCGCCGCGCGTCTCCTTCGCTCGGCATAAGAACCAGCGTGTTCGGCGCAGTCCCGGCGCATTGCATCCGCCGGAGCAAAATCAACTGCTTATTCTCCTGGTGTTTGAAACAGTAGCAGGATGGGCCGCAGCGCGTTACTCGTAGCGCAGCGCTTCGACAGGATCAAGGCGCGCCGCTTTCATCGCCGGCCACACGCCAAAGACCAATCCAATACTGACGCTGACCGCAACTCCCGTCCCGGCCGCCCACACGGGAACCGTCCCGGGCCACTCCAGCGTCACGCGAATCAGCAACACCAGAGCGTTGACTAGCAGGAGGGCGATGACACCTCCGGCTCCTGTCAGCGTCATAGCCTCGAGTAGAAATTGCCAGGTGATGTCACCGCTCTTGGCGCCAATCGCCTTGCGGACTCCAATTTCTCGCGTCCGCTCCGTTACGCTCACTAGCATGATGTTCATTACGCCGATTCCGCCCACCAGCAGGCCGATGGAACTCAGTACCACCGTCGCCAGCGCCACTTTGCCAACGATGTTATGAAATTCCTGCACTTGTTGCTCTGCGGTCGCAATCGAAAAATTGTCTTTCCCTCCAAACGGGACGTTTCGCCGCCGTTCCAGGACCTCGCGGATTTGGTCCACGGCTTGGTCCAGCATCTTGGGGTAGGCCTGCGCGCGCATATTGACTTCATCCGCGGTGGGATAGACCTTGCGAAACGTACTGATAGGAATCAGCACGCGCCGGTCTTCGTCCCCCATGGCGAATCCGCCTTTGGGTTTTTCCACCACGCCGATGACCTGGAAGTCCGAGCCGTCGATCATCACGTCTTTTCCGACGGGATGGCCTTCCGGAAACAGTACCGGGGCCACATTCTCCCCCAGCATGACCACTTTTTCCTTGTGGAGATCGTCCCCCTCCCCGATGAAGCGGCCCTCGAGGGTAGCGGCGTTGGCGTAAACGTCGCCGAAATTCGGCTGCACGCCGCGGAAATCGATGGCCGTCACTTGACCGGCTTTTGTCCGCACCGTGTGGGCGTGATCCCAATTTGTCATCAGAAAAGTGGTTACGGCCTTGACCGCGGGGCACTTTTCCTGGATGGCTCTTGCATCCTCAACGGTTAGTGGTTTGCGCTGGCGTTCTTCGAGCGGCGGAGGTCCGCCGTGCCGTCCCTGGTCCCATTTGGTGATGAACGCCGTATCCGCGCCGAACTGTTTGATGTTCTCCTGAATTTTCTGGTCAAAACCCGTGATCAGCGCCGCCACCAGCATAATTACGCTTACACCCAGCACCACGCCAAACACCGTCAGGGCGCTGCGCAGTTTGTGCGTCCGCAGCGTGTCCAGCGCTTGTCTCAGATTTTCGCCATACGCTTGCGCCATTTCTGTTCCTCACCCGTCCGCGCGCAAGGCTTCGATGGGGTCCAGCTTGGCCGCGCGCATGGCCGGAAAGATTCCGAAAAATAGGCCTACTCCGGTCGCCACGCACAGGGAGAGAATCACCGCGCTTAAGGGGGTCTCCATGGGGAATGAAAACAAGGTCCTCACGAGGAAAACGATCGAGTAAGCAGCCAGAATTCCGATCAACCCGCCCACGGCGGCCAGCACGGCCGACTCCGTCAGAAACTGCAGCAGGATGTGCCTTTTCCTGGCGCCCAGCGAGCGCCGCAGCCCAATCTCTCGCGTCCGCTCCGTCACGCTGGCCAGCATGATGTTCATAATCACGATTCCGCCGACGACCAGAAACACGCTCACCAGCGCCATGGCCACGAAAGCCAGGTTTCCCGTGAGGTCGTGCCACAACTGCATGATCGAATCGGAGCCTAGAATGGCGAAGTTGTCGGGGGCACTGTAAGGCAAGTGCCGCCAGGCGCGGAACAGCATGCGCGCCTCATCCTGGCTCGCCTGCATCAATTCCGCGTTCGGCGCCTGTACGAAGATGGCCACCCAGTCATTGTTCGTGTGCCAGCCTTTCCGCCACGCAGAAATCGGCATGACCATGTAATTGTCCTGCGACTCTCCGAAGGCGCTTCCCAGCGGCTCGGCCACGCCGATCACTTCGTAGGTGTGCGTCTGCACGCGGATTTCTTTTCCAATCGGATCCACGTTCGGAAAAAATTTTTGCGCCAAGTCGGGCCCGATAAAAACGACCTCGGAGCGATGTGCTTCATCCGCCTGGGTAATGAATCGCCCTTGCGCTACAGTGAGGTTCCGCACCTGGGCGAAGTTCGGCGTGGCCCCCATCATTCTGGTATTTTCCATGGTGAGGCTGTTGCTGCGGACCTGGACGTTGTGGTCTTCTTCGGCGGCCACGGCGCTCGCCAGTTTCATATTGTCGCGGAGCCGTTCGTATTCCTCTATGGTAATGAGCGGCCGTTTCTGTGCCTTAATCCAAGCGTCTTCGCTGGTGATGATTCCGAACCGGTGGACGAGGTAGACATTGGCGCCCAGATTTGCCACGCGGTCGGCGACGTACATGTTCAGCCCGGCAATCACGCTCATTACGGCGACGAGTGTGGTGACCGCGAGGATGACCCCCAGCAGCGTCAGAAAGCTGCGCAGCTTATGCGCCCGCAGGGCATCGAAAGCGAGCCGAAGGGTCTCTAGTAGAGTGATGACCGCCCTCCGGAAGCGGCTAAGCCGGGCGCCAGATTGAGTCACGCGCGCCGCTAGTCGCTCGATGGCACCAAACCCTTCGATTGGGGTCGCTCCCAAACAGACCTCCATCACTCTGTAGCTACTGTTAAGACGAACTGGGGGGTTCTTTTGTTGCTAAGCTATTTGGTCGCCATAACGTTAGACGTTGGGGTGCCTATCGTTGGTCTTTTGCCCAGGCCCTGACAAACGAGATCGAACACGCGGTAAGCTGCTGTAAGCATAAGATAATAAGTAGGTTACATTGCATGAGATTCTCTTGGTCATATCTTACTTGCATGGCCGAGGCGCCTGCGGATGGCCAGTGTCAATTTGCAACGGGAGTAAGGTTACTCCCACCGGAGTCGAAGGCCATCGAGGCTGCTCCCAGTTCCGGTCCTCGCGCCCGAATGCAGCGAACAGATGGCCTGCTGTGAGCAACGCTATACGCGGTTAGAAGGGCATGCCTGCCGAAAACGATAGCTGGTGCCCGAGCAGGGGAGTCTGCTCCGTTCTGGAGGTCCACTCCCACATCCTCGCTGCAAAATATGGCGTTGCACGAACCGTGGGGCGCGCAACCCCAGGGCTGGTCTTGGTTTCATGAGCCTCATGGCCCTTGTAGAAGCCAGCCGATTCACTAACCAGGACGTAATTCTAGAAAGAGTTGCTACTTTGACCCTCACCGCCGCCTGCGGGGCGTTCCTGGTGTACAACAGATACATGCCCCGGCGAATCAAAGGAGTCTAGCCTCTGGCGGCATTCTTTGCCGTCTCGAATCATGTTCGCACGTCGACTCATTCCGATGGCGGTGCTGTCCCTGGCGTCGGCTGGCTTTGCCGCTCAGCAAACGGTAGCTCCGGATTCCACGCCTGGCCCGGCGAAATCAGGTCTCTTTGACCGCGTTATCGCCAACCAGAAGAAAGAAGAAGCGGCGCTCGATCTCTACGAGCGCATCGAACGCGTCGAAATGCGCAAAAATCCAAGCACTCCCGCCTCCGCAAAAGTATCGCGCGTTGTTCCGTCGGGCACGGGCATGGACCGCATTCCCGTTGGTCCCGACGGCCGTGCGGCGGACGCGGCTGCCTATCGCGCCGAACTTGAAAGGCTGGAGAAAGCGCTAGCCCTCGTTGTGGAAGGCCGGTCTCAGCGCGAGGCCGTTGAAAAATACGCCAAGCGGAGGAAAGAGCGCCTCGATTTGATCGACTCCACGCGCAGCGCCTTCCTATTCTCGTTCCTTTCGAACGAGCCTCGCGAAGACCGCATGCTCGCCAAGTACAGGATGGTACCCAACCCGGGCTTTAGGCCCACTTCGCGCTTGTCCTCCATTTTCCCCAAGGTGCGTGGATTCGTCTGGGTCGACGAAGCCTCAGGCGAACTCGCGCGCGTCGAAGGCGACGTCACAGAGGACATTTCCATCGGCCTGATCCTCGGAAAAATTTACAAGGGCAGCCATTTCATGCAGGAGCGGTACGAACTTATTCCAGGTCTGTGGTTCGCCAGCTTTTCCCAATACGATTTCGATGGCCGCAAACTTTTTTCAGGCTTCTCCTTTCACGAGAAGACCTACTATTCGAACTACCGTTACATCGGCCCTCCGAAGGAAGCCCTGGCAACCATTCGCGCTGAGCTGGGCCATGCCGACTTGGGCAAATCCGCGGACGGCGCCGCCGTTCCCTGAAACTTTACGCCCTAAAATGGGTTTATTAGCTTAGCGGCCTCGAAGTGGAGAGACTGGAGGCATTATGCCCCGTTCGGTCTCGCTCGCAATTATCATTCTTTTTTTCGCGGCCAGTTCTGCCACCGCGCAATCACCTGACGCTACCCCTCCCGTGCCGACCGCTCAACCGCCGGATTCCTCCAAGCCTGCCGACGAGAAGAAGCCCAAGAGAGTCTGGACCAACGACAATATTTCAGGCGCGAATGGCGCTGTCTCCGTGGTGGGCGACCCGAAGAGCAACTCCAAGGCGAAATCGAATCCTGCAAAGCCCGCGGACGCGCAATACATCGCCAACGTTCGCAAGCAGTTGGAGAAATTGCAGTCTCAGATGGACGAAGCGACGAAGCAGATCACCGACCTGACGAATTTCAGCAAGGGCGAGCCGTCCACCTCCGCGAGTGGCATCCAGCTCAATCACAGCTATGCCCGCGAGCCCATCGAAGTGCAGGTTCGTTCGCTCGAAGGAAAAAAGAAGGAACTCCAGGCAAAAATCGACGCGCTCCTCGACGAGACGCGCAAGAAGGGCGTCGAGCCCGGCCAACTCCGCTGAAATCGATTGCCGGCTGCGCGTTTCGCTGTGTGGCTTTAACGAATCAGGCTCCACGGATAGGCGCCGACATTGAGCTTCATGATCATGTAGCTGAAGCCGCCGGGATCGGGCTTCGGCTGGTGCGGCGTGTCCGGCGGAATCAACAGCCAGTCGCCCGCTTTCACTTTGTAGGTCGTTGCGCCAATCACGGGCTGGCCGCGATATTCGCCCGGGATGATGCCGTCTTCGTCCTTCAAGTTTTGGCGGTTGGCGATCTTCCCGCCGACGATCATTTCGCCCGTCCCGCCGGTGATTACATAGAAGTCGTAGGCGCCGGCATGCTGCTCCGCGTCATCGAGCACGCTGTTCACTTTGGTCAAACTCAGCACCGGCTTGTCGCGGTACAGGCGATAGAGCATGAAGATGCTGAAATTGCGCGTCTGCACGTGGACCGGCCCGCCTCCAAACGATTGCGAGCTTCCGCTGCCGGCCTGCCCCGCAGCCTTCATGGATCGCTCCGCCAATTCCGTGTGGGCCTTGCGAATGTCGTCGATATTCCAATAAGTGACGGGCGGAGCGTCAGGTGCGAGCGGCGGAATGCGCGGGGAATTGTAGCCGAACGGCATGACCTCTTTATTGTCCTGCTTATTTTCTTGCGCGATGGCGCTCGGGACCATCGAGAAATCATCGAAATGGCCGCCGAGCACAGCTCGCGGGCCTGGTTTCGACGCGTATCCAGCGATATAGCCAGCGAGCGCGGCGGCGATCACCAGCAGGGGAAGCATTCTCTTCATAAGAACCTCCATTCAGGGGATATTGAAAATTTTCACGCGCTCTCGAACTACGAAAGGCGCCGTATGGCCGGCCTATTTTTTGGCGCCGGGTTTCGGCGATTCGAAGCGAATTTCCTTAAGCATTTCCGATTGCCGGTACAGCTCGGTTTTCCCCGGCGGAAATTTGTTAACGCTGAGCATGAAAGACAGAATGTCCGCGTCCTGCTGGCGCGTGATGCGGCCAGGCGCGGTTAACGGCATCGTTTTGCGAATGCGATCGAACAGGTCGCCCACGGTGAGGCCGTTCCAGTTCGCAAGAAAGGCACCGCCGGAAAGTGGCGGTGCGGATTCGCCGCCGGTCAGCATATCGCCGTGGCAGGACGCGCATTCTTTCCGATAGAGCGGCTCGCCGCGCTTGGCCTGCTCCTCCGTGTACACGCCGTCCCGCACCGAGCGCGATTCCGATGATACCGGCGCTTGCGCGCGAATCACATCGATCGAAACGCCGCTGAGCGCCATTCCTAAGACTGCCGACAGGAGTACGATCTTCAACCGGTTCTCTTTCTCTTGTTCGGGTTTGCGCGTTCACTCGCCGGACGTTGGCAGCGTATACGCAATGTACTCGCCCGAGTACGGGCCGCCACTGACGGCCACGACGATATACTGCTTCCCGTTCACCATGTAGGTCATCGGCGAACCGGTCTGCGGCGCCGGCATGTAAACCGCGCCAACCTCTTTGCCGTTGGCCTTGTCGTAAGCGCGCAGCATCGCTCCGCGCGGATGATCCGCGGTCGTAGTGACATTCCCCTCGCCCGCGATGACCAGCGTCTTGGTAATCAGCGTCCCGATGTTGTAGGTGATCTGCCCGGTGCGCGGGATGTTCACGCCCTTGAGGATTTCGGAATTCCGCACCACGTCCGGCGTCTCGCCGTGCGCGATCTGCCAGACAAATTCGCCTTTATCGAGATTGATGGCCGTGATCGTGCCGTAAGGCGGCTTGATCAGCGGCAATCCCTCGACCTCCAGGCGAACGAAACCGCCGCCAGCCGCCTTCTTCGCCGGTTTGGGAGAATCAGCACCGGCGTTTTCGCCGGGACCGTGCAGAACCTCTACTTCTTTCCCGGCCACTCCGGCGACGTAGTTCATATCGGAAACTTCCTTTGGAGCGGGGACAAGCCCAATCGGCTCAACGCACGCATTGCAAGCAAACAAATAGGCAATGTGCGTTTCGGGGTCGTAGGAACCTCCCGGCCAGTTCGTCCCGCCGGAGGCGGTGCCCAGCGTGAGCGTTCCCAGCGGGCCTTCCAGCTTGCTCACGGTCGGCGGCGTGTAGACGGGCCCCAAATGAAAGTGCGAGGCAATTTCTTTTGCGCGCTGCCGAAGATCAGGCGTGAAGTCGATCAAATCATCGATGGAAACGCCGTTGCGGCTGTAAGACGGAGGCTGCGACGGAATCGGCTGCGTAGGCGAATACCACTCGCCCGGCACGCTGCCGACTTCCACCGCCTTCTCCGGCATCGGCCAGACGGGCTTGCCGGTCACGCGATCAAAAACATAGAGAAAACCCTGCTTGCTCGGCTGGGCCACGGCCTTGATCTTTTTTCCGTCGACGACGATATCCGCAAGGATCGGAGCGGAAGAAATATCCATGTCCCACAGCGGATGATGCACCAACTGGAAATGCCATTTGCGTTCGCCGGTTTTCAGGTCCACGCAGACGAGCGTTTCACCGAAAAGATTGTTCCCCGGCCGGTGGCCCCCGTAGAAATCGCCGGTCGGCGACTCGACCGGTAGGTAGACCAGTCCCAATTCTTCATCCACGGTGCTTTGTGTCCACATGCCGGTGTTGCCGGTGTATTCCGCCGAGCCTTTTTCCCAGGTGTCGTATCCGACCTCGCCTTTCTTGGGAATGGTGTGGAAGATCCAGAGCCGCTTCCCCGTTCGAACGTCGAAGCCGCGCACGTAACCCTTGTTGTTGCGCATGCTCTTTGGCGTCATGCCTTCGCGGAAGGCCGCGCCGACGATTACCGTATCCTTGGCCACCACGGGTGCGGATTGAATCCCGATTTCGCCGGTGATCAGGTCGGGAAATATTTCCTGATCGTCATCCAGCTTCAGATCGACCTCGCCATTATTTCCAAACGTAGGCACGCGAACGCCGTTTTTCGCATTCAGGCAAATCAGCCGGAACCCCGGCGTGATGTACAGAACCCTCTCTTCTTTGCCATCCGACCAGTACGCCAGCCCGCGGCCCGAGAGTTGCCGCGGAGCCGCGCCGCCACGCTTGCCTTCATGCTCGCCGTGAATCCACAGCAATTCTCCCGTCGCGGGATCAAGCGCGATCGCCGCGCGGCGTGACCCAGCAGTCGCGTAAAGGACGCCATTCACCATCAGCGGCGTTCCTTCGAGCTTATACTCGGGGCGGTCGCCAAAATTATCCGTCTTGATGCGCCAGGCGATTTCGAGATCGTTAAAGTTGGACGCGTTGATCTGGTCCAGCGGGCGGTAGCGGGTCCCCGCGAGGTCGGCCGCGTACGAAGGCCACTCGCTATCCTTCGGATGAAGTTGGGCCGATGCGCTTGTTGGCAGGCAAGCCAAACCCACGGCCACCAAAATGGCTAGAGTCCATGATCTATAGTTATTTCGATCGCCCATGCTTCGACCTCCGCTAATTTTCTGGTCTTTCGGGTTCCCATCACCGCCTGCGCCTGGTGCGCGCAAGCCGTCAGCTTGGTACTTGTATTTGCGGAATTCCCTGTCGGGTGAGATGCCTGCGGAAGTCTAAGCCAGTCAGCCGCAAGAAACAAACGGTTACTTTCTGCCGAAGCGCCAAGGCACTGGTGCGCAAGCGTCTGCGCATGTCCTTTGTTAGAATTCGCGCCATGCGCACGCTCTTTCTCTTTTTGCTCTTTGCCTCCTCGGCCACAGCACAGTGGTGGAAGGTAGAGACCAGTGGCGTCGCCACCAATCTGCGCGGCGTAAGCGCGGTCTACGTGCAGGATGCAAAAGGCGTCGATGCCCCGATCGTTTGGGCCTGCGGTTCGAATGGCGTGATTCTTCGCTCGCTCGACGAAGGCAAGACCTGGCAGCGCCTGCAGGTAACCGGTGGCGAGACACTCGACTTCCGTGGCATCGTTGCGTTCAACGCCTCCAGCGCCTATGTCATGTCCAGCGGCGAAGGCGAAAAATCCCGCATCTACAAAACGACCGACGGCGGCGCAACCTGGACTCTCGAATACACGGACAAGCGCAAAGGATTTTTTCTCGACGCATTGAAATGCGTCACGGAATGGGAATGTGTCGCCCTCGGCGATCCCATCGATGGCAAATTTCTCCTGCTGAACACAACCGACGGCGAGCACTGGAATCCGCTGCCAAGCGACAAAATGCCGACGGCCCTTCCCGGCGAGGCCGCCTTCGCCGCCAGCAACACTTCGTTATTGTTTGGCGGTACGGAAATCTTCTTCGGAACCGGCGGCGGCGCGGTCGCGCGTATTTTTCACTCCGATGATCTAGGACGCACCTG
This sequence comes from Candidatus Udaeobacter sp., assembly GCA_035511855.1. Classification (GTDB taxonomy): domain Bacteria; phylum Acidobacteriota; class Terriglobia; order Acidiferrales; family UBA7541; genus Acidiferrum. The sequence goes on from DATKEV010000151.1 coordinate 14,821, forward strand.
GACAGCTTTCCATACCCCTGTGGCCGCAGGAAATGCTTCATCTGGAATTTTTTCCCTTGCCCGCGACGACAAGAGAATTCTCGCTGTGGGCGGCGATTACAAAGACTCAAACCGCTCCGCTCGCGGAGCCGCCTATTCCATGGATAACGGCAAGACATGGCGACCCGTCGCGCAAGAACCTGGTGGTTATCGCTCCGCCGTGGCTTGGGTCCGTGATGATCCGACACTATGGGTGGCCGTTGGCCCAAACGGTGAAGATGTCAGCAGAGACTTTGGACTCCACTGGAAACACACTCGTTCGTTGAATCTCAACGCTGTCAGCATCTTGGACCTCTCGGATGGCTGGGCCGTCGGTCCCAACGGAACGATCGCGCGCTTTTCCAACTGGCGGAAATACTCAACTCAGTAACTCGATCCACAGAGCTCGCCACGTCCCGCAGCTTCTTCCATTGCCGGCTAAATCCAAAAGGTGTAGTCTCCGGCGTTGAAAAAGAGGCGACCTCTTCCGTTTCTGTCTCGGTCGAGAATTCTCTTGCGGAGGCTGACATGCCAAAACCTTCAAACCTCAATGATGACCATCTGGGGGGAGGGCACGAGCGAGACCGCTCGAATTCCTTACCCCTTCTTTCCTCCGATCGGCGCATGTTCCTCCGCGGCGCTGCCGCCACCGCCGTGACCGGCGCGGCCAGTCTTGCCTGGCCTGTGTGGGCTAAGCGCGCACCAGCAACTGCCGACGATCTCGACGCCATTCGCGCCGAAATCGAAAAACGCCACGACGAATCCGTCAAGCGCCTCCAGGACTGGATGCGCCAGCCTTCCATCGCCGCCGAAAACCGCGGCATGAAGGAAGGCTGCGAACTCACCATGCATATGCTCCGCGACGCGGGCTTCCAGCAAGCCACAAAAATTCCCACTGACGGCCAGCCCGGCATCTTCGCCACGCTCGACGCCGGCGCTCCCAAAACGCTCGGGCTTTACTACATGTATGACGTGAAGCAGGCCGATCCGGCCGAGTGGTCGTCTCCGCCTTTCGAAGCCGCCCTCGTGGATAAGCCCGGCCTCGGTAAGGTCGTCATGGGCCGCGGCGCCGTAAACCAAAAAGGACCTGAAGCGACATTCCTCGCCGCACTCCATGCCATTCGCGGTGCCGGCAAAAAATTCCCTGTGAATCTTGTTTTCGTTGCAGAAGGTGAAGAAGAGATCGGTTCGCCGCATTTTCCGCAGGTCGTGCGCCGTCCCGAAGTGCTGGCGGCCCTCAAGAATTGTCTGGGGATTTTCATGCCCAGTGCGTCGCAGGGGCTCGACGGGGAAGTCACCATGACGCTGGGCGCCAAGGGAGTCATCGAGTGTGAACTGGTTTCCAGCGGCGAACGCTGGGGCCGCGGCCCGCGCAAAGACGTGCACTCCAGCAACAAAGCGCGCCTGGACAGTCCGGCGTGGCATCTCGTCGAAGCGCTGGCGACTCTCGTCTCGCCCGATGGCAACGATCCCGCCATCGAAGGGTTCGCTGCGAAAGCTCGCCCGCTCTCCGAAGCCGAGAAGAAAATGATCGCCGAAGCCGCGCGCCGCTTGAGCGAGGCCGACGCCAAGAAGCTACTGGGCGTTGAACACTGGGTGCATGAGGTGAGTTGGCAGGAAGCTCTCGAGCTCCTCATGTCGCGTCCCACCGTCAATATCGAAGGCCTCGTCGGCGGCTACACCGGCCCCGGCGGGAAAACCATTCTTCCCGGCAAAGCCACGGCGAAGCTGGATCTTCGCCTCGTTCCCGACATGACTGCGGCCGAAGCGTTCGCCGCTCTCAAGGCTCATCTTGCGAAAAAAGGCTTCGGCGACATCGAAGTCCGCATGACGGGCGGATACGATCCCAACAGCACGTCCGCCGACGCGGGAATCATCCGCACCGAGACCGCGGTATATCGCAGGGGTGGGATCGATCCGGTCATTCTTCCGCGTAGCGCGGGGTCGTGGCCCGGTTACGTATTCACCGGAGAGCCGCTCTACCTGGCTGCGGGCCCATTCGGTCTCGGCCATGGAAGCGGCGCGCATGCCCCGGACGAGTATTACGTCATCGAATCGAAAAATCCGAAGATTCAGGGTATTGACGGCGCGACTCGTTCCTACGCCGAATTCTTATATGCGCTGGCGCAGGCAGGCTGAGCCACACGCGAACGAATCGCTGCTCGATCGACTCTCTATGGCCATTAATACAGATGGAAGAATCCGTCGACCTGGCCTAATCTCAGCGCAACGCCGAAGAGCTCGGACAAGTGTTTTTCCGCAAGTACTTCAGCCTTCGGACCATCGGCAAGAATCCGCCCCTCGCGCAACAGCACGACGCGTTCGATTTCCGGAATGATTTCAGATACGTGATGCGTCACCAGCAAAATTCCGATGCCGGAATGGGCCAGCTGCCGCATGGTGTCGCGCAATTGCATTTGCGCCGCGATGTCCAGCGCGTTGCTCGGCTCATCGAACAGCAATGTTTTCGGTTTGTGCACCAGGGCGCGTGCTATCAGCGTGCGCTTGGCTTCCCCGGAGGACATGTGCGCTACTGCGCGCTCCGCAAGGTGCGCGATCCCCAGCCGCGCCAGCGTTTCCTTGGCGCGCGCTAGGTGCGCGGGTTCCGGATGATGATGCGGGTAAATGCGCGTGCTGCTGAAAAATCCGGAAAGCGCCACATCGAGTCCTGTCGCGTCTGTTGTGCAGGAAGCCAAAAGATCTGGCGACACGATTCCCAGAAGCGAGCGCAGCTCAAAGATGTTCCAGCGTTCCTTTCCCAGGATCGAAATGGAAGAGCCCTCCAGCGCCAGCGGGTAACACTCCCGTGTGATGGTCTTGATCAGCGTGGATTTCCCGCACCCATTCGGCCCGAGAATACACACGTGCTCCCCGGCCCCGATCTCTAGGCTCACGTCGTCCAAAGCAGCTCGTTGGCCGCGTTCGCTGCGTAGAACCGTAACGTGGTTGAGCGATAGGAGAGGCGACGCAGGCGATTCCATGTTCGATTCGTCGGAAGTGTCCGCGCCATCTTAACCGAGCACCGTCGAGGACAACAAACCGTTGAAGGCGTCAGGCAAAATCGCGCTGCATCCCCTTTCGAGAGCGCCGACCAGTGGGAAGGGGTCAGCCTGCCAGAACCGATTCACCCAGTTTCAGAACGAAACAGGCACAACTCGCATTTCTCATCTAGGAAATAAAAAGGAGGTGAAAACGCCCTCGTTCTCACCTCCCGGGGTGGGTGGGGTGTTGCATGACAAACCCTTGGCGGCTCAGCAGGCCTGCCCTGCCAGGCAGGTCTGCGGCCTCACTCGCGGACTGCATTTGGCAATTCGTTAGGAGACTCACCACCAAAGAACTTGTCTTTCTCCGGTTTTTAGCACTGCGAAGCGCGCGTGTCAACGGCAAAAAACAGATGTGTCGTTAGCACACGATATGTCCGGTTTAATTAGCACACGAAATGTCCGCTTTATAGCGAGCGGCTAGGGTAGAGCTTCGAGCCTGGAGGGGAGGCATGGAGAGCTACCCGAGGGCGGCAGTGGAGCGGACGATGAAGGTTCAGGAAGTGATTATGCGGGCCATGGCGAAGAAGATCACCTGGGCGGAGGCGGGCGAGATCATGGGGCTCTGTGAACGGCAGATGCGGCGCTGGAGACGACGCTACGAAAGGTTCGGCTACGACGGACTGTTCGATCACCGCCTCGGGAAGCCCAGCCCGAAGCGTGTGCCTTTGGCGACGGTGGAAGAGATCCTGCGCTTGTATCAAGAGCAGTACGCGGATTTCAACGTACGGCATTTTCACGAGAAGTTGCGAGAAAAGCACCACATCCGGCTGAGCTACACCTGGGTGAAGTGCGCCTTGCAGACGGCCGGACTGGTGAAGAAGAGCCGGAAGCGCGGAGTGCATCGCCGCCGCCGAGCCCGCCGACCGCTGCCGGGGATGTTGTTGCATCTGGATGGCAGCCGCCACGCTTGGTTCCAAGATGACCGGCGGTATGACCTGCTGGTGCTACTGGACGATGCCACCAGCGAGATCTACTACGCACAGTTGGTGGAGGAGGAGTCCACGGCCACGGTGATGGCTGCGCTACGCGAGGTGATCGAGCGCAAAGGCGCTTTCTGCGCGCTGTACAGCGATCGGGCCAGCCATTTCTTCTATACCGCGAAAGCCGGGCAGCCGGTCGATCGTAACCGACCCACGCAGGTGGGTCGGGCCTTGGGGGAACTGGGAATCCAGATGATTCCGGCATACTCGCCGCAAGCGCGGGGTCGGGGCGAACGGAACTTCGGCACTTGGCAGGGGCGGCTGCCGCAGGAGCTGCGAGTGCAGGGGATCACAAGCATGGTCTCGGCAAACGAGTTTTTGCGGGACAGCTACATTGACGAGTTCAATCGGCATTTCGCCATCGCGCCGACACAGCCGGGGCATGCTTTTCTGCCCGTGCGAGGAAAGAATCTGGATCTAATCTTTTCGCTGCATCACGAGCGGACGGTGAACCAGGACAACACAGTGCATCTCGGCCCGTGCGTTCTGCAGATCGAAAAGAGCCGCTGGCGCGCGACCCTGGCCGGCTGCCGGGTTACCGTCTACGAGCACTTGGATGGAACGTGGAGTATCGGCTACGGCCCGCACATCGTGGGGCGCTACAGCCGGGAAGGGCTACCGCTCCTGCTGGAGAAAGAAAACCAGTGGCGGCCAAAAGCTGTGGAAAAGACGGGCGCTTCGCGCCCTTGGAAATCGCTTCGCGATTCCCACTTTCCCACAGCCTCAACAACAACAAAACCAACCCCCACAAACCATCAAAACCGGACACTTCACGTGCTATGAAAACCGGACATTTTAACTTGCCAACGACACGTGCGGTGCAGACTTCTATGACACCGCCTGCCGCTGCTTTAACGCGGTTGGCAATGACTAAGGCAGGGGTGTTGGTCGAACCGATCTGCTCCTGGATAGTTCGGCTACTCGCACCTAATCGTCGGGTCCGATTTGTGAGCGTACTAGAACCTGTCTCAGTCTAGGGTTCACTCCATCGAGTATCGCCTGAGCTTGAAGGCATCACTCCGGGTGCGATACGTTTCTCCCGGTCCGATGTTTCTCCTGAACCTCTACGGCCGGAACTGTCGGTTGAACTCGGCGGCCCCTACAGTTTCTACGCTGAGTTTCGGCGCGCCCATGGGCTTAGCCATCTTCCGCACCCAGAGCTGCCGGAGATCGCGCTGCAAGGTCACACCACTATGGTAATTCCATTGTGGTTGCGGAACCGGACGGCTAAGACGCAAGAGATCTCGCTTGCGGCTTTGTCGACTGCGGACTGGACCGTTCAGAGCGGCACGGGTAAATTCACCGTCGCCACGAAACAAGTAGCCGCGGCGATCTCATTCGCTTTGTCCAGCTTTTTGAAAATCCGATAGTGGGAAATAGGCTTGCCGATCATGGCAACTGGACGTCGAGGGCGTAGATTTCTTGGATGCTGGCATCACGCAGGACTAAAGGCGAATCGTCCGGGGTCAAACCGCTCCACTGCCCAAATGGCCCGGAGGCTCGTGGGAGGCCCTTCAGCCTTGCTACGCGTTCGATTTTGTGGTCGCTGATCCCGACCCGATAGATCCCGCTTTCGGTAGAACCTGCGTCAAAGTTAATTTCAAAATAAATGTACTTCCCCTCGTGCGACCAGCTCGGATAGTCCATCGTGGGTCCTCCTTTGAGCAATTCGACCCACTTTTTGCCGGAATAATCGAAGAGCATCAACCGATCGTGCCGTTCTGCTGGCAAGGCCAAGATGTAACGTCCATCGGGTGACCATCGGGGCGAAAATAGCCCTTCCGACCCGGCTATCACCGAGGCCTCATGGGCTTTAAGATCGAGGATACCAATGCCAGTGGTCTGGCCGAACAGCATCCGGCCAAAAACGAGCATACTCCCGTCGGAGGACCAGCCGGCGTCGCCTTCGTTATGTTCCCCTGCGATCACCTGCCCAGGAGTTCCGCCGTCCGCGGAGACAAGGAAGATGCTCCACTGCTTCCCAGGCGTTGATGCTGAGAATGCAATGCGTTTGGCGTCCGGCGACCAACGAGGTAGGAAAGCCTGCATCGGAGGAAAAGTGAGTTGGAGGCGCTGGCTGCCATCTGGCTTGCTGCGCCAGAGGCTGCCTTCCGGATAGGTCACGTATGCAAGCCACTGGCCGTCTCTGGAGAACTCCACATCCTCCGCTGAAAGACCTGCAAGAAACGGGACGAATTCCCGGGATTTCGCATCGTACCGAGCCAATTCACCGCGCGGAATAGCTCCTATAACGAAGAGCTTCTTGCCATCGCGCGCGGGAAGCGGTGCAAGCGTGTTCATTTGCCCCGACGTCAATTGGAACGGATCCGCCATGGACTTTTGAAAAAGCCCGCTACGTTCGCGCAACGCCCAGACGTCAGTCCTGCCATTGCGCGCAGACTGGAAAACGAAATATTTCCCGTCAGGAGTCCAGTTGCCACAACATTCCGCGGAAGGGTTGTTCCAGCCGGGAAGCAGCGGATGGAGGTCGGCGCCATTGACAGAAACTTGCCAGAGCGACGTGGAATTCGTTCGCGTATCGACAACCGTGAAGCGCACCGTCGCTCCATCCGGCGACCAACGAGGCCACTGTGGAATGCCAGGCACACCAGCCAGCTTTCGGCGCTCGGTCCCGTCGCCATTTGCCACGTACAACTCGCTTCCGTTCGCAAAGACAATTTTTTCGCCGTTCGGAGACCAAGCGCCGTCGTGACCCACCAGGTCGCCTAGAGTGTGCGGCGACCCGGCGGGCAGCGGCAAGATTCTGAGGGGGGCTTCGGAATTCGGACCCAGGGGGCTGGCGATCAGAAGCTCAGACCGGACAGGAGATATCTCTAACAGGTCGGGGAACTCGAGAGTGAGATTGAGAGGAGCTGTCTCGCCACCCGACGTGGATACTTGACGAATCGGCGAACCTTCGGTTGTTATTTCCTGAAAATATATCCTGGAACCATCCGTCAGGAGGGGAGGTGGCAACGCTCCAAGCAGAAAGGATGTTTTCCAGCGGCCGTCGCTCGTCAGTTGCATGGAGCGCAAAACTTTGGGAGGTGGTACGGGACGAGCAAACAGGTAGATGAAAATCGCCAGGGCGGCCATGACGGCTGCCGTTCCGGCCACAGCCTCCGCACGCCGGCGCGCTCCTTGGTGTGCAGGAGGTGGTGACGGCTGCTCTACCCCAGCCAAACCAGCTGCCGAGCGCCCCGAATCGGTGTCACGCTTGAGCCGCTTCAAGTCGGCGCGCAGGTCGGAGGCATGCTGGTAGCGCACCTCACGATCTTTTTCGAGCGCCTTGCTGATGATACGTTCGAGCTCGGCTGGCAGGTCGGGATTTAGACGGACCGGCGAAGTGGGCGCTTTATGGAGGATGCTATCAAAAATAAGGGCGGAGGTAGTGCCGGAAAACGCCGCGCGGCCCGTCGCCATTTCATAGAGAACAACGCCAAAGCTGAAGAGGTCCGTGCGGGCGTCGAGTTCTTCGCCGCGTGCCTGTTCGGGCGACATGTAGGCGACTGTGCCCAATGCCGTGCCCGGAGTAGTGAGAAATTCTTCGGAGGTCCCCATCGTGGGTAGACCGGAAGCGCCTGCCTCCTCCGCCACGCGACGCGGCTCGGCGGCGAGTTTCGCTAGTCCAAAATCCAGGATCTTCGCCTGCGCCCGCTGCGTAACGAAAATGTTCGCTGGCTTGACGTCTCGATGAATAATTCCCTTGGAGTGCGCGGCATCGAGCGCATCGGCAACCTGGACGGCCAGATCGAGCAGCGTCTCGGTTTTTAGGGGTCTCCCGGCAATGCGGTGCCTGAGCGTTTGACCTTCCAGAAGCTCCATGCAGATGAAGGGTTGGCCATCTTGTCGATCAATTTCGTAGATCGTGCAGATGTTGGGATGGTTCAGCGCTGAGGCAGCTCGGGCCTCGCGTTGAAATCGTTCGAGCACTTGTGGATCGTTGCTGACATGCCCCGGCAGAAATTTTAGCGCGACAGAGCGCCCCAAATTTAGGTCCTCTGCTTTATAGACCACACCCATCCCTCCACCGCCGATTTTTTCGACGACGAGGTAGTGCGAGATGGTTTGGCCAATCATGCGCGGCAGTGGGTTAGCTAATTATGGTCGATCATAGGGGCCCATTGCGAGGTAGTCAACGACACATGCCGGCCAGCAATGGGTTGCTCATCGAAGCAACAGGAACGGGCAGAACTGCATGCTCGGTCGCGACCAGGCAAAGGCCCAGTAAGCAGTGAGCGGGTCCTCGGGAAACTCCCTTTGGGCACTAGCCGTGCTGGAAGAGAGAGAGTCCGCGACGAGGTATTCCCTCATCCCAATTGCAGGGGCCAGCGGGATTCCCACAGGGCATCTCAGAACGAGTTCCTGATGTTGTGTAGATTCTTCAGCGCCGCGCTGGATCGACAGACGTCATTTTGCCGGCCCCTGGTAGCGGTCGAGCCAGTCGAGGATTTCCTTGATCATCTGATCGTGCGGTGGCATGTGTCCCGCTTCAAAGACCGCGTGCCGCTTATCTTTCGTGGGCGTTCCCAAAAGCTGAAACATGACCTTCTGGGACTTCTCGTAGGGGAAAAAGTGATCGTACCGGCCGTTTACCATCAGCGTTGGCATCTTTACCCGGGTCGCGAAGTTGATTTCATCAACCTCCGGCAGCTTCTTTGAAAAATCAAAACCTCCGCCCAGGAGCACTGCTACCTTAATGCGTCTTTCCACCGCAGGGAGGATATTCCCCAAGTACGCTCCCGTGCTCAGACCATAATACGTCAGCTTATCCAGATTCAAGTCCCGGCGAGTTTCCAGATAGTCGATGCTTCTTCCCAGATCTTTGGACCAGTAAATGACATGATCCCGGTAGTTTGCGGTGGCGTCTGGGTCGTCGTATTTTAGCCCGTCGCCCCGTTCGTAGTGGCTCTTGTAGATCGGATATACCAGCGCGCGCCCGCTTTTTATGATGAAGTCGCAGCCGAATAAGTCAAGATCCTTGCTCGACCGCTCCACGACGGCATAGGAACCCGGAAAGAAGATGACGGTTTCGTACGGTGGAGTTGCGTTCTTTGGTAAATAGATATAAGCGCTCATGCGCTCATTACCGTATGCGGCGTTGAAGTTCACCTTTTGCTTCGTCCAGAATTCGTTCTTCTCTTCCACAGGGTCGAGGACGGCATCCAGCGGGCCTGGGTCGTATCGGTACTGATTCTTCAGAACTGAAAACACCGCTTCGGAAACCGGTTTCTCCTTTGTGTAGTCGCGATAAGTAAAGGAAATCGATTCCAGCGCCGCCGGGGGTAACGTTGTTCCGGGGACCGTCTTCACGCAGCGAAAACCGAATGTCGGTAAGCGCTCGAAGGGCGACTGCGCGTCCTGATCCACAAACATATAGGGCGGTTCGTTCCAGGCGCCGCCCAGAATGAACCGCTTGCCCTCCGTGGCGTTCCAACACCATTCCTTGGCATTGCCCGCCATATCGTACGTGCCAAATGGGCTCATTCCGTGATTGCTTTCGATGGGCTCGAGCCCGTGTCCCTTAAAGTTGCTAAGCGGGGCGATGTCGGAAACAAACCGGAGGCCTGACGCCTTCTGCCATTGGTGAGCTGTGGGAAGACGTTTCCCTGCAAATTCCGCGTAGGCCGCCGCTTCGTACCAGCTCACCCCTGTTACGGGATACTCCGCCTGACCCTCGGGATAGTTTCCCAACTCCCAGCCCGCGGGTCCGGGCCTCCCAGTCTTGTCGTGGAATTTTAGCATCGCCTCTTCCCAGGTGAGCGTTCGCCCATTGTCAACCAACGGTTGCTTCCAGAACTCGGCCTTCCGATAGCCTCCGGCATCAACAAATTCCTTGAATTGTTTGTTCGTCACCTCATAACGATCCATCCAGAAGGCAGGCAGTTCCACTTCGGAAACATCTTTTTCGATTCCTGGAAATCCCAATGCAGCATTGCCACCCGGGATCAGGACCATTCCCGTGGGACTCTTTCCGCTCGCAAGTAACGAGAGGTTAATGGTGGTGCCTCGATGCGGGGACAGTTCCCTGAAGCGTTCCCTCGCAAAAGAGGTAGCTTCTGTCGTTTCGTAGCCCTGCTTTGAGGTCTTCCAGCGCAGAAGCCCAAAGGGGATCTTCAGATGCTCGATGGGAGACGGACCAAGGTATTCCCATGCGCGCTCATCCGCACGGTAGGGCTTCATGTATACATCTGCGCCTTGGGGATCGGTGTGCACGGAAATCGTAAGGGAGACATCTGGCCACAGCTTCTGCATCGCCGGATCGTTCGGGTCCAATTTTTCCACCCGCCGGGCCAATGCGAAGGCAGCGGTGTCTTCACCCTTGTCCGCGAACCGCGCGATTTCGGGGATTGCCGTTTCGCGCGCCCAGCGGATTCGCGCGTCCCGGCGCAGGTACCATCCAATGAACAGTCCAACTCCGAGAAGAACAAGCACTGCCGGAACGGTGACCGTGGGCCTTCGGATCAATTGGGCAATTGGCACTCCGCCGGTCGGAGACTGCGCCTGCTTCAATCTCCTCAGGTCCTCCAGCAAATCGTGCGCCGACGGATAGCGCTTCTCGCGATTTTTAGCCAGCGCTCGGCAGATGATCCAGTCGAGCTCCGGCGGCACTTCCAAACTCTTTTGCGCTGGGCGAACCGGATCCTTATGGAGAATTCCGTCGAAAATCGACGCCGTGCTGGCTCCCACGAAGGGTAGGCTTCCCGTTGCCATCTCATAGAGCACGACTCCGAAGGAAAAAACGTCCGTGCGCGCATCGAGTTCTTCTCCCAGCGCTTGCTCCGGGGACATATACGCCACCGTCCCCAACGTTGTTCCCGGACTCGTCAGATCCGCTTCTCCCAACAGCGTTGATTGGAATTCTTCTTCCTTCCCTCCGAGGTTCTTCAGGAAGGGCGTCACCTTCGCCAAGCCAAAATCGAGAATCTTCACGTGATCTTGCGAGGTCACGAATATATTCGCGGGCTTAATATCCCGGTGCACGATCCCCTTGGAATGGGCGGCTTCTAAACCTTCCCCGATTTGCATCCCAAGGTTCAACACCCGCTCTAGGGGAAGGGCCTTCCCCGCGAGACAATGTTTCAGAGTCTGTCCTTCCAAATACTCCATGGCTAGGAAAGACTGTCCCTGGTCCCTGCCAATTTCATAAATGGTGCAAATGTTCGGATGGTTTAAGGCCGAGGCCGCGCGCGCTTCCCGGCGGAATCGTTCCAGAGCCTGGGTATCATGGGCTACCTGGTCGGGCAGGAATTTCAGGGCAACAAAGCGGCCAAGTTCGGTATCCTCGGCCTTGTAAACAACACCCATGCCCCCGCCGCCGAGCTTTTCCACGATGCGGTAGTGGGAGACGGTCTGCCCGATGAGTGACTGGGAGTCCGCCATTCAGCACACATCTTAGGTTGTAGTCAAAGGCAAGTCAACCTGTGCAAAGTTGTGTGCAAAGTTGTGCAAAGTTGATGTCTTTATTTCACTAACATACGTGCGGCATTCTCAATAGATGTCGTACTGCTCCCAGTGGAGCGTGGCGTCGGACTGGATGATGACGTGTTTGTGGGAGTTCTGCTCGAGCTCATCGATGAGCATGGACTCGCGGGTCTTTAGCGCTTTGGCGATTTCCGGATGCACGCGAAG
>DATKEV010000152.1:0-8379 GCA_035511855.1 Candidatus Udaeobacter sp.
GCCACGGGAGCGCTATGCAAAATGTTGTCGAAGACGACGGCGCTGGTGCTCCCTGGAAAAGGGAGCTTGCCGGTGGTCAATTGGTAGAGGACGCCGCCGAGGGAGAAAAGGTCGCTGCGAGCATCGAGTTCCTCGCCGCGCGCTTGTTCAGGGGACATGTAGGAGATGGTTCCGACGGCGGTGCCGGGACTGGTGAGGAGCAGAGTTTCGGAATCGCCGAGCGTCGTTTCGCCGCGGAAGTTTGCGTGGTGTTCCGGGAGGAGCTTGGCGAGGCCAAAATCGAGAATTTTGACGGCGCCGCGATCGGTGGCGAAAATGTTGGCGGGCTTAACGTCGCGATGAACGATGCCTTTTTTGTGGGCGGCGTCGAGAGCGTCGGCAAGTTGGATGCCGATATCAATGGTGCGCGGAATGGGGAGGGCGCCGAGGGGGATCAGTTTGTCGAGGGTTTGGCCTTCGAGCAATTCCATGGCGATGAAGGTGCGGCCATCATGGTCTTCGATGGCATGAATAGTGCAAATGCCGGGATGATTGAGCGCGGAGGCGGCGCGGGCTTCGCGAAGGAAGCGTTCGAGAGTTTGCGGATCGCGGTGCGTGTCCTCCGGAAGAAATTTGAGGGCCACGCGGCGGCCAAGTTTGCTGTCTTCGGCTTCGTAGACGACGCCCATGCCGCCTTTGCCAAGCTGGCGGAGGATGCGGTAGTGCGCGATAGTCGCGTTAAGCATGGGCGCGGAGTGAAGAGAGGATGGTAGACGGTCGGAGGATTGCGGTCAATTCATTCGGGAGGAAGATAGAAACGAGAAAAGAGGGCAGCTAGAGAGGTAGTGGGTGCGGGTTGACCGATACGGTGGTAATTTTAGGCATGTGGCGGCAGCGTAGGGACGGTCAATATAAGACATGCGATATCTTGTGCGAGCGCGGGTAAAAACTGGTCGCGAGAGGGCGCTGGCGGACGCGATTGAGCGCGGCACTTTGGGAGAGGGCTCGGTTGCGGAAGGCGAATATCTGCGCAACATGAACGACGCGAGGGTTTGTGCCGACGAGACGGTGCACTGGGTAGAAGTCTGTTACTGCCCGACGCCGCTGCAGGAAGAGCGTCCTCACTGGGAAGAATACTTTGAGCTGGTAAAGGTGCAGGACGCCCATGACCGCCGCAAGTGCCGCGATGCGAATGGCTCCGAGCCCTGGGCCTGTGGGGACTGTGACTGCACTGCGCGACTTGAAGAAAAGCTGAAAAACACAGGCAAGCCCTTCCTCGAACTCCTGCGAGGTTCCTGATTATCCCGGTTCGGAAATACCTTCAAGAACAAACTCCACTATTTTCATCTTGCACAGCAGTCGGGCCGCTGCGCGCCTAAGACGGAGCTAAGGATGCGGAAATGACGTTTGGAAAAGGGGCAGAAAAATAATGCTTGACATATTCCCATATGGGAATGTATTGTTGGCTCATGGCAAGAGCAGCGACAACCTCGGATGCGTTCAATGCCGTGGCGGAGCCCCGGCGGCGAGAGATCCTGAACTATCTCGCGCTGCAAGAGCGGCCCGTTGGGGAGATTGTGGACTTGCTGGGGATGGAGCAGCCGTCAGTCTCGAAGCACCTGCGAGTGTTGCTCGAGGTGGGCTTGGTCAACGTGCGCCGCGACGGACGGCGAATGCTCTATCGAACCAACGCGGAGGCCATCCGGCCGCTGCACGAGTGGACGGAAACATTTGAGCGATTCTGGCGTCATCAATTGAGCCGCATCAAGGAGCGCGCCGAAGGGAAAAGCAATCCGTCAAACGATTCTGGGACAAACTTCATTCCACGGAGGAAAAATGATCTCAACAGCAACAAGAATTGAGGATTTGACGCTGGGCATAACGGAGGAAATCCACGTGCGCGCGCCGCTGGAGGCAACGTTTGCGGCTCTGCTCGAACAACTGGGGCCGCACAACGAAGGACCCGAAAGCGGGCCGATGCCGATGAAGCTTGAGGCGTGGCCGGGCGGCAGGTGGTACCGCGACCTGGGCGGCAATAACGGCCACTTCTGGGGAGTGGTACAAGCCATCAAGCGGCCGACGTTACTCGAGATTACGGGGCCGTTGTTCATGTCCTACCCCGTCGTGTCGAACGTGCAGTACCGCTTGAGCGAGAGAGATGGCGGAACGCTACTCACCTTTCATCACACAGCGCTTGGACTGATTCTGGATGACCACCGAAAAGGAGTTTCGAAAGGCTGGTCGTTTATCCATCAGGCCGTGAAGAAGAGGGCGGAAGCGGCTCGTTCGCGGTGAGCGCGGCGCTGCGGAAAGAGAGACTTTATGTGTCCAGGGTGCGTGGCGAATGCCGCCTTGATGATCGCCGGCGTGGTGTCCACGGGAGGATTCACCGCACTCGTGGCCAAGGTATTTGGCGCGAAGAGCGGTGTAAAGAAATCAGTTCAGAACCAAAGTCCAAAGGAGGAAACATGGGAGAAGTAACGAACGAGCAAGTCAATCTGATGTTGCGGCTGTACGAGGAGCGGCGCGAGCCTAAGCTGCGCGAAGCGCGGGAATGGTTCTTCGCCAACTTCCACGTGAAAAACGAGGAGGACATGATGCGCGTATGCCCTCCCGGCAGCCAAGGAGACGTGTACATGCGCATGGTGCTCACGTATTGGGAAATGGTGGCGAGCATCGTCAACCGCGGTTTGATCGACCAAGACTTCTTCTTCGAGAACAGCGGGGAACAATGGGCGGTTTTTGAACTAGTGAAGCCGGTGATCGCTCGGTGGCGCACGATGTTCAGCAGCCCGAAGTTCCTCGCCAACCTCGAAGAACAGTGCAAGCGCCTCGAGGCCTGGCGCGAGAAGAACGGCCCCGGATCCAACGCGGCGATTCGCAAGATGATGGCGCAGATGCAGCAGGCGGGCCAAGCGGCCAAGGCGCAGGCCGCAGGCGGCTAGAGTTCAAGCGCGAAGGCTGCTCCATTCTCACTGAGCGGCCAGGGAATGCGGGAGTTCGTTTGGGCAAAGCATCGCCGGGCTCCGGTATTCACTCCGGCGCATTGATTGTTACGAAGTTTCAAGTTTCATCTGTTATTCCGCGAAAGCGCACAATTGGGAAAGGAGAATCAGGCATGGCAACGAGAGCAATGGAACATCCAAAGGTCGTGTCGCAAGCAGCATGGCTTGCCGCGCGCAAGGAGCTGTTGAAGAAGGAGAAAGAGTTCTCGCGACATCGCGATGAATTGAGCCGGCAGCGCCGCGAACTGCCTTGGGAGAAGGTGGAGAAAGCCTACGTTTTCGATGGGCCGAAAGGCCAGGAGACGCTGGCCGATCTTTTCGGCGGCAGAAGCCAGTTGATTGTGTATCACTTCATGCTTGGCCCCGGGTGGGCGGAAGGCTGCCCGAGCTGCTCGTTCATTTCGGACCACATCGACGGCAGCGTGGTGCACCTGGCGGCGCGAGACGTGCGGCTTGCCGTGGTTTCGCGGGCGCCACTGGCGCAGATCGAGGCGTTCAAGAAGCGCATGGGCTGGCGCTTCCATTGGGTGTCGTCGAATGCAACCGACTTCAACTACGACTACCAGGTGTCGATGACGAAGCAGGAGCTGGAGAAAGGCCAGGTGTATTACAACTATTCCATGCAACCATTTCCGAGCGAGGAGCGGCCCGGCACGAGCGTCTTCTACAAGGATGCGGCCGGCACCATTTTCCATACCTATTCGAGCTATGCTCGCGGGCTGGACATCCTCATCGGGGCGTACAACTGGCTGGACCTTACGCCAAAGGGGCGCGACGAAGAGGGGTTGAAGCATGGAATGGCATGGGTGCGCCACCATGACAAGTATGGCGAAGGGTACCAGGTGGACGCGCAGGCCGAGTACGTGCAGCCCGCCAAGGCCGCGGATGCCTCGTGCTGCGAGAGTGAGCACCATTCGCAAGGCTAAACGCGCCTCGTTGTGGCAAACCAGCCGGTGTGCTACGAGGTGGTCGCTACTGACTGAGCGGACACGGCGAGGGCGCGGAGAGATTCGGCGTAAGGGGCGCGGGCGACGCCGCGTTCGGTGAAGATGGCGGCGATGTAGCGCGCCGGAGTCACATCGAAGGCGGGATGCGCGGCGTGAACGTCGGGCGCGATGCGCATGCCCCGAAGATGCGTGACTTCCCTAGCGGAGCGCTCTTCGATGGGGATGTGGCCGCCGTCGGGAATGGAAAGATCAAAAGTGGAGACGGGCGCGGCGATATAAAAGGGAACGTTATTTTCTTTGGCGAGGACGGCAATCTGATACGTGCCGATTTTGTTGGCGGTGTCGCCGTTGGCCGCGATGCGATCGGCACCCGTGACCACGGCGCCAACTTTTCCTGTCTTCAAAAAGTGGCCGACCATGTTATCGGTGATGAGCGTGAGCGGGATGCCGCCCTTGTGGAGCTCCCAGGCGGTGAGGCGCGCGCCCTGAAGATAGGGCCGCGTTTCAGGTACGAGGACGTGGAGTTTTTTGCCTTGCTCGAAGGCCACGCGGATGACTCCCAGCGCGGTGCCGATGCCGCCGGTGGCGAGCGCGCCGGCGTTGCACTGCGTCATGACCTGGCCTTCGCGGGGCATGAACTCCGCGCCGAAGCGGCCCATGGCTTCGTCGTTGGCTTTTTTCTCGAGATGGATTTGCTGGGCTTCCTCGACCATGGCTTGCTTGATCTTGCCAAGGACGGAGGTTTGCGCAGTTAGTTCAGCGAAGCGGCGCTTCATGCGCTCGAGGGCCCAGAAGAGATCGACGGCGGTGGGCCGGGTTTTCGCGAGCGTAATGCAAATTTCCGAGAATTCATCGCCGAGAGCTTCAATGGATTTTGCGGAGGAATGGAGAACGCCGAGAGCAACGCCCATGGCGGCGGCCACCCCGATGGCCGGAGCCCCGCGGATGACCATTTCACGGATGGCTTTGGCGACCTCGCGATAATCGGCGTAAGTGTAGGAAATTTCCTCGGTGGGAAGGCGTCGCTGGTCGAGGATCACGACGCCGCGTTCGGTCCATTCGATGGGTTGAGCTACGTACATTCCTTCATTGTCCTCGCGAATTCAAGTCGTATCTATTCATTGTAACGGCGGCGCGAAGAGAAAACGAATCGTTCATGGATGCGGAGGCATGTGGGTGAAACCCTTGGTGGCAATAATGGAAGTGGCGGCGATCATCGAGTTGTAGCCGAGATGGAGGAGGAAGCTGGCTACCACGGTTCCCGTGCGCGCGCGAGCGAAAGTGAAAATCACGCCAACCAGTGT
Organism: Candidatus Udaeobacter sp.; assembly: GCA_035511855.1. GTDB lineage: Bacteria > Acidobacteriota > Terriglobia > Acidiferrales > UBA7541 > Acidiferrum. Next base: position 5,236 of record DATKEV010000152.1, read on the forward strand.
CAGCAGGCTGACGAGGCCCCAGGTCCATCCGAGCTGCGCGCCGTGCATGAGGCCGAACAAAATTCCCGTGACGAAGATGCCAGCGGCCGTGCCGAAGCGAATTGCCTGAAGAGGATCGACACCGAAGATTTCCGCGAGGCCCGAGAATTTGCCGGCAAAGAGCGGATAGAGGTAGCCGCGAAAGACGGTTTCTTCGACCAGCGGCGCGACGAAAACCGCCATGGTCATCAGCAGCAAGGCGCCGGTGCGGCTCTTGAAAAGCTCCTCAATAGGAAGGTGCTCGGTATCCTTGACGCGGGAGCCGGCGATGGCCACGAAAATAGCCAGGCCGCAGCCGGAAACGAAATACATCCAGGGACTGCCTTTCCCGGCGGCGGGATCAGCGTTGAGCTTCTTCCAGCCGAGCGAACGCCAGAAGGGTGATCCGCGCAGCACGGAAAGAGTTACATAGAGAAAGAGGAAGATGAACGCAAACCAGAGAATATTTGTGCCCACGAGAAACTGGGGCTTTGACTCGACAAGTTGCTGCAGCTGCTTTTGCGTCAGGTGCTTATTTGCCGAGAGCAGAAGAACGGCGCCGACCTGGACAACCAGCAAGCTGGCAAAACCAAAAAACAAAAAAACGAGAAGATGCGGCCAGGACCAGGAGATGCGCAGGTCTTCCGGGAGATACGATCCGAATTTTGGTGACGGAGTGCGAGCCGCGTAGGCGATGGGATCGCCCGCAAGCGGAGAAGAGAGCGGCTCCGCTGCGGGGGAAGGGGACGACTCTTCCGCAGCAGGATGGAGTGCAGCATCCTGATCCGGCGGGTTCAGCGGGTTGTCGTCGACGAGGGTCATCGTTTCCTTGATGGTACTTTCTTCGGCCAGCCGGCGGCCAGCGCGGCGGCAACGAGCGGGAGAAGCAACTCGTGGTGGCCGGTGATGGCGTAGCCGTGCGATTCCGGACCGCGCTGGTTGCCGCCGGAAGCGGTGGGACGCTTCACTACATTCTGCAACGGACGATAGTGCTGGATAAAGTCGAAGTTCGCGGTGGTAATAGGGCGGAGCGGGACGCCGAGATTACGAACGATAGACACGGCTTTGAGAAACACTTCGGGGAGGAGAACGGCCGAGCCCCAATTGAGATAGACACCGCCAGGATGCATCTGCTCGACGAGGGCACAGAAGAGGCGGAAATCGAGATGTGAAGCCGCGCCGAGTGCGGCGCCGTCGGCCGCGCGGTGCATGTGGGGAATGTCGGTACCGATGGCGAGATGAATGGTGACGGGGATCTGGTATTTGTAGGCAGCGACGAGCATGCTGGAAGTGGCGTGCTTGACTTCGATGATACCGCTGTTCAGGAATTGGCCGGCAGCTTCGCCGTAGCCGATGCGAATGCGCTGCGAAAGTTTGGCGATTTCGTTGAGATACTTGCCGGTTTCCTCGGCCATGCCGAATTGGCCCGCGCCAAGACCGGCTTCCACGTCTTCGGATGTATTTCCCGCAAGAGCGATCTCAAAATCGTGGATGAGCGCGGCGCCGTTCATGGCGACGCCGGAGATGAAGCCGCGTTTCATCAGATCGATCAGGATGGGGCCGAGGCCGACCTTAATGACGTGACCGCCGATGCCCCAGAGGATGGCTTTGTGCTGCTTGCGAGCGGCATGGATGGCCGCGAGGAGATGGCCCAGATCATCGGCGGCAAGGATGTTGGGGAGCGAATCGAGAAATTTTGTGAGCGACGAATTGGCGGCTGGTGGCTTCGCAAAATCGCGGATGCTCACTTTACTTTTGCGCGAGGCGAGCGGATAGGTGTGCACCGCGCCTAAGGTGAGGGGATGGATGAAATAGATGCTCATAGTAAGTGAATCACTTTATGGAGAAGCGCTGCTCACTGCAAGGAGAAGCTGGTTGAGAAGCATGTTGCATGAGGGTCAATCGACGAGGAAAGAAAAAGCCGGGCTGAAGCCCGGCCTCTGCAAAGACTTTGCGCGGAGATCTCATTTGCTGTGGCCTGAATGTACATCCAGCTTGCCAAGGTGACCATTCCCACTGAAGCCGAGAACGCGGGCGAGGACCTGGCCGGTGTAAGACTTTTTTGTGCGGGCGACGAGCTCGGGCGGGCCCTGCGCGACGATGCGGCCGCCGCCTTCTCCCCCTTCGGGGCCGAGATCGATGATCCAATCGGCTTGCTTGATGACGTCGAGATGGTGCTCGATGATGAGCACGGTGTTGCCAAGGTCGACGAGACGTTGCAAAACATCGAGAAGTTTTCGCACGTCGTCGAAATGCAAGCCGGTGGTGGGCTCGTCGAGAATGTAGAGCGTGCGGCCGGTTTGACGCTTGGAAAGTTCGCGCGCAAGTTTGATGCGTTGCGCTTCGCCGCCGGAAAGCGTCGTAGCCGATTGGCCGAGTGTGACGTAACCGAGGCCAACTTCGACGAGCGTCGCCAGCTTCTGCTGAATCTGCGGAATATTTTCGAGAAGTTTTAGCGCGTCGGCAGAAGGCAAATTCAAAACGTCGCTGATGGACTGGCTTTTGTAGCGAACCGCGAGTGTTTCTGAATTGTAGCGGCGGCCGCGGCACACTTCGCACATCACGTAAACGTCTGGAAGAAAATTCATTTCAATGCGGCGCAGGCCGTCGCCCTGGCATGCTTCGCACCGGCCGCCTTTCACATTGAAGCTGAAACGGCCGGGGCGGTAGCCGCGTTCTCGCGATTCCGGCAGCATGGCGAAGAGATCGCGAATCGGCGCAAACACGCCCGTGTAAGTGGCAGGATTGGAGCGCGGCGTGCGGCCAATAGGAGCTTGGTCGATCTCGATGACTTTGTCGATGTTCTCGGCACCGAGAATTTCCCGATGCGCCGCCGGCGCTTCCGAAGAGCGATAAAGCTTTTGCGCGAGCGCACGGTAGAGAATGTCGTTGACGAGGGTGGATTTTCCAGAGCCGGAGACGCCAGTGACCACCGTCAGCAAGCCCAGCGGCAGTGTAATATCCACGTCCTTCAAATTGTTCGCGCTTGCGCCGAGAATCTGAATCGCTTTGCCGTTTGGACTGCGGCGCTTTTCTGGGATGGCGATTTTCGCCACACCACTTAGATATTGGCCAGTGAGGGATGCGGCAGTGGCTTCGATGTCTGCTGGCTTGCCCTGTGCGACG
>DATKEV010000153.1:0-10261 GCA_035511855.1 Candidatus Udaeobacter sp.
AGACCCATTCCTGCGTACCTTGCTCCAATTCTTCGTGTCTAGTTAGTCGCCAGACCCTGCGTGATGAGTAGGCCCGGTCTGGGCACCAACCGCGTTCGCATCAACTTTAAGGCCGCTTCTACGGACGAGCTTCATTAGACAACGTTGAACGGTGTTTCCGCAGCTCGCCGGAGGTGGCTAAAGCCGGCCTCCGCGACTACGGCGCGAATCCGCTTTTCGCCCGACTGGGCCCCAAGGCAGAGTGCGACCTCCTGCGACCGGGAACAGGGTGTGCACAGCAACGTTGAAAAGGAGTAGTAGACCCGGCCGACCGGATTCAGATTGTCTTTTAGCTCATCGTTGGCAAACGGTTCGACGATCATCCATGTGCCATCCTTGCTCAGTGAATTGCGCACATGGGTTGCGGCACCTACCGGATCACCCATGTCGTGGAGACAATCGAACACGGTAACCAGATCGTAGTCCTTGCCCGGAAACTCTTTGGCCTTCGCGACCCCAAAGTTGAGGCGAACCTCGAGTCCTTCTCTGGCGGCGACGGCGCGGGCGCCCTCGATGGATTTGTCGTGATAGTCGAATCCAAAGAATTGTGATTTTGGAAAGGCTTTGGCCATCAGCACGGTAGACGCGCCTTTGCCGCAGCCCACATCGGCAACGCGCGCGCCGGCCTCGAGCTTGGCCTTTATACCTTGCAAAGATGGAATCCACGAACTTACAAGGTTGGCTGCATAGCTCGGCCGGAAGAATTTCTCGCAGCCATGAAACACGTCGTCGTCGTGCTCATGCCAGCCCATGCCCGCGCCGGAGCGGAAGGACTCGGCAATCCTCGGAACAGCGGCAAGAGAGCCGAGAGCCAATTGGAAGGCCCCGGGAATGTAAGCGGGACTCTCTTCGTTCACGAGCGCAAACGCCTGTTCTTCGCTCAGACTGAACTTGCGCGTCTTTTCGTTATACGTGACGTAGCCGCCGGCAGCTTGGGAGCCCAGCCATTCGCGCACATAACGCTCATCTGTTCCGGTCTTTGCAGCCAGTTCGGATGAGTTCACAGGGCCTTCGGCGAGAGCCTTGTATAACCCCAGCTTTTCGCCAATGACCACCATGCCGGAGTGGACCGCGGCTCCCAGATCCCCAACGAATTTCCCTACGAACACGTTCAGTTTGTCCATGTTAACGGCCATTCTCATTCTCCTTTGTGATCGTAATTCTCTTGCATTTGCTGCGGTAATGCACGAGTGGGGTTTCTCACTTAGCTGCCCCGTGGGGGTTAGGCTCGGGAAGCGGTTGCCGCCGCTTCCCGGGCCGTTTAACGCGCAAAGTAACTTTCATTCATGGCGCATTCCGGGCCCATGAAAATGTGGACGAGCGCGGATGAAAATCGCGAGCTCGCCTGCGCTGCGCGCGAGGGTCGGGCTACTTGCTCTTGCTGGGGTCATCGTCAGGATTGACGTAGTTGAACTGCAGGGGAGATTGCCCGTGGACCTCGACGACCGTCTCTCCGCAAGCCATGGCGTAGTGGTGCATGTCGGGGTCGAGAAAGGCAAAGCTCCCGGCAATGAACGCTTTCATGGTGTCGGGGTCAAAAGTATCGCCCATACCGACTTTGAACGTCCCGGAGATGATGGTGACGTTTTCCCGGTGTGGGTGCCAATGGGGTGCAATGCGGAACCCATCAGGCATCTTCAGGCGGATGGTGAAGTCGCCGGTCGAGGCGCTTGGGTCGCCTTCGAGCACCGCAAGCTGCGCGCCCGGGCGCACCACCGGCGGCGCCGGACCCCAGGGAATGGTATCCGGGGTGAACGCGTTTGTTTCGTGAGAATGGGTGTCCGCGGCGGTCGTGAATGGCTGCCCCGCCCAAGCGAGCAAACCGGCCACTGCGAGTATAAGGAAAAAGTATCGTTTCATGATTGAGCCTCCTGCTCAGCACCAACGCGTGGGATCATCAGGTCAGTGGGCAAGGAATACAATGAAGAGCGGATACAGTTTGTATATCTTTCGCATATCGTCGCAAACCACTGATTCCTAGGAGATAATGCGCTGCAAGAGCCTTATGCGACGCAGAAGACCGGCAGCGAGTGAGATTGAACTGGACCTGGGGCGCTACGAGCTTCGCCGCGCGGGAAGGCGAATAAAGCTCCCTAAGAAGCCCATGGAGCTGCTGATTTTTCTGGTGGGCCGGCGGGAACAACTGGTTTCGCGCAAGGACATCGTCACGAAATTGTGGCGCTCGGATCTGTTTATCGATACCGAGCCCAATATCAACAACATCGTGCGTAAAATCCGTACCGCTCTGGGTGACGATTCCGCTAATCCGCGCTTTCTAGAAACCGTGGTGGGCAAAGGGTACCGATTCATCGGACCGGTGCGTGTGATTGATGCGCGCGATCCGCAATCCGATTTTGGATCAGCTGCCATGCGCGCAGTCAGCCCGGAGAAAGCGGGCCGGTGGAGCGAGCGCTCGTCGTTAGCCGTCTTGCCGCTGATCCTTCTCGGGAAACCCACGGATGACCATGGCGTATGCCTGGGGTTTGCCGATGCACTGGTCATGCGTCTCGGAAATTTGCCGGGCGTGGACGTTCTGCCAATTTCTGCGGTGCTGAATGTGCCGGCCGAGGCCACAGCAGCGGAGACCGCTTCCCGTCTTGGCGTGCGTTTTGTTGTCCACGGCGCCATTCAAATGTCAAAAGGCCTATGGCGCCTCTCGATAGAAATGTTTGACACCCACATAGAGAGTGCTTGCTTCACAAGGAGACGCGATCTGCACATAAACCGCCTGTCCGACCTCGAGGACGAGATTGCGAAGCAAATCGCCGCCGCATTGAACCGGCCGCTAGGTCCGGCGGTGGTCCAACGCCGTCCGCGCTATAGCAAGGACCCCATGGCATATGCGGAATTCATACGAGGTTACCGGCTCAGTTCCTCGGGCGATCCGCGACTGCTCGACGAAGCCACTCAGCACCTGAACAACGCGGTCACCCGAGATCCCGGTTTTTCCCTGGCGCATGCCGCCCTTTCCGTTGTGTGCGCGACTCGGCACTTTGAACTTGAACCCGCGACCATGTGGTTGGAGAAAGCCGAGTTTCATTGCCGTCGCGCGCTTGATCTGGATCCGGATTTGCCCGAAGGGCACGTCGCTAGCGCTTTTCTCTTGTGGGGGCCGTCCAAAAACTTCCAACACGTTGAAGCGATAGCCGAGCTCAAGCGAGCCCTGGCCCTGCAGAACAATCAGCCCCAAGCGTACAACCGTTTGGGCACCATCCTGGCTCACATCGGTCTGCTCGACCACGCCCGTGAAATGTATGAGAGAGGGCGGCCATTTCATCCCAGCAAAACCATTAGTCACAGCATCGTGCAAGTGTACCTTTGGAACGGCGAATACGATTTGGCGCGGGAGGAGGTTGTAGCGTGGCGAGCCGAAAATCCAGGCAACAAGTATCCAATCTACTTTGCTCCGCTGCCGGCCATGATGACCGGAGATTTGAAAGAAGCAAAAATCCTGCTGGATGAGGCGGCGCAGCTTTTGCCCGAAGAACCACTCATCGTCAGTTTGCAAGGCGTCTTTTACGCGTCGACGGGGAAAGAGGGAAGGGCGCTCGACTGCCTGACAACGGCTTGTGCAAGCCCAAAATCCTTTGGACATGCGCACCACAGCTACTATCAATTCGCATGCATTCTGGCCTTGCTGGGGCGGCGAGAAGCGGCCTTCGAGTGGCTGGAGCGAAGTGTCAGCAGCGGGTTTGCGTGCTGGCCTTTTTTCCTGAAGGACCCTTACCTGAAAAATCTGCGCGAGCATCCCGGGTTTGAGGTCCTGGTGAGCTCGTTGCAAGCCAAGTATCCCGACCATTACGGATTGCTCTAGCTTGGCGCGTCCCGTGTGCTCGTAGGCAGAGCAGGTGCGGATCGGCGCAAGTTCCGCAATCGCTGGCAACTCGGAGAATGACCCACCATAGAAAAACGATTTTCTTGCTTGTTCGCGCCTCACACGTCGTATAATGCCCCCGAACACTGCCACCTGCCTGCTGCGTTTTTCGAGGGAGGCGCGCTTGAAGAAACGGCTGAAAGACTCCGCGCCAAGAGGCTCAGCGCCAAAAAACTTAGCGCCAGAAAACTTAGCGCCCAAAAACTTAGCGATCGACCGCCGGCAATTTCTCGCCGCCACCGGAGGCTTGTTAGCTGCCACCATGCCCGGTGCTTCAAAAATTGTCGCTGCCGGCGAACCTCCCGCCCACGCGCTAAAATCGCCCGAACCCCGTCCTGACAGAAATCTGCGGAAGATTCCCATTGGCGTCTTCGACCCCGTTTACAAAGCTCTCTCTCTCGACGCCATGCTCGACAGAGTCAGCGCCCTCGGCCTTGAAGTCATGGAGATCGGCACCGGCGGTTACCCTGAGAATCACCACTGCCCCCTCGACGAACTCATCAACGACCGTTCGAAAGCCAAAGCTTGGCAGAAAAAGTTTGAAGACAAGGGCATTCGAATTGCCACTCTCAGTTGTCATGGCAATCCTATCCATCCCGACTCGGCGCGCGCCCAGAAAGACATCGACACCTTCCGCAAAACGGTTCTCCTCGCCGAAATGCTCGACGTGAAAGTCATCGTCGGTTTTTCCGGCTGTCCCGGCGGCACGCCCCAGGACACTCAGCCGAATTGGATTACCTACCGCTGGCCTCCCGAATACGCCCAGATGCAGGACTGGCAGTGGAACGAAAGAATCATTCCGTATTGGAAGGAGCAGGCGAAATACGCCCGCGGGCATGGCATCAAGCGTCTCGCTTTCGAAATGCACCCCAATTTCGCCGTCTACAACCCTCGCACTTTGATGAAGCTCCGAGAAGCGGTCGGCGAAGAGATCGGTGCCAACTGCGACCTAAGCCATCTCTTCTGGCAAGGCTGCGATCCCGTAGAAGTCATTCACTTCCTGGCCAAGCAAGGAGCCCTCTACCACGCACACATGAAGGACACCGTTCTTTATCCGGAGTATGTTGCTCGATATGGCATCCTGAACTTTGCGATCAAGAAAGAGGAGCGCCCCGAGGCTTCGGACGAATTTCGCGCCGTCGGTTACGGGCACAGCGCCTCGTTGTGGAAAGCGGTCGTCAAGGCCTATATGGATGTCGGGTACGAAGGCATCTTGAGCATTGAGAATGAAGACTTGATCTTGTCGGGCGAGGTGGGCGTCGAGCGCGCCGCCTTCGTTTTGAAAAACGTGCGCGACGAATTGTTAGGAGCTTGACATGCGCCGCCGCGAATTCGTCAGCGTTTGTGCCGGTGCGGCGCTCGCCAGTGCCGCGGCTGGACCGTCTTCCCTCAGATCCCCTGGCACATCCGCTCCCGAAGCCGACGGCGTGCCCTTCTCTCTCTCCGTCATGCTTTGGACCGTCTACCGCGATCTCCCTTTTCTCCAGCGATTGGAAAAAGTTCACGAAGCGGGCTATCGCGCCGTCGAGCTCGTCGAGGAATTCAAAGACTGGAAAAAGCAGGATTTTGCCGACGCCCGCCGCAAAAAACAGGAACTCGGCATCGAATTCGACGGCACCACCGGCGTGTGGCAGCCCCTGGCGGACCCCAGCGCGCGCGAAGTTTTCATGAAATCGCTCCGGGATTTCGTCCCCACCATGAAAGAGCTCGAATGCTCCCGCCTCATCATGCAGACCGGAAACAAAGTTCCGGGTCTTTCGCCGGAGGAGATGCACGCCAACTGCATCGAAACTCTCAAACGCGCCGCGGACATTGCCGCCAAAAACGAAATCGAGCTCCTCATCGAGAACATTGACCCCGAAGAGAATCCCAAATATTTCCTCACAACTTCCGCCGAGGGCTTTGACATCGTTCACTCCGTCGGCAATCCGCACGTCAAATTCCTGTACGATTTTTTCCACGAGCAGATTGCCGCGGGAAACCTTATCGCCAAGCTCGAGAAGAGTCTCGATCTCCTCGGCCTCGTGCACGTCGCCGACGTTCCCGGTCGCCATCATCCCGGCACCGGCGAAATCAACTATTCCAATATTTTCCGCAAGCTCGCGCAGATCGGCTATTCCCGTTACGTCGCCATGGAATTTACTCCCCTGGGGGATCCGGTGAAGGAATTGCGCGAAGCTCGCGAGCTTGCTATTTCGAGCGCCCGCTCCGCGCAACAGACCGCGCCGCGCTCGTTCGAATCCCCATTCGAATCACGGAGGCACTATGCATCGGCGTGAAGCGCTTCGCATTCTCACCGCGGGTTCCGTTCTCCCCGCACTGACTCCTGAGGTTTTCGCATTTTATCGCCAGACGCAGCCCGCTTCGGGTTACGCGCTGCGCACCCTCGACGCTCATTCGAATGACACCGTCATTGCTATGATCGATCAAATTATTCCCGCTACGGATACTCCCGGCGCCAAAGGCGCGCGTGTCAACGAATTCATCGATGTCATTCTCACCGAATGGGCCAACGACGGCGAGCGCCGTAATTTTCTTAGCGGTCTTGCTGACGTCGACAAGCAAAGCAACACGCTTTTCTCCAAGGATTTTGCGGCCGCTTCGCCGGAACAACAGTTGACTCTCTTGCGCTCGCTGGATGATACCGCCGCCGTGGCCCGCGCCCGCTCCGCAGCGAAACAGCGTCCACCTTTATGGCGGCCTGATGGCCGCGACACGCAGATGCAAGACGATTTCTTCACCGTCTTCAAAAGAATGACTCTTCACGGTTACTACACTTCGGAAATCGGCTTCAGTCAGGAACTCAAGTTGCAAATCATCCCTGGCGCGCAACATGGCTGCATCAATTCCGGCCCCGGGGCCGGGGACGCGCAGGGATAGGGGCGAACATGGCGACCACAACCTACGACGCAATCATAGTTGGTTCGGGAATTACCGGCGGCTGGGCCGCCAAGGAACTTACCGAAAAAGGCCTCAACACGCTGGTCCTCGAAGCGGGCCGCAGTATCGTTCCCGAGCGCGACTATGTCGAGCACGTTCCCGTGTGGGAACTCAAGCATCGCAGCTGGGACAATCGCGGCGAACGCGAGGGCACCCAGCCCATCCAGCGCGAGTGCTACTACGCTTGTGATGAATACTCGCATCAGTTTTTCGTCAGCGACAAGGACAATCCTTATTCCACGGATCCCGGAAAACATTTTTCCTGGATTCGCGGCCGCCAGGTCGGCGGAAAGTCCATCATCTGGGGCCGCCAATGTTATCGCTGGAGCGATCTCGATTTTGAAGCCAACTTGAAAGAGGGCATCGCCATTGATTGGCCCATTCGCTATGCGGACATCGAGCCCTGGTACGACCACGTGGAAGAGTTCGCCGGCATCAGCGGCCAGGCCGAAGGCTTGCCACAACTTCCCGACGGAAAATTCCTCCCGCCGATGGAAATGACCTGCGTCGAAATCGATCTCAAAAACGCGCTGGCGAAAAATTTTGATGACCGCATGCTGACCATCGGCCGTTCCGCCGTGCTCACGCGCGTACACAAGGGCCGCGCCGCTTGCCACTACTGCGGCGTATGCCATCGCGGCTGCATCACGAGTTCCTATTTCAGCAGCCTCAATTCCACGCTACCCGCCGCGCAAAAAACCGGCCGCCTGACCATGCGCCCCTACAGCGTGGTCCACAGTTTGATCTTCGATTCGAAAGCCCGCCGCGTCAGCGGTGTTCGCGTCGTTGACGCGCAAACCAAAAGCGCCCTCGAATTCAAAGCCCGTGTCTTTTTTATTTGCGGCTCGACCCTCGAGTCCACGCGCATGCTCCTCAATTCCGCGACTCTGGAATTTCCCGACGGCCTGGCCAACTCCAGCGGCGAACTCGGCCATAACTTGATGGACCATCACATGGGCAGCGGCGCCAGCGGCGAAATGAGGGGCCATGAAGACAAGATGCCTTTTGGCAACCGCCCCAACGGCATCTACATCCCGCGCTTTAGAAACGTCAAGACCAAGCAAAAAGACTTTCTCCGCGGCTACGGCTACCAGGGCGGCGGGAGCCGCGAAGGCTGGTCCCGCGGCATCAACAAAGTCGGCATCGGCGCAGATTTCAAAAACACGCTGCGCCTGCCCGGCCCGTGGCGCCTTGGGATCGGCGGATTCGGCGAATGCTTGCCCAATCACAATAATTTCGTCGAAGTGGACAAGGAAAAACTCGACGCCTGGGGCATCCCCGCGTTGAAAATCCACTGCGGCTGGAGCGAAAACGAGCTCACCATGTCCAAGGACATCGCCATCGAAGCCGCGGAAATGCTCGCCGCCGCCGGCGCAAAAGATATTTCTGTCAACCAGGAGATCACGCCGCCGGGGCTGGCGATCCACGAAATGGGCACCGCGCGCATGGGCCGCGACCCGAAAACTTCCGTGCTGAACGAGCACAATCAGGCGCACGACGCGAAAAATCTGTTTCTGACCGACGGCGCTTGCATGGTCTCTTCTTCCTGCGTGAATCCGTCGCTCACGTACATGGCACTGACGGCGCGCGCTTGCGATTTCGCCGTTTCTGAAATCAAAAAGAACAATCTGTAGGGAGCAAGCGTCGCATGGCCCAAGTTCAGCGCTCCCCGAAACAGTACGACGTCTCAATCATCGGCTCCGGCGCCGGCGGGGGCATGGCCGCAAAAATTCTCACCGAGGGTGGCCTCAACTGCGTTTTGCTGGAAGCCGGGCCGAACGTAAATCCCGAGAAAGATTTCAAGATGCTGATGTGGCCGTACGAATTGCCGCATCGCGGCGCCGGCGTCGGCGGCCAAGCAAGAGAAAACTTCGGCGAGTTCCTTGCGCCGAACGGCGCGTGGAATATTGAGGGCGAGCCGTACACTTCTGCTCCGGGCTCGAATTTCCAGTGGTTTCGCTCGCGCATCGTCGGCGGCCGCACCAATCACTGGGGCCGCATCGCCTTGCGCTTTGCGCCTATCGACTTTAAGTCCGGAACGCGCGATGGGCTTGGCGACGATTGGCCCATCACGTACGAAGATCTCGCGCCCTATTACGACAAGGTCGAAGGCTACATCGGCGTTTTCGGAACGAAAGAAAATGTATCGAGCGCGCCCGACGGCGTTTTTCTTCCTCCACCGAAACCGCGTTGCACGGAATTGATGGTCAAGAAGGCCTGCGACAAGCTCAACATAATTTGCATCCCCTCGCGCATGGCCATCCTCACTCGCCCAGTGCACGGACGCCTGCCTTGCCACTATTGCGGGCAGTGCGGCCGCGGCTGCGTGACCGCATCCAATTTCAGTTCAAGCCAGGTCCTGCTTCCACCCGCCATCGAAACGGGAAAGCTTACGCTGATCACCGGGGCGATGGCGCGCGAAATTCTCATCACCAAGGAGGGCAAAGCCCAAGGCGTTTCCTACATTGACAAAGCGACGCGGACGGAAAAACGCGTGAATGCGCGCGCCGTCGTTGTGGCCGCGAGCGCCTGCGAGTCCGCGCGGCTCTTGCTGAACTCGAAATCGGCGGCGTTTCCAAATGGAATTGCAAACTCTTCCGGCACCGTTGGGAAATATCTCACCGATTCCGTCGGCAGCGGCGGTTACGGCTACTTCCCGCAACTCGAGAAGATGCCGCCCCACAATCACGACGGCGTCGGCGGCATGCACATGTATATGCCGTGGTGGAAGTTCGATCGGCAAAACGATTTTCCGCGCGGGTATCACATCGAGTTTGGCGGTGGCCGCGAACTGCCGAACTGCGGCATGTTCAATGGCATGAATCACAAGCAAGAGGGATACGGCGTCGATCTGAAACGAAGAGCGCGCAAGAATTACGGAACGACGATCGGCTTCGCGGGCCGTGGCGAGATGATTCCGAATCCGGACACGTATTGCGAGATCGATCCCGAGGTCGTCGACCAATGGGGTATTCCCGTGCTGCGCTTTCACTTTAAATGGACGGATTACGAGCTGCGGCAAGCGCAGGACATGCAGCAAACCTTTCGCGCGATTGTCGAAGCGGCTGGTGGAGAATATCGCACAAAGACCAGGATTGATGGACCATACCCGTTTGGTATTCAAGCGGGCGGGAAAATCATTCATGAGGTGGGGACCGCGCGAATGGGAGCTGACCCGAAAGCTTCTGTGTTGAACGGTTACTGCCAGGCCCACGATGTAAAGAACTTGTTCGTTACGGATGGCGCTTCGTTGGTGACCAATCCGGACAAGAATCCGACGTTGACGATTATGGCGCTGTCCTGGCGAGCGTCGGAATACTTGCTCTCGGAAGCGCAAAAAGGAAACATCTAATGAGTTCACAGAGCGTAACGCGACGCGATATTTTGAAGACTCTGGCGATGGGTGCG
>DATKEV010000154.1:0-17641 GCA_035511855.1 Candidatus Udaeobacter sp.
ATCTCTGCGTGAAAGCCCTTCCTGTTTTTTCTTCGCCATCTTGTTACCCTCCAAGGAACAGATGGGTCCGCACAAGCTCTCTTCAAGAACAGAATGAGCCTGCCCGAACCGATAATGCTACCGCGCAGGCGCGCGAGTCAAATTGCCTTGAAACTGCCGTGAAGTGGCGTTTCTGCGGGACGGAAATGCTTGCATCATCCCGTCCCGCAGTCTTGACTTGCTTCGTATGCGGAGCCACGGAGCCCCACTCCCAAGGGGCTCCGCGGGGGCTTCGCTTACGTTCGGTTCGCTCAGAACGTGAAGATCGTTCCGAACTCGTTGCGCCATGAGTGCGCCTGAGTTGACAGAATGCCTCGGAAGAGCTTCGAGCCGCGGGTTGCAGCCCGCGTGTCGATGTAGCTGACTTCGTTGACAATCGTGAACCAGGAGTTCACTTTGTAATTGAGCGACGCAGTGTCGAGGTCGGTGCGAACCAAGCCGTTTCCTCCGGGGCGCCGAGTGTCCGCGGCGTTAGCACGATCCGTGCCGTACATAACGTGCAGCGACCAGCCTGCATTGTGGCCACTCGGATCGGCGTGGAAGATTCGCGACAGCGGGAAGCTCAGCTCCGAGAAACCACCCTGACCACGGATGGGACGGAGACTTGCGACGGTAATGGGATTGCCATTGCAATTCAGGCCCCCTACGGTAGTTCCGCCCACGCAAACGAACGGGACGGCTCGGTTGCTGAAGCTATCCCCTAAGCCCGTAGTGGCCACAGTTCCATTGAACGCTGTGGCACCTCCGTTCAGATCAGCAAAGACGTCGTTGAGTTGGCCGGCGAAGGGGAACCGCATATCGTCGCCGCGGTAGTACTTCGTAACCCAGGTAACCCACGGTGTTGGCAGTTGTGCTTCCGCCGTCCAGATATTCTGGGGGTTGCCCACTTGGGTGCCCGTCGGGAAGAAACCCTGAACGGAACAGCCGCCGCCGACCAGCGGCCTGACGCAACCGGTAGCCCCAGTCACGGCAGCGTTCGGGAGGTTGGCGGCGGGAATGATTTCATTCATCCGCGCATGGTGGCCGCTGACGATGAGTTGCGCTGGCGCAACCGCCTGCCAGTTATGCGAAAGCGGAAACTGCAAGACGATCCGGGACTCCAGGCCAGGTTGGTTGCTTTCTGCGCCTGCCCGGTCGCCAAAACGCGCCCGCTGCTCGTCCGTTAGACCAGCTGAGCCAGCCACCGGCAGCACGATAGCGAACTCGGGCTGGATCTTCACATCACCACTCTGAAACTGGACCCCCGTCTTGAACATGGGAACGCGCTCCCAGAGAGCGCCCATGCCGATGGCCGTCCCGGTGGTCTCGTAGATGGATGGCAGGCTCGAAGAATAGAGGGCCCAATCCTGACCGAACTCCGCGAACCACGGCAGGGTTCCACCTAGCTTGGTGTCAAGCCGCGCCCAGGCGAGCCGCGTTCGGAATTGGCCGTTCCGGACGGAACTGATGTTTACGCTGTTTGCGTTTGTGAAATCGCCCTCGTAGTCAGCTTCGACCTTTCCAGTGAGCACCAGGTTTGAGTCCTTAGGAACCCATTCGAACTGACCGCCGATACGGAAGCTGCGTGCCTTGATATGGACTTGTGGGTCCGACGTGGACCCCGTATCACCGAGCAGGAGCGGAAGAGGAAAGTCGTTGCTGCCGAACGTGGGGCCGCCACTCGATGCCGTGTCGGAGACCGCGCTGGCTTTGAAGAACCCGTACAACTTCACACTCGCCCCGCTGCCCAGCTTGATGTCGGGTATCAGCCCGCCTTGTTTCGGGACGTCAATCGGCAAGACGCGCACAGGCGTCACCGCGGGGATTACTTTCGGTCCTTCGGGCGGCGGCGTCTTGGCGGGAACGGTACTTGCCCCGTTGTTGAGAGGCACGCGATACACGGCTGCCACTACGGTCGGACTGGTCGCGGCTGGAGCGGAAGCGTTTATCATGTTAGGCGTGTTCACAGTCTGGTCGTAATCGGCCTGGGAGATTACGCCCTTCATGAGGAGCAGCTGTGCCAGCCGCCCATCTGCGTCGCTTGCCGACGACGCCTGGCTGATTTGCGCTACTTCCTCCGCGGTCAAGATGCCTTTTGCTTGCAAGACGCGAACCAGCGGATTGATGGCAGATTTGTTGTCCGCCGACTGCTGCGCCCCACTGCGATCACTCAAGGCAAGGGTTACCACTGAACACACCACCACAGACACCACCACCCAAAAAGGATTCCTTTTCATCTCGAATACCCCCCTGTGACTCAGCATTGGCATGCCGGTCAGGTCTTCAGAACGTGAAAGGCCCTAAAACGCCCCGTTCATATACGCCTCGTCCCTCGTTGTCAAGGATTCCTTCTACCGCAAACCGCTCCAACTCTTCGTGTGCTTCGGCCTGGAGTTTGGCGTCCATCTGGCAGAGGTACGCTTGTATTTGCCTTCGGCGGGGACATCGTAGTTGTCCGGCCCGGTTCGCTGGCGATGTTCCGATTCCACTAGGGGATACGCCGTGAGTAGGATCTTCCAATTGAAACAAGAACTCGACAAAGGGGTATCTTTGTGCAAGATTCCGTCTATTCCGCGGGCAGTCGCAAGCCGCGAGAGGGAATCGGTCGGGGGACGATGAGCTAGATGATGGGCTGGATCAAGACCGGAAAGGAAATGAGCATGAAGTGGATATCGGCGTTAGCAGCGGCGGGATTGCTGTTGGCGGGGCTCTGGGCACCGGGCGCAACGAGCAATTCTGCGGCTACTGCCAAGGATATTCCCATCGGAGTGGTGTTGCCGCTGACAGGACGTGAAGCCAAACCGGGGCAGTATCAGAAAGAAGGGATTGATCTGGCGATCAAGCAGATTAATGAAAAGGGTGGTGTGTTCGTCCGCGAATTGAACCAGAAGCTGCCGCTGCGAGAAGTGTTTTATGACGATGGATCGGACCAGGCCAAGTCCGCCGGATTGGCCGCACGGGCGATGAGCTCGGATAACGTGGTGGCGGTGCTGGGAGGCTATTCCACAGCGCTGGGCGAGGCGGAATCCGTAATGCCGGACCGTTACCAAACTCCGTGGATTACGACGGGGGCTGCGGCGACGAGCATTTTTGACCGGGGATACCAATGGATATTCGGGACGCTCAGCCCGGTGGATTTGCTGGGGTACACGACCGCGGAATTTCTCGGTTCGCTGGTGGACGCAGGAAAGCTGCATAAGGGATTGAACGTCGCGCTGGCGCTGGAAAACACGGACCACGGCGTGGACTACGGCAACGGGATCAAGAAATGGATTCAGGAGCACGGCGGATATTTCGCGGTAGTCTTCAGTGAATCGTTTGATTTAGGGTCGCCTGATTTTTCAGGTCTGCTGCAAAAAGTGAAGAACGCGCATGCGGACATTTATCTGGCGGATGCACATCTGCAGGACTACATCACCATGCACCGGCAGTACGTGCAGGCGGGCATGCACCACACGATGATCAGTTACGGGGCGCGCGGGCCGGAAACGGACGCGCGGAAAGCGCTGGGCGATGCGACGGACTATATTTTCGCGGGGATCTGGTGGTCGAAGAACTTGCCTTATCCGCAGGTCAAGAGGTTTGTGGAGGACTACAAGGGGTTCACCGGAAGAGAGCCCGATTCCTGGTATGCGGCCACGGCTTATGAAGCGGCGCGGGGGCTGGCCGCCGCGATTGAAAAGGGAGGCACGCTGAAGAAGGCCACGATCCGGGACGAGCTGCGAAAGCTCGAACTCCGGGAGTCGCTGCTGCCGGGACAAGTGCTGCGGTTCGGCAAGGGAGGACAGGTGGACACGCCATTCGTGATCGTGCAGAACAAGCCCGGCGGAAAAGTGGACCTGGTGTACCCCAAGGACGGCGCCAACGGAGAGGCGGTCGTGCCACCAGCATCACAAAAATAACCTCTCATGGATGCAGCCGATTTCGCCAATCTACTGGTGTCGGCCCTGTTGCTCGCGGGCATCTATGCGGCGATGTCGGTAGGCATGACGATCGTCTACGGCGTGATGAAAATCGTTAACCTGGCGCACGCCGGATTTTTGATGTTGGGCGCCTACTTCGTCCTGGAGCTTTATGAGTCGTGGAACGTCGATCCGCTGGCGGGCTCGCTGCTGGCGTTTCCCGTATTTTTGCTGGCCGGAATGCTGGTGCACTGGCTGCTGGTGAAACGAATACCCGTTTCCGACCAGCCGACGCTGGCTTCCTTGCTGCTAATGTTCGGCCTCTGGCTGGTGCTGCAAAACATCGGTTACCTCGTCTGGGGAAACAGCGACCGATCCATTCTTACGACGCGGACCTTATCGTCGCTGCATGTGGGACCCATCACGATCCCCACGGTGCGGTTGATGGTTTTTATACCGGCGGTGTGCTCCCTGCTGCTGCTCGAGTTCGTGCTGCGCAAAACGTGGTACGGGCGGGCGGTGCGCGCACTGATGCAAAACCGGTATGCTGGGCGGCTGGCGGGAATTCCGGTAGAGAAAATGGCGCGGCTGACTTTCGGAGTCGGCATTGGATTTGCCGGAGCGGCGGGGGGCCTGCTGGCGCAGTTGTATTCGTTCAGTCCGGACTTCGGGCACGGGTTTCTGCTGCGCTCGTTCGTGATCATTGTATTGGGAGGACTTGAATCTTTCTGGGGAGCAGCGGCGGGGGCGCTCGTACTGGCGCTTGTGGAAACGTTCAGCATTCTCGTGCTGCCAGCGGGATACCAGCCGGCGATTGCGTTCTCACTTCTGGTGCTAGCCCTGATCCTCCTTCCCGGCGGAATCGCAGGAATCTTTGCGAAGAAACAGCGCTGGGCATGACGGCTGCGAGCGTGCGAATGCGACGCTTTCTGATCTACCGTGTTGCCGGGTGGGGAACGCTCCTCATCGCTTTAGGGATTCTGCCGTGGTTTGGAATCAGCCCGAACCTGACGCGTTTATTGTTCACCTCGCTGATCTGGATCATCACGAGCGTGGCGTGGAACCTACTGGGAGGGTTTGCCGGGCAAGTATCATTTGGCTTCGCGGTGTTTTATGGGCTGGGAGCCTACACGGCGGCAATGCGGATCAGTGCTGGAATCCCTCCCCTCGCAGCGTTCGCGATTGCCGGCCTGGTGGCCGCGATCGCGTCGCTACTCATCGGCCTGCCAACGTTCCGTCTGCGAGGACCGTATTTTGCCATTGCCACCATCGGGGTGAGCGAGGCCATGCGCGTGGTGATGACCAATCTCTCGTTCACGGGCGGAGCGAGCGGCTACCGCGTCGCAGAACCTGGCCCCTTCCGGCCACTCGAACATTACTATACGGCGCTGGGATTTACCGCGATGGCGGTGGTGATTTCCGCGTTGATCCATCATTCAAAGTTTGGGCTCTCGCTGCAAGCCGTCCGCGAAGACCAAGAGGCTGCGGCGGACATCGGCGTGAACCCGCTGAAGGCGAAGCTGATAGTGCATCTGCTGGCCGCGACACTGACCGGCATTGCCGGAGGTGTGTACGCACGCTACGCGGCGTACATCCACCCGCAGGGCGTCTTTGGATTCCACACCAGCGTGGCGATTCTGCTGATGCCCATCATCGGCGGCGCGGGCACCGTGGCCGGGCCGGTGATCGGCGGTTTTGTTTATGGATTGGTGCAGGAGGAACTGGTCGCCGCGTTTCCGCAGTTCCATCTCCTTTTGTACGGCGCGCTGCTGATCGTCATCATTCTGTTTGAGCCGCAGGGCGTAGTAGGATGGCTCGGCCAGCTGCGCTCGTTTATTGAGAGAATATGGAGGAAAAGTGCCGCCGCTTCTGTCGGTTGAGCGCCTGAACAAGTACTTCGCCGGGCTGGCGGCGCTAAAGGACGTCAGCTTCGAAGTGGAAGAAGGCCAGATTTGTGGATTGATCGGGCCGAACGGAGCGGGAAAGACCACGCTTTTCAGCATCATCGCGGGCTCGGTTTCTCCCAGTTCTGGAATGATCACCTATTCGGGAAAGGATGTCACTCGGTGGAAATCGTTCCAGGCCGTTCGCGCCGGGGTGGCGCGCACGCATCAGATCACCCGGCCGTTTCGCTCGATGACGACGCGGCAAAACGTGGAAGTGGGGCTGCACTTTGGCCACGGTTCCGCAGGCGGGAACCGCTCAGGCGAGGTTACGGAGATTCTGGAAGGCGTGGGACTGGGCCGCGTGGCGGACAAGCCCGCGGCATCGCTTTGCGTCGGCGATCAAAAGCGGCTCGAACTGGCGCGCACCTTGGCAGCAAAGCCAAAGCTTTTGCTGTGCGATGAAGTATGCAGCGGGCTCACGGATACGGAGATGAACGAGGTGCTGGAATTGCTGCGGCGCATTCGCGAGCGAGGCACGACGATTCTCTACGTCGAGCACAATATGCGGGCGATCATGTCCACCTGCGACCAGGTGATCGTTTTGAATTTTGGGCAGAAGTTGACGGAAGGACCGCCCCTGAAAATCCAGAATGATCCGGCGGTAATTGAGGCCTATCTGGGCAAGACAGCGGCAGATTGAGCGCGGACCGAATCGATGACAGAAACGCTTTTGCGCGTGGAAGCACTGGATGCGGCCTACGACGCCGTGCAGGTGCTCTGGGGAATCAATCTGCATGTGCAAGCGGGCACGGTTACCAGTCTGATTGGACCGAATGGCGCGGGGAAAACGACGACGATGAATGTCATCGCCGGTACGCTGACCCCGCAAAGGGGCAAGATCATATTTCAAGGAGAAGACATCACCTCGAAGCCGCCGCACCTGCGGGTCGAAATGCAGCTCAGTCTGATTCCCGAACAACGGCAATTGTGGCCGCGCATGTCCGTGGAGGAAAACCTCTTGCTTGGAGCGTTTCCCCGCAGGCTAAGGGCGAAGGCCAAAGAGAATCTAAAAAACATTTATGAAATGTTTCCGCGTCTTGGAGAGAGGAGGAAGCAATACGCCGGAACCCTGTCTGGCGGGGAGCAGCAAATGTGCGCCATCGGACGCGGGCTGATGGCGGAACCGCGCCTCCTGATGCTCGACGAGCCGTCGCTCGGGCTGGCGCCAATACTTGTGGATGAGATTTTCCGCCATGTGCGTGGGATCGCCGCGCGCGGAGTGACCATCCTTCTGGCTGCCCAAAATGCCAACTACGCGCTGCAATTCTCCGATTATTCATACGTCATGGAGTCCGGCCACATCTCGCTGGAAGGCCCAAGCGAAAAGCTGCGCTGCGACGACCATGTGCGCCGCGCCTATATGGGGGCGGCGAACTGATTGAGGTCTGCCTCTGGAATCCTGAACAGAAGAGAGACGCCCCACGCTCTTTCGAAGTGTGGATCTTTTCTTTCTTCCATGACAACGCGGGCTTGTTGTCTGGCGTTGATAGACCTGAGAGCCGGATGTAAACGATTAGTCGGCCGTGGCTATTATCGGGATTTCCTCTCCTCCAGACCCTCCAGAGACTGCGGCCAGTCTTCGCGCAATAGCCTGCTCAGCGCGCGGTCGGCGAGCAATTTTCCTTTCGTCTGACAACGCGGACAGTAGTTGGTCTCATTGGACGCATACCGAATCCGCTGGATCTTCGTTCCGCACACCAGACAAGGTTGCCGGTAGCGCCCGTGCACGGCCATGCCCGGACGAAACGCCGTGACTTTTTCGGGAAACTTGTCGCCCGTTTCTGCGCGGAGCTTCTCGGTCCAATGCGTGAGAGTTTTCGTTGTTGCTTCGTATAATCGGCTGATCTCTTCCGGTTTCATCCGTTGCGTCTGCATCACCGGAGAAAGGCGCGCATGAAAGAGGATCTCGTCGGAGTACGCATTTCCGATTCCGCTGAACAAATGTGGGTCGGTAAGAGAACGTTTTAAAGTGTGATTGGAAGAGGTCAGCGTCGTCCAAAACAGATCGCGATCTGTCGAGAGAGCATCGATCCCACCGGCATCGAGCTGAGCGAGTTCCGCTTCTCCCTCCAGTAAATGTAGAGACGCCCGCTTCTGTGTACCGGCTTCGGTCAGTGTGAGAGTACCGGTATCGAAATAGAAAGCTCCTAGCACGCGTCTTCCATCTGGAGTGACGCGCCGCTCACTCCAATGCAAACGTCCGGAAATCATGAGATGGAACACCAGCCAAATATCGTTGTCGAAACCAATGGCGATTCGCTTTCCCACGCGGCGCAACACCTTCACGGTGCGGCCATGAGCCGAGTCGATCGGCGGTGTTGCGGTTCGCAGGAGGAACGGCCCCGCCACCTGGACTCGTTCCAGAACGTGGCCGAGAATCCGCCGCTCCAGCGCTTCGATATAAACGACAATGTCCGGCAACTCCGGCATCTGCGATTCTCTCCGCCTCACTAAATGCTAGCATCGACTAAAGCGAGCCCCAGCCTGCTAACATGAAATCATGGAAAGCGGGAAAAATCTCCAGGCCTTCTCTTCCCGGCGGGTCGTGACTCCCCAGGGAATTCGAGAAGCAGCGGTGCTCGTCGAAGATGGGCGAATCCTCGATATCGTTCCTCCCTCTAAAATTCCCCCGCAGATTCCTGTGAAAGACCATCGCGACGACGCCATCTTGCCTGGACTGGTGGATTCACACGTCCACATCAACGAACCCGGACGAACGGAATGGGAGGGATTCCGCACCGCGACGCGCGCGGCTGCTGCGAGCGGTTACACCATGCTTGTCGACATGCCGCTCAACTGTCTGCCGCCAACAACGACCGTGGCTGCGCTGGAAGCGAAGCGCAAAGCCGCTGCGAGTCAGTGTTCTGTCGATTGGATGGCATGGGGTGGGGTTGTCGGGGATAACCAGCAGCACATCGCCGATCTCGCGGCCGCAGGCGTCCCCGGTTTCAAATGTTTTCTGATCCATCCCGGCATCGACGGCTTCACCATGGTCACCGAGCCGGAATTGCGCATGGCTCTGCCGCACCTTGCCCGCACCAACCTTCCGCTGCTGGTACATGCGGAATTGCCTGGCCCGGTCGAAGCCGCGACACAAAAACTCGAGCATGCCGACTGGACAAAATATCCAACGTATTTGCAATCGCGCCCCGTTGAAGCGGAGCTTTCAGCAATTCAGCTTCTACTCTCGCTTTGCCGACTGTATCGCTTCCGTCTCCACATCGTGCATCTTTCGACGAGCCGCGCTTTGGACATGCTCCGCGCAGCGAAAAAGGAAGGCCTTCCCGTAAGCGTCGAGACTTGCCCGCACTACCTGCACTTCGCAGCCGAGAATATCCCGGACGGCGCGACACTCTTCAAGTGCGCTCCTCCAATTCGCGGCCGCGAGAATTGCGAAGCACTGTGGCAAGGCTTGCGCGAAGGTGTGATCGATCTGGTAGCCACGGATCATTCTCCCTGTCCACCCGAAATGAAGCATCTGCGCGAGGGAAACTTTCGCAGCGCCTGGGGAGGGATTTCGAGTCTGTCGCTGGCCTTGCCGGTGACGTGGACCGAGGCTAGCCGCCGGGGATTCACTCTTGGCGACATTGCGCGATGGATGGCCGAGGGCCCCTCGAAATTGTCTGCTTGTCATTCGCGAAAAGCTCAGATTGCCAAGGGTTACGACTCTGACCTTGTGGTGTTTGATCCGGAGGCTGAATTCATTGTGACGGAAAACCATCTTCCTTATCGACATCGCATTTCGCCCTACCTCGGCGAGCGGCTTCGCGGCGTCGTCAAAGCTACCTATTTGCGAGGGAATTGCGTATTTGCCGACGGCGCGGCCATCGGCTCCCCTTATGGCCGCGAGTTCCGGCGCTAGCGACTCAATAGATACCCCAACGGAGCAATCGCGGCTCTCTCTCCTTACTGCTGAATCCTTCTTCGAAAGCCATATATAATCGTCCGCCATACGATGCTGGGATCACAGAAATCCTGTGAAGGGATTCATGGCCACCATCGAGATTTCTCTCATCTGCCGAATCAAATAGCAGGAGCTACCTGATTTGACTGAAAGCCACATCGTCGGCACATCTGTTCCACGCAAGGAAGGGCGCGACAAAGTTACGGGTGCAGCCCGCTATGTCGACGACATGGTTCTTCCCGGCATGCTTTTCGGCGCGACCGTGCGCAGCACAATCGCGCGCGGCAAAATCAAGAAAATCACGTACCACCCTGCCATCCCCTGGAACGAATTTGTTCACGTGACCGCAAGAGATATTCCCGGGAAAAATTGCATCGCTCTGATCCTCGACGACCAGCCCTGCCTCGCCGCTGAAATCGTGAACCACCCCGAAGAGCCCATCTTGCTTTTGGCCCACGCCGACCGTCACGCACTTCACAAAGCTGTCGAGGCCATCTCCGTCGAATACGCGCCGCTGCCCGCCGTCCATTCTCTCGAACAGAGCGAGAAGCAATCCACCATCATTTGGGGCGCCGACAACACGTTCAAAACTTTCCTGGTGGAAAAGGGTGACGTGGATTCCGTCTGGAGAGAAGCCGCTCACATCATCGAAGGAGAATATTTCACCGGCGCGCAGGAACAACTCTATATCGAGAATAACGGCGTCATCGCTGCCTACGACGAGGGCACTGGAGTCACCGTCTGGGGCTCGCTGCAATGTCCCTACTACGTTCACAAAGCGCTGATGGTGCTCTGCGGCCTTCCTGAAGACAAAGTCCGCGTGGTGCAAATGGAGACCGGAGGCGCCTTCGGCGGAAAAGAAGAGTACCCCTCCATGATCGCGGGGCACGCTGCGCTATTGGCGATCAAATCGGGACGGCCGGTGAAGATCGTTTACGATCGCATGGAAGATATGGCCGCGACCACGAAACGCCATCCTTCCCGAACCCGCCATCGCACGGCGGTCGACAAAGACGGCAAGATTCTCGGCGGCGAAATCGAATTCACCATCGATGGTGGCGCCTACGCTACCTTATCTTCAGTGGTCCTGTCGCGTGGCACGATTCACGCTGGCGGTCCTTACTACTGGCCGAGTGTGCGCATCCGGACCAAGGCCGTGGCTACAAATACGCCGCCGCACGGGGCCTTTCGCGGATTCGGTGCGCCACAGAGTCTCTTTGCCATAGAGCGTCACATGGACCGCATCGCCAAGGTCGTAGACCTTGATCCGGTCGAAATTCGCCGCCGCAATTTCCTGCAGCCCGGCCAATCGACCACAACGCAGCAAGTGATCCGCGAAAATATCGACTTGCATCATTTACTCGACCGCGCGGTGAAACTCTCTGACTATCGGGGTAAGAAGAAACGCTTCGCGCTGGAAAACCAATCGGGCACGCAGAAAAGAGGGATAGGCATTGCAGCTTTCCTTCACGGCGCCGGTTTCACCGGCTCGGGCGAGCGTTACTTGAATTCGCTGGTCGGTGTAGAGGCGGCCGCCGACGGTACTGTCCGGGTGCTTGTTTCCAGTGCGGAATTCGGCCAGGGAACAAATACCGTGCTGTGCCAAATTGCCGCCGAAACGCTCGGCCTTTCCTACGATTGCGTCACCATCGCGCAACCGGACACCACGGTCGTTCCCAATAGTGGTCCCACGGTCGCTTCGCGCACCGCGATGATCGTCGGTAAAATTGTTCAATCGGCAGCCCTCGGCATCCGGCAAACGCTTGTGAAGAGCGGTGTTCTTGGTGATCGCTACACGCCAGATCAATTTCGCGACGCGTGCAGAAAATACCTTGCAGCCCACGGCCCCTTGAAGTCTCTTTCTAGATACGAAGCGCCTCCCAGCGTTTACTGGGACGACGAAAAATACCGAGGCGAGGCTTATGCGGCCTTTGCCTGGGCCGTGTACGTCAGCGAAGTCACCGTCGATCTGACGACTTACAGCGTCACCGTGGATGACTTTGTTGCGCTGCAGGAAATCGGCAAAGTCCTTCATCCCGTTTTGGCCGCGGGACAAATCACCGGCGGCGTCGCGCAGGGTATCGGCTTCGCGCTTTATGAAAAGGTTGTCTGGCAAGACGGCCGCATGCTCAACAATCAGCTGACGAATTACATCATGCCGACCGCCGCGGACCTGCCCCCGATTCGCGTGTTCTTCGAGGAGAACGGCAATGACCACGGCGCGTATGGCGCCAAGGGCATCGGAGAACTCCCTATGGATGGCCCGGCGCCCGCGATCCTCAACGCGGTCGAGGACGCCCTTGGCGTTTCCCTGAACTCGATTCCACTGTTGTCAGAAGATTTGTTCGATGCCCTCCATGGCAAATCCGAGGCAAACAGCGTCCTGTCCTCGACGCCAGGTTCACAATGAATCTGGCGCCGGAGCACACTGCGAAGTCCGTGGTTCTGCTTACTGTCAACGGCGAGGCCAGGAAAGTTTCTGTCCATCCGATGGCGCGATTGCTCGACGTCCTGCGCCATGAGCTTGGATTGACCGGCACGAAAGAAGGATGCGGCGAAGGAGAATGCGGCTCCTGTTCCGTTCTGATGGACGGCATGCTTGTGAACAGTTGTCTCATTCCGGCGGCGCAGGCCAGCGGTGCGAGCATCATCACGATTGAAGGAATATCTGCGCATCCCCTTTTGCCTCGTTTGCAGCATGCGTTTCTCGAATGCGGAGGCGCTCAGTGCGGCATCTGCACGCCAGGTATGATCCTGGCCGCGGCCCATCTTCTTGAAAAAATCCCGGCGCCCACGCTGGACGAAATCCGGGAGGGACTTGC
Organism: Candidatus Udaeobacter sp.; assembly: GCA_035511855.1. Lineage (GTDB taxonomy): Bacteria > Acidobacteriota > Terriglobia > Acidiferrales > UBA7541 > Acidiferrum. The sequence continues at coordinate 12,593 of DATKEV010000154.1, forward strand.
CGGCAATCTTTGCCGCTGCACCGGTTACATGCAAATCTTCGAAGCGGTGGCCCAAGCCGCGCAAGATAGAGTTTCACGATGAGGGCCGATCCGCGCGACTACCAACTCGTTTCACCCGGCACCTTGCAGGGCGTTCTTTCTTTGCTCTCCAGCGAGCCCAAGCAATGGTTGCCTATCGCTGGCGGAACTGACGTGATGGTTTTGTACGCTGCTGGAAAACTTCCCAACAAGAAATTGGTCAATCTCTGGAATGTCCCCGAGCTCCGGCAAATCGGAGTGTCCCCGGATCAAATCCGCATCGGCGCGGCTTGCAGCTACACCGCTCTGCGGAAACAGGACGTCATCTCCCGGGAATTTCCTTTGCTCGCAACGGCGGCATCCTGGACCGGCGGCATTGCCAATCAGAATCGCGGCACGCTCGGAGGGAACATCGCGAACGCCTCACCGGCTGCCGACTCCCTGCCCGCCCTCCTCGTCTACGACGCTGAACTAAGTTTGGTTTCCGGCCGCGGGGAACGCCGGGTTCCTTATCGGAACTTCCACACCGGCTACAAGCAAACTGCCTTGGCCCCCGACGAATTGATTCTCGATATTGTGCTGCCCCGCCGGTTCTCGGGGTATGTGGTCCACGCGAAAAAAGTCGGCGCCCGCAAGGCTCAGGCGATTTCCAAGGTTTGTCTGGCCGCGCTGGGCCGAGTTACGGACGGCATGATCCGGGATATTCGTGTCGCGCTTGGCAGCGTCGCCCCTGTGCCCCTTCGCCTCACCGAAACCGAGCGCACGTTAACAGGAAAAAAGATCGAACCTTCGCTGATCGAGAGCGCTCGAAGAACCGTGGCGCAAGAGATTCGTCCTATCGACGATGTTCGTTCGACGGCGCGTTATCGAAGTGCTGTCGCCGGCAATCTCGTCGCGGAGTTCCTCGAGAAACTCGCCTTGCAGGGGCAGCCGCCCAACAATGTACTTTCTCGATGGAATGGACTCCCCTCGGCGGAAGCGGCGCGGGAGATTCTACCCTGCTGCGGCTCAACGAATTGGGCTGCAAGAATGGCCTCCCGGCGGCCTATTATCGATGAGACCTCGCTGCTCGCCGCGGCGGATGCAGCTTGGCGAAGCCTCGGCGAGTCAGACTGGCTCGAAGCATTTCGAAGTCACCCGCGCATCGGCGAGACACACCCGGAAAAAGATTCTGCTCCACAATCTTCGGCGTGGTCCGTCGAAGAGCAGCACAAAGCGGCCGCCGCCGATGAAGCCGTAGCGATGGCGCTTAAGTGGGGCAATCGCGAGTACGAACAAAAGTTTGGGCGAATCTTTATTGTTTGCGCGACGGGAAAATCCGCCAGCGAAATACTGGAGGTTCTGCGGCGGCGGCTGCACAATGATGACGCAACCGAACTGCAGCAAGCGGTCGAGGAGCAGTGGCAAATCATGCACATCCGTCTGAAAAAATGGATCGCCGAATGAGCCGAATTTCCACGCACGTTCTGGATACGGCGAAGGGCAAACCCGCTGCGGGCTTGGCGGTGCGGCTGGAGCGTCAAAATACTTCCGGCAAATGGATACCAGTTGCTTCCGCACAAACTGATCACGACGGAAGGTGCGCAGAATTGTTGCCGGACGGTGCAACGCTGGCGGAAGGCGTGTATCGCCTGACATTTGACACCGCGGAATACTTCGCAACTTGCGGCGTGGATGGATTGTATCCCGCAGTTGAGATTTTGTTTCGAGTTCGAAGCAGCGAATCGCATTTCCATATTCCATTGCTGTTGAGCCCAAACGGTTACACTACGTACCGCGGAAGCTGAGATGACTTCTTCGATCCGAGAATGGCTGAACCTCAGCGTGCGGTGGTTTCACGTCTTCGCGGGGATCATGTGGGTGGGGCAGACGTACTACTTCACGTGGCTCGACGGCCAGTTCGGAAAGCTCGAGAAGAAAGCGGCAGCGAACGGGACAGCTTCGGCAGTGTGGATGGTGCACAGCGGAGGCTTTTACACCGTCGAGAAACAGAAGTCCCCGGGCGTGACGCCGGAGCAGGTCCACTGGTTTCGCTGGGAAGCGATGATGACGTGGCTGGCGGGCGTGATCCTCCTCGTCCTTGTTTATTACTTGGGTGATGGGCTGATCGATTCGGACGTTGCGGACATTTCCAAGCAAACTGGCATTGCGATCGGCGTGGGTGCCATGGTAGCAGGGTGGCTCCTCTACGATCTGGCCGTGCGGTCACCGCTCGGAAAGTCGCCGGCCGCATTCGCGGGATTTGGCCTGGTGATGACGGCGGCGGCGGCCTGGGGATTGATGCACGTGTTCAGCGGCCGGGCCGCGTACATCCACCTGGGAGCGATCTTCGGCACCATCATGACTCTGAACGTGTGGATGCGCATTCTTCCCGCGCAGCGGAAGATGATCGTCGCGGCAGCAGCGGGCGAGAAGTTCGATGCTTCCCTGGGCGCGCAAGCGAAGCTGCGCTCCAAGCACAATACGTTCGTGGCCGTGCCGGTTGTCTTTCTGATGCTCAGCAATCATTTTCCGGTCGCGACTTACGGGAACCGGTTCGGCTGGCAGATTCTGCTGGCGCTCGTTGTGGCGGGGTGGGGAGCAGCGAAGCTAATCCGGGAGTTTTGAGCCCAACGAGGCGCGTGGCGCCGGCGAAGGTAGATTTCAGTGCAGACGACCAGCGGTTTTGCAAATCTCGCGGAAGAGGTGATCGCACGCTGCCGGAAACTGGCGTCTTTTTCGGAAGACGCAAGCGGCACGCGGCGGACATTTCTCTCACCACCGATGCGCGACTGCCACCAGGAAATTTCTTCCTGGATGAAACCGCTAGGCATGACCGTGTCGGTGGATGCGGTTGGGAATTTACGGGCGTTTTACACGGGAGCATCTCCCGGTGCGCCGCGGATCCTGATTGGATCGCATCTGGACACCGTGCCGAATGCCGGAGCCTACGACGGCATACTGGGTGTGGTGCTGGCAATCGTGCTAGTAGAATCGCTGGACGGCTTGAAGCTGCCGTTTGGAATCGAAGTCATTGGCTTTTCGGAAGAAGAAGGTGTGCGGTTTGGAGTTCCGTTTATCGGAAGCCGCGCGCTCGTCGGCCGAGTGGATGAAGAACTTCTGGGCCGCAAGGATGCGCACGGAATTTCCCTCCACAAGTCGATTCAGGATTTTGGGCTGAATGCGAATGAGGTTGCTAAAGCTAAGGTGAGAGATGATGTTTTGGGTTACATCGAATTTCACATCGAACAGGGGCCGGTCTTGGAAAATCTCAACCGGCCGCTAGGAGTCGTGGAAGCTATCGTCGGCCAGAACCGCTTGGATTTTACTTTTTCCGGTCGCGCCAACCACGCGGGTACCACGCCTATGCACCTTCGCCACGACGCTCTCGCCGCCACTGCCGAGTGGATTGTCGCGGTCGAAGCCACTGCCCGCCAAATCACCGGATTGGTAGCCACCGTCGGATTTGTGGAAGCCAAGCCCGGCGCGACCAACGTCATCGCGGGCGAAGCGCGCGCCACACTCGACATTCGCCACGCCGGGGATAAAATCCGCGCGCAAGCTCTCGACGATCTGACTCGGCGGGCCCAAGCCATCGCCACGAAGCGCGGCCTATCGGTAACCTGGCGCACACTCCTCGCACAAAATGCCGTCGCCATGGATCTCTTTCTGACAAATTTAATCGAGCAAGCCATCCGCAAATCCGGGTGTGAGCCGCATCGCATGCCCAGCGGCGCCGGCCACGATGCGATGATCCTCGCCGAAAGACTTCCCGCAGCTATGATTTTTTTGCGAACCCCCGGCGGCATCAGCCACGATCCCGCTGAATCCGTTCACGTTGACGACGTCGCGAAAGCCCTCGATTGTGGCCATCATCTTCTGACGCAACTCGCATCCTCGCAGGAATTTCTGGGAAGGACGTGCCGTGCATAATCTCGGTCAAACGCGCAGCTCCCATCAGCGCAATCACCTGTTGCTTACTCCCGACACATTCGTGCGCACGGCCCTGCCCGGGATGAAGAATGCCGCAGCGATCGTTCACATCGGCCCGGCGCTTGGCGCGGCGTTCACCGAATACACCGCGGAATTGGAGGCGAAGGGCGAGTTGGGAAATACGCCGGCGCAGCGGTTTGTTTACGTGATGGAAGGAGCGGTGGCGCTGGAGGCCCAGGGAAAGCGGCACGAACTTGGAGCACGCGGCTACGCGTATTTACCCGAAGGGTTTGCGCACGGAGTCAGCGCCAAGAAAAAAAGCCGCGTTGCCGTTATTGAGAAACACTACCAGGGCGCCGAGAAATCCGAGCCGCCGCGTCTGATTGTCTCCAGCGAAGACGGCGTCTCATCGCACGCGCTCGATGGCGATTCCGATGTGCAGGTCAAATGTTTGCTTCCTGACGAGCCGAGCTTTGATTTTGCCGTCAACACCATGGTCTACCAGCCCGGCGCCTCGCTTCGCATGGTGGAAATGCATGTGATGGAACATGGATTGATGATGCTCGAAGGAAGCGGCATTTACCGGCTCGGCGATTCCTGGTACCCCGTCGCGGCCGGCGACTTCATCTGGATGGGGCCGTGGTGCCCGCAATGGTTCGGTGCCATCGGCAAAGTGCCGGCAAAATATTTGATTTACAAAAACTGGAACCGACATCCGCTCGGCGACGCGAAAAAATGAAGTTGGAAATTGATCAGGAGCGCCTCCTCTCGGAACTGGAAACTCTCGCCGCCTTTTCGGACGCTGAACCGCCCGCGGTCACCCGAATCGTTTTCACTCCAACAGACCTGAAAGCCCGCGCGTGGGTGATCTCACGCTGCGAAGAAGCCGGCCTCAAGGTAAGACAGGATGCCATTGGAAATATCTTCGCGCGCTGGAGCGGGGCTGATCCCGCGGCTCCCGCCGTCGGCACGGGTTCGCACATTGATGCGATCCCCAATGCCGGCAAATACGACGGTGTCGTCGGAGTTCTCGGCGGGCTCGAAGCGATCCGCGCGCTGCAGCGAAGCGGATTTCGGCCCAAGAACCCGATTGAGCTTCTGGTGTTCGCGACAGAAGAA
>DATKEV010000155.1:0-12139 GCA_035511855.1 Candidatus Udaeobacter sp.
AGCTTTTTCTTTTGAACCTCGAACAAGCCGCGCAGCGATTTGAGAAGTGGATGAACAAAACGTCGCCCGGCGCCGTAGAGGCCATGCGTCAGTGGATGAAGCAGATGCGCACGGATAAAACCAAGAAGGCCGGCGCATAAAGAAGCTTTTTGCCGTCAAGTAGCAGGTAGTGTTGCCGCGCGGAGCGAGACTGGTCGCGCCTTCGCACCGGCCTAGTACCAACTTCACCGGTAAGGCGTGCGGGACCTATACCATCACCGCTTGCAAATCAAATCGCGGTACGCCCACCGTCGACGGCGAGTTTCGCGCCGTAAATGAAACTAGAGCGATCCGTCGCTAGGAAGACAATGGCCTCGGCGATTTCGCCCGCGGTAGCCGGACGGCCCGCTGGCGCCTGGGCGGCTAGTTGCTCCAGGCCCTCTCCCATCGCGTCCGTGCCCTCCGTGCGCGTAGGTCCCGGGCTCACTGCATTGACGCGGACACCGCTTGGACCATACTCAGCCGCCCACGATTTGGTCAGCAGATTAATGGCGGCCTTACTCGAACCGTAGAGGCTCATGCCGGAGACGCCATAATCGGCAACCATTGTCGATACATTGACGATTGCCCCTTTGCCTCTCTTCGCCATCAGTGGAGCGAGCTCCGCGACTAGGAAGTATGGCGCCTTGACGTTCAGCGAATACACCGTATCAAACTCTTCCTCCGTCGTTTTATTCGTCGGCCCGAACGGGAAGACACCGGCATTGTTAATCAGAATATCGACGTGGCCGTTTCCGAGCTCGACCGCTCTTTTCGCCACTTCGCGAGCGCTCGACGAACCTTGAAGATCAGATGAAATAAAGTCCGCTTTGCCTCCTGCTGCGCGAATTTCGGCAACCGTCTTCTTACCGCGCTCAACACTGCGGCCCACGACCAACACATGGATGCCAAGCTGGGCCAGTTTATTGGCTGCCGCCCGGCCAATACCGCTCGTTCCTCCTGTAATGAGCGCTGTTGGCTCATTCGTCGTCATTAACACCTCCCCTTTCTGGTTCCGTGTCGGAGATTACCGCTTGCAGGACAGGATACCCAACGTCGCAGATGGTCACTACATCCCACTGCAGCGCTAGATTTATTTGTTCACCCTTGACTAGCCATTCGCATCGACTGGTTTTGGGCCGAAGGTTCGGACGAGAACAGCGCGCCAATCCCCTCCGCGAGCGTCGGGTGAGTCAGGACGGCATCGCGCAACGCCGTATAGGGCAGCCCCGCAATGATGGCAACCTGAACTGAAGACATTGTCTCGCCCCCCTCGACAGCGAAGGCCGTGAAGCCCAGGATGCGATCGCTATCCGTCGCCACCAGCGCCTTTAGGAATCCTCGCGTTTCAGAAAGCGTACGGGCGCGAAGCACGTTTTCCATTGGGATTTTGAACAAGCGGTAGGCAATACCTCGCGCTTTGGCTTCCTTCTCGCTTAGCCCGACCCGGGCGAATTCCGGATCGGTGAACAGGCAGAAAGGAACTTGCCTGCCTGTCGTCACGCGCTTACCGCCGTTCAGGTTGTCGTGGACCACGCGAAAATCGTCAATGCTGATGTGCGTAAACTGCGGGCTGCCCGCTACCTCGCCGACAGCCCACACGCCGGGCGCCGTGGTTTGAAGCCGCTCGTTGACCTTCACGTGCCCCCGATTTGTCAGTTCGACGCCGGTCAGCTCCAGCCCCAGCCCCTCCGTGTTCGGAGTGCGGCCCGCCGCGACCAGCACATGGCTGCCTTCGATCGTTTTCTCCGCGCCCTTTTGCTCCACAACAATTTTTACCGACTCGCCCGATTTACCCGATACCCGCTTGATCTGTGCATTCAGAAGAATGTCGATGCCCTCGTCCCGGAACAGTTCGCGAAGAGCATCCGTCACATCTTCATCTTCTCGATATACCAGCTGTCCGTTGCACTCGATCACCGTGACATCGCTGCCAAATCGGCGCATGGCCTGGGATAGTTCGAGACCAACATAGCCTCCCCCAATGACCAGCAGATGTTTGGGGACCTCATCCAGTTCGAGGGCTTCCACATGCGTGAGTGGCTGCGCGTCAGCAAGGCCAGAAATTGGATCGAGCGCCGCGCGCGTGCCCGTGCTGATGATCACGTTGGTTCCGCGAAGTTGGCGCCTTGTTCCATCAGGCAGCGTTGCCTCCACAGTCCGGGGGCCGATGAAGTGTCCGGTGCCGAGAATGAATTCCGCTCCCGTCTTTTTATAATTGTCGAGATACAGATCGTTTAAAGCGGACACCATCCTGCGTTTCCGGCCCCGCACTACAGTCATATCCACTGTGAAGTCTTTCCTGGGGATGCCGAACTCTTCGCTTCTGCGAACGTACGATGCGACTCTGGCGCTGTGAATAATGTTCTTGCTGGGCATGCAGGCGATGTTTGGGCACGATCCGCCGATATATTTAGCGTCTATCAACGCCACACGCTCTCCCTCGCTGGCAAACGTCCATGCAGCAATTGTCGATCCCGTGCCGCCGCCCAGTATCACAAGATCAAATTCCTCCGGGTCCGTCTTCTTAAGTAACTGAGCCGAAGAAACGCCTTCCAGGGTGTTCATGTGACTTTCCCTTTCTCATAGGTGCAAAGGTGACTTGCCGGATCAAGAGGTGTGGCGATACCGCCGCTGGTTCAATGCTCGGCGCGCATTGATTTGACGGGTCTGCTGCGGAGGCGCCTTCGGGCGAGAGGCCGTAGCCAACTTCCCGCACAATACGCTCCTTCAACGGTTGTTATGGCAGTCGCGGTCATGGCGGTCTCTATCCTTATCTTCTAGTCGTGCGATTGAAATATCAGAGCGTCCGGCTCGTTCGTAAAGGTGACACCGCCCTCGCCTTTGGTTGCGGGCAATGCCCATGCATCCCGATATCCGTAATGGAATATGCAGCGCTTGTTGTTGGCGTGGTGCATCTTGGCGCAGTAGGGACCGACCCCTCTGCGCGCCTGTAGAAAAATCTCCGCGTGGTGTGAGGTGGACATTCAACCTCTTTTCACCAAAGGGTGAGCCTCAATTCTAAAACCCTTTCAATTCGAGACTCAAGTCCTGATGAGCGCGGTAATCGTCCATGTCAAGTACTGGGAGGAACTTGACCGGTTTCGGTTCCGCGACAAATCAGGAGTTGACAATGAAATGCGCTAAGTTCGGATTTCATCCGCCTATTTTGATACTCGCAGATTCGAGAAGTGCGCCATCCGGCGTAAGGTTTGAGGCGACTCATCCCATTCAGCCGGCAAACCGGCTGTTCATCTCGGCTCACTCTACGTAGCACACATCTCATGAAGGCGCGGCAGGAGAGAATTCGCGCGGCTGCCGTCGCAGCCGCACTCGCCACCATTCGCGGACTCGCCAAGCATCATTCGGAAATGCAGGCTGCTTGTTGGGTCCTACGGGATTTCGGCGATGATGCCGAATTCAATCAGCTGGTTGGCGCAATCAAGCAATATGAGTACCGAGATTAAAAACGCTTCGACGAACTTTGGCGAGATACGCCGTGGTCCGATAATGTTCGCGAACGAGATGTCCTCGAAATCCTCCTTGCTGATCAGCGAATGTATGACTCCGGTCAGCGCTGCGGTGATTTTGCCAGAGTCGAACTGGATCGAGTGCGCGGGCTAACGTCGAGCACTCAATAATACAAGCACCCTTTGCAGGCGTAGAATGGGCTTCATCTGATAAGCGCGGTGGCCTGAGGCCCGCGCGCGCATCTAGCTTTTTGGTTTGGACTTTGTGCCAGCGATTTCTTGAAGGTATTCACTAAGGGACTTCGATAGGGTCACGAAATCCGAGGGAATCATCAAAACGACGGTGCTGTTGTTTTCCGCGCCGACCTCCGCCACCATCTGCATGCGGCGCAGCTCGAGTGCCGCGGGATTGCCGGCCATTTGAGCCGAGGCCGCTGAGAGCTTTTCTGACGCTTCTAGCTCGGCTTCGGCCTTAATGATGCGGGCACGTTTTTCGCGGATCGCTTCCGCTTGCATGGCCATAACATATTGCATATCGGCCGGCAACTCGACATCCTTCATCTCGAATCGCTCTACTTCAACGCCCCAGCGCGTCGTCGAGTTGGCGATGTTTTCGCGCAGGAGCCCATTGATTTTATCGCGCTCTTGCAGGACTTCGTCCAGATCGTGCTGTCCAATGATGTTGCGGAGGCTGGTCAAGGCCAGTTGATAGACGGCGTGGCCCGCATCCGAAACGGCGATGACCGACTTGGCGGCATCGATGATGCGATACCAAAGAACGGCATTCACCTTAATTGTGACGCTGTCGCGAGTGATGGTTTCCTGCTGTTCGGCCGAGACCGTTCTCGTGCGGATGTCGATGATCACGGCGCGCTCGATACCGAGCGGAATAATCCAGAATAGCCCGGGACCGCGCAGCCCTTTATAGCGGCCAAGCCGGAAGACGACGCCGCGCTGATACTCTTGAGAAATACGAAGACCCGAGAGAAATAGAACGAGGAGAACGACGACTATTACGTAAGCCATCACGGGAATGCCAGCATGAGCGTCGAATACTCCAGGAGCGCGGCTATGCTGCCACTGGGAGCATCGAGTGTCAAGTTGTGGATGGCTTGTTGTGGATGAATGGAATTGCGCCTGATTAACCCGTTACCAGACAGCTGGGTCGGTCAGAGGGTATATGTCCGGTAACCCGGCCACTCTAGCGCTATCGTCAATTCAGCCCAATCGATTATTCTGAGGTGTGACTGAAAGTCCAGACATAACCCCCGAGACTCCACATCGGAAAAGCTCCCTCCGATCCTTCCTCAGGTGGTTTCTCGTCGGAGTGGCGCTGCTTTGGTCGGTTGCTGTGCTGATTCTGGTGGCTGCCCAGTGGATCGACCCGCCGACCACCGCGGTGCACATGGAGCGGCGCTTGCAGGCATGGATTCAACACAAGCCGTATTACGAACGATACGAATTTGTTCCGTTGAGCCAAATCTCGCGCGATTTTCAGCATGCGGTCATCGCCGCGGAGGATGTGCGCTTCTACCAGCACCATGGATTCGATTGGCACGCGATGCAAATCGCTGCTGAAGACAATATGGAAGGCGGCCGCATTCGCGGAGGGTCCACGCTTACGCAGCAACTGGTAAAAAATCTGTTCTTCGGAACCGGTCGCTCCATTCTTCGCAAGGGCGCCGAGTTCACTCTTGTGCCGGTGGCCGAATTGGCTCTCGGCAAGCGGCGCATTCTGGAACTCTATCTCAACGTGGTCGAATGGGGGCCGGGAGTTTATGGCGCGGAGTCGGCGTGCCGTTCCTACTACCAAACTTCAGCCCTGGGTATCGACCGGGAACAAGCGGCACGACTCGCCGCGATTCTGCCGTTGCCCCTGAAGCGGCGGCCCGACCACATGAATCGCTATAGCGGTCTCATCCAAGAGCGGATGAGCCAAATGGGTTGGTAATCGCGCTTCACGTTGTTAAGAACCTTGGAAAATTCGTAATGGTACGGCACTTGATTCCGGTTTTTCTAACCAGGCATCTCTAACAATGCCGGCTCGTGTCAAGACTTTTTTTTGATTTTTTTGTCCCTCATCTGTTGTGCGCACCGCCATCGGTGCATCTCGCGATGCGCTTTCCCCTTTCGGGGAGCGATTCGGATTTACCCTGTTCCGTTGGAATGACGCGATAGGTTAGGTCTGTTCTGTCCGCCGGCAGTGTTGTTTACCCATGACAGAGCACGAGGAAGCCTCTGTGCTCAACAATCATCTCCAACAGCTTTACAGGTCGCAATCCCCGAACCCCGTTTTTGGAATGCCAAGGCGGAAATAAACACCCTTTAACACGCCCAGCAAATGACGTTCCGTATGCCAAAGTTGCGGCGATGAGGATCCCAAGCGAGCTAGGGAAGGTATGAACCTAGGCACGTCGCACCAAATCAACCTCTTGTGATTTCGCATGAAAAGCCCTATCGCGAAGAGTAGAATGCCAGCCGACGCGGCGGGAAAGGCTCGAGCGAAGATGGATCTGGCCGAAGACAGGAGGGTCCTTGAGCATTCTTCCTGGTGATTTGCGAACGGGAAAGGCGCGGTCTTACAAAAGGATCTGCCGTGGGCGGGGGCAGGCACGGTCTTCGAGAGTTATCTGTGTGTTGCTGGTGGTCTTCCTTTTTCAAGTGAGCAGCCATGGACAGGTGACGACAGGGACGCTGTTGGGGACCGTCGAGGATCGTTCAGGGGCGGCAATTCATGGGGTCAAGCTCACAGCCAGGAACCTAGAGACCGGGCTGACGCGGTCCGTGCTCTCGAGCGAGGACGGAGGTTACGTGATCAACCTGCTGCCGCTGGGGGATTACTCGATTCGCGTGGAGTTTCCAGGATTCAAGAGCGAGGAGCGTTCGCCGGTGACGCTGCTAATCAACAGCCGGGTGCGCGTGGACTTCACGCTGCAAGTGGGGAACGTATCGGAAAGGGTGGAAGTCACCGGGAGCCAGCCAGTTCTGGACACGGACACGGCGGAGACGGGCCAGGTGATCGAGAACACCCGGGTGAATCAGCTTCCGCTGAACGGGCGGCAATTTGTGCAGTTGACGCTGCTGACAGCAGGAGTAGTGCCAGAGGTGAAAGGCACACTAAGCAGCCCTCTGGCGCTTTCTGGGCTGTCGGTAAACGCCAATGGGGCGCGGTATGAGAGCAACGCTTATCTGCTCGACGGAGTGCCGATCCGCGACGAGATTTACACCCGGCTGACGGTGTCCCCGTCGGTGGACGCGATCGAGGAGTTCAAAGTTCACACCAGCAATTATTCAGCCGAGTTCGGCGGGCACGGCGGGGCGCAGATCAATATCTCGACGAAGTCGGGAACGAACGATTTTCACGGCGTCGTGTACGAGTTCCTGCGCAACGACGTGCTGGACGCGAGAAACTTTTTTGATCCGACAAGGCCGCCGTTCCGGCAGAACCAGTTCGGGGGCAGCGTGGGCGGGCCGATGAGAAAAAACAAGACATTTTTCTTCGGCAACTACGAGGGGAGCCGCATTTTCAAGGGCATCACGATCACCTCGGCGCTTCCGACCGACGCCCTGCGAATGGGAAACTTTGCGGGAATGGGCCCGATCATCGATCCCAGCACAGGTATGCCGTTTATGAACGACCAGATTCCCACGGGACGAATTGTGGCGTTTGCGCAGGCGTACTTGAACAAGATTCCCCATGCCGCGCAGCAGGTGCTAGGGAGGAATTTTGCGGGGTTCGGAAACCGCGACGTGGATATGAACCAGTTCACGACTCGCGTGGACCATACGTTTAGCGCGAGCGACCAGCTTTTCGGGCGATTTGTGTTCTCGAATTTAAATGACACCGAGCCGTTCCCGGCGACTGTGGATCCGACCGGAAATCCGCTGAGCCCCCCGGGGTTCGGGCAGACGACATTTCAGCGCAGCCGGAACCTGGCGATCGGGTACACGCACATCTTCAGCCCGAAATTGCTGAACGAGTTCCGGTTTGGATACAGCTTTCTGGACGTGGGACAGCATTCGCAGAACTCCAACGTGGATTTTCCGACCCAGTTTGGATTTCAGGGCACGAATCCGGCGCCCTTGGGCGCGGGGTTTCCGAGTATCGTGATTCCAGGATTTAGCAACCTGGGTGACCCGACGACGCAACTGTTCGTGGGGAACAACGTGTTTACGTTCAGCGACAACGTGGTGCGCAATTTCGGCAAGCATTCCATGCGCTTCGGGGCCAGCTACAAAAAGAGCAACGTTCGGACGGAGTTCGTTTTCAACAGCGCCGGACAATATAAGTTTTTGGGCGTTTTTACAAACAACCCATTTGCTGATTTCCTGCTAGGTTTCCCCGCGGTGGCTACTTCGCTCACCGGAGATCCGCTGCTGCACGGGCTCGGATATGGGCTCGGCGCGTACTTTCAGGATGATTGGAGGGTGACGCAGCGCCTCACGGTGAATCTCGGAATCCGCTACGACATCAATTCGCCGTTCAAGGAGCGGGACAACAAGTTTGCAAATTTTGCGCCGGAAATTGGTGGTTTTGTGATCGCGGGAAGCCCGGGGCACATCAATCCATCGGCGAATCCCGGGCGGTTTCCGGGCGTGCCGTTTAAGACAGCGCAGGAGTTGGGGTATCCGGATGCGCTCACCAACGGGGACTACAACAACCTCGCTCCGCGGGTGGGCTTTGCCTATTCGCCGATCGGCACGCTGGCGATTCGTGGGGGATTCGGAATCTTCTTCGACGCCGGACTCGCGGGAGGGCGCTTCGGGATCCTGGGTTTCAACCCACCGTTCACTGGCTTACAGCTATTCCTCAACTTCAACCCCGCGACGCCCATCCCGGCGCAGACGGCGCTCGTGACGCCAGCAGCGAACGTGGTGCTGGGACAAGGCCCGCAGAGGAACTTCCCCAATGCCTACCTGGAAGAATGGAACCTGAGCGTGGAGCGACAACTGGGGTCCGGCTTTGTAGTAGAGGCGGCCTACGTCGGATCGAGGGGAATCAAGCTGGACGGCACACTGTTTCCGAATCAGCCGAGCGCCAGCCCGGCACCGCTGGCGGGCAGGGTGCGCTGGCCCGTGCTAGGAGTGGATCTGGAAATCGCCTCGCCGGCCTTCGACTCGTGGTACCACAGTCTGACGCTGCGCGGCGAGAAGCGATATTCCAAGGGATTGGTGTTTTCCGGGAGCTACACCTTTGCGAAATCTCTAGACACCGGGGGAGGGTCGCTCTCCAATTTTTCTGACCAGAGCAACGGGACACCGCAGTTTTCCGGTGACATCGCGGCGGAGAAAGGTAGATCGAGCTTCGACGCGCGGCACCGCTTCGTGTTCAACGGGGTGTATGAGCTTCCGTTTGGCCGGGGAAAACCGCATCTCAACAACTATCAGGGGGCGGCTGAAAAATTCGTGGGCGGATGGCAGTTGAACTCGATCATCGTCCTGCAGTCAGGCAGGCCGGAAACGCCGCTGATCCCTTTTGATCAGAGCAATACCGGGGCCAACACCGACCGGCCCAATGTAATCTCCAATCCCAACACGGGCCCGCGCACGGCGAACCAATGGTTCAACGTGAACGCCTTCCAGCTCCAGCCGTTCGGAACGTTTGGGAATGCAGGCCGGGGCATCATCAATGGCCCGCGATATGAAAGCGTGGACCTGGGAGTGGCCAAGATCACTCCGATCAACGAGCGGTTGGGCGTGGAGTTCCGCGCGGAGTTTTTCAACCTGTTCAACCACGCCAACTTCGATCTGCCAGACCGCCAGTTCAGCACGCCCGGCTTCGGGCAGATCTTCAGCGCCAACGATCCGCGGGAGATCCAGTTCGCTCTCAAATTGCGTTTCTAGCCAGATTTTCGGTAGAGGTGATTTTTTCCGCCGCGAGGGGAGGGTGTGCCGTGATGATGACCTGGAACGTGCGACTCACAGCTTCTTTTTACATTGCCCTGCTGTTCAGCCCGATGACGCAAGTGGGACAGGCGGGGAAGCGTCCCGACAAACTGTCTCCGGCGTTTCACCGTGGCCGGCTGGAAGAGCTCTACCGCCGCTGCCCGGACGGACTGATCCTGCTGCGAGGAGAAGTAAGCTGGTACCGCAAACGGGAGATGCGGGCTTTCGATCCCGCGTATGCGGACTACAACTTCAAACAGGAAAGGAATCTTTACTATCTGACGGGAATCGAGGTGCCGGACTCCTTTGTGCTAATCGATCCGAAGAGAAAGGAAGTCCGGCTGTACACGGATTGGAAGGATGCGAGAGAGTTGGAAGAAGTGCGCAAACTGGATTACGTGAGTGGGCCGTATCCCGCGGCAGCATTTCTGCATGATGTGCTGGACCGCTCGCCGGACTACCCGGCGCTGTACGCACTGTACGTTCCATTCCTCGAAGCAGGAAACCTTTACGGAAAGACGGGGGCGTTGACCGGTGTTTTCCCCCCGGGTCTGGGCGAGCCCCTGATGGAAGAGACGCAGTTCGCCCGGCGGCTGGCGGAGACGTTTCCAAACCTGCGCGTGAAGAGCCTGGCGCCTGTGCTGCTTGAGATGCAGCGCACCAAGCAAGAAGAGGAAATTCGGCTGCTGCGAAGGGCGAATGAGATTGCCGCGCAGGGCGTGGTGGAGGCGATCAAGGCGGTGCGACCCGGGCTTTATGACCACGACATCAACGCAGTGCTGGAATACGTGTTCACGCGGGAGGGCAGCGTGAATCCGACGTTCGCGCCGAACGTGATGTCAGGACCGAACGCGTTTCTGGACTTGCTACCGCTGTGGAGCGATTACGACCATCTCGACCGGCAGATGAAGACGGGCGAGGCCGTGTTTATCGACGTCGGCGCAGAAACTGCCTACTACGTGAGCGACATCGGGAGGACGGCGCCGGTTTCCGGGAAGTTCACTGCGGAACAGAAAAAGCTCTACGACATTTATCTTCCCTGCTTTCTGAAAACGGAGCGGAGCGTGCGCCCGGGAGTGACGCAACACGATCTGGAGAAGATCTGCGCGGCGTGCGCGCGGGATCAGCTTCGCGATCTAGGAGCAGGCGCCCTGCGCAAGGCGGTCGAGGAGTTTGTGCGGGAGGTCGAGAGCCACCCAACACTGGGGCACTATCAGGATCTGAACGTAATGGGAGCGGGGGCGGGCTATGACGAGCCGCTGAAGCCGGGAATGGTGTTTGCGATCGAGCCGGTTCTTTACTCCAAAGAACTGAATTTTGCGGCGTTTGTGGAAGATGTGATTCTGGTGACGACGGATGGCTACGATGTCCTATCGAAGGGGATGCCGTATACCACGGAGGAGATCGAAAAACTGATGACGCAGAAGAGCATCATCGAAGCGAGCGCAGAAAGAAAGTAACCCAGAGGACGGCTAAAGAATCTGGCACGGTTGTCTGGACCGTCATGTCGTCGCAGATCCGAGAAGACCGCACGGGCTACTACCAAATTCTGGAATCCACACAAAAAGATGGAATGGATGTCACGGAGTGGCTGATATGGTTTCTCGATTGCCTCGGCCGCGCAAGCGGGAAAGCGAATGAACTAACCGCCGGTGTTCTGGCGAAGGAGGCCTTCGGGCGTCATCTCAGACAGAAATCGATCGAGGTCAGCGAGCGGCAGAAGACAATCATCAACCGGTTGCTCGGCGGCTTCGAGGGCAAACTGACGACGGAGAAGTGGGGGAAAATGGCCAAGATCTCACGCGACACGGCGCTGCGGGATATTCAGGATTTGATCGCCAAAGGAATTCTCAAACAGGAAGAAGGTGGCGGCAGGAGCACAGCGTACGCCCTGAACCGCGAACCAAAGAGATGAGTCCGCCCCCTTCGGCTCCCCGCCGAACGGTTGGGTGGTCTTCGGGGCACCAGGTCTTCTGTAAGAGGCGAGTCTAGTTGGGTCGCTCGCGCAGCTGAGCCTCGTAGAATCTTCTTTCAGATCGTCGCATATGCGAGAGACCGCACGAAATCTGCGAGAATGAACGGGTGTGCAACAGATATCGATTGACCCACGCGAAGCCGTACCTAGCGGAGCGTTTCGGTGCGAGCGGTGAAATTGAAGAGCGCCCTCGGTACAACATCGCGCCAACGCAGCAAGTCATCACCGTCCGCATGGAAGATGGAAAGAAAACTCGCAAGTTCACAACCATGCGCTGGGGACTCATTCCTTGCTGGGCAAAAGACATGAGCATCGGAACGCAGACGCTCAATGCTCGGTCGGAGACCGTCACAACGAAACCGGCATTTCGAGAGCCGATCCTGACGAAGCGTTGCCTTATCCCTGCGGATGGATTCTACGAGTGGAAGAAAACGGGATCGGTGAAGCAGCCTTACTGTTTTGAGGTTGGTGAAGGCGAGGTGTTTGCGCTCGCCGGACTGTGGGACCAATGGAAAAGTCTTGAGGGGCAGATCATTGAGAGCTGCACGGTCCTAACAACGAGTGCTAATTGTCTTGTCGCCGAAATGCACGACCGTATGCCGGTCATTGTGCCGCCCGACAAGTACGACGTGTGGCTCGATCCCGACGTCAATGACTTCAACGTGATTCGTGACATTCTCAGGCCCTACGACGCGAACGTGATGCGTCGGTATCCTGTCAGCAGGAAACTCAACAGTTCAAAAATTGACGATGCGGAGGCCGCGTCGCCTGTCACGTTAGACACTCCCAC
>DATKEV010000156.1:0-17424 GCA_035511855.1 Candidatus Udaeobacter sp.
CTCGCTGCTATGGCAAATATCATCCGCGCTGGCGGTCACCGTGGTGGCCACGAAGGAAGTGGTGCCATGACGAGCGACGGTTTTGGCGACAATGCTCAACGCTTCCGGCGTGCCTTCCATCACATCGCGTCCGCCGGCGCCGTGGATGTGCACGTCGACGAATCCGGGAATGGCAAATTTATCGGTGGCGGAGATTTCCGCGGCACTGTCCGGGAGGTTCATCCCTTCGCGCGGGCCGATCAATTCGATGACGCCGTCGCGCATGAGTATTCCGGCATCCGCGATTTCGCCTGTGGGCGTGACCGCCAGTTTGGCGTGAATCAGAGTGGTAGTCATGGCAGCAGTACATCGTAGCGGAAACGTTGCGTTGCACAAAACGGGTCTACTTCTAAAGAGCGCTGCACAAACAAAAAGGAGGACTCTAGCGAGTCCTCCCTTTCGTGATCAGAATCCGACTCTCAGGCGGCGCTGATCTTTGGTGCAATAGATCGAATCTTGTTAGCTGCTCGCTGCGGTTGTGCTGGCGCTCGACGTGGCCCCTGCGGACTTAGGAAGACTCAAATAGCCTGTGGCTCCCGTCTTGGTCACTGTGTTATTTACCAGTTCGAGTGCCGCACGGCTTCCGCCGGTATAGAAGAAGATAGGCTCGTTCACGGAGCGGTCCTTCTTCTCGAAGCTCTTGTCATCGGCCAGCACATCCACGGTGTAGCGGTTCTTTTTTACGTTGGTAGATTTCAGCTGGACTTGAATGCCGCCGACTTTTTGTGGCCCGCTCTTGCGCGTCAAGGCAAATTCAAAATAGTCACGCTGGCCCATGCGACGGAGTTGATCGATTTCATCGTGGTTACGAGCGATGAGCGTGCCCATTTCGCTGCGCGCCATTTGAATGCTGTTCTTGGTGGCGTCCAGGTCGCTCTTCACGCCGGTCACGTCTCCGTTCAGCTTGTTCACGTCATCCGTGTTCGCCTTGGTAGCAAGCTCGGCCTTCACGGAAGTCGCCAGGTTGGTGACCTTCTGATCCACGGCGTTGGTTGCGTTCTTGTCCTGCTTTCGCGCGGCGATCAGTTCGCCCTGCGTCAGGTTCAGCTTCTTGGTGACAAGCTTAAGGTCGCTCTGGAGCTGCTGGTTAATCTCGTCTTCCTTGGCCAAGCGTTGCGCCAACGAATCATTGGCCTGCTTCACGGAGGCCTGTGTCGTCTGCTCCATGCTCCGGGCTTGATTCAGGGCGCTCCAGCCCACGCCGAGGCCGAGCAAGGAAACTCCACCCAACACGGCCACGGCAATTCCGACCCAGCGAGGTGTGCCGTTGCTGCCGCTGTTGTTGCTTGCATCTAGAAAATCGCTCATATACTTCATTCTCCTTTTGGCTTTCGCCCTGTGCTAAGAAAAAGAGCACTCCTCCCGCCAAAGAAAACGGGAGGGAAGAATCCAGAATAAGTTATGAATTATCAAGTAGTTCATGGACTCCAGGCGGGAAAGTCGAGTTAGATTTATACGTACTAGTACGCGTAAAGATTACGCGGTCTGTAGAGTACGTGCAATCCTCACGTCGGTTTCCGTTTCTTGAAGTTCAAAATCCTGTGCTGACTAACAGACGGAGTCGTCGATCTTTAGGTTTTCCGGCCTCGAGTCAGCAACTCAATTGAAATGATGGTTTTACGAGAGAACTAGGCTAGGCGGCTTGTGTAGATGCGTCGGCTGCGGATATACCTTCCGAGGTGAAGTAGCGATCAAGGGTGCTGATGGCGGCCTCAAGAACCATGTGGCAGTCGGGGCAGCTTTGTAGGTGTCGCTTGATCTCCACCTCGACAGAATTCGACAGGCGGCCTTCTAAGTACCAACAAATCAGGTGAATCGTGTCCTTGCAGCTCATATGTCCCGCCCCCAAATGCATTCGAGACAACCCGCGGTTAGATCCAGATGGAGCATTTGGCACGCCAAACATGGATGCTCTGGCGACGTCGTTATCCCCAAAGAAATCAAATATTTACAAACAATTCAATTTTTCAGCGACCAACCAAGACAGAGAAATTATTGGAAAGTTTACACCCCAGGTGGCGCAAATGTGCAGAGTTCAAGGCGGGCTCTCTAGCGCTT
This sequence comes from Candidatus Udaeobacter sp., assembly GCA_035511855.1. GTDB lineage: Bacteria > Acidobacteriota > Terriglobia > Acidiferrales > UBA7541 > Acidiferrum. The sequence continues at coordinate 2,098 of DATKEV010000156.1, forward strand.
CGGAATGATGGTCAGAGATCTTAGGTTTGCGATTCTTTGTTCGAGTGGCGGATGAGTGCTGAAAAGGGAGGTCAACATGCCGCTGCCAAACATCGGCTTAACGATGCACAGCGCAGAGATCGAAGGGGAGACCGCGGTCGTGGGGATACGCTGATTGTAGGCTCCCAGCTTTTGGAGCGCGCTGATCAACCCGTACGGATTCCCGACCACGCGAGCTCCCGTCTCGTCCGCTGAGTATTCCCGGGTCCGGGAAAGAAAAAGCTGGAGCATCACGGCAGCGAAAGGTGCGAGAAAAATCATGAGCAGCGCCGCGATTCCACCGCCTTCCCGATCATCGTCGCGGTCTCTTCCGAATCCTCCGAAGATCATGCCCCAGCGGCCCATCTCGGCGAGGTAGGTGATCGCGCCGGCTATGGTGGCGGCGATCGAACTTGTCAGGATGTCGTAATTTCGGACATGAGAAAGCTCGTGGGCAATCACGCCTTCCAATTCGTCATCATTCATTAGTTCGAGCAAGCCTTGCGTGACGGCCACCGAAGCATGGTGCGGGTTGCGCCCGGTGGCGAACGCATTGGGCGCAGCTTCCGGGATCACATAGAGCTTAGGCACCGGCAGATTGGCCTTCGCCGCGAGACGCTCCATGACCTCGTACAGCCGCGGCACTTGCTCGCGAGAAACAGGCCGCGCACCGCTCGATGCCAGCGCAATCTTGTCGGAGAGAAAATAAGAGATGCCATTGATCAGGATGGCGATGCCGAGGGCGATCTTCAGACCACTCTGCCCGCCTATCGCGCCGCCCACCAGCACCAGCAAAACGCTCAGGATGATCAGCAGCACACCGGTTCTTAGTATTTTCATTCCAACCTCATTCACCTAGGTTACGAAAAAATGCCCCCGAGCATTTCATCAGCGAGCGGGAATTTGATCATTCCTATCGGGTGTTTCCGTCACCATCCGAATTAGATTCGCGCGGCCGAAGCGGGTCGTTTTGCCGGCACGCGTTCAAAACGCATGGCGTCCTTCTGTCCATCGCGGTCCACACGCACGTGATCGCCCGGAAGTACAGCGCCTTCCAGGATTTGCAGCGCCAGCGGATCCTGGATCATGCGCTGAATGGTCCTGCGCAACGGCCGTGCGCCGTAAGCCGGGTCGTAGCCTTCGCGCAACAGAAGTTCCTGTGCCGCCGGTGTCAGTTCCAGCGTAATCTGCCGTTCCGCAAGCAGTTTCTCGACGCTCTTCAACAACAAGGCCACGATGCTCGCCAACTGTTCTTTCCCGAGCGGATTGAAGATGATGATTTCGTCGATGCGATTGATGAATTCGGGCCGGAACGAAGCGCGCAAGGCTTCCATGGCTTGCTTCCTCGCGTGTTCCGGATCTTTGCTCGCCAGTTCGAAAATTGCCGTCGACCCCACGTTGCTGGTCATCACCAAAACGGTGTTACGGAAGTCCACGGTGCGGCCTTTGCCGTCGGTGAGCCGCCCGTCTTCGAGAATTTGCAGCAGCACGTTGAACACATCGGGATGGGCCTTCTCGATTTCGTCGAACAAAATGACCGAGTACGGATGCCGCCGCACTTGTTCGGTGAGCTGCCCGCCCTCCTCATAGCCCACATAGCCCGGAGGCGCGCCGATGAGCCGCGATACGGTGTGCTTTTCCATGTACTCGCTCATGTCGATGCGGATCATCAGCTTTTCGTCGTCAAAGAGAAACTCCGCCAGCGCGCGCGCCAGCTCCGTCTTGCCCACGCCCGTCGGCCCGAGAAAAATGAACGAGCCAATGGGGCGCTTCACGTCGGAGAGGCCCGCGCGGCTACGCCGCACGGCGTTCGAGACGCGTCCCAGCGCGTCATCTTGGCCAATAACCCGCTGCCGCAGACGCTCCTCCATATGCACGAGCTTTTGCGCTTCACCTTCGAGCAGCCGGCCGGTGGGAATTCCCGTCCACTTGCTCACTAGCTTGGCGATATCTTCTTGGTCGACCTCTTCTTTCAGCATCGGCGCATCTTTCTGCACCGAGGCAAATCGCTCCTCCGCCTGTTTTAGTTCGCGCTCGGCGGCGGCGATTCTGCCGTAGCGAATTTCCGCAACTTTGGCCAATTCGCCCGCGCGCTCGAATTTTTGTTCTTCGGCTTTCAGCTGCTCAATCTGCTCTTTCAGTTTGCGGATTTTCCCGATGGCGTCTTTTTCGGCTTGCCAGCGGGCTTTCTTGGCGCTCGACTCTTCCTTGAGCTTGGCGAGTTCCTTCTCAATCTGCGCCCGCCGCTCCTTTGAGTGCGCATCTTTTTCTTTCAGAAGCGCCTGGCGCTCGATTTCCAGTTGCATGATGCGCCGTTCGATCGCGTCAATTTCCACCGGCAGCGAATCGATCTGCATGCGCAGGCTGGCCGCGGCTTCGTCAATCAAATCGATGGCCTTGTCGGGCAGGAAGCGGTCGGAGATATAGCGATCGGAGAGCGTGGCCGCGGCCAGAATAGCGGCGTCTTTGATGCGCACGCCGTGGTGCACTTCGTAGCGCTCCTTGAGTCCGCGCAGAATCGCGATGGTATCTTCCACTGTCGGCTCGTTCACGAGCACGGGCTGGAAACGACGCTCCAAAGCAGGATCTTTTTCAATGTGCTTCTTGTACTCATTGAGAGTCGTTGCACCAATCGCGCGCAATTCGCCGCGCGCCAGCGCGGGCTTGAGCATGTTGGAAGCATCCATTGCGCCTTCCGCCGCGCCCGCGCCTACAAGAGTGTGCAGCTCATCGATGAACAAAATAATCTGCCCTTCGGCCTCGGTGATTTCTTTCAGGACGGCCTTCAGCCGATCCTCGAATTCGCCGCGGAATTTTGCCCCGGCCACCAACGCCGCAAGATCCAAGGCCACGAGGCGCTTGGTCTTGAGAACGTCCGGCACGTCGCCGGAAACGATGCGCTGGGCTAAACCTTCGACGATGGCCGTCTTTCCTACCCCTGGCTCGCCAATCAGCACCGGATTGTTCTTCGTACGGCGTGCCAGGATCTGCATCACCCGGCGAATCTCTTCGTCGCGCCCGATCACCGGGTCCAGCTTGGATTTACGGGCGAGTTCCGTCAGGTCGCGCGCATATTTCTCGAGCGCCTCATAGGTGGCCTCGGGATTTTGCGAGGTCACGCGCTGAGTTCCGCGAACACCGGTCAACGCCTGCAAAATCGCATCGTGGGAAGCGCCCTGCCGCTTCAGCAACTGACCCGCGGGATCGCGGTCCTGGCTTGTCACCGCCAGGAACAGGTGCTCGGTCGAAACATATTCGTCCTTGAAGTTGTCTGCCTCTTTGAACGCGCGCTCCAGCACATCGTTTAAGGGCCGGCCCATGTGCTGTTGGGCAAAGCCTTGCACTTTCGGCAGCTTGCCAATTTCCCGCTCAATCTCTTGCGTCAACACTTCGCTGCGAATCCCAAGCCGCGCGAGCAGCGGTGGCACAACCCCGTCAGTCTGCGCGACCAGCGCCGCAAGCAGATGCACCGGCTCAATCTGCTGGTTTTCGTGACGCGCGGCAACTTCGTGCGCGCTCTCGACCGCCTCTTGCGCCTTTACAGTCATTTTTTCAAATCGCAACATACAATCCTCGGTCCTAGCCGCCACAGTGGAAAAAGGGGCTGGCACCCACTCCAGCCCCCCTACTCTAACTCTGAATTACGACTTTCCGCGGAGATTACCTGCCTGCGGCAGCCGCCGCCCCCGCTGGGGTCCCGACGTTGACCTTGATCTGCTTTGGCTTGGCTTCCTCGCGCTTGGGGATGCTGAGCGTCAAAACGCCATTGTGGTAGTCGGCCTTGATGGCCTCGGAATTGATCGTGTTCGCCAGCGTGAAGCTCCGGGCGAAGGCGCCGTAGGAGCGTTCCACCCTCAGGTAGTTCTCCTCATTCACCTTCTTCTCGAACTTGCGTTCGCCGCGAATGGTCAGGATGTTGTTCTCCACGCGAATGTCCAGATCCTTGGGATCGACGTCCGGGAGATCCGCCTTCACGACCAATTCCTGTTCCGTCTCGTAGATGTCCACGGACGGCGCCCAGGCCGTAAGGTTGGACTCCTCGCCCACGCGCTCGAAATTATCGTTGAACAGGCGGTTGATCTGATCCTGTAGTGCGGTCACCCCACGGAAGGGTTCCCAACGAGCTATAGTTCTCATATTCATGCACCTCCTCAGGTGATTGCACGCAGATAATAAAATATGAGTGTATCTTTGTCAAGTGGTTTCTTGCCGACACCCAGTTTGTATTTAAATGCTTTATTATAAGTGTCTTACTTCAAACGCATAAGGTGGTTAATGCTTCGCTTCCACGCGTCCTTTGCACTTCCTGGCGCTGCGTGTATTGTGCGCTTCTCTCAGATTTCTTGATAGACTTTGCCCTTTATGCGCCTGGATGAACTCGATTATTTCCTTCCGCCGATGCAAATCGCGCAACGTCCACTGGAGCGTCGGGAAGCCTCTCGTCTGCTGTTGCTGGATCGCGCGTCAGGAGAGTTTGGAGACCGTCGATTTGAGGAACTTCCTGATCTTCTACATGGAGATGAGCTGCTCGTTCTGAATAACGCGCGAGTCATTCCCGCCCGGCTGTTTGGGAGGCGTTCCGGGGTTCGCTCGCAACCACCCTCGCGGGCCACGCGCGGCGAACATTTGACCGGAAAGGTTGAGGTCTTCCTGACTCGACAGGTTGACGCGGATACTTGGGACGCGTTGGTGCGGCCAGGCAGGAAGATGCGCGTGGGAGAGCGGGTTCTGTTCGGCGAAGGGGAACTGGAGGGAGAAATCCTGGCGCGGGGCGAATTAGGCTTGCGGACGCTGCGATTTGTTTCGCACGATCTGCGAAGTGTGAGCGAGCATTTTGAACGCCTCGGCCATGTTCCGCTTCCCCCCTACATTGAGCGCGCCGACGAAACAGGCGACCGCGAGCGATACCAGACAGTTTTTGCCAAGCGCCCCGGCGCCATCGCCGCGCCTACGGCAGGACTACATTTTTCGCCACAGATCCTGGAGAAGATTCGCGCGCGCGGGGCGGAGATCTGCGAACTTACTCTCGATGTCGGCCTCGGGACCTTTCAGCCAATTCACAGCGAAACGCTCGAAGGCCATGTGATGCACGCGGAATCCTACGAAGTTCCAGCGGATGCTGCCGAGCGTATCCAGGCCGCGCGAGCAACGGGGCGCCCAATCGTGGCTGTCGGCACCACCGTGGTTCGTGCACTGGAAGATGCCGCGACGCGCGCGACGGAACGCGGCTCGTCGAACTTCGTGCTTCCCGGCAAGGCCGACGCTCGGCTTTTCATCGTTCCCAGTTTCCGATTCCGCGTCGTAAATGCCTTGCTCACGAATTTTCACTTGCCTCGTTCGACGCTTCTGGCCCTGGTCTGCGCCTTCGCAAGCCGCGAACACATTTTGAGAGCGTACGAACACGCCGTAGAAGCAGGATATCGCTTCTACAGCTACGGCGATTGCATGTTGATTCGTTAACGAGCGGGAAAGTAGAGCTCGCGAAACGGCGACAACTTGCGCCATCCCAAGGCCAGCGGCCCCAGCATGGCACCTGCCGCAACTGCTGGGTTCTGCCACTTCAAGAGTTCTGCCGCCAAAATAACGAGCAGGGAGACCGCAGACGAAGGCAGCCTCCCGCTCGTTTCCTGGAAAGGAGTCACGAACTTCATTTGTTTATTCGCTGAATACAAATACGCGGGTCTGGCCGGCGAAGCGGACTTCCTTCACCTGGCCGGTTTCGCTCAGGAGGACGGAATCATAGCTGGACTTGGTGCTGCGGTCTTCCCAGCGGCCTTCGGACTCGGCAACCACTTCCTTGCCCCTCTGGACGGTGGCCCTGGTGCCTTCAATCTGCAAGCGGTACTCGCCAGCCTTCAACTCAGACTTGCCGAGCTTGGCGGCTTGCGCGATGTTGATGGTCTTGGAGAAAGGCTTGGCGAACACCGGGATGGCCAGAGCGATGGCGGCCAGCAGGGCGATACTGCGGAAAAACGAATTGGTTTTCATGCGTGTCAATTTCCTTTCGGTCGGGATCGAGTCTGCCGCTTAGCAGGCTGCCGTTGAACGAGACCCAGTTGACACGCGGGCTGCGGACGAGTAGTCTCGCCCGTGAAGACACCTCTTCTTCCTGGACTAACGGCCGGAAAGACTGCGTGTCAAGGCCCCGCGGCTGCCACCGCGGGGTTTTCTGAATCTTGCCTAGAACAGCTGCGATACTAGCAGCACCCGTATAGACGAATTGAACCTTGCGAATGTTTCGTCACTCCCGTAGATTTTTTCAGCAGCGCTTGCATAAAAATGAAGAGGTCCGAACCGGAACTGCCACAAATTGGCTGCCGATTATTTCACGCATCTTAACTCTTTCTAAAATTCTTCCAGCCCACGCGAACTTTTTACGCTCTCCCGCGTCACAATGGCAAGGTACCATCTCCTCTCCCATCGTGCATCGGCAAGGTCGTTCATCTATACTCAAGAACACTTTTTGGGGCCACTGAATGCGAATTCTCGTTCTCAGCGATCTGCACTCGAACTCCACTGCGCTCGAAGCTGTCCTTGCCGCGGCCAAGAGCCGCTGGGAACTTTCCGTGTGTCTCGGCGACGTGGTGGGCTACGGCCCCGATCCCAATGAAGTGACCGCGCGCTTGCGCGAACTTGGCACGCAAACCATTCGCGGGAACCACGACAAAGCAGTGACCGGCCTGATGGTCACCGACGATTTCAATCCCGTGGCGAAAGCAGCCGTCGATTGGACTCGCGCGCAACTCCAGCCGGAACATCTGAACTGGTTGGCTGGTTTGCCCCCAGGGCCCCTAGCGACGGACGGCATCGTGCTGGTTCATGGTGCGCTTCAAGACGAAGATGAGTATGTGTTTACGCCGGCACAGGCGCTCGACGGTTTGCTGGACTCCACCGCCGCGGTCACATTTTTCGGCCACACCCATCATCAAGGCGGTTTTTCCTACCAAGACTCGCAGCTCGAGGTTTTGCAAATCCGCCCACGCCTGAGCGAACCGTTTGCGGCCCTGCAGATTGAAGAACCCCGCCGCTATCTACTCAATCCGGGCTCGATCGGCCAGCCGCGTGACGGCGATCCGCGTGCGGCGTTCGCCATCGCGGACCTCGATCACCACATCGTCGAGTTTTGGCGCGTGCCTTACGATGTGGCCGCAGTGCAGGAACGCATGCGCAGCGCCAAGCTTCCCGAGCCTCTGGTGCAGCGAATTGTCGTGGGCCGCTGAACTTTCCTGCTCATGGTTATGCCAGAAAACGCCCCATTTGAACCCCAGCCATCCTCCCGGGACCGTGAGCGGCCGTTTCCCAAGGTGATTTTCACCGCCGCCGTTGTAATTGCCGCCTCGCTAGGATTCTATTTTCTGTTCGCCGGACCGAAATCGCGGCCCGTTGTCCGTAGCCAGGCTCATCTGCCCTTTGGGGCCGCTGAACAAGCGTACGCACATAAACTTCAAATCGAGAATGTTGCCCTAAGCCGTGCCGAGAATTTCGCCCACCAGGAAATCACCAGCCTTTCTGCGGAACTGCTGAATAACGGCGACCGCTCGCTGAAGGCCGTGGAAATTACCGTCGAGTTTTCCGATGAACTGCCCCAAGTGGTTCTTCGCGAATCCCGGATCCTGTTTGGCGGCGCTCCTACACCGCTGCCTCCTGGGGCCCGCCGCCAGCTCGAGGTTTCCTTCGAGCACGTTCCTTCTTCCTGGAACATGCAACAGCCCGACGTAGTCATCTCTGGAATTGAATTCACACCAATAAAATAGTACCGATTTATATACAATATCATTCATTATTAACCGCGTGGAGCTCGCCACCGAGCTACAATCCAGCCTGCAGGAATTCGCTGCCACCGGCGCCGTTGATGTTCACGAAAACAGCGGCCGCGTCACTTCGTTGTCCGGAATGTTCTGGGAAGGTCGCGGTTCGTCTGAAAAGCCCTGGCTCCACCGGTGGTCGCAGCAGTTCAACCTCACGCGGCGCGTCCTCGCCGATGACCGACCATGCGAGCGAGCGGCTGGCGTTCGCCGTCCAGCGTTTCGGCCGCGCCAATCTGGACCGGCTCGAATTCTTAAGGGTGGATTTCGAGCGCAGCGTCATGCGCCAATAATTCTTACGGGCCGCGCCACGCAGGTCTATCAGCTGTTACCGGAATTTCCGTGCGAAGAAGCGGTCCTGTAAAGTTCTCCGGAGTCTCGCAAACGGGAAATAATATAAAACAATTAGGAGCGAAAAAATCGCTCGGAAAAGGAGAGAAGCGGTTAGGGGGTCACCCTAACCGCCTCCCGGGGTGTGTCCTCGAAGTGGTTTTGATAGGTTAGATGTATTCCAGCGAAAAAGGTTTCCTTCGCGCCGAAGAAATTTTCGATGAATCGATTTATCTGTCCAAACCTCAGTAAAATAAATACTTACGCCACCGCTCGTCCCGGTGTCCAATGAGCCTCATCAGTTGCCGGGAGGTGTGCAGGGTGAACGGCCGGGGCCTGCGGGCCAGTTTCAACCCAGCCTCCTCCGGAGTCCTGTCGCCTTTGCTGTTGTTGCAGCGGTAGCAGCAGGCCACCAGGTTTTCCCAAGAAGACCGTCCCCCGCGCGACCGCGGCACCACGTGATCCAGCGTCAATTCGGAGCTCGAAAAAATGCGGCCGCAGAACTGGCACGTGTTCCGGTCGCGCAGCAAGATATTCTTCCGCGAAAGCGCCCGGCTCTGCTGCGGAATATGCCGGTAGGCCAGCAGGCGAATCACCGACGGCACTCTGTGCGCATGCGCCGCGGAATGCACTTCCGCGTTGTGCATCTCTTCCGCCTGCGCCACGCCCTTAAGCATCAGCACCATCGCCCGCCGCACCGCCGTCACGTTGATCGGCTCGTAGGTGGCGTTCAGTACCAGCACCGGCTCCTGCATCAATGACGCACGCCGTGGCAAAATCGGGTTGTGGGATCTACTGCCCGCGCTACCCTCGGAGCCGGGCACAGCCGCGCCCGCCGCTTCGGGGGTATGACGCCCCCGGAAATCGGCCGACATGTGCCGGTTTGCGCCCATTGGGCTTTCCTCGGGTTATTCTACCACGCTACGGAGCTGGGGACCGGATTTCGGACGGCTCGGGCTACTGTCAGCCCGACTACAGATTTGGCTCCCGCCGCACGCCACGCCCGGGAACAAGCATTTAGCGTCGCTCCCGTCGTCAATACATCATCTACCAGTAAGACCCGCTGATTGTCAATCTGGCTGGCTGGACGTGTAGCAAAAGCGCCACGAACCGACTCCCAGCGCTCCTCCGGGCACAGAATATGCTTGTCCGGACGGGGCCTCGTCCGCATCACCAGCGCACGCTCAGATGCCGCAGCACCCATCAACGTCAGCAGTCGGTTTGGACTGGGGCGTTGTCAATTTCGTCGCGCTGTCCAACGGCGAAGTTGTAGACCAATGCCAGCCGCTTAAAAAGTTCCTGCCGAAGTTGGGGAAACTGCAACGCCGCATGACAAGGAAGAAAAAGTTCTCAAAGAACTGGCGCAAAGCAAAAGCCAAGGTCACCAAGTTGCACACGAAAGTCGCTAACATCAGAAAGGATTTCGTACACAAGGTCTTGAACGACATCAGCAAAAACCACGCCGTCGTGTTTGTCGAAGACTTGCAAGTCGGAAACATGAGTAAGCGAGCGACAAAGAAGGTGGCGCAAAAGTCTGGGCTGAACCGTTCAATTTTGGACGCTAGCCCATTCGAGTTGCGCCGCCGGTTGGAGTACAAGACGCAGCGGCAAGGCGGTTTGCTCGTCGCCGTGGCGCCGCAAAACACCAGCCGCAAGTGCTCTGAATGTGGGCACACATCAGCGGCCAACCGCAAGACACAATCGAAATTTGTTTGTGTCGAGTGTGGATTCTCGGCCAATGCGGATTTTGTTGGTGCTGTAAACATTAGAGAGGCGGGACTCGCCTCGCTAGCCTGTTCGTCATCTTCGGGCGATGTAAGCCCGTCGCGTCAGGAGCCCACCGAAGGTATCCATGCTTAAACGTGGAGCCCGTAGGAATCCCCGCGCCTTTAGGCCGGGGAGGATGTCAAAGCAGCCCTTGCTCCATCTTTTCCTGGCAGGCAATGCAATGCTTGGCCCAGGGTACTGCCTCGAGCCGCTTCTGCTGCAACTCCTCCTGGCAGTTCGCGCATACGCCGTACTCATCTGCCTGGATGCGCTTGAGCGCCGCGTCGATCATGTTTAGGATCGTGCGGTCCGTATTGGTCATGCCAAAGAGAAACTCCTTGGTGTAGGAGTTCGCCGCCTTGTCCGCCAGGTCCACTGTCGGATCTTCGTCCGCTGTCCGGCCCTCTTCCTGCGTCCGCGCGATGGTCTTCATCAACTCTTCGCGCCGCGTCTGCAATTTCTTTTTGTAATACTCGAGTCTTTTCTTGTCCATTAGAGTCCCCGCCCCTCTGCGTGCTCTTCGGGGCTATCTAAAAACTACGTAGTGTAGGCCGAGTTAATCGGCGTGTCAAGGCGATGCGGCCGCTCCACAAACTCGCAATGTTCTTTGACACTCGCGGATTTTTTGTGCGCCACGAAAAAGAAGAGCCCTGGCTGCCCGATCTTGTGCACGCCCCGCAATGTTCCCACCGCCAGGGCCGCGTACATCGCGGCAGGCAATCCTTTGCCCGAGACGTCCCCGAGACAGAGGCCGATGCTCCCGTCTGTCAATTCGAAATAATCGAGAAAATCGCCGCCAACGGCCGCCATCGGCTGGAACTGGTGGCCGATGGTCAGCGCGCCGGCACGCAGCGATTCTGCCGGCAACATCACGCTCTCGATCGCCCGAGCTTCTCGATTTCATTCAATTCAAGAGCCGGCGCGGTCGTCTGCATAGGGAGGCGTCGGCTAAGTGAAAAACGGGCCCGTTGTTTCCTGGCGCACATCTCGCTCCGATTCGCTTGCCACCCGATAGAGGGCTTAGCCAAAATTCGGTTATGCGCGGTCTTGTCAGCTTGCTGGTCGTCGCCGCCCTTTTGTTGGGTGTGTACCATTTCTATCTGAAAAAAATGCCCACAACGGAAGGCGGCACGGCTGCGACAGAGGAAATAAGCTTGACCGGTGTTCACGGGGACTTGTTGCAGATTGCGGAAGCCGAGCGCGTTTACGTCTCGATGAATGAGAAGTGCGTTTCACTCGATGAGCTGATCTCCGCGCACGGGATTTCCATGGACCGCACCGAACGCGACGGCTATTCCTACTCGGTCGAGTGCTCCGGTTCAGATTTCACGGTAAAGGCTCATCACGCGCCCGCGCTCGCCGGCTCCGCGATTCGCTATCCCAACCTCGCCATGGACGCCACCATGCAGGTTCGCGAAATCAACTGAAGCTCGGACGAAAATCGCCACTGGAAGCCAGTTTCATGCCTCCTTCACCCGCCAAAGCAGCGCTCCACCGCGCGCGCGATCACGCCGGGCCCTGCGCAAAGCCCGGCGCGCCTCTGTGCTAGAATTGCCTACCCATGCATCCGGCAATTCCTCACCTGATCGAGCTGCAGCGCGTGGACCAGCGGATCGCCGCGTTGCGCGCGGAGCTGGAAAGCTTTCCCAAGCGCATCCGCGAAACGGATTTGAAACTCACCGGCGCGCGCGCGGAAGTTGTCGGTGCGAAGGAAGCGCAAACTAAAATCGTCGGCGAACGCAAGAAATTCGAATTCGAAGTGCAACAGTGGAAGGACCGTGCGCGCAAATACCGCGATCAAAGCGCTGCGGTGAAAACCAACGAAGCCTACAAAGCCTTGCAGCACGAAATCGCCAACGCCGAGGGCGAAGTTTCGAAAGCCGAAGACCGCCAGCTCGATGTGATGATGGCCGCGGAAGAAGTCGAACGCCGCGTGAAGAACACGGAATCCCGATTGAAAGAAGCCGAACAAGCCGCCGCAGTCGAACGGAAACAAATTGAAACGCAGGGCGTTGAAAAAAAGAAGCAGCTCGAAGCGGCGCTCGCCGAGCGCGAAAAAATCATTGCGCCTGTTCCGGAAGATCTGTGCGAGCTTTACGCGCGCATTTCGAAACGCCACAACGGCACGGCCTTGGCGGAAGCCCGCGACGGGCAATGCCGCGGCTGCGGCATGCGCGTCCTTCCCCACATCCTTCAGGAGCTCCGCACGGAAACCAACGAAGAAGTTTTCCGCTGCGAAAGCTGCGGCCTCATTCTCTACTCCTTGGAACCGATTCCCATTGCGAATCCGGGACGCAACTCCGCGAACGCTTCTTCACCGGCGTCGACAAATTCCTGATGCCGCCCCGCCCACCACCTCCCCGCGGCAAGGGCCTTTTCGGCGACGCGGCCGCTGAGCCGAAACCGGCCGCCGCCGCGTATCGCGCTAACATTGATGGCGGCTCGCGCGGCAATCCCGGCCCGGCCTCTTACGGGGTGGTCATTCGCGATCCGCGCGGCGAGATCGTCGCCAAGCTGAAAAAATACATCGGGCGCATGACCAACAATGTCGCCGAATACTACGGGCTGATCGCCGCGCTCGATTATGCGCAAGCGAAAGGTGTACGCGCGCTGCGCGTGGAAAGCGATTCGGAATTGTTGGTCAAACAGATGCGCGGGCGATACAAAGTGAAGAGCGAAGATTTGCAACCGCTTTTCGAGCGCGCCAAAAAAATGTCTCAGTCGTTCGATTCCTTCCGCATCGAACACGTTTACCGCGAGCAGAACCGCGAGGCGGACGCGCTGGCCAACGAAGCGCTCGATGAAACTTCGGGCGGCGCGCCAAAATCGCCCTCGGCTCCAAAATCCGAATCGAGCGGCAAGTCAGAGCCGCGCCGGGTGCGCGCGCGATATCAGAGCGGCGTTCTCTATCCGCTCGAAGACGTCAACATCCCCGACGGTACCGTTCTTGAAGTTTCGCTTCATTTTCTGCCAAAGCCGTGACCTTTGCTTCGGTATCGCAAACTTTTACCAACGGCCCTGTCACTTCAACGCGTAAGAGCGATAAAGCGTGTCGCGCTGCGCGGGGATGAAGCCAGCGTCGGAGATGATGCGGCGGAGTTCGCCCTCGTTGGTGCGGTTTTTCACTCCGGCGGCGAAGACCACATTTTCTTCGATGAGGATGCTGCCGACGTCGTCGGCGCCGAACTGCAAGCCGATTTGGCAGACTTTGATCCCCGGGGTAAGCCAGCTGGATTGGATGTGATCGACGTTGTCGAGGTAGAGGCGGCTGACGGCCAGCGTTTTCAGATAATCGACGGCGGTGGTTTCCTGGACTTTCTTGCCGAGCGCGGTATTTTCCGCGGCGAACATCCAGGGAATGAAAGCGGTGAATCCACCGGTGTCTTCCTGAATCCTGCGCAAGCGTTCGAGATGATTGACGCGATGGCGCAATTCTTCGCCGCAGCCGAACATCATCGTGGCGGTAGTGCGCAGCCCGAGCGAATGCGCGACGCGGTGGACTTCTTCCCAATCGTCGCTGGTGCACTTCAGCCGGGCGATTTTCGCGCGAACTTCGTCGTCGAGAATTTCGGCGCCGCCGCCGGGAATGGATTGCAGCCCGGCGTCCATGAGCCGCTGGATCGTTTCGCGGATGCTGATCTCGCTGACTTCCGCGATGCACAGAATTTCCGGCGCGGAAAAACAATGTAGGTGGACTTGCGGATACCGCGCCTTCAGCGAGCGCAATAGATTTTCGTAGTAGCCGATTTGCAGATCGGGATGCAGCCCGCCTTGGAGCAAGATTCCCGTACCGCCCATTTCCAGCATTTCGTCGATCTTGGCGTAGATTTCCTCGAACGACAGGATGTAACCGTCTTTCGCGCCGAGCGGCCGGTAGAACGCGCAAAAGGAACAGTATTCCGTGCAGAAATTCGTGTAATTGATGTTGCGGTCGATCTGGTAAGTGACCACGCGCGGGTCGTTCTTTTGGAGGCGCACCTGGTGCGCGGCCATGCCGATGCCCACCAGGTCATCGGATTCGAGCATTCCGAGCGCTTGTTGTTTGCTAATTCCCACGCTGTTTCCTTAGTGCTTTTGACATCCTCCCTCCGTGAAACGGAGGAACTAGGGCGCAGCATGCTGCGCCCCTACAAATTCACGGCCTCGCGTTTTGCGACGCCCCATTCCAAGGGCTTCGCCTGCGGGATCAGGCCAAGTCTTGCGGAATAATCGAAATACAGTTGCAGGCCGCGGCAATTTTCTGCGTCGAGCGAGAAGTCAATGTTGTCCCGTAAATACGACTCGAGCTTTCGCGCGGGGAGCTCGAGTTCGCGTGCGGCATCGAAACAAATCTCCGCGATGCGCAACATCCCGTAGTCGCGCGAGGCAATGAAATCGGCCGTCACTTCGGGCGTGGCGACATCGCGCCGAGCGGCCCATACCGCCAGGACCGCCGGCAATCCCGTCATGCTGCGCCACTCGCTCACCACGTCATACACGTAAAGCAGCTCGGCCCCGGTGATTCCGAGCGTGGCGGCCTGGCAAACCGTCTGGCCTCGACTGCCGGGCCAACTCTCTTTTTCGATCCCGAGCGAAATGCGCAGCGCGGGATCGCCGATGACCAGCGCGGCATCCGCGCGGTCGAGCATTTCCTGTAAGTCTGGCGCAGCCTCGGAAAATTGCGGTGCGATTTTCCATTTCTCCGCGCAGAGAATGCGCGTCAGCGCCTGCGTGCTGCGCGAGCTGCGATCGAGCGCAAAACGGGTCACGTGCTCGAGCGGCTTTTTCGCAACGATAAGCAGGCTGCGGACCAGTTGCTTTGAGGCGATGGACATGTCCGGCAGGATCACCAGGTCGTCGATGCGCTGGCATTCGATGACCGGGAGGATGGCCACGTCCGCGCGGCCGGTGCGCAAATCCTCGGCGCACTGGGAGGGCACGGTGAAGGAAAGATCGTATTTCCTCGTCAGCGGTCCGTTGGTGAAGCCCCAGACGAGCGGCGCGGTGTTCAAGTACTGAACGATGGAGATGCGAAGTTTCGTCACAGTGCCAGTTTGCTCTCGGAGGTTCGAGTATAGCAAAGCGGCTCTCTCTTCGTGATAAGCGTCTTTTTTGTGGAAATGTCCGTCGCGCGCGAAAGTCTTGAAAGAATCGAACCCCGGAAACCGAGAGAGAACAGATGGCCTTTGCGTTTGAATGTTCCCAGGTTGGAGTACCCCCGGGGGTCTCGTATGTGTGGCAAATAAAGGGCTTAAAACGTCGTGTTTTTGGATGTGGGGCCAGCAAGAGGGTTAGGGGTGAATTCTTCCGATGTGTGGCAAGAAAGGGACTTAATGAAGCTGAACGAAGGAAGCGATGACGCGCGGCGGCGGGAACCGGAAAGCTGATCGGGGGGCTGAAATTTAGCTAACACGGGAAAGAATGGCGT
>DATKEV010000157.1:0-12875 GCA_035511855.1 Candidatus Udaeobacter sp.
CTCCACGTGCGAAACCGCAATGGTGATCCCCCGTTCGCGCTCTTCCGGCGCGTTGTCAATCGTGTCAAACGCCCGGAACGCCACCTTCGGGTTGTGCTTGCTCAGCACTTTCGTAATCGCCGCCGTCAACGTCGTCTTGCCGTGATCAATGTGACCGATCGTCCCGATGTTCACGTGCGGCTTGTTGCGCTCGAATTTCTCCTTGGCCATTTCGTCCTCTGCTCCTCAGTCGATATCTGGCAAATCCCCTGGAATCGGAATCTACTTTCCGCCGCGGGCTTTCTTGATAATTTCCTCGGCCAGATTGTTCGGAAGTTCCGCGTAGTGCGAAAAATGCATGGTGAAAGTGGCGCGACCCTGGGTGCGGCTGCGCAAATCCGTGGCGTAGCCGAACATCTGCGAAAGCGGCACTTCCACTCGAATGATGTTGCTGCCCGCCCGATTTTCCGTGCCCTGGATCGCCGAACGCCGTGCATTCAAATCACCGAACACCTGCGGCATGTATTCTTCGGGAACCACCACTTCCACTTTCATAATCGGTTCGAGAAGCACCGGTGACGCCTTGTGGCACGCTTCCTTAAACGCCATCGAGCCCGCGATTTTGAATGCCATTTCCGAGCTGTCCACGTCGTGCGAACTGCCGTCGATCAACACCGCGGCGACATCCACCATGGTGAAGCCCGCCAGAACACCGTTATCCAGCGCTTCGCGGATGCCCGCTTCGATCGGCGCGATGAACTCGCGCGGAATCGATCCGCCGACGATCTTGTCGATGAACAGGAAGCGGTGCTCCTTGTCGAACTTCCATTTCCCCGCCGGCCCGCCCACGATTTGCTTGGCCAGCGCGTCCAGATCGTCTGTGGACATTTCTTTCATGTTCTCGTGGCTGGCGCTGGGTAGCGGATGCAACTCGATTTCGCAATGTCCGTATTGTCCGCGTCCGCCGGTCTGCTTGATGTACTTGCCCTCCGCCGTGGCCTTCTTGCGAATCGTTTCGCGATACGCCACCTGCGGACGGCCCACGTTGGCCTGCACGTTGTATTCGCGCAGCATGCGGTCCACGATGATTTCCAGGTGCAACTCGCCCATCCCGGAGATCAGCGTCTGCCCCGTATCCGGCTCGGTGGAAACGCGAAATGTAGGATCTTCCTGCGCCAGCCGCTGCATGGCCACACCCAGCTTGTCCTGGTCGGCCTTGGTTTTTGGCTCGATGGCCACGGAAATGACGGGAGTCGGAAAATCGATGTTTTCGAGAATGATTTGCTTGTTCTCGTCGCAGAGCGTGTCGCCGGTATTTACGTTCTTCAGACCCACGCAAGCGCAGATGTCGCCCGCATACACTTCTTCGATTTCTTCGCGCTTGTTGGCGTGCATCTGCAGCAGGCGGCTGATGCGTTCGCGTGTGCCTTTGCCGGAGTTGTAGACGTAGCTGCCCGATTTCAAAACGCCGGAGTAAATGCGGATATAGGTGACGTGACCGACGAACGGATCGGACATGATTTTGAAGGCCAGGGCCGAAAAAGGCTGGTCGTCCCGGGCGAGTCGCAATTCAGATTCCTCATTCACGGGATTCGTGCCCTCGACCGGCGGAACATCCACGGGTGACGGCAGATAGTCCACCACCGCATCCAGAAGCGGCTGAATGCCTTTGTTCTTGAACGCGGAACCGGCCAGCACCGGCACGATCTTCAGCGAAAGCGTCGATTTGCGAATCGACTTGCGCATCTCTTCCAGCGTGAGCGTGCCTTCCGTCAAATATTTGTCGATGACTTCGTCGTCGTGCTCGGCGATGTATTCAATGACCTTGTTGCGGTGTTCGTCGTAAAATCTCTTGTCGATCGCCGAAGCCTTCAAAGCAGTGGCCACATCTCGCCGCGAATCCACAAACGCCTTGTCCCAAAGCTTCTCGACGGGAAATGTCTCGAACTTCGCGCCCAAAGTCTCTTCCAGCCAAACGATCACTTTCTCTTCAAGGAAATCGATGATCCCGATGAAATTATCTTCGCGGCCGAGGGGAAACTGCAGGGGAACGGGGTGGGCTCCGAGGCGCTGGCGGATGGTGCGGACGACGTGGTCGAAATCCGCGCCCATGCGGTCCATCTTATTCACGAAACAGATGCGCGGGACGCGGTACTTGTCCGCCTGGCGCCATACCGTTTCCGACTGCGGCTGCACGCCGGCGACGGAATCAAACACGCAAACCGCGCCGTCCAACACGCGCAGCGAACGCTCAACTTCCACGGTGAAATCCACGTGGCCCGGCGTATCAATAATATTCACGCGGTATTTCTTGCCGAAGCGATCCCAAGCTGCGGTGGTCGCGGCGCTGGTAATGGTAATTCCGCGCTCGCGCTCCTGCTCCATCCAGTCCATGGTGGCCGTGCCTTCATCGACCGAACCGATCTTGTAGGTCACACCCGTATAGAACAGGATGCGCTCGGTCGACGTGGTCTTTCCGGCGTCGATGTGCGCCATGATGCCGATGTTGCGGGTATCTTCGAGTTTGAATGCCCTGCCCATGGTCCCTGAAACGGCCTTCTTTTCTCCTGGTCGAGTTGCGACTGTTTCACTCACAGCAACCACCCATTCCTTACCACCGGTAATGCGCGAACGCCTTGTTCGCCTCCGCCATGCGATGCACGTCTTCCTTCTTCTTGATCGCTCCGCCGCGCGCGTTGGCCGCGTCAATCAACTCATCCGCGAGCTTGTCGACCATCGTCTTGCCCGCGCGCTCCCGCGAATACTGCAGCAGCCAGCGAATCGCCAGGGATTGCCGCCGGAACGGATTCACTTCCACCGGAACCTGGTAGTTCGCGCCGCCCACGCGCCGCGTCTTCACTTCCAGCACCGGCTTCACGTTTTCCACGGCCTTCTTGAAAATCTTCAGCGCGTCGTCATTCGTCTTCTTCGCCACTTGGTCCATCGCACCGTAAAACACCCGTTGCGCTGTGGACTTCTTGCCTTCCCACATCATCGAGCAAATGAATTTCTCCACCAGGTCATTGCTGTAGACCGGGTCGGTCGCCTGGGTCCGCCGAAAAACAAGTCCTTTGCGTGGCATTGCTCTCTATCGCTCCTTCAATCTCTTTTACTTCGCCTGCGCGGCCTTGGGCCGCTTCGCGCCGTACTTCGAGCGCCCTTGCTTGCGGTTCTCCACGCCCGCCGCGTCCAGCGTTCCGCGCACGATGTGATAGCGAACCCCCGGCAAGTCCTTCACGCGGCCGCCGCGCACCAGCACGATCGAGTGTTCCTGCAAGTTGTGGCCGATGCCCGGAATGTACGTCGTCACTTCCACTGCATTCGTCAAGCGCACGCGCGCCACTTTGCGCAGCGCCGAGTTCGGCTTCTTCGGCGTTTGGGTGTACACGCGAATGCACACGCCCCGCTTCTCCGGACATCCCATCAGCGCGGGCGACTTCGTCTTCATCCGGACCGCTTTACGTCCCATCCTTACCAATTGCGAAAACGTCGGCACAGTCGTCCCTCTTTTTCGTTTGGCCGCACAGCGGCCCACAATCGCGCGCAAAATTTCGCGGCTCCCGCAAGGCGCGCACACAAAATCGCGCGAGAGCACGCTCTAGTGCTGAAAGGTCGACTGCGAATCCGGAGGTACAACCAGCAAGAAACTCCGTACGCACTCCAAGAGGCAGAACTTTTCTCTTGGCTTCTGTTCGGAGAGGCTTACTCGGCTTTGCGGGGCTGGCGCCCCATTCCGGCCGCTCTTCTGTCCCATTCCGTCTTACATTGTTCCGGGACCGAAGATATTTCCCTTCCAACTTAACGGCTCGAAACTACTTAGAGCCGCCCCACTCAGGGCAAAACACCCCTGACAAAACATGAAGTATAAGGAAAACTACCTGCTGTGTCAAATCACTTTCGCGACGCGCCCGTGGAAATCTTTGCGGAAAAACGGGTTGCGAGCCCGGCTGGGCCTCGTCCAGTGCCCCTGCCCGCCGCTTCCATACAGGGTCGCGGTGCCTTCGGCTTAGCCGCCGTTTTCTTACGTAAAGTACTGATATAGCTAGGCTTAAATGAACATCACGGCCTATTCGGGTTTGCTCTTCTCTCCCGCACCCAAATCCCCAAAGGGCCACAGATGGAACGCCTTAAGCTCCTCATATTCGTTCTGGGCCCGCAACATCTTCGCCGTGCGTTCCGCGGACCAGGGCGAAGCGAATCGTTCAGGCCGGTCCGCGATCCAAAACGCTGCCAGGGCCATGAGCATCGAATTCTGCGCCAGTACGTCCGGTTTTTGCGCCTCCAGTGCGTCGGCGGCCGAATGGTGGGTAAATTTGTACTCGGCGGTGTCTTGCAACATGTTGATCCCGGGAAGCCCCGCAATGGAAAACGGCAGCGTGTCCGTGCCGGATTCCACTTTGTCATCGACCGACATGGGCTTGATATTTGAGAGCGCCTGGGCAAAGGGTTGGAAAACATCCACGAGATCGTCGCGTCCTCCCATCTGAAATCCTTTCACCGCGCCTTGTCCCGCATCCAAAACCAAGTTACCCAGATGGTTGGCCATTTCGCTCTTGTGCTGCTTTACGTAGGCGAGCGATCCGTCAAGCCCCTGCTCTTCTCCCGTGAACAAGACAAACCGAATCGTGCGCCGCGGCCGCTGCCTCGAGCGCATAATGGAATCCGCCGCACCCAGCACCGTCGCTGTGCCCGAGCCGTTGTCCGTCGCTCCTTCGGCCAAGTCCCACGAATCCAAGTGCCCGCCCACTACAAATACCTGTTCCGGACTTTCGCGTCCCCGGATTTCGCCCACCACGTTCGCCGAATCCACCGGCCCGTTCGTAAATGAATTTTGCACGTTGAACCGCGCCCGTGGCGTGATCCCGCGTTCCACGAATCGCTCGAGCTGGTTCTGATCTTCCGCCGTCATCGAAACCACCGGAATCGCGAAGTCCGCATCGAATCCCAGTATTCCCGTGTGCGTTAAGTTCATTCCAGAAGATTTTCCTCCGCCTTGCCCGCCGATTACCGCAATAACGCCTGCCTGGCTCGCGGCCTTCAGAAAGCCGCCGAACTGCGCAAATAACAGGATGAACTCTTTGTTCGGCCGCCCTTTCGTGGTCACCAGCGCGATCTTGCCTTTCAGCCGCGACGCATTTTTGATTTCATTGTCGAGGTCGAAGAGATTCACCGGCACGATGTCGCCTTCGGCCCCGCCTGCCGCGGTCGATCCCGTCCATCCCATCGCATCCACGTGCAACTTGTGCCGCACGGGTGTAAGCAGCTCCGCGTCCGCCGTGCCGCGCGTCCAGCCGCGCCAGATCTGATATTTTTCCGTGTGGACATTTTCCAGGCCCATCCCCTTCATCTTGGCCACACCCCACTCTTCCGCTTTTCCCTCTTCGGGCGAGCCCGTCACCCGGGCGCCCACGTCATCGCTCAATTCCGCTAGGAATTCAAACGCATGCGATTCCAACATGCCCTCTCCAGCGATCTTCACTAGCGCCGGCCTCGTTCCATCTTCGTCCGGCCCCTTTGGCCCAGTCCGTTCATTGGCCCACGTCGCCCTTGCCCCGACTCCCAGGAACCACAATGCAGCCACCGCCAAGCCAGCCGCCACCGCCGTAAAACGTCGCATCCGTTCTCTCCTCGTGCCCTTCGGCCACACAAACTCTATCACGCTCGGGAGACGCACCCGCCCTATTTCAGTTTCTCCGCACTCTCTTCCCTGCTCCATCCGATAGAGTCATTGTGTTGAATGCCATCCTCCACGTCGGTCCATCGAAGACTGGCCACTCCTCTCCGCGCTTCTCTACATCTCGGCGTTATCCTTATCTCTTCCTGTTTTCTCTTCTTTTTGCAAATCGCGCGTGCTTGCCGTGCGGTGCTTATCCGGCAACGCGGGCAGAGCCTGGTCTTTACCGCTCCCTGCCCCGCGCCCTACACTGCCATCGAGGAAAACTTGCGAACTTCGCGTGCCTTCCCTTTCTGTTTACGCGCCGTCGCTGCGCTGTGCCTCTTGCCTGCGCTTTGGGGACACATCTGCGTTCGACAGGAAGCACCGCCAAAGCCAGCGGAAAAGCTCGCCGAAGCGCACCAAGAAAAATCGCCTTCGACCGCCGCGCCCGAACTTCCCGCGGAAATTGAGTTGCTCGAAACCCGCGTCCGTTTCGAGACCGACGGCGGGAGCCGCAAGGAAGTCCACACCCGCGTGCACATCAACAGCGAACTCGGCGTCCGCCAATTTGCGCGCCTCAATTTCGATTACAACCGCTCGTTCGAATCCGTCGAAATTCCGCTCGTTCGCATCACCCATCCCAGCGGCGGCACCGCCGACATTCTTCCTAGCGCCTTCACCGACAATCCTAATCCCGCGGTCATCAACGCCCCCGCCTACCAGGACGTCCGCGTCAAATCCGTCCGCGCCCTCGGCCTCCAGCCCGGCGACATGCTTGAATACCGCGTCATCACCACCGTCTCCAATCACCCCCTCGCTCCCGACTTCTGGCTCGATCACACTTTCGACCGCTCTGGCATCGTGTCCGAAGAATCGTTCGAGATCGATATTCCCTCTGCGCGCCAGATCCAACTCCGAATCAATCCCGCGACGCCAGCATTCCCTTTTGAGTCAACTGCGAGTGGCATGACCGTTTTTCAGTGGCGTAAGAAAGCAGGTCAGTTCGACAACGCGCTCAAGCAGGCCCCGCAATCACAACCTGACATTGTTCTCACCTCATTCGCTGCTTGGCAGCAACTTGCGGATCGTTTGAGGGACCTCTTGAAGCCCTCTGGGGAATTCGCGCCCGAGCTCTTCGCCAGGGCTGGTGAGTTAGCGCAGGTTCCGACTGCCGAGGCCGCGACGACTCCGAGCCTTCGGGCCGAGGCCTTATATACCTTCCTATCCCAGAAAATCACGACGGTCGATCTTCCGCTCGGCTCCACTGGATTCAAGACGCGAAATCCTTCCGACGTTCTTGCCTCTGGCTATGGCACTCCGGAAGACAAGTACGTTCTGTTCGCCGCTCTGGCGGATAATTTTCTCGGGCCTGCGCGTGCTGGTCTGATCTCCAGTTCAACCGTCGACCCACAAACCTCGCTTCCTCAGCCGGCCAATTTCAACCATCTACTAACCATGACGGGCTGGCCTTCAATAAACTTTTGGCTCGACCTGAATGTCGAAGTCGCACCCTACCAAGTCATCCCGTCTCAATATCGCGGTAAGAATGCCTTTGTTGTGGGACCTGCAGTCACCGAACAGTGGCGGCGGGTCGACGATTTCTTGCCATTCGATGCAAGGCAGAGTGTTTCGATCGACGCTTCAATCGCCACCGACGGGCTGCTCAAGGCCAAAGTTCATTACTCTTTACGTGGAGACAATGAACTGCTTCTCCGCGTGGCGTTTCATCACGCCCCAAAAGAAAACTGGAAGGAACTCGCTCAGCTGCTCTCGATCTCCGACGGCTTCCGCGGGCAAGTCACCAGCGTCACGGCCTCCGATCCCTACGCCACGCGCGAGCCCTTCACCCTCGACTACGAAATCAAGCAACCGAAATTCGTCGATTGGTCGAAGAAGCCCGTGCGCATTCCCGCGCTGCTGCCTCAGCTGGGTTTGCCGGAGCCGCCAGCTAAACCCAAATCAGGCGCCGCTGCTTCGCCCATCGAGCTTGGCACACCCCTCGAAGTCGAAACCCGCGCCACGCTCTATCTTCCACCCGGCACGACCACACGCCCGCCAACTGGCACTTCCGTCCAGCGCGACTACGCCACCTTCACTTCGCAATACTCCGTGAAGGGCCAGACCATCACCGCCTCCCGCCGCATCCATTTTCTTTTAAGAGAAATCCCCGCTGATCGCTCGATCGACTACAACGCTTTTCTCCGCGCCGTCCAGAACGACGAAGCCCAGGACTTCATCCTCGACCTGCCCGCCGCCCCGTCCCGCAAATCCTCCCCGCCGAACTCCTCCAAACCTTAGCTCGCCCCCGAATGCGTCAAATCTGGTTTTTCGTGAAGTGTTTTACCTGACAGTACGTAACTGTTCCCGTAACCTGGTTTCGCGAAGCAGTGCGCCCCGCTTACCGCAAGACACTCATGAAAGACATAGCGGGAAGCGGGTGTTATGGTTAACCAGCGATCCCACAAGAATGGAGGTTCCGCCTGGGATCCGTTTCTCTTCCACGCTCAGTACTGAAAACGAATCACTTACCACCTTTTCCTGAGCGGCTATTTAATCTCCATGATCTCTTTTTCTTTGGCTGCGGAAAGGTCCTCGACCTTCTTCGTCTCCGCGTGGGAAATCTTTTCCAGCTCCTCTAGCGCCCGTTTCTGTTCGTCCTGGCTGATCTTTTTGTCCTTCTCCAGTTTGTCGATGGCTTCTTTGATGTCGCGTCTGATGTTGCGCACGGCCGTGCGGTGATTCTCCAGCACTTTATGCAAGTGCTTCACGATCTCTTTGCGCCGCTCCTCGGTCGGCGACGGCATCGGCACGCGCACCACCTTGCCGTCGTTCGTGGGATTCAGTCCCAAATCCGAGGTGCGGATGGCCTTGTCGATCAGCGGGACCACGCTTGGGTCCCACGGCGAAATCACCAGCAGCGTCGCCTCCGGCACCGTCACGGTGCCCAGCTGATTCACCGGCATCGGAGTGCCGTGATAATCCACGCGGATCGCGTCCAGAATGGACGCATTCGCGCGCCCCGTGCGCAGCGTGCCAATGTCCTTGCGAAAATCGTCGACCGCTTTTTCCATGCGCGTCCTGGCTGCCGCCATCGCGTCTTTCGTTGTCGCAATCGTCGTCATTTTCGAAGTCCTTAGTCTTTAGTTCTAGACTTTAGTCCTTGGACTGTAGTTCCTGGTGCTCTCATTCTCGACTTTGTCTCTGAACAAGGTGCGATGCCGATTAGGCACAAGGGAGAATCCTAAATTCTTGCCCGGCGTTCCGATTCTCACTAACGACTTAAAACTTACCATTAACGACTGCTCTATGTCGGAGTCACCTTCGACCCTACGCGCTCCCCCAATACCACGCGCTTGATATTTCCCGTGCGGTTCATATTGAACACCACGATGGGCATGCCATTGTCCATGCACAGCGAAATCGCCGTCGAGTCCATCACCTTCAGGTTCTGGCTCAGTACCTCGCGGTAGGAAATCGCCGCAAAGAAACGCGCATCGGGCACCTGCTCCGGGTCTGCGTCGTAAACCCCGTCCACGCGAGTGGCCTTCAAGATCACGTCCGCCTTGATCTCCATCGCGCGCAGCGCCGCCGCCGTGTCCGTCGAAAAGTACGGGTTCCCGGTGCCCGCCCCGAAAATCACCACGCGGCCTTTCTCCAGATGCCGCATCGCGCGCCGCCGGATAAACGGCTCGGAAACCTCTTTCATTTCGATGGCGCTCAAGACGCGGGTAAACACGCCTTCTTTTTCCAGTGCATCTTGGAGCGCCATGGCGTTGATCACCGTCGCGAGCATGCCCATGTAATCGCCCGTCGCGCGGTCAATCTCAAAGCCCTTCTGCCGGGCGCCGCGGAAAATGTTTCCTCCGCCGACCATGATCGCCGTCTGCACGCCCAGTTCGTGCACTTCTTTCAATTCCCGCGCGATGGCCTGTATCGTTTCGCCGTGGATGCCGAATCCCTGCGGCCCTTGGAACGCTTCGCCGGAGAGCTTCAGCAGAATCCGGCTATACGCCGGCTTCGCCTTACTCGCCGGCTTCTTGCCAACTTTTTTCGCAGCCATCTTCTTGGCATTCTTGTTTGCGGCCATGCCTCTCCGATCGGCTTCATGCAAAATCCACGGAATTGTAACAAACTATCTCCGCCCCCGCACATTTGCAGTGCCATTTGGAGTGCGGCAGCCGGGCTGCCGCTTTTGGGGTTGCGCCTTAGCAGCATTGTCGTGGGGATAGCAACAACTGCCGCTCTTTCTATCGCGCCACGGCACAAACCGAAGGAGCGGTAGAGCGCGCCACCACTGTGGCGGCTGATGGCGCGGCACAATCGGAAAAACGGGAGCAAGGCTCCCGCACTCCAAAAAAGAGCGTCCCGGTTTGACCGGGACGCTCAGGGTCTGCATTCGTAGGAGATGGTCCAACGACTACGATTTGATTGGCAACGGTGCAGCCACCGGCGCCGTCTCCGGCCCCGCCGCACCGCCGCTTGCTTCGCCCACCTTGAACCGCACAAAGCGCCGGATCGAAATATTTTCGCCCAGCTTGGCGATCGCCTGGCTGATCATCTCGCCAATCGTCACGCTCTCGTCCTTGATGTAGTGCTGCTCGTAAAGGCAATTCTCCTCGTAGAATTTTTCCATCTTCCCGGTGACGATTTTCTCGACAACCTGTTCCGGCTTGCCCGTCGCCAGCGCCTGCGCGCGGTAGATCTCGCGCTCTTTTTCGAGCATCTCCGGCGTCACATCCTCGCGCCGCACATACCGCGGATCGAGCGCGGCAATGTGCATGGCGATGTCATGGCTCAATTGCTGGAACGCTTCCGTGCGCGCCACGAAGTCCGATTCGCAGTTCAATTCCACCAGCACGCCGATCTTGCCGCCGGCGTGGATGTAGCAGCCCACCAGCCCCTCGGTCGCCTCGCGCTGCGCCTTCTTCGCCGCAGCCGCCTGGCCCTTTTTGCGAAGAATATCGATCGCTTTCTCGATGTTTCCGTTCGCCTCAACAAGCGCGGCTCGACAATCGCTGAAACCTGCCCCGGTCCGCTCGCGCAGTTCTTTTACAAGCTTCGCTGGGATTTCCATAGCCGTCGGTTGTGTACTCATCCTTTTTCCTTACTCGCTTTCCTTGCTCATTAAAATCTTGTTACTTCCATCCGCATTTTGCAGAACGGCCCGCCTCGATTTGCTCGAAGCGGGCCCCTTGACAGTTCCTACCCGCGCCGTTGGTCTATTTTTCTTCCGCGTCCGGCGGCACAGTAGCCTCGGCGGCTTCGGCCGGCGCTTCTACCGTGCCTTCCACGAAGTCGCCTTCCTGCTTCTCGTATTGCTCGTAAGCGCTGGTGTCCACGTACTCGACGCCATCCACCACCGCCTGGTCTTCCGCCGATTTCTGTTCCGCCACCTGCGACTGCTGGTAAGCGCTATGTCCCTCGAGCACGGAATCCGCAATCTTTGTCGTGAACAACCGGATCGCGCGCAAGGCATCATCGTTCCCCGGAATAATCCAGTCCACCACATCCGGGTCGCAATTCGTGTCCACCACGGAAACCACCGGCACGCCCATACGCCGCGCTTCCTTCACCGCAATCTCTTCCGCGTTCGAGTCAATCACGAACATGGCGTCCGGCAACTGCGTCATGTTCTCGATGCCTTCGAGGTTTTGAAACAGGTGTTTCATCTCGCGGTCCAGCCGCGCCTGTTCTTTCTTCGACAATTCTTTGATGCGGCCGTCTTCGTTCATGGCCTTCAACAGCTTCAGCCGCTTGATGGATTTCTGCAGCGTCGCCCAGTTCGTCAGCGTCCCGCCCAACCAGCGGTGGTTCACGAAAAACGCACCGCAGCGTTTCGCCTCTTCAGCGACCGCTTCCTGGGCCTGCCGCTTGGTGCCCACGAATAATACCGCCCGGCCTTGTCCGGAAAGTTCGCCCACGAAGCGGCTCGCTTCGCGGAACATCTTGAGGGTTTTCTGCAGGTCAATAATGTGGATGCCGTTACGTTCCCCGAAAATGTATTCCTTCATCTTCGGGTTCCAGCGCCGCGTCTGGTGGCCGAAATGGACTCCGGCCTCCAGCAACTCCTTCATCGTAATTTCTACTGCCAAGTTTCCTCCTAATAGGATAGCTGTTTGCGGCAGCGATGATTTGCCTTTGCTTCGCCCGTTGATACCGGGGCTTGGTCATCGGCATGTCACGCTGCAGAACAGCCTCTTGCCGGCTTCTTGCCGGCCGTGATCTCGGTGAACATCCTTGCGAACATTCGCCGGAGCCATTGCCGGGCGGGTTTCCCCGCCCGAATCTTTAACGCTTCGTGAACTGGAAGCGCTTCCGCGCGCCCTTCTGGCCATACTTCTTGCGTTCCTTCATCCGGGAATCGCGCGTCAAGAATCCATTGGTCCGCAGCGCAGGCCGCAGCTCCGGATTGAACCGCGCGAGCGCGCGCGACAATCCCATGCGCACCGCGCCGGCCTGCCCGCCCACGCCGCCGCCGTTCGCGGTCACCATCACGTCCACTTGTTCCGCTAGGCTCGTGAACTTCAGCGGCTCAATCGCGTCATGCTTCCAGGCGTGGTTCGGAAAATAATTATCGACTTCCCGCCCGTTCACCGTGAACTTTCCCGATCCTGCGCGCAGGAACACGCGCGCGATCGACTCTTTGCGCCGCCCTGTTCCAAGAAACCACGTTTTTGAGCCCGCATGGGGCGTAGCCGTTGACTGCTCCGCGGTCACATTCGACACATCGCTCAACGTTCCTCCTCAAATCGGATGACACTGGTGAAACCAGTATCAATATCAACTCCACGACGATTTGCTCCCCGCTAAGGCACCACTTAGAAAGGAACAGCAACGTGCGGAAAAAAATCCCACTCGCATCCCAACCCCACCGGGATGCTCTTCAAAAAAAGTTACAGCGCGACCGCCTGCGGTTTCTGTCCCGCATGCCGCGCCAACCCCACCGCATCGCGGTACACCCGCAATTTCTTCGCGCGCCGCGCGCGCAGCTTGTTCTTCGGCAGCATGCCGAGAACCGCCTCGCGAACCATCCATTCCGGCTTCGTTTCGCGGAGTCTCTTCGCCGGCACTTCTTTCAACCCGCCCGGATACCCGCTGTGCGAATAATAAATTTTCTGCTCGACCTTGTTTCCGGTCACGCGAACTTTGTCCGCGTTAATTACGACCACGTGGTCGCCCGAATCCAAGTACGGCGTAAAGCTGGGGTTGTCCTTGCCGATCAGCATGCGCGCGACCTTGG
>DATKEV010000158.1:0-27389 GCA_035511855.1 Candidatus Udaeobacter sp.
CGGCAACCTCCTCGCTGTTGGAGAGGGCGATGTAATCGTGGGCCTGATCCAGTTGCCGAGTCGCCTGCTCGGTCCATTCGATCATTGGCGGGCGCGTCCTGTCCTTTTGAGCCTCTTTACGACCTCCTCATGACTTAACACGCGACCTTTTCGCTTCTCTTCCAGCCCCCTGCGAACCAACGCGTCCTGATAGGCGTGCAGTTCGATGTAGTTGGTGATCGCCTCGTTGATGAGATAGCTGCGCGAACGGTCCTGCGCCGCGGCCAGCGAATCAAGGGCGTCGATCTTTTCAGTGACGGCACGGAAACTGATAGTTTTCTCATTGTTTCCCATAATGCTGAAACGATAACACATATTATTCTGTATTACAATTCGACAGTTTGGCGAAAGCAGCTCCGGCTTCCCCGGCATCTGCGACACAGCTTGGCCACATTCTTTGGCTCGAACGATGTCCATCCCTCAGTGATCCAGACTGTGCTCCGTCATACAAAACAGCAAACAACTTCTCGCTACATTCATTCGCTGAACGACAGACAGCTTGAAGCTCAGGGTTTGTACTTGGATGCCATCAAAATCCGCAGAAAGCACCCCAACCTTCAGGGAGGCGGCGACTTCGGGTTGAACCTCGGGTTGGAGAAAAATCGGCCGAATACGTAACTGCCTGAAAGATATGGTAGGCCCGTGGGGACTCGAACCCCAGACCTCTACCGTGTCAAGGTAGCGCTCTAACCAACTGAGCTACGGGCCTAAAGTCCATCAAGTTTAGCATGACTGTCGTGACCATGCGGAGGGGCGGACAAGCCAAAGCCAAACACTTGCACCTCACGATTTCTTGCCATCCGGCTGTAGAATGCGCCATGCATCAACAGATCCAGGCAGGTGGAAGCACACCCAAGGTGACCGTAAGAATCGATGCGGCGCTGAAGAAAAAGTGCCCGCGGACGGCGCTGGGCTGTGTGACAGCAACTGTGGAAGCAGGCGCATCCGCCGCGGGGCTGCTCGAAGAATTGAAAAAACGCGATTCGGAAATACAAAAGCTGCCGTTCCCGCGCGGCGTACTGGAGTCGCCGCCGATCGTGGCTACGCGGGCCGCCTACAAGGCGCTGGGAAAAGATCCCGCGAGATACCGCGGCTCGGCGGAAGCGCTGCTGCGGCGCGTGGTCGCCGGAAAAGGATTGCCCGAAATCAATGCCGTTGTGGACGCCATCAATCTGGTGTCGGTGGAGAGCCGGTTGCCGGTAGGGCTGTATGACTTGTCCCACGTCGTCGGGGAAATTGTTTTTCGCGCGGGGCTCGCGGGCGAAACCTACAAAGGCATCGGCAAGTTCGATTTGAATCTCGAAGGCCTGCCGGTGTTTAGCGACACCGCCGGGCCGCACGGCAGCCCGACCAGCGATTCCGAACGAACGATGGTGGCGGCAGAGACGAAGCAGGTGCTGGCGATCATCGTTTCCTTTGGCGGCCCGGAAAAGCTCGATCTCTGGACGCAGCGGCTCGCGGTGCTTTTGCAACAGTACGCCGCCGGGACGGAAATCTTGACGAACATAGTCATTTAATGATCCAGGAACGATCATTGAAAAGCTGCACCTCATCGGATATCCGTGACCCGTGACTGCTGGCTCGTGGAAGAGCGGGGTAGAAGAGGTTGACAGTCGACAGTTGAAAGTTGAAGAGGAAAGGCGGAGGACACGTCCA
The DNA here is from genome assembly GCA_035511855.1 of Candidatus Udaeobacter sp. Taxonomy (GTDB): domain Bacteria; phylum Acidobacteriota; class Terriglobia; order Acidiferrales; family UBA7541; genus Acidiferrum. Next base: position 1,696 of record DATKEV010000158.1, read on the forward strand.
GGCCGGTTCGCAAGCTGCGGCCAGCGAGAGTTTCGAAAATCGCCGGCAAGGATGCCCTGCGGAAGGACTGGGGGCAGGCCTCGGCGAGGAAGAAAAAGGCACCCGCCTCCTCGACAGCAGTCGGGGTAGGCTCCCGGGGGCCGGTACGGAAACCACGGGTCGGCGAAAAGCGCACCGCCTGGAATGGCTGTGCCACCAAGGCAAAACTACCTGCGAACTAGGACACTGTCGGAGGATTGACGTGCCTCGGTGCGGCGGTGCAGGAAGCCGCGGGCGGCGAGGAGCTCGGCGTTGAGCAAGGCGGCACCGGCGGCGCCGCGAACCAGGTTGTGCGAAAGCAACGTGAGTTTCACGTCGAGCAAAGGGCATTCGCGGACGCGGCCGACGACCGCGGCCATACCGTGGCCGGCGTTGACGTCGCGGCGAGGCTGGGGGCGATTCTCTTCGTCGAGGACGACGACGGGATTCCGCAGCGCGGTGGGAAGAGACGCGAGCTCGGAGCTAACTTCAAAATTGCGCAGGGCGTCGCGGACTTCGGTGATCGAAGCGATTTTTTTCAGGCCGACGGAAACGCATTCGAGGTGGCCGTCGACCACCGGAACGCGGTTGCAGTGCGCGCTGAGGCCGAGCCCGGCATCGACAAAACGCGAGCCATCCCATTTGCCGAGGAGCTTCTGCGGCTCGGCCTCCATTTTTTCTTCTTCGCCGCTGATGAACGGGACGACGTTGCCCTGAATGTCCATCGAAGGGACGCCGGGGTATCCGGCGCCAGAGATGGCTTGCAGCGTGACGACGAAGATTTTCTCGAGGCCAAAGGCGTCGGCGAGCGGCTTGAGGACCAGGACCAGGCCGGCAGTCGAACAATTGGGATTGGTGACGATGAAGCCGGTATCGTAACCGCGATTTTTCTGCTGGAGCGGGATGGCGTCGAGATGCGCGGCGTTGACTTCGGGAATGAGCAGCGGCACGCCGGGATCCATGCGGTGATTGCGCGAATTGCTGACGACGGGATAGCCGGCGCGGGCGTATTCTTCCTCGGCGGACCCGGCGACAGACGAATCGAGGGCGGAGAAAACGAAGTCGCAGTCGAGATCGAGGTCAAGGCCTTTCACCACGAGACGGCGAGCGGCTTCGGGGACCGGAGCGTCGAGATGCCAGCTCACGGCTTGGGCGTAAGTCTTGCCGGAGGAACGCTCGGAGGCAGCAACTTCGGTGAGCTCGAACCACGGGTGGTCACCGAGAAGTTGAACGAGGCGCTGGCCGACAACACCGGTGGCGCCGAGGACTCCGGCGCGCCACTTCTTTGCCGGGCTTTTCGCGCGAGCGTCAGGATTTTCGCTGCCTCTTGCGTGGGCGTTATCCGAGTGAATTGACGACATGTTTCCGTCTCCCGTATTCAGGTTTTGTGCGTTCATGCTACACCGCCTTGGAGCGCGGGTTCTGAAGAATGCAAATGAGAATTTCCAGGGCTCCGGCGTGAACCAATGCGCGTGCCACGCGCCTGAGGATTAAAAGTGTTGCGGACCCAGACGATCATCTCAGTCTCCGCGACCAAGGGAAGTACCTTGGCGTGAAGAACTTTTGCCCCGCTGGCGGCGAGGGCGTGCGCCTCGTCGTAGCTGAGTTCATGCAGCAGCCGCGCTTCGGCGGATTGGTTAGGATTGGCGGTGAAAATTCCGTCCACGTCGGTCCAGATGATGAGCTCGTCGGCGCCTACCACGTGGGCCACGATGGCTCCGGAAAAATCGGAGCTATTGCGGCCCAGGGTGGTGATGCGGCCGTCGGGGGTGGCGCCGATGAAGCCGGTGACGACGGGAACGATTCCAGCTTGCAGCAGCGGGAGAAGAATTTCACGGCCGCGCTGCCTGGATTGCTCGAGATGAGGCTGGGCCTCTCGGAAGGTCTCGCAGGTCAGGACAAAATCCGAGGAGGTAACCGGGACGGCGGCGACGCCACATTTTTCGAGCGCGGCGGCGAAAAGCCGCGTGCTGAAACGTTCTCCAAAGGACGCGAGCCGGTCAAAGAGTTCGGCGCCGGCGGCGACTCGGCCGCCGGCGAGTACTTCGTGGAGAAGATCGTGCGCGAGGAGCTGGAGTTCGCGGCGGACGCGAAGGTCGTCCCGTTCACCGAGTTGGAGACCTTTCAAAACGTCGAGATGGAGATTCACAAGGACCTCCGCTTCGCGGCGGGCCTGCGAGAGCTTGCCGTCAACGAGAGCCTGCGCCATCGAAAGTAGCCGATCGGTGACGCCCTTCATCGCGGAGACGACGACGGTGACTCGGGAATTTCGCACGGCGGCACATACCAGGCCTGCGGCGTGAAGCATGCGTTCCGCGCCGAGAAGCGAACTGCCGCCAAACTTGAAAGCGAGGACCTGGGATTGGTGCTCGTTGACCCCGCCGGCACTATGCGCGCTACTTTTGTTCGCGATTCCGGATAAACCTGAGTCGGCGGGCAACGCGGCGGGGCCACATTCTGCCGCAAGTTCTTCCTGTGTGTTTTCGAGGCTCATGACCTGCGCTCCTGGTTTCTTGTTAACAACCCTGAGTGCGGGAGCATCTCTGGAAGGGGCTTAAAAGAAGAAACCCACCGCCAGGTTCGCTTCCGGCGGTGGGTTGGAAACTTTTGCTAGTTCGCTAGCTGTTTTTCCACGCGCCGGAAGCGGAAATAGTCGTCTTAGTCGTAGTCGAGGTAGCCGACATGGACGACTTGGACGTAATTCGCTTAGTGGCGATGGACAACATACCGTCAAAGAGAATAGCACGAGGCTAGGGGTTTCGGAAGAGGAAAAAGTGTCCCGGAGGGTCATGACGGAGGAGCCTGCGGGGCGAGTCAAGGGCGGCTCCGAATCTGACGATGGATCCTAAATCAATCCTGCTTGGCCTCGAAAAGAAGGCTGGAGCAGGTGAGGCCGGACTCGGCTTTTTGGAGTTCGGAAATGTCGAGTGGCGTGACGTGGAAGCCGCGCGCTTCGATACGCGTACGAGTGCGTGGGAATGAGGCTGGGAAAATGATCGTGGGAGCTATGGCGAGAGCGTTGGCGGCATGCGATTCAGCGGGATCGACGTCGATCCAGTCGTAACCGCCAAGCGGTGTGGTGTCGAAGCACGAGCGATTCGCGAGAAGCGTATTGCGGCCAAGATAGGTCGCGGCGGACTTCAGATGCAAGCAGCCGGTCACCGGAACGGCGATGACTTCGTAGTTGTGCCGTCGGAGGAGAGCCGCGAACTGGCGGATGCCTTCGGCATTGCTTCGTTTGGTGAGGCCGACAAAGAGTTTGCGGCCGATGCGAAGAACGTCGCCGCCTTCGAGCGTGCCGGGGAGCGTGACGTGTTCAAGCTTTCGGAATTTCGAAAGGGCTTGCGCGAGCGAAGCACCCTCGCGGCGGCGGGTTTCCGTGCCCAACGGCAATATCACAGCGACTTCATCGAGGACTACGGCGGGATCTTCGACGAACATGGAGTCGGGCAGAGTTGGCTCGGCGGGAAGTGAGATGAGCCGCGCGCCTAATTGTTCAAGAAGTTGCTCGTAGGCGTGGTGCTGCTGCTGGGCTTTGGGGAGGTCGATCGGCTTGCGATCAATGAAGGAAAGTTCGCAGTTTACGATCGCCGGACTAACGGCGCGAGTGATGGCGGTGAGCATTTTGGGAGAGAGTCTACACGAGAATCGCGGGAGGTGACCCATGGTGAGCGCAAGCCCCGCACTTTAGGGCGGGGAAAGCGAGCCGTTAATTCAGTGAAAACAGTTATTGCGGTTCGTAGTCAATTGATGTATGTTATGCAACATGGGCTACGAACGAACCAACATTTACCTCAGCAAACCGCAAAAGGCGGCGGTGGAGAAGCTCGCGAAAAAGATCGGCATCTCAACAGCCGAACTGATTCGACGCATTCTCGATAAAGAGTTAGAAAGAGTAGCCAAGTGAGCCAAAAGGGCCAACCGCTAACCGCAATCGGAGACAGACAGACAGCGGGGAATTCAAAGGCGCGAGGACGGCAACCACGTCGCGGGTACGATCGTCAACAGATAATAAGGTTCCGGGGCGACATGGTTGTTCCAGAGCCGGGTAATTCCGGCTCCCAGCATCATCCCGGCAAGAATCAATCCGATGACACCTAGGACGATCCAGACGTCCGATTTCGAAAACTGGAAGGTAAAAGAACGTGCGGGAGAGTCTTTCGCGGAATGCGCTGAGCCATCGGAGTGCGCGCTGAGAGCGGTTCCGGACCTGTCAGAGATCTCCGGCTGAACCAGAAGGCAATAGCCTTTACGGGGAATGGTTTCGATGTACAGCGGCTTTTCGGACGAATCGCCGAGCGCCTGCCGCAACTTATTAACGGTGGTATTTACGTTGGCGTCGTAGTTGACATGCGTATCGGCCGGCCAGAGCCGCAGGCGCAACTCTTCGCGGGTGACGACTTCCCCGGGCTTTTCGATGAGCGCCAGCAAGATTTGGTAGACCTTGCCTTGAAGGCGCAGCCGCGACCCGTTCCGGGTAACTTCCTGCCGCTGCTGGTCTACCCGAAAAGGCCCAAAAAAGATGTACCGGCCAGACGAGAGGACTAACCGCTCCGAAGTCGTCGGTTCCTCCGGTTCTCGCATGGAGATCACTTCCGTTGACATAGACGCCCACCCTTACTGTATATAGACGCATAACTCAGACAGGCGTTTTGTACAGGTACGAATTATGCCGTGGAGTTGTTTCATAGGTGTTAAATGAGTGCGCCGCAGCGGTAACGCGGTCACCTCGCTCGAACTTAGGACTGTTTGTGCGACATCTTCTGCAAATTTAGACAGAAATTATATGGAATATAGGAAGTTTTCTTCCCACATTGGCGCGGTTTCAGTTGATGCCTCGCCAAAGACCGTCGATTAGGGGAGGCTGGCGCACGACCCGAATCCTGACGTTGCGGGTGCGCTCGTGACGGCCACGACGGACGAAAATTGGGCCGTGCGGGCCGCGGCACAGGAAGCGATCGCCGGAGCGAGGCGACCGCTCCCAGCTTCCCAAGATTACGGCCGCGCTGGACGATGGCAAGGACGCGGTGCGATTCACAAAAGACGCTGTCGTATTTTTTCGCTTGACACTATGGCGTCTCACGATATAGCGTATGACGACAGACTGTATTGTCTGTGGAGACAAATCCTTGAACGCTTCCCAAAATAATGCCGGGCCCCTCGGGCCGCTGACTCCAGCGATGTTTCACGTATTGCTGGCGCTGGCCGGAGACGATCTTCACGGTTACGCCATTTTGAAGGAAGTGGAGCTGCGCACGAGCGGGAAGGTGCGCCTGAGCACCGGCACTTTGTATGGAATCATCAAGCGCTTGCTGGCGGATGGCCTGATTGCCGAGCGGCGTTCACGGCCGTCCGAACCCCAAGACGACGAACGCCGGCGCTATTACCGCCTGACACCCCAAGGCCGCCAGGTGGCCGCGGCGGAGGCCGAGCGTATGGATGAGGTCCTGTCCATCGCACGTTCGAGAAACCTGCTGAAGAAAACGCGCACGGCCTAACAAGATTGCCGGAACCGGGCGAGGCGGTTCCGGAAATGGCGAGTGGTCCGATATGCGGCGCTGCGTGGTGGCGCCCGAGGAGGACACCATGGCACCAGCGGAATCACGCGCTACACGGTTTTACCGGGCACTTCTGCGGCTTCTCCCATTCGATTTCCGCAGCGACTTCGGCCCGGAAATGGAAACGGTTTTCAACGAACAACACAAAGAAGCGGGGCGCCGCGAGGGTGCTAGGGGTGTTCTGCGCCTCTGGTGGGAAACCATCGCGGGAATTTTCCGCACGGCGCCGGGCGAGCACCTCGCCATGTTCCGGCAGGACTCCGGATTCGCGCTGCGCATGATGCGCAAGAATCCGGGATTCACCCTGGCTGCCGTCCTCACCCTAGGGCTGGGCATCGGGGCCAATTCCGCGATCTTCAGCGTGGTGAATGCCGTGCTGCTGAAACCGCTGCCGTACGAACACGGCGACCGGCTGCTGGTGTTACGACAACAGGCGCCGCGCGCGGGGCTTATCAATCAGTTGTTTTCGGTGGCGGATATTAACGATTACCGTACGCAGTCTCATTCTTTGGACGCCGTCGTCGAATACCACAACATGAATTTTATTCTGCTGGGCCGCAGCGAGCCCGAGCGCGTGGAAACCGGCGTGGTTTCCTGGAATTACTTCGACGTTTTCGGAGTCCAACCACTCTTCGGACGCTCGTTCCGGCCGGAAGATGAGCAGCCCGGTGCGCCCGCCGTGCTGATGCTCAGCTATGAATATTGGATCAAGAGTTTCGGCGGCGACCCGACAGTGGTCAACAAGAAGTTCACCATGAACGACAAAATTCACACGGTGATCGGCGTGCTCCCACCCGTGCCGCAATACCCCGACGAAAACGACGTGTACATGCCGACGACGGCATGTCCTTTCCGCTCGCGTCCCGCGTTCATCGCCAACCGGCAGGCACGCATGATGCAGGCGTTTGGCCGTATGAAACCAGCGATCAGCGTGCGCCAGGCGGAAGCAGACCTGAACGGCGTTGTGGCCAACATGCAACGCGCATTCCCGAACGACTACCCGCCTTCGGGGGACTATTTCATGCAATCTTCCTCGCTGACGGAGGAACTCACGCACAACGCACGCCCGACGATGTTGGTGCTGCTGGCGGCAGCGGGATTCGTTTTGCTGATCGCGTGCGCAAATGTCGCGAACCTGAATCTCTCGCGATTGGTGCGGCGAGAGCGAGAGCTCGCGGTGCGCGCCGCGCTGGGCGCAGGCCGCGTGCGCATGTTCCGTCAACTACTCACGGAAAGCTTCCTGCTGGCGGTGATCGGCGGCGGCCTGGGCCTCCTTTTTTCCTGGGGCGCCTTGAGCCTACTGGTAAGTTTTGCCGCGCGCTTCACGCCGCGGGCGCGCGAGATTCACCTGGACGCCGCGGTCTTGGGATTCACACTCTTGATGGCGGTGCTTACGAGCCTGCTTTCCGGCACGGCACCAGCGCTCGCGGCGCGGGAGAGCGTCGTCGGCACGTTGAAGGAAGGTGGCGCGCAGTCCACCATCGGGCGCGGGAAGCACCGGATGAGGAGCCTGCTCATCGTGGCGCAGGTGGCGGTTTCGTTTCTCCTGCTGATTGGCGCGGGTTTAATGCTGCGCAGCTTCGCAAAGCTGCAGCATGTGGACCCCGGCTTTCAGCCGGAGAACGTATTGACGATGCAGATCGGCCTGGATTTCACGAAATACAATACCAATGACAAGCAGCGCGCGTTCTTCGAGACACTTCTCGACCGCATCCAGGAGCAAAATGGCGTGAAAGCTGCCGCCGCGTCGATGATGATTCCTCTGACCACCGGCATGCAGATGCCAGGGGAATTTCAGATCGAAGGACAGCCGCCGGCCCCTGGCCAATCGCTTCCCTCCGGGGATTTCCGCGTGGTCAGCGAAGGCTACTTTGATGCCTTGCGCATTCCGATTCTGGGAGGCCGCGCCTTCACGCGCCGCGACCGGCCGGAAACTCCGAACGTGGCGGTTGTGAACCGCAGTGCCGCACATCACTTTTGGGGAGAGCAGAGTCCGCTCGGGAAACGCTTCTCGTTGGACGGCGGTAAGGGCTGGATTCAGATTGTAGGAATCGTCGGGGACGTCAAGCAGTACGGGCTAGACAAGGATGCTGTCGATGAACTTTACGTACCGATGGCGCAAAGCCCGTTGCTGGACTCAATCTTGATCATTAAGACGACCGTGGAGCCCATGAGCATCGCGAGCGGCGTGATCGAGCTGCTGCACGGTATCGATCCGAATCAACCGGCCGCGCGCGTAAGATCGCTCGAGCAGGTCCGCGCGGAATCCGTGGCCGCGCCTCGATTGACCACTAACTTGCTGGGGCTTTTCGCGCTGCTGGCACTGGCGATTGCGGCCACCGGTATCGGCGGTGTGATGGCTTTGGCCGTCGGGCAACGCCGGCATGAGATTGGCGTGCGCATGGCCGTCGGCGCGCGCCCAGCGGAAATCCTGCGCATGATTCTGGGCCAGGGTCTTGCCCTCGCCTTAGTCGGCGTGCTGCTTGGATTCTTGGGAGCCCTTTGGCTCACACGTCTCTTGCAGCAATTGCTCTTTGAAGTGGCGCCAACGGATCCGCTGACATATGCGGCAGTCGCCGTGGTGCTGGCGCTCGCGGCGCTGGTGGCTTGTTATGTCCCGGCGCGTCGTGCGTCGCGCGTCGACCCGATGATGGCCCTGCGCACGGAATAGGACGGCAACACTGACTCCCGGTCATGGTACCGGCGTCATTTCGAGGAAGCAATACAAAGGCTATCGCGGATGTGTTCCCCAACAGCTTTCGCGGCTTCAACCCAGGCCTCGCGCTCCGCGAGACTCATCTTCGAGAACTCCGGAGCTTTGAGCGCTCCGGGACCGTGCGCCTCGAGCACGCGCCAGTAGTTGACAAACGCCAACTCACCAAGCCAATCGTTCTGCATGGGGGCAATCTCCTGCAACTCCATTTTGGGAACAATCCGGCAAACACCTGAAAGGAGGCTGCAGCAAATACCTTACTTTGACGCCGCCACCTTGATTCTTCTCCGCTGGCCGCGGGCCAGGGCGTCTGATAAACTGTAAGTGCTCGACCGCACCTAAGGATCTTGGACCGCTGAGCGGTTAACCAAAGAGAAGATTCGTCCGGGCTGCTGGTTGTTTCAGCAGCTATTTTTGTCTTTAGAAGAGTGGACCGCGACCGGGTAGCGTGACGCAGAAAACATGAGTCAAGAAATTCGCAATATCGCCATCATCGCCCACGTGGATCACGGCAAGACCACGCTTGTGGATGCCATGCTGAGGCAGAGCGGCATTTTCCGCGCCAACGAAGCCGTCGTCGAGCGCGTGATGGATTCGAACGACCTTGAGCGCGAGCGTGGCATCACTATTCTGGCAAAAAATACAGCGCTCTTTTTCCACGACACCAAAATCAACATCGTGGATACGCCCGGCCACAGCGACTTCGGCGGCGAAGTGGAACGTGCGCTGCGCATGGTGGATGGCGTGGTCGTGCTGGTGGACGCCAGCGAAGGCCCGCTCCCGCAAACGCGCTATGTGCTCCAGAAAGCGCTGGCGGCGAAGCTGCCTCCGGTCATCGTGCTGAACAAGATCGATCGCACGGACGCGCGCCCGAAAGAAGTCCTCGATGAAATCTACGACCTGTTCATCGACCTGGACGCCACCGAGGATCAACTCGGTTTTCCCGTCGTTTACACGAATGCGCGCGATGGCGTGGCCCACCGCACGGAAGGCGACGATTCGAAGGATCTCCTGCCGCTCTTCGAAGCCATCGTGAAGTACATTCCCGCCCCTCCGGGCGATCCGGATGGAGTCCTGCAGATTCAGGTGATGAACTTGGACTACAGCGATTTTCTGGGAAGAATCGCGATCGGCCGCGTTTTCAATGGGACGCTGAGGCGCGGCGAGGACGTGGGCATCAGCAAGCTCGATGGCAAGCTTACGCCCACGCGCATCACGAAGCTTTATACGTTTCGCGGGCTGGACCGCGACGAAGCCGAGAGTGTTCCCGCGGGTGACATCGTGGCCATCGCTGGAGTGGAGGGAATTCAGATCGGCGAGAGCGTGACCTCGCTGGAAAACCCTTCGCCGCTCGAGCCGCTCCTAATTGACGAGCCCACGCTGGCGATGATTTTCACCGTCAATAGCAGTCCTCTTTCCGGGCGCGAAGGAGACTATCTGACTTCGCGCGACCTGCGTGACCGCTTACAAAAGGAATTGCTGACAAACGTTTCGATTCGCGTCGAGGACACGGACACGCCGGAATCCTTCCGTGTGCTGGGCCGCGGCGAACTGCAGCTGGCGATTCTGATCGAGACAATGCGCCGCGAAGGTTTCGAATTGATGGTCGGCAAACCGGAAATCGTGGTGCGCACCGAAAATAGCAAGAAACTCGAGCCCCTCGAGCGCCTGGTGATCGACGTGCCGGAAAGTTTCATCGGCATCATTCTGGAAACGCTGGGCGCCCGTCGCGGCGAGATGCTCAAGATGAGCAATCATAACTCCGGCCGCGTGCGCATGGATTTCAAGATTCCCTCGCGCGGCTTGATCGGATTGCGCAGCCAGTTGCTGACGGACACGCGAGGCACCGCACTCATCCATTCAATATTTGATGGCTGGATCGAATATGGCGGCGACATGGCGCTGCGTCCCACCGGCGCGCTGGTTGCCGACCGCTCCGGCCCTTCGACAGCCTTCGCGCTCTGGAACATTCAGGAACGCGGGGAACTGTTCATCGGCCCGGCGATAGAAGTTTACGAGGGCATGATCGTCGGCGAAAATTCGCGCGAACAGGACATGGACGTCAACGTCACAAAAGAAAAGAAGCAGACCAACATGCGCTCCTCGAGCGCCGATGAGGCCATCCGCCTGATTCCGCATCGCGAGCTGAGTCTCGAACAAGCCATCGAATTCATCGCCGACGACGAGTACGTCGAGATCACCCCGAAGTCCATCCGCCTGCGCAAAAAAGTTTTGCAGGCCAACAAGCGCCCCCGCCGCTGGCAGGAAATCCGCGCCAGCCAGACGACCAATTCGTAACCCAATTCTCTAGTGCGCTGATTTTTCCAGCAGCTCGGATAAATACTGCCTCCAGACGGCGGCGCGCGTGTGCGTGCCGTGGCCGCGCGTTTCGTCGCTGATGGGAATGAGCACAAATCGCGCGTTTTTCACTCTCTTGATTTCGCGTTCGGCCATTCCCAGTTCGGGCGGGTTGATAAAATCGTCGGCGGAATTGATGTACATGACCTGCGCGATGATTTTCCCGAGTTGCGGCGACGGATCGTAATCGCGCGAAGCGTTCACCTGGTACAACAGGTCGTTGGCGTCGAGCCCGGCCAAACGCGTCTTGAAATAGTCATCCAGATATTTGTCTGCGGCGTCTCGCGTCGGCAACGTTTTCTGCATGTAGAGCGGCGCGCTCCCCGCAATGAGCAGCAGATCCAGCGCCGTGCGCAGTGCCTGCTGCGGTTCGGCCCCGTATTCTCCGCCCTTCCATGCCGGATCGTTGCGAATCGCATCCATCACCATTTTCCGCCAAACGCGGTTGCGCCCGGCGATCTGCACCGGCAGGCACGCCAGAGGCATGAGCGCGTCCATGAAATCGGGATGCGTTTCTCCCCACACAAAGGAATGCATGCAGCCCATGGACGTTCCAAGGATGAGCCGCAAATGGTTGACGCCCAGTCCCTCGGTCAGCAGTTTGTAGTGGCCCGCGACCATATCGTCGTAATCGTATTGCGGAAAACGCGCGCGCATTCCGTCGCTCGGCTTCGAGGATTTCCCGTGTCCAATGCCGTCGGGAAGAATGATGAAGTAGCGCGTGGCATCGAGCAGTTGCCCAGGACCGAACAGTTCGCCCGCAAAGACCGGCTGCAGGAATTGCTGGCCCGAGCCGCCGGTGCCGTGAAGGATCAAGACGGCATTGCTGACTCGGTCCTGCGCGTCCCGCGTTAGCTTGCCAAGCGTCGTGTAGTGCAAGCGCAATTCCGGCAGCGATTCGCCCGAGCGGAATTTGAAATCCTTCACGACCAAATCGCCTTCGGTCGTCGCCGGAACCGTCGTTTGCTGCCCCGCCGCACGAGAACTTCCGAAAACGGAAAGCACCGCCATCAAAGGCACAGCTCGCCGGAAGCAACCTATCATTTCGCACCTCATCGACATGAAGCCTAACACACGCCGGACGAGAGTCTGGAGGCCGGTGCCGGATCAAAATCAACGAATCTCGCTGCAACAAAAGGCGGGAATAAATTCGGCCGCGCGGCGGTCTTGGTTAAGCCGTGACCGGAAACAACGGTCATCAGGGCGCGATCCGGTGCGGGGGCCTTCTGCTCCTTAGCACACGTCTCCGGTCACGGCATTGTGGTGCTCAAATTTGCCACCACCCACTGCTGTAAACTGGTGCGCTTCCCATATAAAATGATATAAGGTCGTTGCTCACATGCAGCCTGTTCAGGGAAGGCTGCATCGCAGTGGCCTGCCCGGTGCTCAACCCGCTCTTCCGGTGCTGTCCGTCAAGGAGACAGATGGAATCCGCGAATTTTCGACCTCGAGAGAGTGCCGCAACATCGCATCCGACGATTGCCGCGACGGCGACGGCGCTGCCGCCTCACACCATCACCCGCGATGACGTGAAATATTACATGGGGCGGGTCTTCGACATCCCCGAGCGCAAGCTCGAAGCGATGATGAGCATCGTCGACAACGCCCAGGTTCACAAGCGCCACGCGATTTTTCCCATCGAATACACCGTCGAACCGCGCGCGCTCGCGCAGACCAACAACGAGTATATCGAGCACGCGGTGAAGCTCGGGCGGGAAGCGGCGGAGAAATGCCTGGAGCGCGCCGGCCTCAAGCCGGAGTACATCGATCTGATCATCACCGTCTCCTGCACGGGCTTCATGATCCCCTCGCTCGACGCGCATCTTATCCAACTCATGGGTTTCCGTTCGAACGTGCGGCGCATGCCCTTCACGGAACTGGGATGCGCCGCCGGAGCCATGGCGCTGGGACGCGCGGCGGATTTCTTGAAGGCCCATCCTGGCGGAAACGTGCTGATCATCGCCGTGGAACTGCCGTCGCTGACGTTCCAGCGAAAAGATATTTCGCAGGCCAATCTGATTTCATCCATCTTGTTCGGCGATGGCGCTGCCGCCGTGGTGGTCAGCGGCAACGGAGCGCGCGGCCCGAAAATCCTCGTTTCCGAAACGTACACGTTTCCGAATTCGCTCGGCGCGATGGGTTTTGATTTACGCGACTCCGGCTTCCACATTCTGCTGGCAAAGGATGTCCCGGAAATGATTGGCGGCAGGATCGCCGGGCTGGTGCAAGGTTTTCTGGACCGGAATGGCCGCAAGCGCGAGGAAATTAAAGGATGGATTCTGCATCCCGGCGGGGCTCGTTTGCTCGGAAACGTCGAAACGGAGCTGGGCTTGTGTAAGTGCGACACCCAACCGTCGTGGGACATCCTCGGAAACGTCGGGAATCTTTCGAGCGCCACCATTCTCTTCATCCTCCAGGAGTGGCTGGAGAAGCGCCCGCTGAATCCCGGTGAATACGCCCTGGCCGCGGCCTTCGGTCCGGGCTTCAGTGCGGAATTTCTGCTGCTTCAATGGAACTGAGCGTCATCTGCTTTCTCGCCTTGCTCATTGCTGTCGCGCTGTTGCGCGTGGCCGAGTTGCGCGTTTCGAACCTCCACCAGAAGGAAATGATCACTCGCGGCGCGGAAAAAATTGATGAGCCAAAGTTTCGCTGGATGGTGTTGCTCCATACTGCCGTTCTGCTTGGGGCGGCCTGCGAAGTCGTCTTCCTGAAGCGCCCTTTACTTCCCGCGCTTGCCGCGCCGATGTTCGCCGTCTTTCTGGCCGCCAACGCCGTCCGCTGGTGGGTCATTCGAACGCTGGGCGAACACTGGAACGTCCAGGTCATGGATTCGACACGCCTCGGCGTAATTACCTCTGGACCTTTCCGTTACGTCCGGCATCCTAACTATGCGGCTGTCTTCGCGGAGATGCTCGCCCTGCCGTTGATTCACACGGCCTGGATCACCGCGACCGTCGGGGCAATGGCCCACACGGCAGTCTTGGCAGAACGCCTCTCCACGGAAGAGCGCGTGCTCTTCGCCAACCCGGACTACCGCGCCGCAATGACCGGCAAGCCGCGTTTCTTGCCCGGACTTTTTTGAAGACAAGACTGCGAATGAATTGGCGTCTCTCCAACGTAGTTCCGTTTTTTTTCCTCGCTGCGGCTATCAGCCCTGCCTGTGCCGCCGAGGATGGAAAGAGCCCGGCCTTCACGTTAGTGCCGGAACTCTCCTCCGGATTTCATTTGCTCTACGCCCAGGACTTTCCGGAAGCTCGCCAGAAATTCACGGAATGGGAAGCGCAGCATCCCGAGGAGCCTTTTGGCGAAGTTGCTCTCGCAGCCAGCTATCTATTCGAGGAGTTTTATCGCCAGGGCGTTCTCACCAGCGATTTCTTCCTGAATGAAAAGAAATTTTTGAACGGGATTGAAGGCAAACCGGATCCGGAGCACATGAAAAGCTTCGAGGATGCCATCGATCGGGCACGCCGTCTGGCCCGGCACCGTCTGGCGAAAGACCCACGCGACGCGGAAGCTTTTTTCGCTCTGACGCTGGCTGCGGGAATGGAATCCAATGCCCGATTGATCCTGAGAAAACAGCACCTCGAGAGCCTGAAGCGGCTGAAAGAAGCGAACGAGTATGCCAAGCAGCTGCTGGCAGAGCAGCCGGATGCCAACGACGCGTATGTCGCATTGGGCTCGGCCAATTACATCATCGGGAGCCTCTCCGGTGGCGCGCGGTTTATGCTCTGGTTCGGTGGAATCCACGGCGACAAGAAGATGGGCATGCGTCAACTCGAAAAGACCATCGAAAACGGAAGGTACTTGCAACCTTTTGCAAAAATTCTGCTGGCTCTCGCGGCGCGCCGCGAAAAACAGAACGCCCTGGCAGTGAAACTCTTGAAAGAATTGACCGAGGAATATCCGGACAGTCGGCTCTACGCTGCCGAGTACGCAAAGGCCCTGGGCAAGCTGATTCCCGCGCAAATCCATCCTTGAAAGAGGCGGTGCATCGTGTTCCAGGAAAATTTGCTGAAGAGCCAGGCGATTTTTCTGACCGGCGGCGGAACAGGCCTCGGCCGGTCTATGGCTCTGCGCTTCGCCAGCTTGGGCGCCCGGCTGTTTCTCGTCGGCCGGCGCGAAGATCCACTGCGCGAAACGTGCGAAGAAATCCTTCGCGCCGGTAGTGCCGCCGCTTACACCACTTGCGACGTGCGCGACTATGGTTCCGTCGAGGCTGCCGCCGCCAAGGCGGAGGAGCAATTCGGCGATATCAACGCGCTCGTCAACAATGCCGCGGGCAACTTCATGGCGCGGACGGAGAAGCTCACACCCAACGCCTTCAACGCCGTTGTCGGGATCGTTTTGAACGGCTCGTTCAACTGCACGCAGGTTTTCGGCAAGCGCTGGATCGCCCAAAAAATGGCGGGAAATGTCCTGAACATCGTGACCAGTTACGCGGCCGCAAACTGCGGATCGGGTTTTGTCGTGCCCTCGGCGTGCGCGAAAGCCGGTGTGCTGGCCATGACCACTTCGCTGGCCGTGGAATGGGCGAAATATCACATCCGGTTGAATGCCATCGCGCCGGGCCCGTTTCCGACGGAGGGAGCCTGGTCGCGCTTGATGCCCTCGAAACAATTCGAAGAACACGCTAAAGACAAGCACCCCATGAAGCGCTTCGGTCGTCACGAAGAGCTTGCAAGTCTTGCGGCCTTTCTCCTGAGCGACATGGCGGAGTACATCAACGGCGAATGCGTGGTGATCGACGGCGCGCAATGGCTGCGCGGCGCCGGGGAGTTCAATGATTTGCTGATGCTGCCCGAAGCGGCTTGGGAAGCGCTCGAAGCATCGCGCCCAAAAAAATCCTGAAACTTCCTATTGCGGCAAGGCGCGCCTTCGCAGTTGCACACGAAGCTTGGCTTCTCCGACGGCTTTGCCGTTGGCCTCCGCCCGTACAGTTATTTCTAGCGGATCGCTCTTTTTTGGCGCGTTCTCTGGCAGAGCCGGCAGATTCACCTCGATACGGCCGGCCGCCATTTGATTCGCGGGGATCGCAAACTTCCCTGTGCCACTTTGCACGCTCCAGCCGGCTGGCAGCGTTGCCGTCAGCGTGATTTCCTGCGCTTGCGCTGTTTGATTTCGCAGCCACAGGGGAATGACCAGCGCGCCGGGCGCTTCGAGGGCTATCTCTGGCGGCTCCGGATGCGGCAGATTCGTCAGCGCATGGGCGCGCCGGAATTCGGTATAAAAACTCCACGGACCGGCAAGCTCCGCCGACAATTCCTGCTTCGTCGGCGCGGTTGCAACTGCGGGCCGGACAAACGCAATCGCGCCCGGGGTAATGCCCTCGAACACATCCCCAGTCACGGTGCCGCCGACAAGCGACTTGCCCAGAACGAAGCGCTGGGCATCCGACCACCCGCCATCCGATGTGGCCATCTTTTCAATTTGTGCCTCGTCCATTTGCGCGAGCGAGTCGAGAAAGGATTTCGCCTGTGTCTGGTGGGCGCGGAACGAATCGAGCGCCATCCGCCAATAGGGCTGCTTGCTCGACTTCGAAATCTCCTTCACCGAATATTCCGGGCCCTTGCCGCGAAAGATGTCCTCGCTGTCGGCGTCGGGGAAATAATAGATTTTCTTCGGCTGCCAGGGCCGCAGATTCTCAAGCAAAGGTTCGAGCCGTCTCGTGGGGCCAGCAACCTGTTCGGGGAACGCCGCGGGATCGCCGGCCAAATCGAATGCTTCCGTTGCCAGGACTCCGGACGCTTGATGATCGCCGTGATCTTCGCCGATAAATGTGCCGGGCAGAAAAGTAAGAATCACTTCCGGCCGCGTAAGCCGGACAAGCCGCACCAATTGCTCCAGACATTCGCCGTGACCCCAGCTCGCCAGGGACTGCAAGACGTTTTGTGAAGCCGTGTCCTTTCCGCTCAAAAACCAGACGTTTGTAACGCCGAGTGTCGCCAGGGCATTACGTGCTTCGATCTCCCGGATGTCGCCGAGCGCCGCCGCTTGCTCCGCGCCGGCTTCATTCGCACCGCTGCTGCCGCGCGTGCCGAAAACCACCGCCACGCGTTTCCCTTCGTCGAGCGCGCGTGCCAGGTATGGCGTCGCGGCACCCTCGTCATCGGGGTGCGCCACCACGAGCAGAATGTCGGCTTTGTAGCGCCCGTCCGCCACGGAAACATTTGTTGGATGCTGCGCCGCCGCTATCCCCGGCGCAAAGAGTGGAAATATGATGCCCAACAATTGGATGAACAATCGTCTCATTCTCAAGCCTTCGGAATATTGTCCTTGTTCGAATTGAGTGATTGAGTTTACCTTGGGCCGGAGCAGCAGCCAAACGCGGACTTGTGCACCGAGTCTCCTGTTACACATTGCCCGCGTCTATATACTCATCTTGTACGTTAAAAACGCCGTAAAGCGCGAAGTCCAAAACGAAAAATCCCCACCGATTCGCAAGCGGACCCGGAACCAAAGCGGGCATCGCCTTGACCCAACGGAAAGCCGCCGATAAGCTTGTTGTTTCTCCTTCCAGGTGAGCACGCAGATGGAGCCGATTCACATCACGCTGCCGGATGGCAGCATCAAAGAGGTGCCCAAGGGCACGACCCCGGCCGACGTCGCGAGAGGTATTTCTCCGCGGCTCGCGGATGCCGCGCTGGTGGCGCGTGTGGCCGCACCGAATGACGGCGAAGGCGAGCTGATCGACTTGCGCCGCCCGTTGGATCACGACGTGAGGCTGCAAATCCTGACGGAAAAAGACCCCGATGCGCTCTTTGTGTTCCGTCATTCCGCCGCGCATCTGCTCGCTGCGGCGGTGGTGGAACTCTATCCCAACGTCAAGCTCGGCATCGGGCCTCCCATTGACACGGGCTTTTTCTACGAATTCCTGCGCGATGAGCCGTTCACGCAGGAAGACCTCGCCAACATCGAAAAAAAGATGCACGAGCTTGCGGCACAGGACTTGCCGAACGAGCGCAAGCTCATTCCCAAGCCCGAAGCGCTCGATCTGTACAAAAAAAGTAACCAGATTTTCAAATGCCAGCTGGTAGAAGAAAAAGCCAGTGAGCCGATGGTCTCTTTCTATACCACCGGAAAATTCATCGACTTTTGCCGCGGCCCGCACATTCCTTCGACGAAGCGCATTCAGGCCTTCAAGCTGATGAACGTCGCGGGCGCTTACTGGAAGGGCCAGGAAGGCAATCCGCAGCTGCAGCGCATTTACGCCGTGGCGTTCTTCACGCAAAAAGAGCTGGACGAACATCTGCACCGTCTCGAAGAAGCCAAGCGCCGCGATCACCGCAAACTCGGCACGGAGCTTGACCTTTTCAGCATCCAGGAAGAAGCCGGCCCGGGCCTCATCTTTTGGCATCCCAAAGGCGGCCTGATCCGAAAGATCGTCGAAGACTGGCTGCGTGAAGAGCTGCTCAAGCGCGGCTACGACCTCGTGTACACGCCGCACATCATGCGGCTCGACCTCTGGAAGACCAGCGGGCACACAAATTTTTACAAAGACAGCATGTTCGGCCCGGTGGAAGTCGAAAAAGCCGATTATCAACTGAAGCCCATGAACTGCCCCGGCCACATCCTGATTTACAAATCAAAGCTGCACAGCTACCGCGATCTCCCCGTGCGCCTTGCCGAGCTCGGCACTGTATATCGCTACGAGCGCAGTGGGGTACTGCACGGCCTGCTGCGCGTGCGCGGCTTTACGCAAGACGACGCGCACATTTTTTGCATGCCGTCGCAAATCGAAGCCGAAGTCGAAGCCTGCGTCGATTTTGCCTTTGCCGTGATGAAAAATTTCGGCTTCGACAAATTCGAAGTCGAACTTTCCGACTGGGACCCCGCGCATCCGGAAAACTACGCGGGCAAGCCCGAAGACTGGCAGCGTGCCACCTCCGCGCTCGCCACAACCATGAAGCGGATGAACATCCCGTACAAGAAAATGGAAGGCGAAGCCGCGTTTTACGGGCCGAAGATCGATGTCAAGCTCATTGACGCCATCGGCCGCCCCTGGCAGCTTACCACCGTGCAATTCGATTTCAATTTGCCCGCGCGCTTCGGCCTACAATACGTCGCCGAAGACGGCGCGAAGCACCAGCCGCTGATGGTGCACCGCGCGCTGCTCGGCTCCGTGGAGCGCTTCTTCGGCATTCTGATCGAGCACTACGCCGGCGCGTTTCCGCTCTGGCTCGCTCCCGTGCAAGTGGAAATCTGCCCCGTGAGCGAAAAAGTCGCCGACTACGCCAAGCACGTTTTCGAAACGCTGAAGCGCCACGGCCTGCGCGTTCACCTCGACGATCGCAACGAAAAGCTGCCCGCGAAAATTCGCGACGCGCAGTTGCAGAAAATTCCGTACATGCTGGTGGTCGGCGGCAAGGAAGCCGAAGCTGGCACGGTCTCCGTCCGCCATCGCAGCAAAGGCGACCTTGGACCCAAACCGCTTGCCGAAGTGATCGAATCGCTTCGCCAAGAAGTCGATTCCCGGGCAACAACGTAAAGCGACATCGCGATTTAACGCCCCTTCTAAACGTGAATCCTTCGCAAACCATCTTGAACCAAGACGTTTTCACTGAACGTGTGCGCGTCCTTGCAGCAAGCGACACACATTTGGCGGAGGTGCTGCAAAAGTACGGCCGGCCGCCGCTTTGGGTGCGCGAGCCGGGTTTCCCGACGCTCGTCTATATCATTCTCGAGCAGCAGGTCTCGCTGGCTTCGGCGAAAGCTGCTTTCGTTCGACTGAAAGCCGCAGTCCGCCCACTCACTCCGGCACGCTTCTTGAAACTCACCGACGTCGAGCTCAAACGCATCGGCTTCAGCCACCAGAAAACTCTCTACACGCGGTTGCTCGCCGATTCCCTGGCGCGCCGTTACTTCGATCTTCGCGACCTCCACGCGCTTCATGACGATGCCGCGCGCAAGATGCTCATGGCCTTCAAAGGCATCGGCAACTGGACCGCCGACATCTATCTTCTCTCCGCGCTCCGCCGACCGGACATCTGGCCCACTGGCGACCTGGCTCTCGCCACCGCCGTCCAGGAAGTGAAGCGCCTAGGCAGTCGTCCTTCTCCCGAGCGATTGGAAAAACTCAGCCAGCCCTGGCGCCCCTATCGCGCCGTCGCCGCCCGCCTCTTCTGGCATGCGTATCTCTCCAAGCGCGGCCAACGTAGTTCGGAAGTTTCTCTTTGACCGAGGCATAATGTTCTTCCCACGAGAGGTGACCAATGGCACAGCCACTTGCACGCCGCATTTTTCTGGCCATGGCGGGAAGCGTGATTGCCGCGCCCCGTTTGTCCTGGGGCGCCGTTGAGATGCCTACTTCGCTCGACCATATCCTTCTCGGCTGCAATGATCTCGAAAAAGGCATAGCCTTCGTCGAAGAGAAAATCGGCGTGCCCGCGGCATTCGGTGGCGTGCATCCCGGGCGCGGCACGCGCAATGCTCTTTTGTCGCTTGGCGAAAAGCACTACCTGGAAGTCATCGCCCCCGACCCGAAGCAAAACAGCGTCCAGCCGTTCGCCGCCCAAATGCTCGCCACCATCAAAGAGCTTAGCTCCCCACGCCTGGTTGGCTGGGCCGCGCATCCCGGTGACCTCGAAGCCTTCGCCAAGAAACTTCGCGATGCAGGTGTAGGCACCGAAGGGCCATGGCCCGGCTCTCGAGCCCGCCCCGACGGCCGCGTGCTTCAATGGAAATCTCTCTCGCTTAAAGACGATCGTGGAGGTGTCCTTCCTTTCTTCATTGAGTGGAGCGCCGACTCCGTGCATCCCTCAGTCGATGCACCTTCGGGCTGCAAAATCGTGCACTTCGAAATCTGCGGGCCAGACTCCGGTGAGTTGACCCGCCTTTGTAAACTCCTGGATCTCGATGTGCCAGTCGAGCAAAGCGACAAGCTGCAACTCCGCGCCCGCATTGCCGGTCCGAGCGGCAAAGTGATGGAGGTAACCTCCTGACGCTATCTGCCGCCGATGCTTTGATGCCCACCAAACTCTTTGCCGAACGAAACCGGTCGCGTGCTATACTTTGAAGCCCGTCCCCTGGCGATTCTTAGCTGTGTGGAGCGGGATTGAATCGAATTCGGGGCCTTCCCGGCGAGGCGGGTTCCAGGCGCCTTAATATCGCGTAGGGGGTTTTATCGCAGAACGGAACTTCCGGCAGAGCGACCGCATTCGCGTCAACGAGCGGATTCGGGCGCGCGAGATCCGGGTGATTGATGAAGAGGGTGGCCAGCTTGGCGTCATGCAGCCGTTTGAAGCCATGAAGCTGGCACGCGAACGGGGACTCGACCTGGTGGAAATTTCGCCCACTGCCGATCCGCCGGTTTGCAAGATCACCGATTACGGCAAATATCTTTACCAGGCCAATAAGAAGGCGCACGAGCAGCGCAAGAGCAGCCGCGGCTCGCAATTAAAAGAAGTGAAATTCCGCCCGGCCACCGCGGAGCACGATTATCAGGTTCGCAAGAATCAGATCATCCGCTTCCTCGGCGAAGGCCACAAAGTGCGCGCGATGATTTTCCATCGCGGGCGCGAAATGGCGCACCAGGAAGTAGGCCGCGCCAAGATGACTCGGTTGCTCGGCGAGATTGGCGAGCACGGCCAGATCGAAACAATGCCGCGCATGGAAGGCAACGTCCTTGTTGCGTTGCTCGCTCCGAAAAAAGGCGTGGCCGTCGCCAAGCCTACAGGGCAACCGGCGTCCAGCGCGCAGCAGTCACAGTAGACAAAGTTTTGCAGTTGTGGGGTCCGTGCGAGGAGATAGGTGGCACTTCGCGGCATCAAGCTTGAAACCATGCTTTTGTAAGGGCGCAGCATGCTGCGCCCCAGTTGGGCGCCGAGGGTTCTTTTTCGAGACGCCCTTTGGTGTGTACAGCGTTTGGATGGCCGCAAGCGGCCCAAAAATTTGTCGAGAGGATTTCCAGCAATGCCCAGGAACGCATCGAAACCGAAAATGAAACTGAAGACCCACCGCGGCGCGAGGAAGCGCTTTAAGCTGACCGCGACGGGCAAGCTCAAGCGTTCGCACGCCGGCAAGCGCCACTTTACCGGCACCAAGGCACAAGGCCGCATGCGCAAGCTCAAGAAGCTGACGCTGGTCAATCCCGCGGACGTCGCCAAAATCAAGCAGATGCTCCCTTACGGGTAGAGAGTTTCTTTGCATCACCGGCGCGGTGTTTGCCGTGTCCGTAGGAAGAAAATGCGGAACGAGAGTTTCGCGATGTCGAGCCAGGCAGCGCTTCACGGGTGCCTGCCGGCCGATAAGCCGCTGCCGTAAACCATCGCCGAAGGGCGGTAGTGACGTGCGGCTAGCAGTTCACACCTGGAGACAAACCCGTTGCGGTACGCGCTTTCTGGCGCACGCACGCGTCCTGTTTGTCTCCGGTTAGGCACGGAGTCGCTGTCTTGCGAAGGCTGAGGCGTTTCTTTGTAGTGGCGGGTCTTTAGACCCGTCCGAAAGAAACTTCTGCCTCCAAACATTGGCTTTGAGAAAACCGAAGGAGAAACCCCATGGCACGCGTAAAACGGGGCACCAAGCGCCGGGCACGCCGCAAGAAGTACCTCAAGAGGACCAAAGGCTTTTTCCTCACCAAGAGCAAGCTGTACCAGTCGGCACAAGAAGCGGCCAACCGCGCGGATCGTTATGCCAAGCGCGACCGCCGCGTGAAAAAGCGGCAATATCGCCGCCTGTGGATTCAGCGCGTCGGCGCCGCCGCCCGTCAGAACGGGTTGACGTACGGCCAGTTGATTCACGGCTTGAAGGCTGCTGGCGTGGCCCTTGACCGCAAGGTTCTCGCGGACATCGCGGTGAAGGACGCTGCGGCTTTCACGCAACTCGCGGAAAAAGCCAAAGCCGCCGCTCCGCCTCAAAAGAAAGTCGAAACAAAAAAGGCGTAGCGTTGTCACTCACCCCTTTAGGGGTGAAGCTTTTGGCTTTTTGTCGTTCCGAACGAGGTGAGCGATCTCTCTTCGTCTCTAGCGCAGCGGAGGATATTCTCTCGTCGAGCACAAACTTCTTCTCTAGGGGCGCCAAGCGTCGTGTCCCTGGAATGTGATCTATCTCGCCATGACGGCACACGAAAACAAAACGGCACAGCCCCTTGTCCATCTCGGAATCACACGGCCCGACGAACTCTCCGCGCTCTTCGCGGACCTTCGCGGACGCTTCGACGCTGATTGCGCTTCCGCGTATGACGAATCTTCTTGGAGAAAATTCCGGGATGCCTGGCTCGGCCGCAAATCCGGCGTACTCGCGCAAATCACCGACAATTGGTTGAAGCCGGCCACGGCGGAATTGAAGCGCGCTGTCGGCGCGTCTCTGAATGAGCTGCGCGCGCATGTTGAAGCCAAGATTGAAGAACGCCGCGCGGCCACCGAGGCAAGCTCGGAGGAAGCGGCCTTAATCAAAGATCGCGTCGATCTTTCTCTTCCTGGCGTCATCCGCCCGATCGGCTCGCGTCACTTGATCCAGCAGGTCTTCCAGGAGATCGAAGATATTTTTTTCTCCATCGGCTTCTCTGTGGTCGAAGGCCCGGAAATCGAAACGCCTTATTACAATTTCGAGGCGCTCAACATTCCCGAATTTCATCCCGTGCGCGATGACATGGACACATTTTATCTCGAATTGCCTAAGGGCGCGCCGACGCCGCTGCTTCTTCGCACGCACACTTCGCCCATGCAGATTCGCACCATGGAACAGCAGAAACCGCCCGTGCGCGTGATCGTTCCCGGCAAGGTCTATCGCCGCGACAATCCCGACGCTACGCATTCCTTCATGTTCCATCAAGTCGAAGGCCTGGCCGTGGACTCGGACATCACTTTCTGCGATTTCACCGGCACCATCGAGTATTTCGTGAAACAATTTTTCGGCCCCAGCGTGAAAACCCGCTTCCGGCCCAGCTATTTCCCGTTCACCGAGCCTTCCGTCGAGTTCGACGTCTCCTGCCCGTTCTGCGGCGGAACGGGCGGCTCGAACGGCAGCATCTGTTCGAAATGCAAAGGCGCCGCCTGGATCGAACTCTTCGGAGCAGGCATGGTCGATCCCGCCGTCTACGGCTTCGTGAACTACGACGCAAAAAAGGTCAGTGGCTTCGCCTTTGGCATCGGCATCGACCGCTTGGCCATGCTGAAATATGGCATCGACGATATTCAGGTCTTTTTCCAGAACGACGTGCGCTTCTTGCGCCAATTCCCATGAACGCAGCGCCGCTAATTGGAGGCTTTCGACCTTCGGCTGTCGACTGTCCACTTCGCGCATGACCTTCACCGACGCCAAACAACGCTTCTCCAATCGCGTGGTGGACTACGTCCGTTACCGCCCCGGCTATCCCGCGGCGGCGCTGGAAACGTTGCGCAAAGAATGCGCTCTCCGGCCGGGGCACGTGATCGCCGACATCGGCTCGGGCACCGGTTTCTTGGCCGAACTTTTCTTGAAGAACGGCAACCGCGTTTACGGCGTGGAGCCCAACGAAGCCATGCGCCTGGCGGGCGAAGAATATCTCGCTTCCTACGACGGCTTCTCGAGCATCGAGGGTTCGGCTGAATCCACTACGCTCGACGATTCCAGCATCGATTTTGTAACGGCCGGACAAGCTTTCCACTGGTTCGAGCCAAACGCCGCGCGCCGCGAATTTTCCCGCATTCTGAAATCCAGCGGCTGGGTGGTCGTCCTGTGGAACGAACGCCTCACCGACACCACACACTTTTTGCGCGATTACGAAGGCCTGATTCGCAAGTTTGGGACGGACTACGCGCGCGTCAATGAGAGTTATCCGCGCGAAGAGCAGATGCGCGATTTCTTCCAGCACCAGGCCTATCGCCAGGAGTGCCTTCCGAATTTCCAGGTCTTTGATTTCGAGGGACTCGCGGGCCGCGCCCGCAGCAGTTCGTACATGCCAGCGCAGGACCATCCGAACTTCGCGCCCATGATGGCGGAGTTGGAGCGAATTTTCCGCGCCCATCAGCGTGATGGCACTGTTCGAATCGAGTATTTGACGCATCTTTATTTTGGGCGTTTCCAGGCGGGGACTGTTGCATGAAGGTTGTTTACAACTGGCTGAAGGACTTCGTCGACGTCACCGCGCCGCCGGAGGAGCTCGCCTCGCGCCTTGCCCTCTCCGGCACGAACATCGGCAGCGTCGAGAACGGCGCCCACGGCGCGGTGATCGACGCGGAGGTCAGTTCGAATCGTCCCGATTGCCTTGGCCATTACGGGATTGCGCGCGAAGTCAGCGCCATTTTCAGGCTGCCACTTAAGCACGTTTCACCGAAGCCCGCGGAAAGCTCCTCCAAAGCAAGCGACGCGGTGAAGGTTGAGATCCAAGCGCCGGAACTTTGCGGCCGGTTTACGGCTCGCGTGATTCGCGGCGTAAAAATTCAGTCGTCGCCAAAATGGTTGAAAGACCGCCTGGAAGCTTCCGGCGTCGCCAGCATCAGCAATGTAGTGGACATTTCGAACTACGTGATGCTCGAGCTCGGCCACCCGCTCCACACTTTCGATTACGACAAGGTGCGCGATCACAGGATTGTCGTCCGCCGCGCCAAGCCCGGCGAAAAAATAAGAACGCTCGACGGTGTCGAGCGGCAGCTCGCGCCTGACAAAGAGCGCCAGCTCGATGCGAACGTCTGCACCATCAGCGATGGCGACGGATCGCGCCCAATCGGCATCGGCGGAGTGATGGGCGGTGCGGAAACGGAAATCTCGTTTTCGACAAAGAATGTTTTGATCGAATGCGCCTGGTTCGAACCGGTTGCCGTTCGCCGCGCCGCGCGTTTTCTGAAATTGCATACGGAAGCTTCCACGCGTTTCGGCCGCGGCGCTGACCCCGAAATGGCCGCGCTTGCTTCGCGCCGCTGCGCGGAATTGATTCTGCAGCTCGCGGGCGGCGAATTACTTTCCGGGGTCGTGGATGTTTATCCCAGCAAGCGCGCGCCGAAAAAACTCCGTGTCACTCGGGCGGAAATTCTCCGCGTGATGGGCGCGGACGTGCCCGACAAGGAAATTGAAGCGAGTCTCGGCGCGCTCAGTTTCACTCCCGTTCGAATCGACCAGAACCGCGGCGCGGC
>DATKEV010000159.1:0-4936 GCA_035511855.1 Candidatus Udaeobacter sp.
GCCGCAGATGGGTCGCCGGGCCGGAGAGAGAAGCGTATAATTGTTTCAGGGGTGAGCCCCGCCAAGAATGCTGCAAGTCCGCACGATGACTCCCGGCCGATCTCAGTGACGAAAACGCAACATCAGGTCTCGGCAGCCGAGCGCGCCTTGCTTGTGGGCGTTGGATGGAAGCGCGCGCCTCGCTTCCCCGGCATGCCGGCCGGCGAGCAAGGCCGCGAATCGCTCTTGGAACTTGTGGAACTGGCGCGCAGTGCTGGCGCGGAGATCGCTGGAACCGTTTTCCAGATGCGCGACACCGCGGATCCCGCAACGCTGGTCGGCCGCGGCAAGCTGGACGAAATTCGCGCGGAGGCCACGGCGCACAAAGCGCCACTGATCATTTTCGACAGCAATCTTTCTCCCGTGCAGCAGCGCAACATTGAAGAAGCCACAGATCGCAGGGTGATCGACCGCACACAGCTGATTCTGGATATTTTCGCGCGCCATGCACGGAGCCGTGAAGGCCAGCTGCAGGTCGAACTGGCGCAACTGAATTACATGCTTCCCCGCCTGACCGGAAAGGGAACCGCGATGTCCCGCCTGGGCGGCAAGAGCGGCGGTGGCGGCGCGGGTGGAGCGGGCGGCGGAGCGGGACGCATCGGCGTGCGCGGACCCGGTGAAAAGAAACTCGAAACCGACCGCCGCCGAATTCGCGACCGCGTCCGCAAAATCGAGGCCAGCATTGATGATGTCCGCAAGCAGCGGGCGCTTCGGCGTGAGGCCCGTAATGCTGTTCCTCTCGGAACAATCGCGCTGGTGGGTTACACGAACGCTGGCAAATCCACATTGTTCAATGCCCTGAGCCGCGCCGAAGTTCTGGTTTCCCCGAGAATGTTCGCCACGCTCGACCCCACCATCCGCGCGTTGCGCCTCCCCTCGAACCGCCGCGTCCTGGTTTCCGATACCGTCGGATTTATCCGCGATCTGCCAAATGGTTTGCTGACAGCGTTTCGCGCCACTCTCGAAGAGGTTCAGGAAGCCGCTTTGATATTGCACGTGAGCGATGTTTCCAATCCGCACCACGACGAACTTGACGAGGAAGTCGATAAGATCTTGCGAGAGCTTCGCGTCGATGGCTGCCCCAGGCTGCGCGTTCTGAATAAGATGGACCGGCTCACACTTGAAGAGCGCAAGGCCATCTCCAACAACGCGCGGAAAAGCCCGGGCGCTGCACCGGTGCTAGTGTCCGCCTTGACGGGCGAGGGGATCGAGGACTTGCTGCGGCGCATGGACGCAGAGATGCCCACCGATCCTGTTGTAACGCTTTCAATTCGCTTACCGCTGGCGGAAGGCCGTACTTTGGCCATGATTCACGCGCTGGGACGCGTCCTTCACTCGGAAATCGACGATTCGCACATGCGGCTCGATGCGGAGGTGCCCGCGTCCATCGCTCAGCGGCTCCGGCTCAAAGAGTTTGCCGTGGAGGAAACTTTTCCGCGCGTGCTCTCGTAACATTCAATGAAGCTGGCGGTTCTGCGTTCACGGTGGTTCCTGACTTTTCTCGCAGCCGCCGAAAGCGAGGCTGTCATGGCTACTTTTTTCTTGTGGATCATCCTGTTCATCCTGTGCTGGCCGCTCGCGTTGCTTGCTCTTGTGCTATACCCCATCGTGTGGCTCTTGACTCTGCCTTTTCGCCTCGTGGGAATTGCCGTTCACGGAGTTCTTGGTCTAATCAGCGCCATCTTTATGCTCCCGGTGCGGCTCCTTCGCGGGCCGCGGGCCATCTGAGCAGCGCGCCGCGCTCTTCGATCTGGTAACTTTGAAGTAACGCCTCGTAAAACCCCTGTTTTTACCAACTTGCGGCCCTCCCGGAGACTCTTTTCCTTCAGGATGGCTAGCCAGTGCTCTGTGGAAAACGTTGTGGAAACTTGCAGCTGCCCCTTTTGCGTGGGGCCGCTCGTTTTCCTCGATTACTTGAAAATCAAAAAGCTGAATCCTTGTAAGACGCTGACAATACAACGGTTAATCCGATTTTAGGAGCCTTCGTCGTCCTCCCGTCGCCGGCCTCGTTGCCAGAGTGCCGTTTTCACATTTGCACAGATTTGCAGCAGCCCGCCTTGCGGAAGAGTCCCGCTCTCCTTCTTTGTGCCCTTAAGAGAGAGTTAATCTTGGAGTTACTGCCAGGGACCAAAACCCAGTCGTTTTGGGCTCTTCTGTATGCTGCGAACCGCCTCTGACGTGTTGACGCATCCCTACTCCAAGTCTATAGTGAAACTGCTGTTGCTGATGCCACGGGGCGGCTCCCCCGCCGTCATGGACTCATGAATCTTCCTAACTCATTGACGCTGTTGCGGATCTTTTTCGTTCCCGTCCTCATTGTGATCCTCCTCACTCGCAGTCCCAACTTCGAGTTCTGGGGCTTTTCCGTGCACTTCGAGGTCTGGGGCGTGCTCATCCTGCTCCTCGCGGCTGCCACCGATTGGGCGGATGGCTATCTGGCTCGGCGCCGGCTGCAAGTGACGACTCTTGGCATTCTTCTCGACCCCATTGCCGACAAGCTCCTGATCTCCGCGGCTTTTGTTTCGCTGGTGAGCATGCAGCTGGTTTCCGCGTGGATGGTGGTAATCATCATCGGCCGGGAATTCACGGTTCTTGGCTTGCGCAACATCGCCTCGGCCGAAGGATTCACCATCGAAGCCTCCACGCTTGGAAAAACGAAAATGGTTTTGCAGGTTTGCGCCGTGGCCGTGCTGATCGCGGGAGCCGGAGTGGGGCACCCCTGGCTCAAGCTGCTGGGGCAGATTTTGCTTTGGCTCGTGGTCATCAGCGCGCTGGTCTCCGCCGCCCAATACTTCCGGCGCTTCTGGAGCCACGTTGACGACAGCATCAAGCAACGCCGGCGGCTCCGCATGCTCGAAGCTCGCAAGAAGTCCGAGGATGTCGTCCCTCTCTGAAGCGGACCGGCGCGCCGCCCTCCAACTGGCCAGGACGACCGTTGTCGAGGCCGTTTCCAGCCGCAAGCTCCCCGATGTGTTCCCTACCGAAGGAGTTTTCGCGGAACGCCACGGCGTCTTCATCACGCTCCATGTGGCCAAACGCCTGCAAGGCTGCATCGGTGTCATTGAGGCGAACGAGCCGCTCGGAGAGGCCATTGTTCGCTGTGCTGCCAGTGCGGCGTTGGAAGATCCGCGGTTCGCGCCCATGAAGAAGGAACAGCTTGGCGAACTTAGCATCGAAATCTCGTTGCTTTCACCCTTGGAACGTATTACGCCAGAATCCATCGAAATTGGGCATCACGGACTGGTCGTCCGTCTGCACGCACACGGCGGTGTTCTTCTCCCCCAGGTCGCCATCGAGCATCGGCTGACGCGCCAGCAGTTCCTCGAGGAGACTTGCCGCAAGGCCGGGCTGCCTCGGGAAGCTTGGCGCGACCCCGAGGCTCGTCTCTTTGGATTTACGTGTGAGGTTTTTTCTGAAAGTTCACTTCGCGAGAGCACCTGAGTCATTAAGACAGGCATGAGTGATCGAACTGGCATCGCGGCGAAAAAGAAAAGGCCCGCGCGGACAAACCGCAGCGGGCCTAAGCCATTCAGCGAGCTTCCGTTCTTCTACTCGATTTCGACGTAGTCGCCCGCGTAGACCTCGACGGAATTGAAGGTGATCATCATCGTCGATGAATTGCGGCTAACGTTGATGACGATTCCCTCTCCGAGCACTTCGCGCGGCAGATCGTTCCATGCGTACCGCCCGGGGGCGCTCCCGAAGCCGTACATCGTGTACTGATAACCTCTCTCTTGCGGCACCGTCTCCGCGTTTGAGCCTTGATATCGGAAAACTCGGAAGTAATCGCCTACTTTGACTCCCTGGTTGGTCCCGAGGTTCACATAGACTGCGCTCAGCTTACCGAACGTCTGTCCGTAGTCTTTTCCACCCACCACCATGGCTACTGGTTTGCCGCTTACGGGCGCAAAATGATCAAAGGCGGCGGGATCTTTGAACGGCGGGGCGGGACGATCCTGATAAGGCACGACGATATCTCCCCGCTGCATGTATTCGCACGCAAAGATGACTTGGGCGATGGATACTTTGGGCTGAACGTTCACCACTCGCAGCTGTCCGGCGTCCAGATACTGCGTGCCCATGGCTCTAAAGAGCTTCGCCTGCCATTTGAACCATGGCACTTCCGTCGGATCTTTGTCTTGGCGCACAACCGAGAACCGGTCTCCGACGCGAACGCCCTTGTCCTGGCCGCGATTGATGTATACATAGTCGCCGAGCGTCCAGGTGAGCTTGTAATTGGATTGTTCCCCGGACACCACCCGGATTTCATCCGGCACTCTCGCGTCCGTGATGAATCCGGAACAATTCGCCGTGCTGTAGTCGACTTGCCGCGGGGGACCGCCCGGGGCGGCGTTTTGCGCCGAACTTGCCGCGGCGCCCAGGAGGACCGATAGAGACAGAACAGCTATTCTAGCGCGCATTCCAAACTCCTTCGAAAACACGCCCGACGGGCCGTGCATGGACTTTTCTACAGCGAAAGTATCAGGGCCTATCCCACGCGTCAACCAAATGGCCAAAGTTGCTTTACACTTTTGATACGGGTGTGGCCGGCACTTACGGCATACTACCACCTGTATTTTCAATGGATTGGCTGCATAAGGCAGGGCATGGGCCTCTTTGGCACCGGATTACGGCGGATTTGTGCGGTTGTGGCGGCTGGGACGGCGGCGCAAATGCGGAAACTGCTCCGTTCCGCCCTGAGGCATACCCGCACCGTAGAGTTTCGCCTCGATTGGTTGAGCAGTGACGCGGAACGCACCCGCTTCCTCACCTGGCTGTGCAACCACCGGCCTCGGAACGCCACATTTATCGCCACCTGCCGTCGCCGCGAAGGCGGAGGCAAATTTGTTGGCGGCGTCGACCGCGAACTCTTCTGGCTCATTCAGGCTCGCGAAGC
>DATKEV010000160.1:0-5543 GCA_035511855.1 Candidatus Udaeobacter sp.
CGGCCCGTCCGCTGCCCTCACCGCATAGCCGCCGAGCCCGCACAACACGGCTGCCAGGATGCCCCCAAGTACCTTGCTCATGTACTTTCTCCCTCAGTAGGCCAGGCGAAATTCAATTCGCACGCGCGCCGGAAAATCCACCGGCTGGCCGTCGCGTTTTGCTGGTTTGAACTTGATCTGCTTCGCCGCACGTGTTGCTGATTCATCGAGACCGTGACCCAATCCACTGATGACCCGGTTCACCTGGATGGTTCCATCCGCCAGGAACACCATGTCGATAACCACGTCGCCTTCCAGTTTCATGGTGCGCCCTTCCGCGGTGTACTCCGGCCGGGGCTTTTCCAGGATGTCGACGGGCGTCGTCGAGCCTTCGCCAGTATTCGCCTTTTTCTTCGGAGCGTCAGCTACCACGGTCTGGTTGCCGAAGCCGCTGGTCTGCACGGAGCCGCGTTTTGCGCTGGGGGGATTCGCCGTGCCATTGCCAAAGCCTGTGCTCGCCACTGTGCCGCGTATTCCTTTATCGCCGCCAGTGCCATTGCCATATCCCGGTCCACCCGGCAGTGCCGGCGAGCCGAGGCGGTTCACGTTGGTGGCTTTGTTGGGGTCGCCTTTACCAGGG
Source organism: Candidatus Udaeobacter sp. (assembly GCA_035511855.1). GTDB lineage: Bacteria > Acidobacteriota > Terriglobia > Acidiferrales > UBA7541 > Acidiferrum. Next base: position 620 of record DATKEV010000160.1, read on the forward strand.
ATTCCGTTGGGATCGCCGAATCCCCCGGTCTGTACTTTGTTCACGGGAGCGACCACGGTCGGTACCGCCGCGCTGCCTGATCCTAGATTTCCAACCTTCACGTCATCTTTGGGTCGCTTGGGTTCTTTCGAGGGCATATCTATTTTCACGACGTCCAAAACCGGATTGAGATCGACGGGCTTCGCTTCTACCGTCTTCACCTTGGGAGCTTCAGCCTTTACCGTCAAGAACACGTGCGTCTGTTTGGGGTTCAGCTTGACGGGTTCAGGAGGAACTTCCGGCTTCACTTCCTTCGGAATAACTCGGGGCTTTACTTTCGGAGGTGGCGGCGGCGTTGGTGCAACTGGGACCATCGTGACCGGCTGCATTAGTTCCGTAGTCCGAAAGTGGAGTGCCGTTTGCATCTGTTCAGTAGAGATCAACGGTATTAAGAGCAAGAAGCCGAGAATTGCCAATTGCCCACCGGCGCTTACGCCGATACGATCCCAGCGGGGTTTGGGTTCGGGGAGGAGAGCGAGTCGCGCCGAAACCGGTCTCGTGCCAATCGCACGCTTCCAGGCTTCTGTATTTCCTGCGCGGCTTCGGTCCGCCTGAAAACCGACGCCCATCGTCGTCTTACGTGGTGGATCTGCGATCATGGTTGTCATCCGGGTCCCGTCTCGTGGTTAATTCCGCCCCTTGAATTTGGGAAATCTAGGAGTTGTCCAGCTTCCCAAGTTCGCTTGCAGAGTCAGAAATGAGCCTGGCAGTACCAGAGTACTGACGAGGCTTAGGGAGTCCGAATAGGACTTTCGTACTAGCGTCGCGAAGTCGCTAATGGTCCCGCGAGCGCCCGTAGTGCACCCTGTTGAACCCTGCGGGGGTGGTTTCAGTTGCGAGTCTGGGTGCGCAACACCGTAATAGGATACCGCAAATTGCGTCCGGGTTGTGTGCGAGTTTTCACCCTATCCGTGCGTCGGGTTTATACTCTAGGGTGCGGGGGTTGGCCCTTCCCGTTGGCTCTTCGGAAGTGTCATTGGGCCTCTGCAACATTCGGGATGACTGAAGATATTCCAGTCCGGCGCGGTAACCGCCCCACCGTGGATCCGGCTCTGCCTCTCGATGCCTGCGCTTCGTTCGTGGAATGGCTGCATGCCCAATCCAAAGCCAGCCGTTGGGGAGTCTCTCGAGAGAGCTTCACCGAGGTTCTACAGCGCAGCGCGAAGAAACTCCTGGCGGCCGGGACCGCCACGCCCCAGAAACTCGAACAGTATCTCGGGGCCCTGCACCTGGAAGATTTGGCCCTGGCTACCGCCTGTGCGCAAGGATGCGAACCGGCCTGGGAACATTTCATAACCACGTATCGAAGTTATTTGCGCGCGGCGGCTGCGGCCATTCTGCGCTGCAGTTCAGGCTCGGCGGAAGCTTCGGAACTTGCGGATTCCCTTTTCTCGGAACTCTATGGCATTGACAAACAGAAAGGCACGGATCGCTCGCTCTTTCGCTATTTTCATGGACGCAGCTCACTGAAGACTTGGCTCCGCGCGGTGCTGGCGCAGCGACACATCGATGCCCTTCGCGCTGGCCGTCGGCTCGAAGAACTTGTCGAAGGCGATGCGTGCGACGGATCGAAGAGAACGCCCTCCAGTCCGCCGGCCCAGTTCGCCGACCCGCATCGCCGGCGCTACACGGAATTATTCGTTCGCGCCCTCGAGGCTTCTCTCGAACGCCGGGAGCCTCGGGAAAGGGAGAGACTCCGTCTCTATTACGCAGAAGAAAAAACGCTTGCAGAAATCGGCCGGCTCCTCGGTGAGCATGAGTCCAGCGTTTCCCGCCATTTGGATAGCGTGCGGCGCGATTTGCGAAACGAAGTGGAAGAACTCCTTCGTCGCGGCCTGGTGGCGGCAAACGGCTCGGCTGCCCAACCCGGACTGAGCGAAGCGGAGATCGCTCTGTGTTTCGAATATAGCGCCGAGAATACGCCCATTGATTTGGACAAGTTGTTGCCCCCGCCGCAATCACAGGGCCCCGCATCGGGAAAGCAGCGCACATGACCAGGAAATGCAAGAATCGGTCCGCGATTCGTTCTAAAGATGGAGGAGCCTATGGCCTCTGAGGAACGCGACCGGAGTTTTGACCAAGCGCTTCGACGCCACTTGCGTTCGGCTGCGCCTCGGAACGAAGCGGCCAATGCGCCTGCCGCTTCCACGTCCGAAACCAGTGCGTGCCTCGATGCCGAAACTCTGGCGGCCTACCATGAGCGCTCGCTGCTTCCCGGCGAGCTGAATTCCTCGAAAGAACATATCGTCGGCTGCAAGAAGTGCCAGCTGATTTTGTCGCATCTCGAAGAGACGGAGGCCATTGCGCTCGAAGCCTCCGAGGGAGAAAAGGTGTTCAGAGAGAACCGCCCGGCGTCTGGGGCCGCAGCGGAAAGCCGTGCGGCTCGGCCGATGGCCGCTGTTGCAGACACATCTCGGCCAGATAGGACGCGCCGCTTGCGTCTGCTGCATGGAACGCGCTGGCGCTGGCTCGCTCCAGCCGGAGCCATCGCCGCCGGTCTGCTCGTGTGGATCGCGCTGCATGAAAACCAGCCAGCTCTTCATTCCGTCTCCGAAGAGTCCAAGATCAGGAAAAATCTGCCACCTCCCGCTCCACCGATCCCACCCAAGCCCACGCTGGCAACGCCGCCATCATCGGACAACGCTCGAACAGTTCGACCTCTTCCGAACGAAGTCGCTTCTTCCGACGGTCGTGCCGAATCGTACGGCCTGGCGCAAAAGCAGAAGCAGGTTCTGACCGCGCCTTCCAAGGCGGCACCGGTAACGGCTTACGCGGACAAAGAGAGCGGTTTGCCTAAAGACGCGAGGCGTGAAAAGGGCGACGTCGTTCGGCGTGCCGAACCCGAGCGCGACCTTGACGCCAAGACCGTCAACGGTGCCGTCGAACAGAAAGTCGAGTTGCAAGCTCAAGCGCCGCCGCCGTCTCGTTCGGAATCACCGGCCCAAGTGCAGGCCCAAGAGCAAGCATCGAACATTCAAAACCAAACCAATGCCAATATGCAAAAGGTCCCAGGCCCCGCCCCGCTCGGCCAGGCCAGCGAAGCAAGGAGCATGAAGGCAGCTTCGCCGGCTACCGCTGCTCCCGCTCCTCCCACGCCCGCTCCGGGAGGTGTTACTGGCGCGACAATGAACTACCAAAACGCCGACTCTCTCCAATTAACAAAAATGTCCGATGCGCGCCTGATTGTCGCGCCCGGCTCCAATGTCCTCTGGCGGACCGGGCCTCGAGGACTGATCGAATTCTCCAGCGACATGGGAACCTCCTGGTCACGTCAAACAAGCGGCGTGCTCGTTGACCTCGTCGCGGGCTCTGCCGTTTCCGACAAGGTCTGCTGGGTCGTCGGACGCGCGGGAGCCGTACTTCTCACCACCGATGGTGGCGGGCATTGGAAAACTCTGGCTTTCCCGCTGACCGAAGATCTCGGCGGCATTCGTGCCACCGAGGCCCTTCATGCCACCGTCTGGAATCTTCGGCATACGAAAAGTTTCGAAACCACGGATGGCGGTGTGACCTGGAAGCGTGCCGCGAATCCATGAAGCGAACCAGCCCCGCAATTCACGTGCAAGAAATGCTGCCGGCATCGTTCTAACAGTGAAGCAAATCTCGAATGAGGTGAAAGTGATGAATCTCCCCGGGAAAAAGTCAGCCACCCAATGGGTGTGGACGGGCCTTGCTCTTGCGATTTTCTCGGCAGGTCTTGCCTTCTTCTCCCTGGCAACCAACCTGAATCAGGTTTATGCGGCCCAGGAAAGAGAATCGGCGCGCGCCGCCGGTGATCAATCCACCAGCTTGAACGATCAGACCGAGCTGAACGTCACGGTCTACAATTCCAACATCGCGCTGATCCGCGACCTCCGGCAACTCTCTTTGCCGAGCGGCAACTTCCGTCTGAAATTCATGGACATTGCCGCGACCGTGAATCCCGCGACCGTCCATTTCCGCTCGCTCACGGATCCGGAAAAGCTCGCGGTCATCGAGCAGAATTACGAATACGATCTTCTCGAGCCCGCCAAACTGCTTCACAAATACGTCGGAAAGGAAGTCACGCTGGTACGTTCGTACCAGGAGAACGGCACGACCAAGCGCGAAGAAATCAAGGCCACGCTGCTCTCCGACAACAACGGAGCGGTCTGGAAAATCGGCAACGACATCGTCACCGGCGTGTATGCCGAGAGCTACCGCTTTCCCGAAGTCCCGGCGAATCTTTACGAGCGCCCGACTCTTCTCATGTCGCTCGAAAATTCCGGACCGAAAAAACAGCAGATTGAAGCTTCTTATCTCGCGAACAACCTGTCCTGGAATGCCGATTACGTTCTCACCGTCGCGCGCGACGACAAGTCCGCCGATCTCGATGGCTGGGTCACCGTCGTCAACAACAGCGGCACGGCCTTCCACAACGCACGTCTACAACTCGTTGCCGGCGAACTCAACCGGCTCCCACAAGGCGGAGTAGCTAAGGACATGATTCGCGCCATGGAATCAAAGGCAGCCGCGCCACAATTCCAGCAGGAGGCTTTCAGCGAATACCATCTCTATTCCCTGGGTCGCAAGACTTCTGTGGAAGACAAAGAAACCAAACAGATCAGCTTGCTCCAGGGGTCGGGCGTGCCCGTCGAGAAAATTTTCATGGTCAACGGGCAGAACTACTACTACCGCAATCAGCAAACTCCCGGCACCCCGCTGAAAGATCCCGTCATGGTCTATTACAAATTCAAGAACGAAGAAAAAGCCGGCCTGGGCATTCCTCTTCCCGCGGGCAATGTCCGCGTCTACCAGAAAGACTCAAAGGGCGGAATTCTCTTCGCCGGGGAAGACCGCATAGACCACACGCCCAAAGACGAGAACGTGAACATTCACATCGGCAACGCCTTCGACGTCGTCGCCG
>DATKEV010000161.1:0-21424 GCA_035511855.1 Candidatus Udaeobacter sp.
ATCACCCGCAAGCGCACCAAGCAGGCCCTCGAGCGCGTCCTCTGCCAGCCCTGCCCGTATTGCACCGGCTCCGGCATGGTCAAATCCATCCCCACGCTTTGTTACGAAATCCAGGCCGAAGCGCGAAAGATGGCCACCGCTGCCGAAAGCGACAGCCCCAATCTCACCCTTCGCGTGCATCCGGAAATCGCCAAAGCGCTAAAGACCCGGGAGTCCATGCTCATCGATGAGCTCGAGCAGAACTCCCACAAACACGTCATCATCCAGTCCGACGCCACGCTCCACTGGGAGCAGTACGACATCTATTGATTCTGCAGGCCGTATCTGCCTTGTGTTCACATAGACCTCACAAGTAACATCCCGGAGCCATATTGACCATAGGGGCGATATATGCCGTGGCGGCAAGCGAGCGTTCTCCTCTGAAAAGCCGCTCAGAAAGAAGCGGTCTCCTTCCTTCCGAATGACTGGCTCGCTCGCTCCTGAACCTCTACACCGACCCCTTACTGCACGTCTCTGAGCAGCTGGCGCTCATCGGGGGAGAAGTGGCTGTAGCGTCCATGATCGATTTCGCGTTCACGGGCGTAGGGTGGCATTTCGCGCAGTGCGCGCATGGCGTTTAGCACTTCAGGGCGCGGAGCGGAGGCCTTTCCGAGCTGGCTGTTGACGGTGCCGGTGATTGCTGCTTCGGTTGTGCGCGGAGACGCGGACGACCGAAACGCGGCCTTAGTGACGGTCACCGAACTGGCGCTGGGCGGCCGATCGGAGTTTGTAGTCCCGTAGGGTGCGCCGTAGGGAGTGACAGAATCTCTCGAGGGAGTGTTCGGGGGCCGGTCGTCGAGGTCGGTAGGATTCGTGGACGGCGGTGGAGTGGTGTTGCGGTCGTCGCGATAACGCCGAGCGGGAGGAGGAGCGTACTGCCGGTCATAGTAAGGGTCGTAATCTGGGTCGTAGGACGGGCCATAGTAGCCCGGCCAGGAATCGTACCAGTATCCGTAGGGATAGGCGTATCCGTATCCCGGCCAATCCCAGTAGTAGGGCCAACCCCAGCCCAGGCCCCAACCCCAGCCCCAGCCCCATCCTCCCCAACCCCACCCCCGTCCACCCCAACCGCGTCCGCGCCAGCCTCTTCCGCCCCATCCACCGCGAAAGCCGTTGCTTCGAAAACCTGCTGCACCTCGAAATCCGCTACCACCGCGGAACCCTCCTCCGCCATGGAACCCGCTTCCGCCGCTGAATCCGCCGCCTCCGTGGAAACTGCCACCTCCATGAAAGCCGCCTCCGCCGTGGAATCCTCCGCCTCCGCCGTGGAATCCTCCGCCTCCGCCATGGAATCCTCCGCCTCCGCCATGGAATCCTCCGCCGCCACCGCCGTGACCACCTCGCTGGGCGAAAGCACGTTCAGGGCTGCCTAGAAGCAGGAGCGCGAAAATTGCGAAAAGGACGAGAGGAAAGGTCTTTTTCATTTTAGTCCCTCCGAACCAACCACAAGGGACCGCCGGGCGAGGACGAACTTCTGAGCAGGACGTGACAGCTGGCAGTCCAAACAGAATCATCCTACAGCGCGGAGGTGGTTGCAACTCGGCCTCTTTGTGGCCGGGGAAACGGCCCGCCTCAGTAAGCGCCATATTGCGCCTAGCGTTTTGGCCTAAAAATGGCCTACCGAATCGCCATTGTGCCGTTTCTGCCGTTTTCTTGATTTACTTTTTCTGTAAGTTCTGTGTTTAGCTGCGCCCTTTGTACGACACCCGCTGAATAGGATATACATTTAGTTGATACATAATAAGATATTCTATCTGAGATTATTGCCCAACTCACGAATCTCGATTCGGCCGACCTTCGTGTTACCCGTGAGCGCAGGAAGAAGGCGTACACCATCGAGCAGGAGTGGTTGAATGGGGCTGGAAAGGTCTTGCCAGCAAGCAGGCACCAACCCGCATTAAGCGGGTTTGTGACCAACTACCGTTGAGATCCTATGCTTGTCAACACTTCACGTGCAGCCTTGGGACGACCCGCGCATGACTCGGGGCCCGACGCCATTCGCGCTTGCCTCGGCCAGCCACCCTTCGAGAACCACTTGATCCTTGGGCTCAACCTGGACAAACCCGATGCCCATCCCTTCGCCGGACAGGTTATGGGTCACATCACCTACAGCAGAGAAGTTCGCTTTAGAATTTGAGATTTTCAGGCTAACTCTTGTCCCTTTGGGGGAAGGAGCCTTAACTGTGACGAAGCAACCGCAGAGACTCAGGTCGCGAGTAAGGGAAATGAGTTGCTTCCGTGATTCTACATTGATCACTTCGACGGCGCTTACGAAGTGATGGCGGGTTGCGCGACGCTGTTCGATATGCGTGGGGCTTCCGATACTCAACGGGTTTTTCTGTGGGTTAGTTCTGCGCACGCTGTAGTAGGCCATGTTCACTTCACCTCTGGAGTTGAGCGCCTTTCTGCGTCGGTTTCAAGAGCAGGGGGCATTAAGGGCTCTCACTGCTCCCAATGCTAGGGTGCACACGATTACGAAGCCATCTAGGGGAATACCCTAATGTAGTTATTGAGTTACTGTTCAATTAAGATGCAGAGGTATGAAACGAAGGTGTGCAAAATTGCTCAGATTCGAGGAACCCCCCAGGAAATCAATTGCACTCTGTGGCTGCCCTACATCGCCTTACGCGATGAGGAAGCTAGTCGTGCAGGACGATATTTAGAAGGGACCTGTGCACTCGCAATCCGTCCTTGTAATCGATAAGGCCCAACTTCTTGAACCGATTCATAAAAAAACTCACGCGGGACCGGGTTGTGCCAACCATTCCTGCTAGAGTTTCCTGGTTTATCCCCGGAACTATGGTCTCGGGTGTGCCTTCTTTACCGTAGTTGGCGAGCAACAAAAGAGTGCGAGCCAGCCGTTTCTCGCTGGAATTAAAAAGTTGATCGACCAAATCCTCCTGGGCGCGCACGTTGCGTGAAAGCAAGTATGGTACGAAAAGGTCTGAAAACGTGCGCTCCTCGTGGAGGACGCGTAGCATCTCTTGCTTGACAATTCGAAGTATAGAGCTAGGTACCATCGTCGTAGCCGTCGCCAGGCAGACAGTCTGACCTATTAAACATGCCTCACCAAGGAACTCACCCGGGCCTAGGATCGCAATGACCGCTTCTTTGCCCTGTTTGGATTTGACCTTAAGCTTTACCCTACCTTGCTGAATATAGAAAACATCCTCGGCGGGATCACCTTGAGAGAAGATTTTGTAGTCTTTTGGGCACTGCGTAATAGTCCTGGCCGCGCCCACCGTCGCAAGAAACACTTGGGGATCGAAAGAAACCCCTCCCTTTTGTTTCTTAGTCGACTTCGGTAGGGGACTCACCAGACTGCCTCGTTGCAGACTGAAATTTCTTGCTAGCAAAAAATTCAGTTACGGTCAACTAAAATCTTGAGGATCGAAAGGGAGCCCTTCTTTGTATCGGAGCCGGGCCCAGGAGACTGTCTCGTGGAGTTACGCGTCGAATACCACAAAATCCAGGTACGGTCCGCCGCAGTCCAAAGTCGATGGTCAAATTGGGACATCCCACTTCGGATAGCCGTGTTGCTGATTTGAACACAGACTCAGGATTAGCCCTTGACTGGTGCAGTGCATCTAGGGCAACAGTTTGAATGGGTGTAGGGATGCGAACCATTTGAAAGCAGGGCGGTTACCTATGACCGTCCTTAACGGCGCGCTGTGCGAAGGGGGTCGACATGTTTGCAGGCAAAGTCTCCATGTACCTGAAGGGCAGCGTTCCCGAGTTCACCCAGACTCTGGAAAGGGAAGTCCTTCCCCTGCTGCGAAAACAGGAGGGATTCCGGGACGAAATCACGTTTGTCGCACCGCGGGCTTACGCCGAAGTGACGAAGGTCCCGGGCGAAGGTGATTGACGGAACTCCTCAGGTAGAGACCTATGAGGTTGCCAATTCCACATTCCACAAAATCGCCGCTGCTGCAGTGGCCTGAAGCTGATAGGTCTCTTTGTTGGGGCGTGGGCCAGCCCCCTGTAGTCTTCGAGGAGGGACGACTATAACAAGGATTTTCGATGTTCATGAGAGCTACAAAGCGGGCCGGGGAAGCCCCGAAGATCAAGACGCTCCGGGAGAACGAGGCGAGCTTCCACTTCCTAGTCGAGACGATTGCAACGCCGATATTCATTAGCCGCGGAGAGCGGTTGCATTACGTAAATCACGCCGCGGAGGTCCTCACCGGCTACACCCGAAAAGAACTCTTATCAATGAATTTCTCGGATCTTATCCCCCCTGATAGCCGAGAACCAGTGGGCCTCGCTTCGCGGTGTGAGGTCAGGATTCTTACAAAGAATCATGAGCAACGTTGGCTTGAGATCACCGTAGCCACGGTGGACTTTGATGGCGTGCCAGTCAAGTTGTTTTCAGCCTTCGACCTGACTGAGCGCAAACAAGCGGAATTGCAGGCACGACTGTTGGCCGTTACCGACCCCCTTACTGGCCTGGGCAATTATCGTCGGCTCCTCGATGTGCTCCACGCAGAGATCGAACGATCCGGGCGCACCGGACGACCGTTCGCCGTTTTGCTGCTCGACGTGGATGGGCTGAAGAGGATCAACGACTGCTACGGTCACTTGGTCGGCAGCCGCGCACTATGCCGTGTCGGCGAAGTGCTCCGTTTGTTTTGTCGGGCTATCGATACAGCCGCGCGCTACGGGGGCGACGAGTTTGCCGTCGTGCTGCCCGAGACAGCCGCCGCGGCCGCAGGGCTTGTCGCGTCTCGCATTCGCAATCGGCTGGCAACGGATAGTGAGCAGCCGCCACTTTCCGCAAGCATTGGGGTGGCTGCCTATCCGCAGGACGGCGAAACGATTGAAGCCCTCCTAGAAACAGCAGACCGCGAGTTGTACAGAATGAAGAGTCGTGGTACGGAAGAATCTTCTTTGTCCACAGCCATATGATTTCACCGGCCGGCCAACTGTTAGTGCCCGTTGCTGCAGAACAATGAACCACGGTGGACGCTGAGGAGGCCCCAAATGTCAGACACAATCAAAACGGGGACCATCCTGATCAAGGAGGGCACGCTCTTGCCAGAAGCCGTGCGGTTCGATAGTGAGTGCGGTGTTCCGGATTGGAGATTAGTCAAGGATCTCGATAGCTGCGGATTAGATCGAGAAATCCGCGAAGCGGGATGGACTTTCTCCTGCCTGGCTGGTGAAATCAGAGCGACCGTCTTCGGTATTGACGAAGAAAAGATGGTCCGCAGGACAATCGAGGAAATCCTAGCGAGACTGAAGTCGGAGAAATTTAATTCCTTGGAAATCACCCGGGTAGCCTCGGAGGCGTCGAAACGCTTCTTGGGAGTGCGCTATGTGACGGTCTCCGCCCAGTCCCGATATATCCAGGGCCCGGCTCGATCGGCTGCCGCTTGAACCAAAGAGGCTGCCAAGCGATGGGAACGGTGTCGGAAAGCAATGGTGACAGATCTGGTTTAGGCCGTGCACGGGAACACAAAAATGAAGGGTGCGGGATGAGTCTTCTAACACCAACTCAAGAAACAATTGGCGAGAGCAAGACCCGTTCGGGTTTGACATTGAAAGTGCCTGATGGGGTTCGAATCCTGATCGTCTGTGAGGACGACTCTGACACGGAACGGCTGAAGACCATTCTCCAAAAAGCAGGGTTTGTATCGGAATGCGCAAAAAGCATTACGGCGGGCTGTGAGGCTGCGAAATCGGGTCGGTTTCAAGTGGTCGTGTCGACACCCCTGCTGAGGGACGGTTCGTGGAGGCGGCTCACCGACATTGCGCATCACTATGATCTTGGCTTTGACGTCATTCTATGGGCGCGCACCTTTGATCTCGCCGAATGGGGAGAGGCGCTAAAAGAAGGAGCGTTTGACGTCCTGGACGCCCTGTGTGAGGTACCAAGAGCTGTTGAGGCTATCAAAGCCGCCTTGTGGGCAGCTTATCTGAAGGGCGCTGGGCCCGATCCAAGAGCAACTAGTCCCCAGAAGGCCGCCTGATTGGTTCTTGTCCTTGGGGGGCGGGGAGAAAAGCATGAGCAACTCAGCAATGGTCGATCAAAAGGGCAGATTGAAAATCCCCGTGACCCTTTTTCCCATGCTCAAGCGGTCTGGCACCGAATTGTACGTCACCAGCGAAGATGGCTACTCCGTCCGCATTTACCCGATGCAGGTCTGGCGCCAAGTCGAGCAACGATTGGAGCGCCTGTGCTCACACAATAGAAACAACCAGAAACTTCTTGTCCGTGCGAAGTATTTCGGCCGGGCTGTGACAATGGACAAGCAGGGCAGGGTGCTAATTCCGATCGTTTTGCGGAGCAGCGCGCAAATGAAGGGTCCGGTGGATATATTCGATTATCTGAACTATCTGGAAGTTTGGAACCATTCCCAATTCCTGAAAAATCTGAAAAGCAGTCCAATTACGGCGCAGGACGAGAAGACTCTGAACAAACTGTCCTCCGCACCACGATTTCCTTGGGCCGTAGACTGGAAGAACAAGAAAGGACATGGCTCTGGAAAAGAATGGCGATTCCGGGTGCACCGTCGACTGCGTGAGGATTCACGCAGTCAACCGAGCCACGCGATTCGAGGTACTCGAGCCCGTTAGGCTGGGCGCGCGCGTGGCCTGACCTTCCACGCTCCCACATGAAAATGCACTGACCGGGATGGCTGGCCAGCGATGGAGACACTCGTGAGCGACATGACTCTGAAATATCCGCTGTGGCAGAACCACTACCTACAGGCAATGGCTGAAACTCGTCCTGAACTGTCGAAAAGTAAAATAAGCGCAGCAGAGCAGGCCGTCAACCTCCGACTCAGACAACTGGCAAGCACCACAGACGACTACGAGGAAGAGATAGCACTGGCGGCTGCGCTGAAATCTTTGAAAGTCCTCAAGGAGCGGTAGACTGACCCAGCGAACGATTCACTGAGTCGCTACGCAATCACGGCTTTCGATTCAGAGAGGGTCGGAAGAAAGGCGTCGACGAAAGGCATGCGCTTCCTGAATTTCTCGCGGGTCTTCGACTCTAGCTTCTATCCAGAACGCGTGGAGAATACGAGCACTGAATCAATAATTTTCACGTGAGCCTAGGTCGTTGCGCCTCCATCTAGGGACAGGTCGGCAGAGACAGAAGTTTATCCGGTTGCTCTCTATCAGCGACGGTTTTAAGGTAATTGCCGTATGCGCTGGTTGCGACAATCACGTCAAGCCGCTGCCCGCCAGGTTTCTCGATGTAGAACACGTAAGCCCCGTCCTGGATGTATGAAATAGCCTCGTCCTGGGTCAGTTTCCAGCGACTTCCGTCTGCTTTGACCCCACCCACCGAGTGAATGCGCTCATGCGGGTTCGTTCTGTCGGTCCTGACGGCGCACCGTATATGGAGGTATTGCGCCATGTGCGCCTTCTTACTATTTCAATGCACAATGACGAGGGGAATTGGGTGAACCCTAACAGAGTACTCATTCTCTGGATCGATATTTCTCATGGACCGACCAAACCTAACATCCGCCAGCGTTTACCACAGCATCTGCCAGCGCTGTACCTGCCACGGTAGCTCTAGCCCAAGGGCGAAGTTGCCACTTTCCACGAGCTGGCAATAAACGATCCTACCTTCAGACCGAATGCCATTCTGGGGAAGAGTAAGCAGCACGCGGGTTCCAGGTTGCCAGCGCTGCATCGTGGTGAGGCGTACGCCTCGAGGACTCACATTCTCAGTAAACGTCATTTCCATAGGCGCAGATTCGTCTGGGCGCGAAAGCTCTGCGGCCAATCTCTGCGGGATACGCCTTTCGGATCGACCATTGGATCGACGGGTTGGATCGGGCGCGTTCATGAACCTTGGAGACCCCCGGACGGCCAGGATGCCCCAGGCGCCAACCGACTCTACCTATGGGATTCACAACGCCTAAAATCAATAGGGTGTCTGCCGTAAAATCGAGGGGTTGAATACCTTAGCCCTGGGGCTAAAGCTAAAGATGCTTAATGGCTCTAAATACGCGTCTCTCTTCCTGGGAGATCATCGCCATGATTATCTTCTTGGTGAACTCGATTGAGCATCTCGGTCGCAAGGCGCTCCATCGCAGACAATTCTTACACCAAACGCCCGGGTGAGTTCTTCCCCCGGGCATTTTGTTGTCTCGACGATTCTCTTGCCAGCTTCATTTCTTCGGCGCCGGATTGCCCTCCACATCGAGAATAACTACTTCACCGAGGTTCAATTCACGCATGCCGCTCTCGATCTTCGACAGATCACCCACCAGCAACAGCGTCACGCCGCTTCGCTTAGCATACTTCTGCGCTGTTGCATTGACGGATTCGAGCGTTGCCTTTCGGAGCTCATCAGGCTCGCGCTGCAGCTCGGTCATGGGAAGCCCAGCGGCCCAGAGGTCCACCATTTGTCCGGCCACGCGGTCCATCGATTCGAACTGTTGCGCGTAGCCGCGCACCCGCATGTGCTTGGCATCCGTAAGTTCTTTTTCCGAAATCGGTTTTCCTCCGGCAATGAACTTGAGCTCTTTCTCGAATTCCACCACCGATTCTTTGGTCTTGTTAGTTTGCACCCCGCCCGAGGCTCTCCAGATTCCGTATTTCGAGTTCGCAGCCGGAAAAGAAAAAACTCCGTAGGAGTACCCCTTATCCTCGCGCAAGTTCATTCCCAAACGGGCTCCCGCCGCGCCGCCCCACACCGCGTTCGCAAGGTTCAACGCGTAGAAGTCCCCTCCGTTGCGCGCTGGCCCAGGTAATAGCTCGGTCACAACCGTCTGTGCAGCATCCGGCCGGTTCACCAAAAACACTTTCCCTAGTCCGACCGGATGTGGCGGAGGAACATTCACTGCAGGCGGGGCGCCCCCGCTCCACGTGCCAAAGTTTTGTTTCGCCAGATCCGTGGCTTCTGTAAGAGAAATATCCCCTACAAGAACAAGCGCTGATCCACCGGGCTTCCAGTAGGTGGCATGGAACTTGGCGAGATCTTCCGGGCTGATCTTTTCGACCGTTGCTGAAAATCCGTCTGCCGGACGTCCGTAGGGATGAGTCGATCCATAGGCGAGCATCGGGCCCACCCGACCTGCGATGCCACGGGGCTCGCTTTCCTCCTGAGCGAGGGCCGCTAGTCGCAATTTCCTCTCGCGCTCGACTTCCTCTTGCGGAAAAGTGGGATTCCGCGCGACGTCCCCAAGCACGGCCAGAGCCGGCCCAAGATTTCTCCGAAGTACCTCGAGATTCAGTGTCGCGGATTCGCGTCCCGCATTGCCGCCGAGCGACGTCCCAAGATCGCCCAGCGCGTCATCAATCTCCAGGGCCTTTCTCGTTTTGGTTCCCCTCTTCATAGCTTCCACTTCCAGGCTCGCCAGCCCTTCTTTCCCTTGCGGATCCGCGATGCTTCCCGCCCGCGTAGCGAGTGTGACCGAAACCTTCGGAAGGTCTTTCCTCTCCACGACAAATATGTCCATTCCGTTGTCCAGCTTCGCGGACTTCACGCTGGGCGCCTGGAACGGCCGGTCAGCTCCTAACTCCGGCTGCTTCGTGCGGTCCACTGTTGCTTCTCTATCGGGCTTGGAGTTCTCTGGATGGAACCGAATCACGACCCGGTTTCGGGTGTCGAGCCACTTCGCGGCTGCCAGGCGCACGTTCTCCGCCGTCGCAGCGCGATGCCGCTGAACGTCGGCCGCGAATTTATCCGGATCGCCCAAAAACGTATTGTAGGTGTTGAGCAGATCCGCCTTGCCGCCGAAGCCTCCGATGCGCTCGAGCCCCGTGACATACTGAAACTCCCACTTGGTTTTCGCCCGGCTTAGCTCCGCCGCGGTGGGACCTTCTCTTGCCAGCCGCGCGATTTCTTCTGTTGCAATCTGTTCCGCCTGCGCTAGCGACGCACCAGCCCGCGCGGTTATCCAGAGCACAAAGTTCCCCGCGATTTCCGATGAGTTCTCGAACGAAACCACATCCGAGCAGATCTGTTTGTCATACACGAGCGACTTGTTCAGCCGGGAAGACAGCCCGTCTGTCAGGATCAAGGACACCAGGTCAAGCTCCCCGTCTCCAGCATCGAAAAAGGCCGGAGCGGGCCAGGCAAAATAGGTGCGCTCTTGCGGCACATGGTCGTTTACCTCAATGATTTTTTCTCCTTGGATACCCGCCATCCAGCTCTTGGGACGATCGAGAGCGGGTCCGGGCGTGATCGGGCCGTAATACTTCTGGATTAGGCGCTTGGCCTCGACCACATCAAAATCCCCGGTAATCGCCAGCGAGAGGTTGTTGGGTGTGTAGTAGGTGTGGAAGAATTCCTTCACGTCATCCACGCTTGCGGCGGTTAAATCCTCATGGCTGCCGATCACCGTGTGGGCGTAGGGGTGGCCGGTAGGGAATACGTTCTCGGTGATGAGCATGAACGCCCGGCCATACGGTTCGTTTTCCAGCCCCTGGCGGCGCTCGTTCTTTACGATGTCCCGCTCGTTATCGAGCTTCTCTTTCGTCAGAACGTCCGTGAGCGTGGCCAGGCGGTCGGACTCAAGCCACAGCACATATTCGAGACTGCCCGATGGCACCGACTCGAAATAATTCGTTCGGTCCTCGTTAGTCGTTCCATTCACGCCGCCCTCGAAAAGATTCGCTCCCGCTTTCTCGACAAAACCCAAATATTTTGTATCCGCGTCTTTCGAGCCTTCAAACATCATGTGCTCGAAGAGATGCGCGAATCCTGTGCGTCCCACGCGCTCATTCTTAGAGCCCACGTGATACCAGTTGTTCACATGGACCATCGGCAGTTTGCGGTCCACGTGTAGAATCACCTGCAAGCCATTGGGCAGCGTGTACTTCTCAAATGCGATCTTCGGTACGTCATTGGCTCCAGCCGCATTCGAGCGATTGTCTTTGGACGGCTCCTGCGATCGTCCTGGAATTACCGCAAGGGCGAAAATGAAGGAGATCAGAACTCTTTCCCAGAATTTTATTTGGCGTTTCACGGAGCGAATCCTCCTTTAACAATCATTGGGCGCGGTTTAGTTGGGTCTTGTTTCTTTACACTTGATTCAGCCGGGCGTGGCCACGCGCGGCGTTTCAAGTTCTGGTTCCGGTCGAGATCTCTTACCCCTACCTGGCAAGTCGGCCGAGCATGCAGGCCTGTGATTATCCCCAACCTTTCCAAACCACGCAACCGATTCACAATTCATTCCATCCCTTCTACCAGCGAACCTGAAATTCATCCCGTGATCCTTGAAAACAGTGCCCTGAAAATAGTTGTAACCCCGCTCGCCAAAAACAAGTAAGTAGGTATAGAGAGTGGCAGATGGAGCTGTTGCAGCGGTTCGCGGCGGGTGACCTGGAAGCCTTCGAAGTGCTGTTTCGGCAGCACCAGAAGGAAGTGCATTACTGGATTATTCGCATTGTCCGCGACCGCGGAATTGCCGAGGATCTGACCGTGGAAACATTCTGGCGCATTTACCGGGCGCGCGACCGATTCGAACCAGGGGGAAATTTCCGTGGCTGGGCGCACCGGATCGCCACCAACGCGGCTCTAGACCATTTGCGGCATGCGCGCCACGAGACGGAACTCCCCGAGGATCTCGCGGCCCCTGCGGCCGCAGATCCCGCCGTCGGGAGTGAGACGCGCAAGCGCATCAAACAAGCCTTTGATACGCTCCCCGCAAAGTACAGGCTGGTGGCTACGCTGGCCTTGATTGAAGACGAACCGTACAACAACATCGCCGAAGCCCTGGGGATTTCCTCTGCTTTGGTTAAGATTCGTGTCTTTCGGGCCGTTCGAATGTTGCGCAAGAAGCTCAATTCCCTGGGTCTGGAGGTCGCTGCCAAATGAAGAACGATCAGAATCACAAGGAGCTCAAGACGCTCCTCCGGAAAGTCATTCCTGCCGTCAAGGACACCGAACTTCGGCGTGATCTGTGGCCGGAAATGTTAGAGAAGCTCAGCGAGCAGCCGCTTCGCGTGCCGTGGTTCGATTGGGCCCTCGCTGCGATTGTAAGCGCCGCTCTCATATTTTTTCCGGGAGCCATTCCCGCGTTGCTCTATCACCTTTGAGCTAGGAGGTTCTTATGAATCGGCACATTTATCTTCGCGCGTATCTCGCCGGCATCGCTGTGCCTACGGTCTTCCTGCTGTTCGTCATGACCGGTTATACGGTTCTGCGCTATGTTTTCAATGTTCCTGTTCCTATTGAACGTGTCATCGTCTTTCCCATGGCCGTCGTGCCAAACTTCTGGGGGCTTTGGAATATTTTGTTTATTGCGCTCCGGCAGCGCCTGCAACTGTCGATTGGCCTTCACGGAGCACTTCTTCCTATCCTTCTCGCGCCGCTGGGCATAGTTTTTGCCAGCCTGTTGAACCTTCCCATCCCCAGTCTTGCCGTCCATGTTTGGCCGGTCGCCGCTCCGGTCGCGCTCATCGTCTACTATTTCGCCTGGAAATACCTGGTGGGTTTCCTCAATCGAGTTCAGCAGCTCGCCTGAATCGGAAGCGCGCACCCTGTCCGCGGGGCCAGTTTTTGAACAGCGCAAATCAGTCCCATTTCGGGATTGCATCCCATCGCGCTCCCAGACTACATTATCTCTACGCTGCTCCCTCCCACCCGGAGCAATCGTCATTCTTGGGATTAGGAAAAGTGAGGTTTTATGTGGTCCAAGCAGCAAACTGCGGCTGAACCGCCAGCCGTTCTGCCCTCTCAGGGCGCAGCAACACCAGTCGTTCCATTCAATTCCGCGTCGAACTCGCGCCTTGGTAGCGCTCCTCTGCGCAATGCGGCGCGTCTCGGCTCCAGCCTGCATATTAAAGGGCAGGTCACCGGCACCGAGGCCCTGCAGATCGACGGCAAGGTCGATGGCCCGATCTCGCTGCACGGCCACGAACTTACCGTAGGCCCCAACGCACAGCTCAATTCCGAAATTCACGCCGGCCAGGTGATCGTCTACGGTAAGGTTGTTGGAAATGTCCACGCCCGCGAACGCGTCGATGTCAAAACCGATGGTTCCATCATTGGCGACATTTCCACCGCCCGCATCAGCATCGAGGACGGTGCCCACTTCAAAGGCCGTATCGAAATCGACCCAACCAAATCCCAAGCCGCCGCCGACTAATCAACGGAGGACGCCCGTGTACAAATTTGCCCGGGCGTCTTTCTTCGAATCTCAAACATCCGATCTCTAACTCCCCGAATACCTCTGCTCCTTCCATGGATCCCCGTACGCGTGATACCCATTGCGCTCCCAAAAGCCCAGCCGGTCGTCGTCCAGTAGCATGAACCCGCGCACCCACTTCACGCTCTTCCATCCATAAAGGTGCGGCACGACCAGCCGTAGTGGCCCGCCATGGTCCGCCGTCAGTGGTTCGCCATCGTGCTCAAACGCGAACAGCACGTTCGGCCGCAGCAGATCCGTCAGCGGCACGTTCGCTGTGTATCCCTCTTCTGCCAGCACCAGGACAAATTCCGCTCCGGGCTTCGGCTCCGCCAACTTCATCACTTCCATGAACCGCACGCCTTTCCAGCGGTTATCCAGCCGGCTCCACCGCGTCACGCAGTGAAAATCGGAAGTCACTTCCGTCTGCGGCAGGGCGCGAAATTCATTCCAGCTGAGCCGCACCAGCTCTTTCACCATTCCAGAAATCTTGAAGTCCCACTTCGCCGCATCAAACACCGGCACGCTTCCATTATGCAGAACCGGCCACTTCAGCGTCAGCGACTGCCCTGGCGGCAACCGCCCTTCCGCCTTCGCTTTCTTCTCCCGTTCTCTCCGGTCGCCCAATTCCCCAAACAGTGCCATTTTTCGTTTCGTCCCTTCCTGGCTCCTATCGAGACACACCTCGCCTCACCGAAAATACCAGCTAGTTGGATGTCCCAGGGAAATAGAAGATCCAGCCCGCCCACCCAACCGGCTGCGAGGTTCTATACCACCGCCCCAATGGCTCCGCCGATGCCCCCGATGATGCCGTAAAGAATCGGAAAAACAATAATTGCGCCGAGGCCGACCGGCAAATGAGTGGGATGCTAGCAGAATGGGCACCCCGCCCCAAGTCCTAAGTGCCGGACCCCGGCTGCTCATGCTCAATGACTTTTGGTTGCCCGTTTTTTGCGTGTGCTATGATTTTCTCTCGCACCGCACGCTCAGGTCGAAAGCGAGCACCACATGACCGCAAGCCTCCTCGATGGCACGAAGATCCGCGATCAGATTTTCGCCGAACTGAAAGACGAAGTTCGTCTGCTCGCGGCGGCCGGCGTTCGTCCTGGCCTCGCCGCGGTCCTCGTCGGAGAAAACCCCGCTTCGCAACTCTACGTCAAAAGCAAAATCGCCGCATGCAAAGAGATCGGCCTCGCCAGTGCGCTCCTCACGCCGCCCGCCACGGTCACCACTCTCGATCTGCTGGCCGTCGTCGAGGATTTGAATCGCGACAATGACCTCGACGGAATTCTCGTCCAACTTCCCCTTCCTTCCCAAGTCGACTCGAAGCGCATCCTCGAAGCCGTCGATCCCGCCAAGGACGTCGACGGCTTTCATCCCGTCAATCTCGGCCGCCTCGTCAGTGGACGCCCCGGCCTCGTCGCCTGCACTCCGGCAGGCTGCCTGGAAATTCTTCGCCGCAATGAAATCAAGCTCGAGGGCGCCGACGCCGTCGTCCTCGGCCGCAGTGACATCGTGGGCAAACCCATGGCGCTTCTGCTCATGCATGCCAACGCCACGGTTACGATTTGCCACTCGAAAACGCGAGATCTTCCCGAAGTCGCCCGCCGCGCGGACATCATCGTGGCCGCCATGGGTAAGGCTGGCTTCGTTGAAGCCGGCTGGATCAAGCCTGGTGCCGCCGTGATTGATGTGGGTACGAACCGCATCACGGATGCAAAGGAAGCTGAACGCCTCTTCCGCAATTTTCCCGAGCGGCTCGAGAAATTCCGCGCCAAAGGCTCCGCGCTCGTCGGCGATGTTCATCCCGATGCCATCAATGCGGCCGGTGCGCTCACCCCCGTCCCTGGCGGCGTTGGCCCCATGACCATCACCATGCTCATGAGCAACACCGTGAAAGCGGCGCGGCTGCGCCGCGCCTCGCCGCGAGTTTCTGCCACGCATTCGACCGCCCTCGCACAGTAAGCTGGAAAAATGCTTCGACTCGGCTTAACCGGCGGAATCGCCAGCGGCAAAAGCGCCGTCGGCGCCATGCTCCGCGAATTGGGCTTCTCCGTCCTTGACGCCGACGCCCTCGCTCACAAGCTCATCGAACCCGGCCAGCCCGCTCACGGCGAAGTCCTCACCGAATTCGGCCCCGCCGTCGCTGAAGCCAGCGGCCGCATTGATCGCGCGAAGCTCGCAGCCATCGTCTTCAATGACCGTGCCAAGCTCGATCGCCTCAACGCCATCATCCATCCGCGCGTCGCCGAAGTAATCGCTCGCCAATTCGGCGAGTGGCAGCGCAACGGCACCCGTGACGCCGCCTTCGTCGAAGCCGCTCTCCTGATCGAATCCGGCATTCACAAAAAGCTCGACGGCCTCGTCGTCGCCTGGTGCACGCCGGAGCAGCAGTTGGCCCGTCTAATAGCTCGTGGCCACAGTGAAGTCGAAGCGCGCCGGCGCATCGCCGCGCAGCTTTCCGTCGAGGAAAAACTGCGCCACGCCACGGAAAAAATCGATTGTTCCAGCTCGTTGGAGGAAACCCGCCGCCAGGTCGTGGCCCTCGCCGCCAGGCTGCGGCGGAACCAGTCGGCCTGACGAGCCGAGTCACAATTTTTCTTATACTATGGTCTTAGGGAGAACCACGAAGGGATAACAGCGATGACCCCAGCAAACACCACGCCCCGCGCGCGCATAATTCTCGCCGCGCTGGTGCTGCTCCTCGGCGCCTACTGGCTTGGCGCCCGCTACGGCCAGCGTCAGCCAGTCAATGTGGAGGCCGTGCCTCCCGGCTCGCCCTCGGCCACAAACATCGCGCAGCGCGACGCCGCTCTTACAGACGACGAATCCATCAACGTGCGCATTTACCGCCAAGCCTCTTCCGCCGTCGCCAACATTCTCACCAAGGCCACGGAATACGATTTCTTCATGGATCCCGTGCCCGTCGAAGGCGCGGGCTCCGGTTTTGTGATCGATGGGCGCGGCTACATCCTCACGAACTTTCACGTCGTGCAGGAAGCGCAATCCATCGAAGTCGTCCTGGGCGACCAGTCGAAGTATCCGGCGAAGTTCATCGGGGCCGACCAGCGTAACGACGTGGCCCTTATCCAGATCGATCCGAAAGGAAAAAAACTCGCCGTGCTGTCCCTCGGTGATTCTTCCGCTCTGCAAGTGGGCCAGAAAGTTTTGGCCATCGGCAATCCCTTCGGTTTCCAATCGACGCTCACGACCGGAATCGTCAGCGCGCTGGGCCGCACGGTGCAGACCGGTCAAACCACATTCATCGATGAAGCCATTCAAACCGACGCGGCCATCAACCGCGGCAATTCCGGCGGCCCGCTGATCAATTCTCACGGCGAAGTCATTGGCATCAACTCCGCCATTTACACTCCCAGCGGCACCACCGCGGGCATCGGCTTCGCTATTCCCATCAACACCGCCAAGGTCATTGCCAACGATCTCATTACCGACGGCCGCGTCCACCGCGCTTTTCTTGGCGTCGAAACGCTGTCGGTCGGCGGATGGCTCAGCGAAGCGCTGGATTTGCCTGTGAAGGAAGGCCTGCTCGTGGAAGTCGCCACCCGCGGCGGGCCCGCTGCTGCTGCCGGGATTCACGGCGGTGACCGCGTGGCACAAGCCGGCATGCGAAAAATCTACATCGGCGGCGACGTCATCACCGCGATCGACGGCCAGAAAGTTGCCGGGCAACTCGACGTGAATGTGATCCTCAACCGCAAGCGCCCGGGCGACTCCGTCAACGTCACGGTCTATCGCGGCGGCAAGAAAATGGACGTCCCCGTCAAGCTCGGCGAGCGCTCCGGCAACAGCTAAGCGCAGGTTCTTGTCTGGGCCTGATATAGCCAGTCTGATATCGGCCAGGAACGTGCCCCTACGGTCGCGTCGTCACTGCTCATTGACCGAACTCGGCGCGATGCTTGGCGCGCTCTTCTTCGCTGAGGGAAAACCATCCTTCCGCAATATCGCGCACTCGTTCCAGTTCGCTCTGCATCTCGGCGTGCTTGGTTTCCATCCCTTCGGCATTGGCATCAGGTGGCACGTAAATCGGCGGGGCGAAGAGCATCAAGGTCCGCGCAAATGGCTTCGGCAAGAGAAAATGGTCCCACGTTTTTTCAAATGTGATTCCGCGATCCACTCCGATGTGGAAAACCATGATCGGGCAGCCGGTTTTCCGCGCCAGCATCACTGGTCCTGGCTTGGCCACGTAGCGTGGCCCGCGCGGTCCGTCAATCGTAAAGGCGCAATCCAGGCCTTCTTCCAGCCGCCGCGCCATCACCGCGAGCCCGCGCAGTCCTCCCCGCGATGAACTTCCCTGCGCCGTGCCAAAACCGAGCCGTTCGATCACTTTGCGTGTCCACTGCCCGTCGAATGCTGTCGTATTCATCACCACTGTGCCGTGATTCCGTCTCCACCACACCACGGGAATAATCACGCGGTGCCAGAAGGACCAGATGCACTGTTTCTTCGCAGCATACACGCGCTCGGCATGCTGCCAGCCCAGAACTTCGTAGCGCAACGTGGGCCCCAGCGTTCGAATCACGCTGTACACCGCGGCCGCGATGATAGGAATCTGGACGCGGCGCGACCACGGCAGCTCCGGCAGCCGCGTGTCGTAGTGCACATTCACGGTTTCCGAGGCTTCTTTTTTTGTGTCCTCAACAGTGGCGTCGGGCGTCGGCATCATACTCATCTGCGGCTGCAAAACAGCCTGCCCATGGTGCGGCAGCGGGGCAGCACACGTATAGTATAGGTGAGACTTTCCGCCGATGTGACCGGGACTATGGCGTAGTGGCTTCTTTCTTCCATTCGATTCGAATCGCGCGGGCCCTGGCTCTCGCTATGGCAGCTTTTTCTTTCTGCGCAGTTCCCTTCGCCGCGCCGCGCCCCGATGAACCCGCGGCGGACTCCGTCGGTCTCATCGAGGGAGAAGCCATTTCCGTAAGCGGCCCAATGAGCATGGAAGTGGTTCACGGCCAGACGAAAACCGTTCTGCGCAGCGGCAGCGACGTGCGCGTCAAATCCGGCACGGCACGGATCGATCTCGTCGAAGGCGGCCAGATCATCATTTGCGGGCCGGCGCATCTTTCCGTTCTGAAGTCCGGTGGTTCCCTGACCGTGGCCCTCGATAACGGTTCGATTCATGCGCATATCGAGCGCGAACCCGCACTGACGATTTATACCGCGCAGATCCAGGCGCACGCGGTCGCCATCGGCGACGGCCCCCGGGATCTTCTCGTCGGATTCGAAACGTCGGGCGCAATGTGCATTCGCGCCAATCGCGGCGCCGTGCGCCTCGAGCAGCAGCTTACTGGTCAAAGCATCATGGTTCCTCAAGCAGGTGACGTTCTCTTGACGAACGGGCAGATCGATAGCCTGCACACTAACGCGGGGCGCTGCGCTTGCGAATTGCCGGTTGTGCGAACAAACCCCCCGTCGCAAACCGAGATTAGCCAGCTCGCAACCGCGGAGGAGGTGCGGAAAAGCGCTTCGAACGCCTCCCCGAATGCGCCGCCTGTTTCCGACGCAAATCCTGCAACAAACGACGAGCCCATCTATCAGGTCCTGATGCCCCCACTGGTCTACGACGCAAAAGCCAAGGTGCAACCGGACATCGATCCGAAAATGATCGTCCTCGTTCGGCGCGTGCGTGTGCGGCCCGCGCTGATCTTCCGTGGCCGCGTTGAGGGCGAAGTTGTCACGGCATCAGTCCTTCCTCCTGCTCCCACACCTGCCCCGGCTGTTGGGTCGACCAATTCTAAGAAGCCCACGCCACCCGCGAATGATTCGTTCTTCGACCGCGTGCGCAATTTCGTGCGCAAGCTGTGGTCTCGGAGAGCTTAGCCACGCAAGAGATCCGTTGCGAGCACGTAGCTAAAGTGCTTCTTGACTTTCTCTACCGTCGGTATACTCATTTCTGGCCGATTCCGTGCCCCCTGCGTCTTCCTTCCTGCTTTTCCGTTGCTAATTTCGCCCTCCTTTCGGACTTAACTCTCTCCCCTTGATGGGCTTCGGGACTCTTTGCCGCGGACGCATGGCATCTTGTGCACATTTTCGGCCCTTTAGAATCCATGGGTTCCGCACTCACTTGCTGAGGTGTTTTCGTAACCCTCTTGGAATCAGCCGATTCCGCACTCGTTCCGGGAAAAACAGGGGGTGGGGGATGGAGGCCTGTTACATCCCTTCGTAGTTTGGCCCGCCGCCGCCTTCGGGAACGACCCAATCGATGATCTGGTAGGGATCGGCGATGTCGCACGTCTTGCAGTGCACGCAATTGGCCGCGTTGATTTTCAGCTTCATGGCCCCGTCGGATTCCTTCGCCATCTCATACACCGCCGCGGGGCAAAAGTACTGGCACGGATTGCCGTATTCCACGACGCATTTTGTTGCGCAGATATTTGTATCCGCAACCTTCAGGTGGCACGGCTGATCTTCCTCGTGCCGCGTTCCAGAGTGGTAGACGTCGGTGAGCCGGTCGAAGGTCAGCTTGCCATCGCCCTTGAATCTTTCCGGCGCGGGCCGGCCGTTGATTTTCTTATACGCTTCGTGGCTGGCGTGCGCGCGCATGGGATCGATGAGCCCGCGTCCGCCGGTGATTTGCTGGAAGGCGGCGTGAAAAAATCCCCGGAGCATGCCGTGCTGGAACGACTGGTGAAAATTCCGCACCTGCCACAGCTCTTTTTTGATGTAGCTCTGCTCGATTTTTTTCTGGAACGCGCTCAAGGATTTCGCCGAAGTGTCGCCCGATTTCAGCGCATCGAAAATCGTTTCCGCCGCAAGCATCCCGCTTTTCATCGCCAGGTGGATGCCCTTTAGCCGCTGCGAATCGAGAAAGCTTCCGGAATCGCCGATGATCAAGCCGCCGTCGACGTAATTCCTCGGCATCGCGTACCACCCGCCGTAGGGTAGCGATTTCGCGCCGTAGCGGACGAGTTTCCCGCCGTCCAGCAATTTCTTCAGAAAGGGATGTGTCTTCCATTTCTGAAACGCTTCGTGAGGATCGAATTGCGGATTCGCGTATTCGAGCGCCAGTACCAGGCCAATCGAAACGCGGTTGTTCGCCAGCCCGTAAATCCACCCCCCGCCGTACATGTTCGTCGAGACCGGCCAGCCGAGGGTGTGCGCCACGTAGCCGGTCTGAATGCGTCCCGGTTGCACGTCCCATAATTCCTTGATGCCGATTCCGTAGCTTTGCGGATTAATGTTGTCGAGCTTTTTCTTGGCAACCAGCTGTTTCGTCAGCGACCCGCGCGTGCCCTCGGCCAGCACCGTCACTTTCGCGCGTAATTCATAGCCGGGGGTGTAGTTGTCTTTTGGCTTGCCGTTCTTGTCGAGGCCCTTGTCCTCCGTGATCACTCCAGCGATGCCGTCGCCTTGGCGGGCACCATGGGAAAAGATAAGTTCAGCCCCGCCAAATTCCTTGAACAAGTTGACGCCCGCGGCTTCCACGAGCCCACCGAGCCACTTCACCAGCTTATTCAGCGAAATGACGTAATTCCCTTTGTTCTTGAACGGCGGCGGCGTGATAGGAAAGCGAAACGACGATCCTTGCGTGAACAGCAGCGCCGCGTCATCCGTCACCGGTGTATCCAGAGGAGCGCTCTTCTCGAAATCCGGCACTAGCTCCGCCAGCGCCTTCGGATTCACGATCGCGCCTGAAAGCTGGTGAGCGCCAACCTCGCGCCCCTTTTCGAGTACGTAAATATTCTCGGCCGAAAGTTGCGGCCCGCTCTTGCTCGAGCTCCCGGGTTCATTGTGCTTCTTGATGAGGTTCGCCAGATGCAGCGCGCACGCCAGCCCCGCCGGCCCCGCGCCGACAATCAACACATCCGCCTCAAGTTGTTCCCTCTGAACGGTCATAGATTTGCTTTCATTGTAACAAAGTGACCGGGATCGGAACGGAAGGAGGTTATGAGGTTTTCGCTTTTTCCAGCGCTTCGGTGAGGGCGGGCATAATTTCGAAAATGTCGCCGACGACGCCGTAATCCGCAATTTCGAAAATGGGCGCGTTCGAGTCCTTGTTGATAGCCACAATGGTGCGCGCGCCCTTCATTCCAACGACGTGCTGAATCGCGCCGCTGATCCCCAGCGCGAGATAGAGCTTCGGCGCGACGGTTTGGCCGGAGCTTCCGATTTGCCGTTCCATCGGCAGCCAGCCCTCGTCGCAAATCGGACGCGACGCGGCAATTTCGCCGCCCAGTGCTTTCGCCAGCGCTTCCGCTTGCGGAATATTTTCCGGCGCCTTGATGCCGCGGCCGATGGCCACGATCAGCGGTGCCTGCGTCAGGTCC
>DATKEV010000162.1:0-6596 GCA_035511855.1 Candidatus Udaeobacter sp.
GACGCCCAGCCGGTCCTCAAGAGCACGATGGCGCCTTCGGGAATGCGTCCGTGGCGCTGCTCCCAGTCCGCAATGCGTGCCACGGGAAGCAGATAGTCCGCATCCTTGGCGCTCTCGGCCCTCACATCAATCACCACGGCCGGCCCGAACAATTGCTTCACGGGAATTTGGTCAACGGTTGTCTTGCCCGGCGGAAAATGCGCCGGCGCATCCAGATGCGTTCCGTAGTGCTCCAGCATCCAGAAACTCCGCGTGAAATATCCGTTTTTCTCGATCGTGGCATTGACCTTGGCTTCGAAGAACTTGGCATCTCCAGGCCACGGCACCAGCTTGTCGCTGATCGCGTAACTCAGGTCGAGCACGCGCGTCTTCCCGCCGGGAATACCTTCAAGCATCGAATCATGGTGCGCGTTCTGGAAGAAGAGCGCGGAAAGAGCAGCGAGACAAACGACAAAAATGCCGGAGCGGCCAAAGGAAGCCATCCCTCACCTCAGTTCATTTGCAGAACAGTCGCCGCCCGCGCGAATGTCATCAAGGCAGCGGAATTCCCGGCGTCGCGACGATCCCGGCCATGCGCAGAAGTTCCTGATACTCCTGGTCGGTGACCAGAGAAACGACTAGCCGGACATTCTTCAACAACTTCATCTTCTTCAGCACCGGATTCGCGCGCATTTCAGCCAAAGTCACTTGCCGGGGCAGCTTGTCGAAAGCGCGCAGGTCCGCCACAAGGTTCTTTCCCTCGTGGTCGTGCGGGTCCGGATAGGGATCTCGGGTGACTTCCGCGATCGAATACAGTGTTCGTTCCGGGGCCGAGTGATAGCACAGTACCCGGTCGCCCTTGCGCACCTGTTTTAGGGCGCGAATGGCGTCGGGCTTGGACCCGGCTCCATCCCACATCTCCTTGCCCTTTACGAAAAGAGTGTCCCAGTGATAGTGGTGCGGGTCAGCGCTGAAGATCCAGTAGTGTCGTTGCGCAGTCGTAGTCGCCATCGAGGCTTCGAGTCGGCAGCAATATACACGCTGGCATCGAAAAAGCGAAACGAAATGTGAAGTTTAGTGGGACTAGGGCTTCCCGGTGGAAAACAGGGCCGAGTGCCCATATATCGACAAAATCACATATAACATATTTGTTTTCAATGACTTAGGAAAAGTTCCTAACCTGCGTCCACAAAAACGTCTTCTCCGCGAACCTCAACAGCATAACAATCCACGCCAACGGTTGGATTCTGGCTAATCTTGCCTGTGGTTACGTCGTACTGCCAGCCATGCCACGGGCAAGTGACGATTTTTCCGTCCATGACGCCCTCGCCGAGGGGCCCGCCCCGGTGCAGGCAGGTATTGTTGATGGCATAGAACTTGCCGCCTACATTAGCCAGTGCAATCGCCTTGCCCTCTACCTGAAACTCCCGGATCGTTCCCGGTGTGATTTCGTTCGTCTTTGCCGCTCGCGCAAACGCCATCGTGTCTCTCTCTCCTCTTTTTTTCAGACTCCGTGATCTTTGTGGTGAATGCCCCGCAGCCCAACTGATTTCTATTTTCCGATTTCCAGTTTCTATCTGGGTTCAGGCGTTTGTGCCACCATTACGCCCTTCTTAAACTCTTCCACCATTTGCGGCTTCAGGCGCACTTCCGTGGGCCGCTTTGCAAGAGACATTTGATCGATTTTGTCTTGGAGCTTCAACAACGCGAAAAACAGCCCTTCCGGCCGCGGCGGGCATCCCACAACGTAGACGTCCACTGGTACGATGCGGTCGACACCCTGCAAGACGGAATATGCATTAAACGGCCCACCCACGCTCGAACATGCTCCCATCGAAATGCACCACTTCGGGTCCGGCATCTGTTCCCAAACGCGCTTCAGCACCGGCGCCATTTTCAGCGTCACTGTGCCTGCCACGATCATCAAGTCCGCCTGGCGCGGTGACGGCCGAAACACCTCCGCGCCAAATCTGGCCATGTCGAACCGCGAAGTCGTCGAGGCGATCATCTCGATGGCGCAGCACGCTAGCCCAAACGTCAGCGGCCAGATCGCGCTTTTGCGCGCCCAGTTGAACACGTAGTCCACCGAGGTGATCATGAAGTTTTTTTCGAAGCGCTGGTCCAGTACGCCCATTGGCCGGTCCTTCCTTGATGATGCCGAGTATATTCACCGTTCCCCTTGGAGTCAAAAACTCTCTAAGGCGCGTGGCAAACGGGTCTGCTTCATCTCGATTCTGAGGTGAGCTTCTCCATTCTGCGCGAAAGGGTCTTCCAATACGTTGCGGGCCGGAGACGCTGGAGAATGTCGACCTGATACGCATCGGCGCCGATCAGAATCCGCGGCTCGCGGCGTTCCACGCCGCGCAGAATGCGCGACGCCGCCACCTCCGGAGAAGTCCGAAGAAGCTTCTCAAACTGGGCAGCCTTCTCCTGATGTCCCGTGGTTGTAACACCGGCCCCGATGCGCGCGTGGCGCGCGATCTGCGTTCGAATCCCGCCGGGATGCACGCAAGAGACGCTGACGTTGCCGCCCTGGAGTTCGTGGCGCAGCGCCTCCGTGAATCCACGCACCGCAAACTTGCTGGCCGCGTAAGCACACTGTCCCGCCGGAGCGATCATTCCGAAAACGCTCGAAATGTTCACAATCTGCGCGCGCTTTTCCCGCTTCAATACCGGAAAAAAGAATTTTACGCCGTACAGCGTGCCCCAGAAATTGATATTCATCAACAAGCGAAAATCATCCAGCGAAACTTCTTCAAAATTGCCATGCAGCGCAATACCAGCATTATTGATCAGCAGGGTAACGCGGCCATGTCTGTTACTAACTTCCTGCGCGAACGAGCGCACGGCTTCCTCATCGGCGACGTCCACGACGTGCGTGGTAACCGCTGCGGTCTTCTTCTCTAACGATTGCGCCGTTTGCAGAAGTCCCGCTTCATCGACGTCCGCGAGTGCCAGCGCGGAGCCGGCCGCGGCCAGTTGTCGCGCCAGGGCTCGGCCGATGCCGGAGCCCGCGCCAGTCACTACGGCCACACCCTCACTCAGGAATGACATGCGAAGCCCCCATTGTTCTGTGGCATTTCTATCACGCCGGGCGGGGACCCGGCCATTTGTTTCATTCTTTGGCGCCGTGAATGAGCAATGCGCCTTCGGACTTGAACGCGCGCAGTTGTTCGGCGTCACGGAACCATCGTCCCGTGTAGACCTCCGGCGACGGGGATCGATCGACAACGCGTTCGTGCGCGACATTTACGAATCCCGCAGCGCGAAACATTTCAGTCCACTCCTCAGCGGAGAGCAGATGCGTCTTCACTGCCAGCAGATCGCCCCACTGGTGACAATGCGGATTGTCGCGGTAGTAGTTGCTCAAGATCCACGCCGAGCCGCGATCGGTGAGCACGCGAAAAATGTCTTTAACGCCCGCCGCGGGATCGGGCCAGTAGTACGACGATTCCACAGAAATGACATGCGAGAAAAAGTGCGGCTGCCACGGAATTTGCGTGACTTCTCCCGAGACGAACATCAAATTGGGGAAGTCCACGCTGGCTCGCCGGGCGCGGCGGATCATTTCATCCGAAATGTCCATCCCTACCACGCGCCCTTCGGGGACCAGCTTCGCCAGCCGCCGCGACAGCCACCCCGCACCGCAGCCTACATCCAGGACGTTGTCCGTCGTCGCGAGCCGCATCTTCTCCAGCACCGGCAGCGTGATGGGCAGGTGATCCTGCTCCATACCCTCGCCGCGCCCCGCATCCGCCCAGCGGTTGAATTCTTCGCGAAGGGAATCGTTGGAAGTGATCTCAGGCATTCGTTGAAAAGCTAGGCGCCTTGCACTTTGGCGAGCAACTCGACGAACTTTTGTTTGCGTTCCGCCTGATCGTGGCCGCCTTCGGCGTCCGCCATTTGCGTGATGTTCATCGAGCAGAACTTCGGCCCGCACATCGAGCAGAACTTCGCTTCTTTATAAAAATCATCCGGCAAGTTTTCGTCATGCATGGCTTTCGCCGTCGGCGGATCGAGCGACAGCTCGAACTGCTTGTTCCAGTCAAACAAAAACCGGGCATAGCTGAGGGCATCGTCACGGTCGCGCGCGCCGGGCCGGTGCCGCGCCACGTCCGCGGCGTGCGCGGCGATCTTGTACGCGATTACGCCTTGCTTCACATCCTCCGGGTTCGGCAGTCCGAGGTGCTCCTTCGGCGTCACATAACAAAGCATCGAAGCTCCATGCCATCCGATCATCGCAGCGCCAATGGCGCTGGTAATGTGGTCGTAGCCGGGCGCGATATCGATCACCAGCGGCCCCAGTGTGTAAAACGGCGCCTCGTGGCACCATTCCATTTCCTTGTCAACTTGCTCCTTGATTTTATCCATCGGCACGTGCCCCGGCCCTTCGATCATTACCTGGACGTCGTGCTCCCAGGCCTTTTTCGTGAGTTCGCCCAGCACTTTCAGTTCAGCGAACTGCGCTTCGTCGCTCGCGTCCGCGATGCATCCCGGCCGCAAGCCGTCGCCAAACGAAAAGCTCACGTCGTGCTTCTTGAAAATCTTGCAAATCTCTTCGATGTTTTCGTACAGGAAATTTTGTTTTTTGTGATGCTCCATCCAGTGCGCCATCAGCGAACCGCCACGGCTCACAATCCCGGTAATCCGCTTGCGCACCAACGGCACGTGTTCGCGCAGCACGCCGGCATGAATTGTCATATAATCCACGCCCTGCTCTGCTTGCTCTTCAATCACCTCGCGCATCAATTCAAACGTCAAATCCTCCGGCCGCCGCACTCGCGAAATCGCTTCGTAAACCGGCACCGTTCCCACCGGCACCGGCGACGCTTCAATGATCGCCTTCCGAATCACGGGAATGTCGCCGCCCGTCGAAAGGTCCATCACCGTGTCCGCGCCGTAATGCACCGCGTGGTGCAGCTTTTTCAGCTCTTCATCAATGTTGGAGGACGTCGCAGAATTCCCGATGTTGGCGTTAATCTTGCACTTGCTTGCGATGCCGATGGCCATCGGCTCCAGGTTGCGGTGATTCACGTTCGCGGGGATGATCATCCGCCCGCGCGCCACCTCGCCGCGAATCAGTTCCGGTTCCAGCTTTTCGCGCCTCGCAACGTACTCCATCTCTTCGGTAATCACGCCCTGCCGCGCAAAATGCAATTGCGAAACGTTCCGGTTGCCGTTTGTTCCGGCCACCGCCGCTTCCCGTTTTTCAATCCAACTATCGCGCAATGCCATAAAACCCCCTCAGAAACCGCAGTCCATGCTTCCCGGCGGACGAAAGAAATGTCGCGAACAAGGAACCCGCAGTTTGAACTCGAATTATGGCACTTGCCCATGGGCGCGGCAACTTCAGGCGCCAGGACGCTAGCGTCGCCGTCAGGACAGCGCTTCCGCCAAATCGCTCCTCCAAAGCGCCGAAGCATCCAGCTCGCGGCAGCACGTGTAGCCGCTAAGTGCCAGCGTCAAATCCAAATCGGCCACCAGATTCAGCAAGGCCTCCCGCACGCCAGCTTCGCCGGCCACCGCCAGTCCCCACATGTAGGGCCGGCCAAGCAGCACTGCTCGCGCACCGAGCGCCAGCGCCTTGAACACATCGGCACCGCGGCGAATCCCGCTGTCAAACAGCACCGGCACGCGCCCGTTCACCTCGCGCACGACGCTCGGAAGGGCATCCAGCGCGCCAATACCGCCGTCTACTTGCCGCCCGCCGTGATTCGAAACGATCAGCCCATCCACTCCCGCTTCCAGCGCCCGCGCCGCGTCGTTCGCATGCAGAATTCCTTTGAGAATGATCGGAACACGAGTGTGCTGCCGCAAGAACACAATGTCTTTCCATGTGAGCGCCGGATTCGAAAACAAACTACCCCACAACTGAATCGCCGCCATCGGATTTTGTTCCGGCGGCTGCGCTAGCAGTCCGCGAAAGATCGGATCGCTGAAATAATTCGCCAGCCCCTGCCCCAGCATGAATGGCAGATAGCCATGATGAAGGTCCCGCTCGCGCCAGCCGAGCGAATGCGTGTCCAGGGTCACGACCAGCGCCGAATATCCGGCGCGTTCCGCGCGCTGCACCATGCTGGCCGTCAACTCCGGATTCTTCCCCCAATACAATTGGAACCACCGGGGCGACACCGCTACGTTGTCCGCAGCCTGCGCAACCTCTTCGATCGTCCGGCTCGACATCGTGCTCAGCACAAAGGGCAATCCCAACGACGTCGCCGCTCGCACACTTGCTACGTCAGCGTCTTTATGAACAATTTCTTGCACGCCGACCGGCCCCAGCAGAATCGGCGCCGGCAATCGCGCGCCAAATAGCTCCACGCTCAAATCGCGCTTCGCAACATCCCGCAGCATCCGCGGGACGATTCGCCAACGGTAGAACGCTTCGCGGTTCGCGCGCATGGTGTCTTCGCTACCTGCCCCTCCCGCCACGTAGTCGTACGCCCGCGGCGAAAGCATTTCTTTCGCTTTCTGCTCCAACATTTCCAGGGGTATGGGAACCGCCGGTTTTCCGCCGCCGAGCCCCAGCGCATAAATCTCCAGCTCGCGCTCCGGACCTGTCGGCATCGCTTGAGGCTTTTTGGGGTCGCTCATATCGAGGCGCGATTATACATGGG
>DATKEV010000163.1:0-3768 GCA_035511855.1 Candidatus Udaeobacter sp.
TTTCCGTGAACTTCCGGTGATGGGCAAGTTTGCGCAGACGTACGAAGTTCATAGCTACCCCCTCAGCGCCAAGCTCCTCGATGCCCTGTTGATGAGTTATCTGGATTGGGGAGGATCGTCCGCGAAGCCGCAGATTGCGATTGTGGACTGGAAAGACGTGCCAACCGCGAGCGAGTTCGAAATCCTCAAGGTGCGCTTCGAGAGGATGGGGATCCCAACGCTCATCGCTGATCCTCGCGAGCTTGAGTGGGATGGCAAATCACTGGTGGCGCAGGACAAAAAGATCGATCTCGTCTACCGGCGCGTACTCATCAACGATATTGTGGCGAAGCCGGCGGAGTGTTCCGCCCTGGTGAAAGCCTACTCGTCCGGCACCGTCTGCGTGGCGAATAATTTCCGCTGCAAAATTCCACATGTGAAGGCATTTTTTGCCGTGCTGACCGACGAGCAGAATGGCGCGCTCTTCTCCCACGGCGAGCGCGAACTGATCCGCAAGCATATTCCCTGGACTCGCGTGGTCGCCGACGCCGGAACGGCACACTACGACCAGCGTATCGATTTGCTCGCTTTTATCCGTAAAGAGCGCGAAAGCCTGGTTCTGAAACCCAGCGATGAGTACGGCGGGGCGGGCGTGACCCTGGGCTGGGAAACCAGCGAAGCGGACTGGGACGTAGCCATCGAGCGCGCGCTTTCGGCGAAGAACGGCGTGTGGATTGTCCAGGAACGCATCCCCATCCGCCGCGAAATTTTTCCGTATATCGCGAATGTGGGCAAGGTCGATTACCGCGACATGCTGGTGGATTTTGCGCCGTACTTGTTTCGGGGAAAACTCTGCGGCTTCCTCACTCGCCTCAGCGCCACCGGTCTCGCCAACGTGACCAGTGGTGGCGGTCAGGTTCCGGCGTTTCGCGTCGCCCCGCGAAGCACGCCGGCCAGCTAACGGAAAGCGTGCTCTGCCGGGAGGCACGCACGCAGTCCTCATACCTCGTGGCAGGTGTCTTGACCGGCCGAACGGCCAGTTGAACAAAAGAAATATCAGTAATTTACCCGAGATAGAAAATCCCGCCAATTCAAGTAGAATTATCAGGATGAACTTTGGTGCCCCACAACAAGACTTGATGCCCGGCGCGCGGAACGCCGTGGAGACGTGTCTCGGTGTGCGTCCCGGCGAACACGTGGCGCTGATTGCCGATGAAGCCAGCCGCGCCGTCGCTGCCAGTATCGCCGGGGCGCTGGACGACCGGCACGCGCCTTACACTGGATTGCTGCTGGAAGATTTTGGGCTACGCCCAATGGGCGCCGCCCCCACGGCAGTGCTCGAGGCTTTGGAAACTGCCGATGTCGGCGTGATGTGCATGACGCCTCAGCCGGGCGAACTGGGCGCGCGAATGGCCATCGTGAGAGTGGTCGAGCGAAGGCAGATTCGCTACGCGCACATGGTCGGCGTGACGCCACAAATCATGCAGCAGGGCATGCGCGCGGATTACAAGTTGGTGGATCGGCTGAGCGACAGCCTACGCGAACGCATGCTGCGCGCTGAAACACTGACTGTAATAACCGAAGCCGGAACAAGGATCGCGGCGCATTTCGACCGCGGACTCGATTGGGTGAAGACCAGCGGGCTCATCAGCCCGCGCTATTGGTCGAATCTTCCGGCCGGCGAAGTTTTCACCACTCCGGCGACGGTGGACGGCACGTTCGTTTGCGATGCCACCGCCGGCGATCACTTCAATGGGAAATACGGGGACCTGCAGTCCACTCCGCTGACGTTGGAGATCAAGGGCGCGCGGCTCGTCGGCGTTAACTGTGCCCGCAAGGACTTGGAGCAGGAATTCTGGGACTATTGCCATACGGACGAAAACAGCGATCGCGTCGGCGAACTCGCTTTCGGCACAAATCTTGGGCTATCGGAGATGATTGGGATCCTCCTTCAAGATGAAAAATTCCCCGGCGTGCACATCGCGTTTGGAGATCCTTACGGCAGCCAGACCCACGCCAATTGGAAATCCAAGACGCATGTCGACGTGCTTACCCGCGAGTGCGACGTCTGGATCGACGACGACCAGGTCATCGAAAAAGGCCAATACCAGCTCGCTCACCTTGGTCTGGCCTGAAAAGCTTCCTTTTCCTTCCGCTGACAATCACACTCAGAAAAGTTGAGAGATATATTCGCGCATCTGGTGTTTCCAGTACGGCCAATCGTGGCCGCCCTGCGGGCCCCAGTTGTCGAGTGAATGGCGAATGCCTTTACTTGAGAGAACTTCGGAGAGGCGGTAGGTGGGCCCGCTGTTCTCCCACGGGCCTGTGCCGGTGCTGAGGTGAATATCGCAGCTCGCGATCTGGTCATAGAACCAGGGATCACTGGCGTTCGAGAGGTAGTCGACGGGATTGTTGAAATAAAAATTGTCGTCGTACATGCCATCCATGAAGTTCCTCAGGTCGTAGACGCCGGACATCGCGAAGCAGCGCTTGATGACGTCGGGGTGCTTGAAGAGGCTGTTGGCGGCGTGGTACGCGCCAAAGGAAGCGCCCATCGTAGAGATGGCAATGCCCTGTGTCTGGCAGCTGTTCCAAATGAACGGTACGACTTCTTCCCGCAGGTAAGAATCGAAAACGGACTGGACGTAACTGCGGTGAAACGGGTGCGCGCCCTTGTTGTAAAAGCTGAGCCCATTGATCGAGTTCACGGTGAAGAATTTTATTCTCCCGGCGTCGATGAAATCGCCGAGCGCGCCGACCATGCTCTGGCCCTCGAGTTCCCATTCGTCGCCCGCGCTGGTCGGAAAACCGAGGAGCGGCGTGCCCCAATGTCCAAATACAACTACGCCCAGCTCCATGCCGAGCCGGTGAGAGTACCAGCGGTGATATTCCCGTTTCATCGATTGCCTCTTGGCTGTTGCGGGGAGAAGAAAGTATGCCAGCCGGACGGGTTCCGGGCAATTGGCTTGCGGCAAAAAGAAACGTTTTGAGAGAATTCGCATGTATAATTTGTGACCTCGAAACGCCCGGACAGGGACTGCTTGATGGCTCGCGACTCGGCGCAGCAAACTGCTCGTCTCGGAGAAACAGGAAACCACCGTGAACAAAAAAACGAAACGAACCTCGAAAAAGAAGAGCAATGCTGGAAATCGTGACCAGGAATTGCGCGAACACCTTGTCGCCCTGTTGAAGGGCGGCCAGGCGCATGTGCACTTCATGGATGCGATCGATGGATTTCCGGAAGCGAAACGAGGAGCGTTCGCAGAAGGGTTGCGGCATACGGGATGGCAGTTGCTGGAGCACGCGCGGATTGCCCAATGGGACATTCTGGAATTCTGCCGCAGCGCAAAGCATGTTTCGCCGGGATTTCCCGAGGGCTACTGGCCAAAGACGCCCGTACCGCCGGATGAAGCAGCGTGGGCAAAAAGCGTGCAAGAGTTCCAGCGTGATCTTCAGGAAATGATCAAGCTCGTGAAAAGCCCAAAGACCGATCTGTGCGCGGCAATTCCGCACGGAGACGGCCATACGATTCTCCGCGAAGCGCTACTGCTTGCCGATCACAACGCGTATCACCTGGGTCAGTTGGTCGATTTACGCCGCGCGCTCGGCGCCTGGCCAGAATCGTAAAGGGCCAGTGGATCGCGGGTAAGGCTGGAAAAGCGGCTATTCGCGTCAGTAGGGCGTCTTGTTTTCCTGTTGCCTCCACGCGGAAAAAATAGCGAGAGAATCTTCGCGGAGAAGCTGCGTCATCGGAATGCGCCGCGCGGCCGGCGCGATCTTCAGTTCGTC
>DATKEV010000164.1:0-8118 GCA_035511855.1 Candidatus Udaeobacter sp.
CGCCGTCGAGCAGCTCGAAGTCGCGATGATCGAAATCGCGGTGCACGCCGACGGCGCCTAAGACGGTGTGGGATTCGCCGGTGGAACGATGCACGTTGAAGCCGCTGGCGATGAGGCGGTCGATTACGTGCTGGATTTGGGCGTCGGAGGCGCCTTCTTGCATTACGATGACCATGGTTGCGGCTGGTTCCCTTTCACCGGTCTAAAGACCGGCCACTACAAATTCGGAGCTACGACTTCTCGTCCTTGTCGACTACATCACCTAGGTGCATGGCTTGGCGCTCGGCGCTGCGGGCTTCGTCGATGATGCGCTCGAATAAGCGGCGGATGGCGGCGTAAAGCCGCCTCTACAAACCCCTTTTGTGTCCAGACTGCCGATACCTCTCATTCATTCCCGCCTTTGCCGGAGTTGCCACCGGAATGCATGGCGTTGCGCTCGGCGGCGCGCGCTTCATCGATAATGCGCTCGAAGAGGCGGCGAATCGCGGCGTCGGTCAATGGGCCGGGATTGTTGCGTTCGGCGTTTTCGAGCACCTCGTTCTCGCGGTCTGGCTGGTACAGCGGAATCTTGGCCTCCTGTTTGAGCTTGCCGATTTCCAGTGCGCACTGCGAGCGCTCGTTCAAAAGTTCTACCAGCTTCTTGTCAATCTCATCGATGCGGCGCCGCCAATCACTTAAATTCATGGCGCCACCTCGCGGCGGGAGAGGCCGTGGCGGGCGGCTTGCTTGAGGGCGCGGACGCGGTCGCCGAGGGCTGCAGCGGCGGCTTCGACGGATGGCGCTCTTTCAATTTCGGAGACGAGAGCAGAGCCGACGACGGCGGCGTCAGCGAGGCCACCGAGAACGGAAACGTGACCGGGAAGCGAGATGCCGAAGCCGACGGCGATGGGAAGTTGCGTGACGCTGCGGGCTCGCCGGAGGAGGGCGGGGAGATCGTCGGGCAAGGCGTCTTTCGCGCCGGTTACACCAGTGCGCGAGATGAGATAGAGAAACC
Source organism: Candidatus Udaeobacter sp. (assembly GCA_035511855.1). Classification (GTDB taxonomy): domain Bacteria; phylum Acidobacteriota; class Terriglobia; order Acidiferrales; family UBA7541; genus Acidiferrum. The sequence continues at coordinate 995 of DATKEV010000164.1, forward strand.
CAGTGGAACAACCGGCGATTTTTGCAAGGCGTTCGTCGGTCGAAGTTGGCGCGCCCAAAAAAATCGTGTCGAGATGATGGGCGGCGAGGATGCGGCGATAATCCTCGGACTCTTCGGGCGTGAGATCAGTGGCGAGGACGCCATCGGCACCAGCCGATGCAGCAGCGGACGCGAATTTTTCGAGTCCCATTTGCAGGATGGGATTGTAGTAGCTGAAAAGGACGAGCGGGACTTGAGAGGACTGGCGAACGCGGCGAACGAGATCGAGGACGCCGGCAAGCGAGGCGCCGGCTTTGAGCGCGCGCTCGGAAGCTCGTTGGATCGTGGGGCCATCGGCAAGCGGGTCGCTGAATGGAACGCCGAGCTCGATGACGTCGGAGCCAGCTTCCGCGAGCGCCAGGACATATTTCAACGTGGCGTCGAATGACGGATCGCCAGCGGTGATGTAGGCGATGATGCCGAGTTCACCGGAGGCACGCAATTCGGCGAAACGATTGGAAATGCGGGTCGAGTTGGAGAGCGCCACGGTCATTGGATTTCGGGAAAGCTTAAAGATTAGAGCAGGCGGGAGTAAGTGTCCATGTCCTTGTCGCCGCGGCCGGAGAGATTGAGGATGACGAGGTCGGCTTTGCTCATTTTGGGGAGACGCTCGAGGAGACCGGCGATGGCGTGGGCGGACTCCAGCGCGGGGATGATGCCTTCGGTGCGGGAGAGCAGGCGCGCCGCATCAAGAGCGGTTTGATCGGAGACGGCGGAGTATTCGGCGCGGCGCTGGTCGGCGAGCCAGGCGTGTTCGGGGCCGATGGCGGGATAGTCGAGACCCGCGGAAATGGAATGAGTCGTGGCGATCTGCCCGTCTTCATTTTGCAAAACGTAGGTGTACGTTCCTTGGAGGACTCCGGGGCGTGCGCCCGTAAAACCCTGATGCGCGGCGAGGCGTGCGGCGTGCTCGCCGAGTTGGCCGCCGCGGCCGCCGGCTTCGATGCCGATCATTTTCACGTCCGCGTCGTTCAAAAATTGATGGAAGAGGCCGATGGAATTCGAGCCGCCGCCGACGCAAGCGAAAAGATGCGTGGGCAGGCGCTTCTCGGCAAGAAGGATTTGCTCGCGCGCTTCGCAGCCGATCACGGCTTGAAAATCGCGGACCATCGTGGGATACGGATGGGCACCTAGAACGGAGCCAAGAAGATAGTGCGTGGTGCGGACATTGGTGACCCAATCGCGCATGGCTTCGTTGATGGCATCTTTAAGGGTGCGGCTGCCGGAATCGACGGCAACCACTTGCGCGCCCAGCATGCGCATGCGCGCGACGTTGAGCGCCTGGCGCGCCATGTCTTGGGTGCCCATGTACACGACGCATTCAAGGCCGAGATGAGCGGCGACGGTGGCGGAAGCGACGCCGTGCTGGCCCGCTCCGGTTTCTGCGATGATGCGCGGCTTGCCCATTTTCACGGCGAGCAGCCCCTGGCCGATGGCGTTGTTGATCTTGTGCGCGCCGGTGTGCAGCAGATCTTCGCGCTTCAGATAGATGCGCGGGCCACCGAGTTTTTCCGTGAGGCGCGAGGCGAACTGCAGCGGCGTAGGCCGGCCGGCAAAATTTTTCAGAAGATCTTGGAATTGCGATTGAAACGCCGCATCCGTCTTCGCGAGTTCGTAGGCGCGCTCCAGCTCGAAGAGCGGCACCATCAGCGTTTCGGGAACGTAGCGCCCCCCGTAAGGACCGAAGCGTCCTGGCGCGGTTGCCGGAGACTGGAGTATCGAGCTCATCGGGTACGGTAAGCGTTCCATTCAAAGGATCTACGACGGGTCTACTTTCGTTCGGCGCGGCGCACTTCCTGGATGAATTCGCGCATGCGCCCGTGATCCTTCTTGCCCGGCTCTGATTCTACGCCGCTGGCAACATCCACGGCGTAGGGCCGCACGATGCGCACGGCGGCGGCCACATTCTCAACCTTCAGGCCGCCGGCCAAAATAATACGGTGGCCGAGCGCGGCGCGGCGGGCGGCATCCCAGTCCGTGGCGTGGCCTGTACCACCATATTGGCCTGTGTGCGCGGCGTCAAACAAGTAGGCAAATGCATCGGGATACTCGTCCAGGGTGGCCAGGGGAAAATCTGGCTCAACGCGGAAGGCTTTAATGACGGGGAGGCTGCGGGCGATTTCGGCGGCGGTTTCGGGAGATTCGTCGCCGTGAAGTTGGACCGCATCAAGTTTCAACGATTTTCGAAGTGTAATGACCTCCGCCGGCAAGGCGTTGACGAAAATCCCCACGGCTTTCACTCTCTTGGGAAGCTGCGGACGAATTTTTGCGGCTTCTGTCTCGGAAATGTGGCGCGGGCTTTTCGCGTAGAAATTGAAGCCGATAAGATTGGCGCCGGCGTCGATGGCGGCGAGGGCGTCGGCAGCGTTGGTAATACCGCAAATTTTGACGCGCACCATGGCCATCTAAGTTTTTCCAGCAACGGGAGCAAGAAGCGCAGCGAGGGCGACGCCGGGATCGGGAGCGAGCATAAGATGCGTGCCCACAAGAAAAGCGTCAAAACCGGCGGCGCGAAGTTTCGCGAGATCGTCGTGCGTCCGCAGGCCGGATTCGCTTGCGGCAGTGCAATTGTCTGGAATGCGGTCAATCAGATCGAAGGAAGATTGGACGCTAACGGTGAGCGTCTTAAGGTCGCGGTTATTCACACCAATGATGCGCGCACCCGCGGCCAGCGCGCGATCGAGCTCCTCCGGTGTGTGGACCTCGACCAGCGGCTCCATGCCGAGTTCACGCCCAAGGGCGATGAGGTCGCGGAGGACTCCGTCTCCGAGGATAGCGACGATGAGCAGAAAACTGTCGGCATCGTTGGCGCGCGTTTCCCAGACCTGCCAGGGATCGAAGATAAAATCCTTGCGCAGAACGGGAAGCTGGACCACTTTTCGGGCATCGCGAAGATTTTTCAGCGAGCTGCGGAAGAATTCGCCTTCGGTGAGCACCGAGAGGGCCGCGGCGCCGGCGGATTCGAGTGATTTCGCAAGGGCCACCGGATCGAAGGGATCGCGAATCACCCCGCGCGAGGGCGAGGCAGGCTTAAGCTCAGCGAGAACATTTAGAGCGTTGCGCTCGAGCGCAGCGGAAAAATCGCGCAACGGCGTGGCTGCTTTCACGCCATACTTCAAGGCGGTTTCCGGCAGCACCCGTTTTCGGTGATCGACCTCCGCGCGGCGAGACTCGAGAATTCTATCGAGGATTGTTCCGGTGTTGGCGTGAGCACACATCGCAGTAAGTTTGTATGCTAGGGGTGCACGCGCAGAGAGTCAAATGGACTTCGACATCGAAATTTCTAATGCATGGATTCAAGCGGCCGTTTGACTTAAACATACCAGTGGTGGCCCCTTTCACGCTTATGGCAACGGGAGGTGCATCAATCCTGTTCTAGGCGCATATCCTCGACTTCGGCGGACCAAAGGGTTTAATTGTTGGGAACGAAGGGAGCGAGTTCGGCCAGGAGAGAAAGGCAGCCGGCTGCTATTACTCCAATATCCTGGATGTCGCCGCTACAATCGCCAACTGTTTATAGATACGTTGAGTGATTAGGGATCGTTTGGAGAAAAAGGAGCTGCGCCACCCTGGTACACAGGGAAACCCCGGAGCTAACCAACTAAAGGGATAAACAATGGGATTTCAGGAAGAGTACGGGGATTTGCTCGAAGCGATCGCGCGGGAGGCAGACGCGATCGCGATGCGCTATTTCCGTAGAGATGAATTGCGCGTTGACAGGAAGGGCGATGGGACCGCCGTGACCCAAGCGGATCGCGCCGTGGAAGAGATGGCCCGCGCCAAAGTGGCGGCGAGCGGATTGCCACTAGATGTACTCGGCGAAGAAATGGGCGGCGGCGATTTGAGCGCGGCGAACAAGCACGGGCATGCGCGCCTGATTATTGATCCCATCGACGGCACGGAAGAATTTTTGCGAGGGATTCCGACCTTCGGCACGCTCATGGGAATTGAGTCGAATGGCGAAATCGTTGCCGCGATGGTCAGCGCACCGGGCCTGCATTCGCGTTGGTGGACGTATCGAGGAGAAGGCGCCTACCGGGATGGAAAGCGGCTCCATGTTTCAAATGTGTCTAGCCTCAGTAGAGCAATGGTATTCACCACGGGCACCGGACCCAGCAAGAACGCCAACGACCTCGCGAAAATCCGCGCTCTCCTGGACGCCGCGCGCAACAGCCGCTCGTTCGGCGGATTCTGGCAACACATGTTGGTGGCCGAAGGCGCCATCGATGCGGCACTCGATTGGACCTCGAAACCGTGGGACCTCGCGCCACTGGGGATCATCGTCGAAGAAGCCGGCGGCCGCTCGACGAATCTGCGCGGCGAACGCTCGATTTATTCCGGCCAGCTTGTGAGCACCAACGGAATCATTCACGACGAAGTCTTGGCGTTACTGCGCTGAGGCCAGGCATGATCCACGTCAAGAGAGTCTACGACAAACCCGCGAAGGAAGATGGCTGGCGTGTGCTCGTGGACCGCCTCTGGCCGCGCGGCATGAAAAAGGAGACCGCCAAGATCGATGTGTGGATGAAAGACGTCGCTCCTAGTGATGGACTGCGGAAATCGTTTTGCCATGACGTGGAGAAGTGGCCCGAGTTCAGAAAGAGATATCGCGCTGAGTTAAAGAAGAAAAAAGAGTTGCTGGTAGAGTTGACAAAAATGGAGAAGGAGCACGGGACGCTGACACTTCTCTTTGGCGCGAAAGACGAACAGCACAATCAAGCGGTCGTTCTTGCCGAAGTCATGAAGGAACACGCGTGAATCGCGCCGACGAATTAAAAGTCTTGAATGAAGAGATCGTGGCTTGCCGGAAGTGTCCGCGGCTGGCGCGCTATCGCGAAAAGGTGGCACGAGAGAAGCGGCGCGCGTATCGCGAGTGGATCTATTGGGGCAAGCCGGTCCCCGGTTTTGGCGACGCGCAGGCCCAACTTTTGATTCTGGGACTAGCTCCTGCGGCCCATGGAGCGAATCGCACGGGGAGAATGTTCACAGGCGACCGCTCGGGTGATTTTCTCTACTCCGCCCTGCACCAGGCAGGCTTTGCGAACCAGCCCACTTCTGAACGTCGGGATGATGGTCTGCAATTGAAAGACGCCTACATCTCTGCGACCTGCCGCTGTGCACCGCCGGACAACAAGCCTCTCCCGAAAGAGATCGCCAATTGCCTTGGGTACTTGGAACGCGACCTGGAAATCTTGAAGCCCAAGGCCATCCTCGCATTGGGAAAGATCGCTTGGGACGGCTATCTCGAAATCTTGAAGCAACGCGGCGTGATTGCTTCTCGCGCCCTCTACAGGTTTGCCCACGGTGCGGAAGCCGAGCCCGTGGCCGGGGGGCCGCGGCTGTTTGGCGTGTATCACCCCAGCCAGCAAAACACGCAGACCGGGCGCGTCACGCCCGCGATGTATGCCGCTGTCTTGCGCCGTATCCAGCACTTCATCGCGAAATGATGCACTCACCAACGGCCGAGTTTGCGCCGACAGGTGTCGGAATTTACCTCCGCGCCACTGACAGGAAGAGCCGACAGCGCCAGCATGTCGCCTCCCCTCGTTCCAGGGACTTTTCTCCAACTATCTTTCCTTTCAGCCCTTTACAACAGCCGCCCAAAACCAACACTGGCGCCCCAGGTGCACCTCGTAGCGGCTCAGCATTCCGCAGGAGGAGAACATGAGATCGCGAATGAGTGTATCCGTGGTGACAAGCAGTGCGATTTTGGCGGCGATTCTGGCAGCGAGCTCGTCGTCCGCGGCGCAGGATCCCGCGCCGACACAAACACAAGAAACGGCCCCGGCGGCGCCCGAGCCGCCCCGCCAGAAGGCCGACGGCGACCGTCACGGCTTGCCGCTTGAAACCTACGCGGTAACGCCGGGAACAAAATTCCTGGTGCGGCTGGAAGATGAGTTGGGCACCAAGGGCACGCAGGAAAACGCAAGGTTCAAGGTGAGGACGCTCGAGCCGCTGGAAGCGGGTAGCGGCATTTACTTGCCGGCCGGGGCGGAAATTGCGGGGCACATCAGCCGCGTCGAGTCCGCAGGCATAGCCGGCCGCGCGAAGCTCTGGCTGACGTTCGACGACATTCATACGAGTTTCGGCAAGCTGCCCATCGTCGCAGAAGTGGTGAGCGTGCCTGGCGATCACAGCGTGAAATCGAGCACAACTCAGGAGGGATTGATCGAAGGGCGATCCAGCACGCAACAGGCTGCAGCAGAAGCTGCCGCGGCGGGCGCGGCGATTGGCGCGGTGAAGGGAGTAAAGGATAAAGACAAGAAGGAGGCTGCCGAAGGCGCTGCTCTCGCCGCCCTGACGGCTTATCTCATGGAATCGGGCCGCGGCCACGAATTGAATCTTCCGAAGGGCGCGAAGCTGGAGCTGGAACTCGAGCGCGCCCTGTACCTCGTGAAGGAATGAGAAGGAGCTTCCTCGGTGAGTGAGTTCCCCATGTTCCTGGTCGGGGGAGGCTAGTTAGCCATAACACCCCCCTGTTTTTTTGGTCGGGTAAGGTGGTGGCGCGTAGCGGGCTTCGAATGATGCCGACGTTTCCACCGCCTCCCCTATCAACCATACGGCGGGTTTTCCCTCAGTACGGCTGGAAGGTTGGCCGGTCAGATAGCGCCTTCGCTCATGTCGTTCAGGTTAAGCCAGCACCACGCATGCCCTGCCCCTCAGGTAGGTTTGCGTCTGCCCGACGAGATCAACCTCATTGCGGAATAGCCGCTTACTCTTTCCGCTTTGCTACCCATGCGCCATCCGAGCGTCCTTCCACGCGCATCCGCCCCTTGCCGGAATCGCCGTCAATCCAACCGGCCAGGAACGCATTGACCGGACCCGGAGCTCCTTTCCAGCTTTCCTTCGGCCACTCCCCGGCGAACGAGAGTTCCACATAGCCGTTCCGCCAAGTGCCGGTGATCGGGAGACCCTCTCCCAGTGGGCCGGCCCATGTTCCGGTTACTTTGTTTCCGTCGCGGTGCAATTCCATTGACGCGCCCATCCCACCTGCGTCGCTCGAATACCGCATCTCCCACGAGCCCGCAACGTCTGATCCGTTTTTCAAGTCCTGCGGCGCAGCCGGGGTAATCCGCACGTTGGAA
>DATKEV010000165.1:0-39988 GCA_035511855.1 Candidatus Udaeobacter sp.
CAACGTGCTCCAAACCATCAACGCAGGAAACGGCATCTTTGCCACGCCGGTTTTCTGGCAGAATAATTTGTACGTCGCACCCATCGGCGCACTGCAGCAATACCTCTTCAATACCGCCACCGGGAAGTTCAACGGCGCGCCGTCGTCACAAACTTCCGCGACGTTCGGGTTTCCGGGAGCTACGCCTGCGCTTTCCTCGAACGGCACGGCCGCTGGGATCGTCTGGGCTGCAGACAACACCCAGTACTGCACGACTCAATCGCCTGGATGCGGCCCCGCCGTCCTGCACGCTTACGACGCAACGAATCTTGCCACGGAGTTGTGGAACAGCTCGCAGGCGGCGGGCAATCGCGACCAGGCGGGTCACGCCGTCAAATTCACCGTGCCCACCATTGCCAACGGCAAGGTGTATCTCGGAACCCGAGGCAACGACTCGACGGTGCTGGGTGAACTCGAAGTTTACGGCTTGTTGCCCAACTGAATCGCGGTGGGAGGGGTGGCCGAGTCTCCGCCCCCAACCTGCCAGATTCTCAAGCTGTTCTATGGCCGAACGTCCACCACTTCGGGTAGTAAACCCGCGGGTATCCTGCTTCCCGCCTATTCTGTCAACTCTCTGAAACGGTGACGGAGAAAAGATATGTGCCCACAATTCCTATTCCACTGGCAATCAGGAAGGGCAGTTGGGGATGAATTCTCCAGAGTAAACCGCCAATAGCGGATGCGGGGGTAATCGAGAGGCTTCGCACGAGATAGTAAAGCCCCACGGTCCGCGCACGGGCTTGGCTCGCGGCGAGATCTACGATCATGGCTTTACGGGATGGCTCGCCAATCTCTCGTAGTCCTCCTAGAATGAAGGCAAACACCAATCCCGGAAAGCCGCGCGCCAGAACGACAGCCACAGGAAACAACGCAAAGCACGCGAACGTGAGAATCACGAACGGTTTGCGGCCTACGCGGTCGGCGAACCGCGCCGATGGAAAATACCCAACAATCGAGACGGTCACTTGAATCGCCACCAGCATTCCGTACCGCGGAATGCTAATTCCGCTGACGTTGGTCACGTAAAGAACGGTGAAGATATCAGCCATTCCTTCGCACATGCGGATGGTGATGTCGGAGATGAGCAACCGCTTCAATCTCGGTTGAAACGACTTCCACACGCTTCGCGGATTCTTGCGGTCCCGCGAAGCAATCGGCAGACCGATGGAAGCAAGAAGCGGAATCGCCATTCCTGCCAGAACGAGGGTGATCAAAAATCCCAGCCGCAGGCCGCGCCGAAGACCCACGGCGGCGATGAGCGCGCCACCGGCCAGCGGCGACACGATCATCGGAATGCGCTTCAGCACTGATTGAACTGTGAAGCCCTTGGCGCGCAGCTCCTTGGGGAGCGCGTCGCCTATCGTCGCGAAAATCGCCGGTGACGCCATGGACTGCCACGCCATGGTCAAACTTAATCCCACGAACAGGCTCGGCCACGACGGAGAAAAAAGATAGACCAGATAGCCGATGACCGCCGCGAAGAGAAACGCGAGAAAAGCCCGCCGCCTTCCCCAGCGGTCGGCAAGCCACCCTCCGGGATACTGATAGAGCGCGTCGAAGAAATCTTCAGCAGTACCGAAGAACCCCACCACGGCGACACTGGCGCCGAACGACTCCAGATATTTTGGGAGAAACTTCTTCCACAGTTCCTCACCCAAACCAATCAGGAACACGGCGCCGGAAGCGGCCGCCACGTTCGGATCAATGGTGAGAGAAGCTCTGCCCTGCGTTTGTGTGCCGGTTGCCAGAAGTAAATCTCCATGCATCGCTCAACGGATTATTTGAGAGCTCAAGTCGCATCCTTGAAGGCGCCGTTCGGTTTGCCGCGCTTCACCATCTCCCGGCAATAGGCATACAACGCGTCATAGACAATCCCTTCCGCCGCATTGATTCCGTGATCGTCTTCAAATCCCAGGTGCCGGAAGCCTTCCGCTACCGCGTTCAATCCCGCGGATTCCGGTTGTTGCCATAACGAATTGTCTGTATCCGCCCCGTTCACAATCTTTCCCAGCAGCGCGAGAGCGGGATCATTGGCCAGCCCGTATTTCTTCAAGATCGCCTCGAACGAGCATTCTCTTCCATGATGGCCAAGCTCGACGTTCGGAACGTCGAAGGGTATGGCCCCGAGTTTTTGCGCCTCGGAATCGACCCGTTGGGCCGGCACGAAGTGAAATGCCGCCTCCGCGTCCACAAACTTCCGGATCAGCCAGGGACACGCCACCCGGTCCACTTTCACTCGCTCACGCGTGATCCATTTCACCTGCCACCTTCCTTGTTTGGCCTCGTACCCGCCTCTTTTTTTGGGTGCCTCCTCCAGATCCGCTAGGTCTCCGCATTGATATTCTCTTTCACTTGGCTGCGACGTGACCGAGGGCGGCTTTCATGCCTTGAGCTACAGACTCCACGCTCCCCACCGCCCAAAAGTGCATGAAGAACAGCCGAGGCTGCTCTCTCAGCAGATGGCTGTGCAACGCCGTGACCTGGATGTGGTGCTCCTCCAGCGCGCTGATCACCGGATTCACTTCTTCCGCCGTCAGCACGAAATCCCCGGTTGTCGCCACTTTTCCGGCGCCAGCCTCCTGAAAGTTGATGGATTCGGCCACGCCCTGAGCCGCCGTCAGCGTCATGCCTCCGTCCGTTATCGGCTCCGAGCGTGGAATTCCGAATGCCAGAACGCCTCCAGCCCAACGGCCCCTTGCTCCGAGCGTATCTTCGATGGTCTTCACAAAGCCCGGCGGTTCCGCGGTCGCGCTGGACGCCGAGGCCGGCATCGCCAGCGGAGTCTTCGAAGCTTCCAGCGCGGCCCGGAGCGACTTGGCGATCTCGATGGCCTTACCGTGCCCCATGTAGTGCATATAAAGTAGGCGCGGCCTTTCGTTCATCAAGTGATTGTGCACCGCGGTGATTTCAAATCCGCTCGCGCGCAGCCGGACCATGACAGGATGGAGTTCCTCTTCGAGCAGAACCAGATCGCCCATCACCGACGCGCTGTCGTCGCTTCCGCTAAACGCTGCCCACGAACCCAACGCAAGACTTGGCTTGATCTCGACTCCCGCGGCCACCACCTGCAGGTCCGTACGTGGGAACCCGACGCGGTAAACTTCGCCCGACTTTTGGCCCGCCCGCCCCAAGGCTTCATCAATCTTCGCGGTATCCAAGCCCTGTGCCGCAAGACCAGAGGGAATCAACAACAAAAGCATCTGCCACAGAATTGTGATTCGAGATTTCATGTTTGTTCTTCTCCTCGTTTTCTACTTTCGATAAAGAACGAACCGTTCTGAACGAAGGCATGTTGTATTCACTTCAACGAATGATAGAGTCCCTCGGTCAGCTGCATGCCGCGTTCGAGCAAGTCCTCGTCGCTCAAGTTCTGGCGCGCCCAGCCTTTCATTACTTCATCGATGCCGAAACCTTCCGTCCGCCCGAACTTTTCGTCGAACAGATCGGCGTCGTGGACGATCTGCCCCATGACGCCGACTCTCTTGTCACCAATTCGAAATGCCTTGCTCAGCGTTTCAAACGTGCAATCCTCGCCCCGATGCCCGAAGCCGTCCGCGTACATGTCAAAAGGCACCGCATTTTGCGGTTTCTTGTCTTCGCTCGAAAAGGCGAATCGAGCCTTCGGATCGATGAACTTGCAAATCAGCCAGGCAGATGTCACTCGATCGATTCCTGGACGCGGCCGCGTCACCCATATCCGCCTGCGGTAAGTTGCTCGGGAGGCTTTTCCAATTCCCACGCGCTCCGGTTTAGACGGTGGCCTTTGCATCGCCTCGAGTGCCCGCTCAACCTGTTCGCGCAGGGCGTTGCCAAAAAAGTCGATGGAAGTGATTTCTTGGAAGCGCCGGCGCAGGCGATTCAGGTATGCTGCAGAATTCCTCGAACCCGCGGATGACGCTTTCCTCAGCTCTCCGAGTAACTCCCGGTAATCCCGGCTTCGCGCGTCAGAAAATCTCTTCTTCAATTGGGCGTCATTGCAGTTGTCGATGGACTGGACTTCCACGACCGAGGCATCTCCACGGGCCCCACGAATCGTCGTCGCCAGCCAGGCGAACTTCTCTCGGTTCTCGGAACTGCGTGGCAGCAGGTAACCGGAGTTGCCGAGCGGCAGCACCCCGTAACGTTGCAGCTTCCTCCATACGGCGACGCGCAAGCTCGCGCCTTTTCTCGGCAAGCTGAACACCAGCAAGAGCCACCGTGGAGCTGTCTCCGCAGCTATCGTTACACTCATAGTCTATACCGTTATACATATAACAAGACAGAGAAGCAAGCCCTAAGGATGGACTGTCCGCGCGGTATTTGGTCGGAAGGTTCGGAAAACGGTTTTCGGACTGGCTGCTGGCGTGAACCGTCGTTCAGGGAACCCAATCGGCGATGAACACATTGATCTCGTGCGGCACCTTGGCGTTGCGGTTCGAAACGAACACCAGCTTCTTGCCGTCCGGCGAAAACTGCGGGAACGCATCGAACCCGCCGGCAAAGCTTACACGCTCCAGGCCACTTCCATCGCGATTCACGGCATAGAGCTCAAACTGGCTCGAGGCGGGATGCTCGTAGTTCGAAGCGAAGAGGATGCGCTTGCTATCCGGGAAAAAGGTCGGCGCAAAGCTTGCGCCGCCGAGTTTCGTGATCTGCCGCTGTTGCGAGCCGTCCGCGTGCATGACGTAGAGATCCATTTCGTTGGGTGCAACAAGGTCCTGCGCTAGTAGCGATTTGTCGCGTGCGATCTCCTCATCGGTGGCGGGATGGTGCGCTCGGTAGACGATCCACTCGCCGTCGGGAGAGAAGAACGGGCCGCCATCGTAACCGGCAGTGTTGGTTAAACGCTTTACCCCCGTTCCATCCCCATTCATGGTGTAGATGTCCAGGTCTCCGTCACGCGATGAGGTGAACACGATTTTCTTGCCATCAACCGAGAGTGTGGCCTCCGCGTTGTAGCCCGGTCCAGTCGTTAGCGGCTTGACGATTTTTCCATCGTCCCGAGCGTAATACATCTGATAGGCGGAATAAACCGCCCAGACGTAGCCGCGCGAATAATCCGGCCGCGGCGGGCAAGCGTCGCCGGCAGCATGCGTCGAAGAATAGAGCACGTGTTTGCCGTCGGGGTAAAAATAGCCGCAGGTCGTGCGGCCTTTGCCGGTCGATTCTAGGTGTACGTTCGAACCATCCGTGTTCATGATGAAAATCTGATCGCACTGATACGGCGGCCTCGTTGACATGAAGATGAGCTTCTGACCGTCGTAACTGAAATAGGCCTCGGCGTTTTGCCCCCCGAACGTGAGTTGCTTGAGGTGTCGCAAATGTGTTTCGCGCGGATCACGCAGCGGGTCGTCGGGGTTCCCGTGAACAACCGGGCCAGCTCCACCCAATCCAGAAGTTGCGGTCTTCTCCTGCGCCCGGCTCGCATGGGCCACCGCGATGGCCGCGATGAAAAGCAATGCAGCTGGCCATCCAAGGCCGCGCTTGAGCTTGCGGAAATTCCTCCTGCGGAACTCTGAATTCTTCCGCTCAACCTCGGTGTTGCTCCTCACTTGCGCGCCTCAAGCGTCACCTCATGCGTGACTTTCTCATTGCCACGCATCACTGTGACCACCACTATGTCGCCGGGCTTGCGCGCGCGCAAAGCGTAGGTGAAATCGTATAGGTTGTCGATTTTCTTGCCGTCAAACTCGATCAGCACGTCGCCAGTCTGGAATCCGGCTTTTCCGGCCGGGCTGCCGTCGCGCACGTCGGCAAACTTCACCCCGCCATGCTCCACCTGGCCGAAGTCGGGAATCGATCCGAAATAAGGTCCGTATCCTCCGCCCCCGCCGGTGACGGAAGTGGCGGGCTCAGCTACGCGCGCGTACTTAGGCTTCTCACTTAGGCCATCCAGCCCGGTGACCACATTCGCCACCAGCTCAACGACGCGTGCGCCGCTCGCCGCATCAATCTTGTCCCAGGTATCCGACGGCTTGTGATAGTCCGAGTGCAAGCCCGAAAAAAAGAAGAACACCGGCACTTCGTGAGAAGTAAAGGACGTCTGATCGCTGGCTCCATATCCGGAAGATGAGTAACTGAGATTGAATTCCACCGCCCGGTTGGCGTCCTGCACCATTTGTTGAAATCCGGGAGAGGTCCCCATACCGGAGACGTACAGCCGGTTGTTCGAGACGCGGCCTATCATGTCCAGATTGATCATCGCGATCGCCTGGTTTAGCGGAAACGGGGGATGCTGCGTGTAGTAGCTGGATCCCAGCAGGCCGAGCTCTTCGCCTGCAAAGCCAATGAACACGATCGAGTGGCGCGGACGCTGCGGCGAATGCGCCAGAACGTCAGCCAATTCCAGGATCCCGCTGATGCCGGAGGCATTGTCGTCAGCGCCGTGATGCACCTGACCCTTCTGATTCGGCGCGAGCGAATTCCGGTCCCCCAGGCCGAGATGATCGTAATGTGCGCCGACCACGATATACTGGTCTGCGAATTTCGGGTCCGTCCCCGGCAATTCCGCGACGACATTCGATACCTTTCGATGGATGCGCTCGATGTCTACGGTCAGCGTTAAGCGCGATGCAGCGTCGAGCGGCATCGAGTGGTTGGAGAGATCCTTGTCGATGGCTTGGCGAAGTTCGTCGAGTGCTTGACCAGATGGTTTCAGCCAGCTATTCACCGTATCCACCTTCACCTGGATCACCGGAATGCTCATCTCCTGCGGCCCGCTGACTTCCTCGAGGCGCAGCAGTTCATCGGACTGATCGGGATGATTGCCGAGATCATTCACCAGAATCATCGCCTTGGCCCCGTGATTCTTGGCATTTATTGCCTTGTTGACGACATCCGCGTGCGTTGTGAACTGCTTTCCCGCAAAGACGCTGTGCTCGTCGTTTTCTTGCGGCTCGTGCCGAAGGACAATCACCGCCCGGCCGTTGGCGTCGAGGCCTTGGTAGTCGTCGTAGTGATATTCCGGCGCGGTGATCCCGTAACCGGCAAACACCAGTGGTGCCTTAAGCGTGGCACTGGCGGAGAAGCTGAGCGGAACGAAATCCTGCTGCACCTTCAGCGGCGTGGAAGTCGCGCCTTGTTCGAAAACCGCCGCGTTGGCGTTACCTAGATTTGCTCCGACCACTAGTTCAAAACTCTGTAAGTATTTGCCGTGGTCCCCGGCAGGTTTCAACTTGAACTTGTGAAAGTGATCGGCGATGTATTTAGCAGCTCGATCCAATTCCGGCGTCCCATTGCCGCGGCCCTTGAGCTCGTCGCTCGCCAAAAACTTGATCGGCTCGAGAAACTCCCGTGCGGTGAAGCGGGTCTCGGTCGCCGCCCGGCCCACCGGAATAAATCGTTCTTCCTTTGCCAGCAGAGCCAGCAAGCTGGCTCCGGCCACCGCAAGCGCCAGCGCCCTGCCGTACGTCCAGCGTTTCCCCTGTTCCCGCCCCATGGTCGCTCCTCCACTCATGATAGTTGATTATAGGAAACCCCTCCGTTTCTATCCAGACAGAGTGCCCATTGGGCTAATCAATAGGATTCGTTGAAGTGATCGGTTATCGGGCAGTTGTTCCCTGCAAGTCCCGGAAATTGCCTCACACGGAATGTAGGCGCAGCTCGCCTCCTCGGTCTGCGCAGTTCTCCCGCACAAACTCGCGCGACAAACAAGTACTAAGAGTGCATCGGAGGCCGTGCGGAACCATCTACTTTTAGTTTTTCCAAGTCGCCTGCGAGGTGAGCCAGGGTCTCGAGCTCGTTGCGGAGATCATTCCAATACTTAGCGCCCACCGCGGATACAAATTGTCCATGGGCCTTGCGCCAGGCAGGCAGGCTGCGCTTCAGCGCCTGTGCGCCTTTCTCGGTCAGATTCAGGAACCGTTGTCGCCTCGCAGACCGTCCCGAAATCTTGATCAACCCTTCCTTCTCCAAAAGCCGCAAGCTGCGCGTCAGCGTCGTCGGGTCGATCATTAAAACGTGCGCCAAATCCCCCATGGCCACCGGCTGATTCTTCGCAATGCCCACCAAGAGAGTGAACTGCGTCGAGCGGACGCCCGAATCCTCCAGCGCCAAATCGTAGAGCCGCGTCACCGCCCGCGCCGTCCTCCGAAAATTGAAGGAAGCGCAGTATCCGGTCCCGGTTAAGTCCAATTTGGAACCCGATTTGCTCATCTTCCGCAGACTCATCTTGACATGTATGTACATCTCAAGATATAAGTTATCCCAACGGATTGTCAACCGCATCCAAAATGGCAGTCAGGGAGCCATTTAGCGAGTGGAACAAAACTAAATTTGGGCTGGTGCGTCCAATCGGGCTAAGGGTGAGGTCTATGAACACAGAACTCGCATCCACTCGCTTGCCGGAACGCCAGGGAACTTCAAGCGGTACTGCAATCAGCGGTCCGGCCGTGGTCTCGAACAACGCTTCCAATCGTGTTGCGAATCCCGCCTCGAATGCCACGGTGACCGCTCCGGCGCGGTACGTGCGCTTCGGGGATTTCCATCTCGACCTGGAAAAAGAAGAATTGTTCCGAGCCGGCTCGCGCGTCAAACTTCAGGGCAAGGTCTATCAGGCGCTGGTGGCGCTGCTCGAGCGGCCCGGAGAGATCGTCACGCGCGAAGTCCTGCGCATGCGGCTGTGGCCATCCGACACGCACGTAAATTACGACGCAAACGTCAACACGACCGTAAATAAGCTGCGGCAGATTTTGGGCACCACGGAAGACGGACCGTCTTTCGTGGACACCATTCCCCGCAAGGGCTACAGCTTCGTCGCCAAAGTCGAGTACATCGACCACCCCGCGCCGCGGCCCGCGCGCCCGCTGCCGGAACTTGCTTCCTGCGCTGCGGATGGTGCAACCGCCGGGCCGCGCGCGCTTTTTCTAGGCGCCGAAGTCCCGTCAAGATGGTTCATCGCCGGCGTGATTTCTCTGCTGCTCGCCGGCATGTTATTCGGCGCGGCACTCACGATGTTGGTCCGGCGCTTCATGTAGCGTCGTCAAAATCAAACTCAGCCACCTCGTTCCGCCACGTCGCCGGCAAACTCAAGCGGCTGTCTGTCAACAAATTTCACAGCGAGCCCCGGAGGCCGAGGGCATCAGCCTGCTCGCGAAGAGCCGCGATGCAAAACGCGATGTGCTCTTCGAGCGGAATCCCCAGCTCTTCGGCGCCTTGGCGCACGTCTTCGCGCGAAACTCCTTTCGCGAAGAGCTTATCCTTCATGCGCCGCTTGACCGAGTCCACCTCGAGATCGAGAATGCTTTTTGACGGCCGCACGTAGGCGCAGGCGGTGAGGAAGCCGGCGATTTCGTCGCAAGCGAAAAGCGTGTGCTCGAGCGCGGACTGGCGCGGCACGTTGCAATAATCCGCGTGTGAAAGAATGGCGCGAACGATCTCCTCGGAGTAGCCCTGCTCGCGCAAAATCTTTGCGCCTTCCGAAGGATGCCCCTGATCGGGCGAGTGCTCGTGATTGGGCCAGCGCTCGTAGTCGAAATCGTGGAGCAACGCCGCGAGGGACCAGACCTCTTCGTCCTCGCCGGACTTGCGGGCGTAGGCGCGCACGCAGGCCTCCACGGCCAGCATGTGTTTGCGCAAGCTTTCCGAAGCGGTGTACTCGCGGACAAGTTTCCAGGCATCCTCGCGTGTCGGCATGGGTTCCTCCAAAAAAGAGCAAGCATTGTAACGCGTGGGCAAGTTGTCAGTCGACAGTTGAAGGTTGAGAGGGAGCGTGGGAAGACGCACCGCAGGCCGGTTCGCAAGCTCCGGCCCAGGAGAGAGACGGGAAAAACACGAGATTTGCGGTGAAGGGCAAGGGGACGGGAGAAGGAAGAAGGTAAAGCGTGGCCAAGAGATGGGCGCGCCCGTGGGCGTTAGATGGCTGCGTACCGCGCTAGCCAGCCTGGGTGCTGAAGCGGAATTGGGAAAGGTTCAGGGTTGGACCATTCCGCAGCGGACGGCATACCGGACGAGGCTGGCGGTCTCGTGGATATCCAGCTTCTGCATGAGCCGGGTGCGATGAGATTCCGCGGTTTTTACGCTAATGCCAAGCAGTGAGGCAACTTCCTTGGTGGATTTTCCTTCGGCAATCAACTGGAGTACCTGGCGTTCGCGGAGAGTAAGCGAATGTTTAGGTCGCTCGGACTTTGAGCGGTAGGCTTCCATGACGGCGCGAGACACGCCGGGGCTGAGGTAGACCTGGCCGCGGGAAACCTGGCGGATGGCTTCCAGCAGGTCGCCAGCTACCTGGCTCTTGAGGACGTAACCCCTCACGCCTGCTTCTAGTGCTTCGGAGATGTATTGATCCTCGTCATGCTGTGTAAGGAGGATCGTTTTGGTCTTGGGAAAGGCCTTCTTGATTTCTCGCGCAGCGTTCAGGCCATTCAAGATGGGCATGCTGATATCCAGAATGGCGATGTCGGGTCGCAGCGATTGTACGTGACTGAGAGCCTGCTTGCCTTCGGAAGCTTCTCCCACGACCAGATGCCCTTCGCGCTCAAGTAGCGACTTGAGACTCTGGCGCACCAGGACATGATCGTCAGCGAGGACGATGCGTATGGGCATTGGGAACCTCCATGGGAAAACGGATCAGGAGCGTAGTGCCGCGGCCGGGCTCCGAATCGATCGACAGAATTCCACCGAGGGCATTCAAGCGTTCCTGAATGCCGATGAGGCCGAGGCCCTCGCGGTTGCGGTTGGACTGCACGGCTCGGACATCAAAGCCGACCCCATCATCTTGGATGGAACAGCGCAACATGTGCTTCTCCTTGCGCACGTCAATCCGGACTTCACTGGGTTTTGCGTGTTTGATGGCATTGGTCAGGGCTTCCTGAACGATGCGGTAGAGAGCTGTTTCGAGGGAACCGGAAAGCCGACCATTCATTTTTGTGCGGACCTGGATTGGGATACCGGTGCGCTTGGAAACGCTGCCGGCGAGAAAGCGAATGGCGGCAAGCCAACCGAGGTCATCGAGCACCGTCGGGCGAAGTTCGTGGGAGAAGCGGCGCAGCTGAGTCTCAACCTGATTTAGCAATTCACCAATTCGGCTGAGCTGCCGATGTTGGCTCTGGGGCAAATTGGGGGCGAGTTCGGCGAGGGCGATGTGAACCGCGACGAGCACTTGTCCCGCTTCGTCGTGCACGGCATGGGCGATTCGCTTGATTTCTTCCTCAAGGGTCTCATTCAAGTGGCGGAGCGCCTTCACGGCGTCCTGGAACCCACGATGCGTCATCTCATAAGGAGACAAGCACTCGGAGAGGAATTCGGCGCTCGACCGGAGCAATTCCTCCCAGCGCTTCTCACTTTTCGCACCGCGAACCAAAGCAAGTACAGCTTGGTGATGCAAGGAAGCCATCTCTACGAGACTCTTTTGCTCCGTGAGCGCTCGACGGCCGAGTTCATACGCCCGGCCCAGTGCGTGTTCGCCTCCACCGGCTGCACATTCACGCAAGGAAGAGAGGTACTCTTCTTCAAAACCCGCTTGAGGTTTTGTCTTGCGTCGAATTGCGATGTTCATGGATTACTTCCCGTTAATCGTGCGACCAATACGAGCGCATCGTCATTTCCGCTTCCATAATTCTCGAGAATTCTGTCTGCCGCCCTTTGCGGATTTTCCCGGGCGGAGAGGGTTACAGAAAAATCGCTTCGCACTCCATCTGTTGCGAAGAAAAGTGTGTCTCCCCGCGCAATCGGAAGCACCGTGGCCTGAAGGGCAGGTAACTGGGAACCAACGACGCCAGCTCGCAGGAGAAGTGACTCCTGCCCATTTCCTTTTTTCGCATCGGAGCGCATCAACACTCCTTGGACGTTGCCGACACCGAGCCAAGTCATCATGCCATGTTCCAAGTCAATGAAAGCAAGGCTCATTACAACCCCGCGAGTTGCCCGGAGCTTCTCGTGGCATCGTTCTACAAGAGAGATAATCGGCTCGTCGGCGGAGCTTCTGAGAAGCGCAGCTGCTGCCTTAGAGGCATTGGCGGCTTTTTCGCCGTGCCCTATGCCGTCAATGGCGCCAATCAGAATTCCGTTTTGGCTGCAGCAAACCAGGTGGTGATCGCCTGACTCGCCTTGGCCCGGAAGAACGAATTTGGCAACGCCGTAGTCAATCGGAGGCACGCCTATGGTCTCCATTTCTTCACCGTCACTGTTGTTCCCCTGCCGGGTTGGGAAGTGATCTCAAACTCATCCATCAAACGCCGTACCCCCGGCAGCCCCAGCCCGAGGCTTCCAGAGGTGGAGAAGCCGTCTCGCAGCGCTTGACGAATATCAGGGATCCCAGGACCGTCATCGGTAGCGACGACCGCAACGCCTTGACGGTTCAATCCATTCACTATCTTTAACGTGATTTGGCCTTTGCGGGCATAGGAGACGATATTGCGCGCTAATTCTGAAATTGCCGTGGCAATGAGTGTGGCGTCCCCGGTTGAGAACCCGAGTTCCGTCGCCATCAACCGGCCCTTTTGGCGGGCTGAGACGATATCCTGGTCAGAGTTGATGGCCACCCGGATTTCCTCAGCCGACACTGTGGCTCACTTTCAGTTCGTGACTTTGAATTTTTCGTTCAAGTAGGCCAGACCCTCTTCCAAGTCTAGCGCGGTCGCAACGCCTTCCAGTGTTAGGCCCAGTTGCACCATGGCAAAGGCCACTTCAGGCTGAATTCCTACGATCACCGTCTCTGCGCCGCGCAGCCGAATCATGTGCGCGATTTCACGCAACGTCCGTGATGCAAACGAGTCCATCACGTCCATCGCAGTTACATCGACGATAACTGCACGGGAGCGAAACTTAACCACTTGCTGAACCAAACCCATACGCAGATGGTTGAGGTCCGCATCTGACAGAGCGGCCTGAAACGTTGCGATGAGGAATGCGCCCTGCTTGAGAATCGGGACTTCCACGTTTGCCCCTTTCTTCAAGACGCCTGACGGGGTTCGGCCAGGGTCACCACTTTGTAGCCTAGCAGGCGTTCGGCCTGCTCGATTCCGCCTTGTAGGTCGCCCACGGTGTTCATCTTGCCGAGATCCACGCCGATGGTCACGAGCGTCTGGGCAATTTCCGGCGAGAGGCCGGTTACGATGACGGTCGCACCGAGGAGCCGGGAAGCCTCAACGGTCTGCACAAGGAGGTTCGCGACGGTCACGTCCATGGCGGCCACGCCCGTAATATCGATGACAACTACTTTCGCACGGTTCGTGCGAATACCGCGGAGAAGCTGCTCCGTTAATTGGCGGGCGCGCTGGGGATCGATGACTCCGATGATGGGGAGAATCAGCAGTCGTTCGCGAACTTGCAAGACTGGCGTCGAGAGTTCGCGAATGGCTTCCTGCTGCTGGCGGATGACGCGCTCTCGTTCCTGGACGAAGCCCACCGCCACGGTGTTGGCAATGCGGTTGGCGGCGGGTTCGTACGCGTCTAAAATGCGATTCAACTTCTTGAAATCGTTCAGGTATTTCGCGAACAGGGAACGTGCCAGGACGTCACGTAACAACAGCACAATCCCAACGACTTCGTGGGTTTCGACGCCGCGAGGGATGATGCGTTCGGAAAGATTTCGCGCGTAAGCTTGGAGCGCTTCGAAGGCTTCGGTTTCAAGCGCCTCAACGTAACTGTCGTACACCGAGGTTGCTTCCGCGAAAATCTCCTCTTTGGTCATGGCCGTGAGCAGGCGCGTCTCCGTGATGCGCACCACCCATTCCTCACGTAATTGGGTGCGGTTCTGCCGGAGGTGCGCGACCAGTTCTCGCAGAAGCTCTGACGGCGCCTCGCTCCGTGGCAGATCCACCCCCGGACCGCTACGCGTCTCCAAGTCTTTGACAGAGCTATCTCGTTTTGCCATCGGTCTATTCTCCTCCTCTTGAACGCCAACGAGCCGAAGCCGGGAAATGGCCGGGTCCCCTGCGGCGTCGATGACGAATACCATGACTTACCTGCTACCTCAATAGGGGCATATCCGGTGTCTAGTATCAGGTGAATACCTGAGGAAACCATGGTCGCACGTTGGAGCCGGACCCTTTTTAGTTACTTCTCATGGTTCCTCCCAGCTGAGTCCTAGGGTAATCACCTTGGTCGCGAACACGGAGCTTGCCTACTTGCGGGGTAGGCGCCTGTCTGGAACGATAGGGCGAAAATAAGCGGCTGCGTGGCCGCTGATTGACAGGAGGTTCCTATGGGGTTGCTCGAAGCCAGAGAGGAGAGCGGAGTTCGCGTGAGCCGTATCAGGAGCGAGCTCACGAAGCAAGCGTCGAATCGCAGGGTTCTCTTTATGGAGCGAAAGAACGACGCTTCCGAAAAGGGGCTGGAGGAAAGCCTGACGTCCGCTTTACGGGCCGCCGACAATGAGCTCGGGCAGATTCTGCACGAAGTCGATGAGATTTCCAACGTATTGAAATCTCCGAACCCCGATACGCAAACATTGCGAGTCGCGGGGCACCCGGCGGTATGGTCTGCGGTGAAGCAGGCCCTGCTGGACAGGGAGCTGCGATATCTTGCGCTCACGGATGAACTGACCTGCTTGTACAACCGGCGCGGATTTTTTGCTGCCGCGACGCAACAGTTGAAGGTGGCGCGGCGAAATTCCAAGAGTTTGTTGCTGCTGTTTTGCGACGTCGACAAGTTGAGAAAGATCAATGACACCTACGGGCACCGGGAAGGGGATACGGTGCTGATACACGCAGCGGACGCCCTGGAAACGACGTTTCGGAGTTCCGACCTCGTGGCCCGTTTAGGCGGTGATGAATTTGTCGTGCTGGCATTGGAGGCGACCATTCAGTCGCAGGAAGCCATGCTCCAGCGGCTGGAGAAGAGTCTGAAAAGATGGCATCGTGCGGGATGCGAATACCAGCTTTCCCTGAACGTCGGGGTCGCGCAGTTCGATCCCGAACACGCGGTGACGTTAGGCGAACTGATGCTTCAGGCGGATAGGGCCAAGTATGAACGAAAACGGAAACGTCAGCTGGCTTCGAAAAGCGGCGTTCAGTGAATTACGCGCGGCCCGCTCCTGAAAAATATTTTGGGCAAGATCTTATCTTATTCGTTTGGCGCAAGAGCTGAGTTTGCATTTTGGCATGTCGCCGCGTTTGGATGTTGTGCCAGCCGCAGACGCGCGTAGTTCCCCGATCGCGGCGAGTTGCGGCAAACGAGGCCGTTGCGTATATCGTAATGTGGTTTGCGCCGCAAACCAAATTCCCCTTCCGTGCTATGCTTTCCTCGCTAGTCTATGATTTTGCGGAAGTTACAGTCGCGCTGTGCCACAAGGGCGAGAGGAGGTGTATAAGAAGGGTGTGCAGAAGGAGGCCGCTATGCGTGCAGATCAAGTGGAAGTTTCCTGGGATGCCGGCAAGGCCAAGTGGCTGGTTCGCATCGTGAATGGCGAAGAGGTGATTCGGCGGTATTGCAGTTTGCCGAAAAATGCGGACGAAAAAGCGGTTGCGGCAGCCGCGCGGCAGACCGTGCAGGATGAGGGCTATGAAGCGGATGCGGCGCTGGTGAGCGTGCACCGCTAGCGCGGGGGCGAGCCCACAATCAATAACCGTGTAAGGGTAGTTGCAGCGGCTGCGGGATGCGAAAGCAGGTCCTTCCCCATAAGACTCGGGACTAGCGTCCCGTCGTCGGGCGCTCGTCAAGGCGCTTGGGATGTCCGTGGTCTCGAGGTCCGAGAGCAAAATGTTGAGTGAGGCGGAGTTGCATGCCGCGCAGGCTCGGATCGTCGAGCCGGAGATGGTGCGCATTCCGGAAGGATGGTTCTGGATGGGATGCGAAAGCGGGCGCGATGATGAGAAGCCGGTGCATCGCGTGTGGGTGGATGCGTTTGATCTGGCTGCGCACCAACTGACCAACGCGGAATACGCATGTTTTCTTGCGGCAACAAATTGTCCTCCGCCGCCTTGCTGGACCGATTCAAATTTCAATCATCCGAAGATGCCGGTCGTGGCAGTGTCGTGGCACGAGACGGCGGCGTACTGCGATTGGCTGAGCCGAGCAACGGGCAAGGGCTATCGTTTGCCGACGGAGGCGGAGTGGGAACGCGCGGCTCGCGGCGGCCGGGAAAGCTTGCTGTACCCTTGGGGCGATGCTGGGCCGGAGTCGGTGCCGAATTACGCGAAGAGGTGGAAGCTTGGACCAGAGCCGGTGGGGATGTATGCGGCGAACACCTACGGACTTTACAATCTCGGTGACAACGTGCACGAGTGGTGCGCGGACTGGTATGACGACGGATATTACCGGCATTCAACGGAACGAAATCCGCAAGGGCCAGTGGGCGGGAGCCGGCGTGCTTCGCGCGGCGGGTCGTGGCGTCACCATATCAAGGTGACGCGGACGGCGGCGCGATCGAGTATTCCTCCGGAGTTTCAATACGCGGACTATGGTTTCCGGGTCGCGCGGTCCACGCCATGACAAATGCAAAAAGCGTGCAAGCCTAAGGCAAAGGAAAGACGGGCTTCATTGATGGCCCACAAGTGAAGTTAGAAAAATTCTTTGCCGGCGGGAGAACGTACCACAAGCGGTGTGGTCATTGGCGAGGGAGTGCACAAGGGCTCGTAGGAAAATTGGAAAGTAGAATGCGTATCTGGCCAAAGGTACAGGCGAAAAAGCGGCGTATGTTTTGGTGAGCGAAGCGGCAGGATCAAAAAAAATCTAAAAATACTCTTGACAGAAAATGGCGATTCGAAAGATACTCCGTGAGCGCCAGCAACTGCCTTCCCCCCTAGAACGTTCCGACGTTTCTATCCTATCCGCACGCCGGAAATAATGTCAGCGAGGAGTACCGGTGTCGGCACAATTGAATAAGGAAGAGATGCATTCGCTGGAAATGGATCGGGAAGTCATCCGCTGTAAGACATGTGGTCTGGTTCAGTACCGTACGCGCACGGGAAATTGCCGGCGATGCGTACGCACCCTGCCTCAGCGTTTGGAGTTTCTGATTCCTCCACCGGCACCGCCGGAGGAAGCAGCCGCTGAGCCTACGTCGGAAAAGTTCGTCAACCAGGAAACGGTCGAGAATATCGGCCAGCGGATTCGCCAGTTGCGCGAATCTCGCGGGATGACGCAGAGTCAACTGCAATCGCGCTCGAAGGTGTCGCGGTCGTATTTGTCACGCATCGAGAGCGGGCAAATGACGCCAAGCCTAGGGACGCTGGAGAAAATCTCCGAAGCGCTGAACGTCGGGCTGAACCGGTTTTTTATTCCGGAGTCGGACGGGGAAGCGCTGCTGGAAGATCCATTCATCCAGGGATTGCGGCCGTTCCTGCGACAACTGGATTGGGAACAGTGGCAGTCGATTTTGAAGAGGTTGCAGGCGATCAGCGATCACGTGCATGCAGCGCCAATCAACCTCCGCCCTATCGGTAATCCGGCGCGGCTGCCGCAGCCCGCGTCGGCGAATGGCAACGCCAACGGGCACATCGGCACCGGCCATTCGAGTGGGTTTGCGCATGTGCACGCCCACGGTCACCCGCAGGGCTATCCGCTGCGGCGGCCGGGCGGACCGATTTTTCAGCGGCCATTAGCGCGATAAGTTTTTTCAGAGCAGAGCACAAATTAACGCGGTGTTTTCCGATGAGGATCGGAGAACGCCGCGTTTTTTCATTTGGTGGAAGATTCTTGAGCCAAGAATTGGCCGAAAGGACTGTCGGAAATTTTGCAGAGAATTCAGCGGAGTTGCCGGAGCTAGTCGCGAATAACGGAGACTTTGGCGGCGGGGACTTCGAGGCGCATGAGGCGATGATTCGAATCGAGCAGAAGGAGGATTTCGAGATCGGATGTGGCGACCTTGAGGCCTTCATAAGTCTTGCCGTCCGCGGTGGCGGAGCCGGTCGATTCCACGGTGATCGTCCCGGGTGTCAATTCCTGAGGAATGAGGACTGGGAGGGTTTGTGCGCCCCGCTTAGACCAGTCGTAGACGCGCGCGAGCACGGCATATTGGTGGTAGAGATTGTTGTCGAGGACGGCGACGAGCGGGGAATTGAAGGTCAAGTCTTGCTCAAAAGGGCGCGCGCCCTGGACAGCAAGGGAGATCTTGGCGATGCCATTGGCAAAAATGATGTGCGCGCCGTTGGTCTTTTCGGCTTGAGAGCTCCAGTCGTAGCTGATAGGCGCACCGTCGGATTGCAGCGTGAGTGTGCCGGTCACTTTGCTCGGGGGGCCTTCGGGCGGCTTAATTTCTGACGTGCCTTTGGCGAGCCAGCCGCCGCCGGAGGGAACGATTTCAAATTCTTCGCGGCCCACAGTTTGGCCGTCGAGCTTAATGGTGAATCTGCCTTTGTCCTGAGCGAAGACGCCGGCTGCGGAAGCGGCCGCGCCTTTCTTTTGTGCTGCGAGCGAAAAGGCGACACAGGCTACCATGGCGATGGACAGGGCGATGATTGCGGCTCTGAATTTCACGGCCTGTTGTTCCCTCGGGACTATTCTCGCTCACGAAAGAGGTTTTCGGACGACGAGATGTGACGCGTTTCCGCCAGATGCAACAATGCCACGGCGGAGGATCTCGGCGACAACGCGGGTGGGCTCGCCGGAACTGTCGACGCGATAGTCGGCGATTTGATAGGAGGGAAGGCGTTGCGCGTGCAGAGCGCGAAAGCTGGCTTCGTCGCGGAAGAGGGGGCGGCCGGTCATGGTCATGCAGCGAGACAGCAAAACTTCGATGGGAGAATCAAGCCAAAGGACGGGGGCGCCGGCGGCGCGGAGAAATTCCGGGCAGCCAGGTTGCGCATAGGTGCCGCCTCCAAGAGCGAGGACCGTACCTTCCTTCAATTCGGCAGCGCGGCCGAGAGCGGCGCGAAGCTGATCGGCTTCCATTTGGCGAAAGGCGGGTTCGCCGAGGCGCTCGAAGATTTCGGGAATGGTGAGGCCGGCGGATTCTTCGATGCGGTCATCGAGATCGACGAAACGCCAGGCGAGCTGGCGGGCAAGCAGAGTTCCGACGGTGGTCTTGCCGGAGCCCATGAAACCGGCGAGACACAAGATTTGGAGGCCGGATTGCGGCCCGCGCACAGGAGTCGAAGTTGTCACGCGATCGCTGCGCGAAAAGTTAATCGCGCTTCAAGATGCGAATTGTACCACTGTAGGAGGAGAGTTCGACCTTGGCGAGGCCGGCGCCGAAGGAGCCGATGATGCCCTTGGTAAACCGGGAAGCCAGCCGCCGCACGCCATGCGAATCCGGCTTGAGAAAAGCAGCGGCTTGATTGTCAACGGTGCCCATAGTGGTCTGGGCGTTCAGATCAAAGGAATCATTGCCGGAAAAGCGCACCTCGACCAGGCCCCTGCCGCTTTTCATGGCGTAGAGGCCGGTGCGGACAAAGTCGCCGTCGAAGAGAATGTTCCCGAAACTAGTGTGAAGGTTGACCTTGTTCAGGGCGGGCTGAAGAATCTGCGCGCTGCCGCCGACCGATTCAAATTCAAGTTTTCCGGCGCATTGGGTGCAGACGAGCGAGCCCTGGGTGGTGCGCACGATGATGTAGCCAGAAACTTCCTTAAGGTGGACGTCGCCGGCGACGCTTTCGAGCGTCATGTCACCCATGACCTGCTCGACATAGATGAGGCCGGTCTGGGTTTTGAGCTGAAGCTCAGTTTCCTCCGGCACGGCGAGCTGCAGGCTGGTCTCGAGTTCGATGGGCTGCGCGTTGGAGTCCAGAACATTGGCGGTGACGTCGATGCGGTCGCCGGCCTGTTCCATCTCAAACCCAATCTTGCCGGAGTTCTGATTGGCGATGACGTCGACTTCCGAATTTTTCCAGGATTTCACTTCGATGCGGCCGTTGGCCACATTTTGAATCACAACGACAGGGCGGCCCTTGACGGCAAAATGTTTTTCGATATGCTCCCCGGCGGCTTGGGTAGGCGTGCCAGCCCAGAGAAAAGATCCGGCGGCTACTGCCACGATGCTGCTGCGATTCACCCAACGAATGGTCATGTCAGTTGACACTCCTTCCG
Source organism: Candidatus Udaeobacter sp. (assembly GCA_035511855.1). GTDB lineage: Bacteria > Acidobacteriota > Terriglobia > Acidiferrales > UBA7541 > Acidiferrum. The sequence goes on from DATKEV010000165.1 coordinate 19,924, forward strand.
CGATCCATCATTGCGGACAGCAATTCTGCTTTTTGCTGGTAGGCAGCGGCCAGATATTCACGCGCCAGATCGTCCCTGGGCTCTTCTTTCACACGGCGTTCACAGTCGGCGATAAATTCATCGAGCTGCTTGAGGCTCTGCCGGAGGGAGGCATCCACGGGAGAGGTGCTCGCAAGCTGCATGTTCGTAAGGTCGCGTTCCTGCTCATCGAGAGCATGTGCGGTGGCAAAAATCGGGTCCGAAGGCGGCGCGGGAAGCACCTTGGTGTGTTGCAGTTGAAGAGCGCCGGCGGCTACGATCAGCAAGCCAACAGCGGCGGTAGCCAAGGTGCGGCTGCCGAACAGATCCCCGAAGCCCTTCCACGAGGAGGAATGCTCAACCGCGGGTAGCGAGGCCGGGTCCTTGATAATTCCTTCCAACGCAAGTTGAGTGCGGAGGGACACCCATACTCGCGCGGGAGGTTCGATCTCCGCCGGAAATTCCTTGGCAATGCTGACAATTGTATTGTGGTCCGCCAGATACGCCTGGCAGTGCTGGCAGCCAGCTACATGTGCGCGTGCCTCGGCCGGCAGAGGAGCCAGACCTTCCTGTTCGACCACAGCTTCCACGTCCCTGCACTGCATGGCCCTTCACTCCGAACAGAGCAAGCACTGGATGGCTGGCCCTGCAACTTCAATCATTCCCTAACGGCGGAACTCCCTGTAAGTTCCCCGCGAAGCCGTACACACCCTCTCTTTTTGCGCCCATTGTAGCTCAATGGTCATGGGCCGTCTGTGATTTCGCGGCGTGCCGCTCCTGGCGCGCCTGCTCCCGAACTTCTTCCTGAAGGAGCTGCCGAAGGCGCGTGCGAGCCTTGTGTAACTGAGATTTCGAATTGCCTACGGAACATCCCATGATGTCCGCGATCTCGTTGTGTTCATAACCCTGTACGTCGTGCAGCACAAAAACCGTCCGGTAACCGGGGGGCAACTTCTCCACGGATCGTTCCAGATTGACCCGGTCCACCGCGCCGCTCAGGCGCAAATCCGGGGCACCGATATCTTTTCTAGGGCCACCTGTTTCGTCGTCTGGCTCCGTCGTTTCTTCGAGCGAGGCCACGGGGAGCGACTTCTTACGCAACCTCATCAGCACCACGTTCACCGTCATACGGTGCAACCAGGTCGAAAAGGCCGACTCTCCCCGGAACGTGCCGATCTTGCGGAAGAGCTGCAGAAAAGCCTCCTGCATCAGGTCTTCGGCATCCGCAGGATTGTTCAACATACGCAGGCACAGGGCGTATACGCGGCGACCGTGAAGCTGGTACAGAAATTCAAAAGCCGCGGCATCTCCGGCCTGTGCCAGGCGAATAGCATCCGCCTCCGTCAGCGGCTTGGTTGACTGACGCGAACTCGGCGCATTCGGAACGCTTGGTCGGTTTCGGGCCAACGGTCCAATCGCGGCGCATCCAGTGTGTCGGATGCACCGAATCCCTCCCTGAGTTGTCCCGGCAGACGCTCTCGTGTCCGAGAAAGACACTCTGGATCGAGAGCTTATTCCACGGGCCGCCCTCCAGTGATCTGGCAGGCGAGCTGTCCGCCCTATTCTCCCGCGATTGGAGCCATCCGTCTATGCCGGATGAGCGTCTGGCGCAGAGGAACTTCCGCTTCCTGCGGTTGGGATTGCTCCCGAATGGAGTTCTGGAAGGAGATGAGCTGGTCTTCCGGCACTGCAATGAGGAAGGATTTGAACAGTACGGTGGCTTCCCGGAAGCAAGTGTTGATATCGTAGTGATCCGCGTCGACAGAGTCCCAAATGGCTCGAGGATCGGCCGCCGTGCCCTCCGCCAAGCCAGCGGCGGCAAGGCAAAAGTCCTCCTCGAGATCCGCGACAATATCCTGGAGAGCATTGATTTTGTGGACGAATTGGAGACGGTGGGACAGGAGGACCCGATTGAAAAGGGCGCTCATGCGAGCGGAGCGCTGGCCTTTGGGTCCGCGGAAATTGCCGGGATTCAGCGGGGCCGCGTTCGGCATAGTGCCGTAATGTTTTGCATGCTCTCCCAACGCCTGGAGAAGGCCCGAGAGCGGCTGGGTGAGTAAACGGCAAAGCCCGGGCGAGAGTCCAATCGTATCGAGGGCTCTTCCCAGGCGGCCTTGCAGTCGAAGACCTATGGCTTCGTTCAGCGCGATGCTGAACATTCTGTAACTGGATTCCAGTGGCTGTTCGTACCTGTGGAAAACTGCTTCTTTAGCCTCCGTCAACCAGGCGTGCCAGTCTTCCTGGACAGACCTTCCGCGGGCTGAAGGGCGGCGGACACGGTCTTTCACCAAGATCTCTCCCCGGGGTGTACCGCGCGTGAGCATATCAGATCGTTTTCCACAAGTCACGCTTTCTTGGGGATTGGGGGATTGGCGGGGGTTGGCAGTGGGCCAATTTCAGACTGGCCCACTACCTGGGGGTTCGGAATTGGTTCGGCGGCACTTGAGGGAAATCCCAGAACGGGACGAACTCCCACGGCATAGGGAAGGGAATCCATCATTTGCGGGGAGAGGGTTTGTACAGAGTCTTCCGGAGAGTTCCTTGATCGTGGCCGCCATGGGCCGCTATACTCGCCAGCATTTGATTGTGAAAGGATTTCCCGTTGCAATTCGAGCCGCTTGACCAGTTTGAGCAGCGCCAGAAGAAACTTGAGCAGATCCAGGCGCTCGGGTACGAGCCCTATCCGCGTGAATTCCCCTGGACGGATACGGCGGCAGGACTTGTGGAAAAGTTCAGCGAGAAGTCCGCGGCTGAGCTGGAGTCAAATCAGAGCGAAGTGCGCGTCGCGGGTCGGATCATGTCCTTGCGGCTGATGGGGAAAGCGGGATTTGCACACTTGCAGGGAGCGGGCAAGCGCATGCAGATCTATGTAAGGAAGGATGTTGTGGGAGAGCGGGGGTTTCAGCTGTTTCACCTGCTCGATTTGGGGGATTCCATTGGGGTGCGGGGTCATCTCTTTCGAACGAAGACAAACGAGTTGTCAGTCTGGGTCGAGGAACTGTTCTTCCTGTCGAAAGCGCTGCTGCCTCTGCCAGAAAAATGGCATGGCCTGACGGACGTCGAATTGCGTTACCGCCAGCGATATCTGGACCTGATCGCCAATGAAAAATCGCGTCAGGTGTTTGTGACCCGTGCGCGGATCATTCAGGAACTGCGGCGGTTCTTCGACGGGCGCGGCTACCTCGAAGTGGAAACGCCGATGATGCATCCCATCGCCGGGGGCGCCGCCGCGCGGCCATTCACTACCCATCACAATACGCTGGGCATTGATTTGTACCTGAGGATTGCTCCGGAACTGTATTTGAAGCGGCTGACGGTGGGGGGATACGACCGGGTGTACGAAATCAACCGCAATTTCCGGAATGAGGGTATCTCTACGCAGCACAACCCGGAGTTCACCATGCTGGAGTTTTATGAGGCCTATAGCAACTACCGGGATTTGATGGACATGAATGAGCAACTTTTCGCGTTGCTGGCGAAAAACATCAACGGCTCGACGACCGTGAAGTATGGCGAGACGGAGTTGGATTTTTCGAAAATGCAGCGGTTGTCGATGCGCGAGGCGATTGTGAAGTATTGGCCAGCTCACTTGGGAGCCGCACCGAGTGTGAGGCAGCTCGCCGAGCCAGGAGGGCCGCGAGCTGTTGGTGAACGACACTATCCGGCGAAGGACAAAATGAGCGATGGTGAGTGGACCGGCCTGCTTTTTGAGACCATCGCCGAGAATAAATTAGTTCAGCCCAGCATCCTTTACGATTTCCCAATAGAGATTTCGCCACTTTCGAAGCAGAAGCCGGAAGACCCTTCGCTGACGGAGCGATTTGAGATTTACGTTGCGGGGATGGAAGTGGCGAATGGGTTCTCCGAGCTGAATGATCCGGCCGAACAAGAGCGGCGTTTCCTAGCGCAGATCGCGCAGGGCGGCGAGGAGATGCCAAAACAGTTGGACGCGGATTACATCCGGGCTCTTTGCCACGGACTGCCGCCAACCGCGGGCGAGGGCATCGGCATCGACCGCCTCACGATGATTTTGACCGATTCGCCCTCGATACGGGACGTGATCCTTTTTCCCCTCTTGCGGCCCGAGGGCGGGGAAGCATCTTCTGCTTCCGAAGCGCACGGCGCGTAACGTATCCTTCCAACCAGCATGCAATTCGAATGGTTTGTGGCGCGCAGATACCTGCGGTCGCCGTACCGACCGGCGGTACTGCGACTGGTTACGCTGCTCTCTGTCGTGGGAGTGACCGCAGGGGTGGCGACACTGGTGATCGCGCTATCGATGAATACCGGCTTTCGCGAAACACTCCAGGATCGGCTGCTGGGAGTGACCGCGCACGTTTCCTTGACGCGACCTGGATCCGGTGGAATCCGGAACTACGAAGAAATGGCCGCGAAGCTTGCGGCCTTAACGGGCGCGCGTTCGGTGACACCCGCGGTCTACCAGACGGTGTTGCTGTCGTTTGCGGGGCAAGCACGCGGCGTGGTTACCAAGGGCGTTGACCCGGAACGCGAACGCCAAAGCGATGAAGCGTTGCAACGAATCGTAGCAGGACGGCTGGATTTTTCGCCAGACGCGGATGGCATTGAATCGATACTGGTTGGCAGGCAACTTGCCGAGGAATGGAGGCTTTTGCCGGGAGATTACGTCACTCTTACAAGTCCGCAAGGCAGGTTGACACCCTTTGGACTGCTGCCTAGGACGCGGAGGTTTCGCGTCGCTGGCGTGTTTGATTCGGGTTTCTACGACTACGACGAGAATTGGTGTTTCCTGACGCTGGCTGCGGCGCAAGAGCTTTCCGGCGCGGGTGGGGTTGCGAATGTGCTGGAGTTCCGGCTGAATCGTCCCGAGCGCGCGGACGAGATAGCGGAGCAAGTGCGCCAAGCCGCGGGGCAGGGATATGCGGCGACGACTTGGATGGAAGAAAACCGTGCGCTGTTCCGGGCGCTGCGGCTGGAAAAGCTGGTGACTACCATCTTCATTGGATTGATTACGTTTGTCGCAGGACTGAACATTCTGGTGGTGCTGTCGATGACGGTGACGGACAAAGCGCGCGACATCGCCGTGCTTGTGTCCGTGGGGGCGCGCCGCGAGCAGATCCGGAAGATTTTTCTTTGGCAGGGAATCATTATCGGAGCGACCGGAACGCTCTCCGGTTTGGTTATCGGCTATGCGTTCTCGTTTGTTGCGGGAAACTACCATTTAATCCCGTTGGACCCACAAGTCTACGCGGTCCCTTACGTTCCTTTTCATCCGAGCGTCCTGGACGGGGTTTGGATTACCACCATCGCGATGGGAATCTCGATCGGCGCGACGATTTTGCCAGCGCGCGCGGCGGTGCGGCTGCTTCCGGTAGAGATTTTGAGGTACGAATGAAAGGCAGAAACTCACTGACGATGAGCATGTTCTCGAAGGAATTTGGCGCGCCATTTGCTCCTAGCAAGAGTGAGAGGCAGGTGGGCAAGGCCGGGGAGCTTCCCTCATCCTTCGGCCGACGTGAATACCCGCCGCAAGCTATTGAAAATAGAAAGATTACAAGCGTTTCACTTTTGTTCAGAAATATCCTTTTTTCGGCAGGCAAAAGGACTGGCGGAAATAGGAAACACTTTGGGTCATATTTCGCACGCCAACTTGACCACGCGCAAGGCACAGAGATCGGATGAGGAGCATCTAACTAAAGTACGAGAAGGCTACGAGGGAAAGCTGGAGACCGCGGCACTGAGATGAACCGGGACGCACAAGTCGTGAGAGAGCAACCGACAGGCAACGCTCCGGGCGGCGGATTTGTGATGGAATCACGCGGCTTGAAGAAAACGTACGGGAGTGGCGAGAAAAGTCTTCACATCTTGGTGGATGTTAACTTAAGTTTGACGCGAGGGGAGATGGTGGCGATTGTGGCCCCATCGGGAGCGGGGAAAAGCACTTTGCTGCACGTGCTCGCCGCGCTAGACACGCCAACGAGCGGTAAAGTATACTTCGATTCGAAAGCCATCGAGACAAAAGATGACTCGGCGTTGGCGGAATATCGAAATCGCGCCGTAGGATTTTTGTGGCAACGCCACCAATTGCTGGCGGACTTTACGGCTGCGGAAAACGTAGCCATGCCGTTGCTGTTGCGCGGCGAAGATTTCACTTCAGCGCTGGGGATGGCGCGGAAGTGGCTTGCGGAGGTTGGCCTGGAAGCGCGGGCTAATCACCGCGCAGGAGAACTCTCCGGAGGGGAACAGCAGCGTGTGGCGATCGCCCGGGCACTCATCACCGGGCCGTCAGTGCTGCTGGCCGATGAACCTACCGGAGATTTGGACGAGCAGAACGCTTGGGTTGTGTTCGAGTTGCTGGAACGGCTGCATCGCACGCACAAGTTGACGTCGCTGATCGCGACCCACAACTTGGCGCTCGCCGCGCGATGTGACCGGATGCTGGCGCTGGAACATGGCGTTCTGAATACGCGCAAGGCTGCGGCCTTGGCGAGCGATGTCCCTGGGGGAGAAGCGAGCTAACGTGTTCGAACGGTATACGGAAAAAGCGCGGCGCGTCATATTTTTCGCGAGGTACGAGGCCAGCCAGTACGGCAGCCCGTACATCGAGACGGAGCATCTGCTGCTCGGCTTGATGCGCGAGGACAAGGCGCTGGCCAACCGCTTTCTGAGGCAGCAGGGATCGATCGAATCGATTCGTAAAGAAATTGAAGCGCGGATCACGATTCGTGAGCGGATTTCGACTTCCGTGGAAGTGCCGCTGAGCGCGGAGTGCAAGCGGATATTGAATATGGCCGCGGAAGAAGCGGAGCGGCTGGGGCATAAGCACGTTGGCACAGAACATTTGTTGCTCGGGATTCTACGCGAGGAGAAATGCTTCGGAGCGGAGATTTTGATGGAGCGCGGCTTGCGGCTCTCGACACTGCGGGAAGAGCTGGCGCGCACCTCCGGGGAAAAGACGGCGGCGGCGCGGCCGAAAGAGACTTCACTGCTCGGGGAGTTCAGCCGCGACCTCACGCAGGCGGCTAGCGAAGGTTCGCTTGACCCATTGGTGGGACGCGAAGGCGAAGTCGAGCGGGTGATACAGATTCTCTGCCGACGGACGAAGAACAATCCAGTTTTGATTGGGGAGCCGGGGGTGGGGAAGACCGCTATCGTTGAGGGATTGGCGCAGCGGATTTCGGACGGTGACGTGCCGCCGTTCCTGGCGGACAAGCGCATCCTTTCCCTCGATCTTTCGCTGATTGTGGCGGGAACGAAATACCGCGGACAGTTCGAAGAGCGGCTTAAGACCATCATGAAGGAACTGATGGAGAGCCAGAATTCGATCGTGTTTATCGATGAGCTGCACACACTGGTGGGTGCGGGCTCGGCGGAGGGCTCGCTGGACGCGGCGAATATTTTGAAGCCGGCGTTGTCGCGTGGGGAAATTCAGTGCATTGGCGCCACGACGCCCGGTGAATACCGCAAGTCGGTGGAGAAGGATCGTTCGCTGGAGCGGCGGTTCCAGTCGGTAAAAGTTCCTGCGCCCAATGAAGAAGAAGCCGTGTTGGTGATTCAAGGCGTACGGGAGCGCTACGAGAAATTCCACGCGGTCAGCTACACGGACGAAGCCCTGCGGTATTCGGTTTATCTTTCGAATCGTTACATTCCTGACCGTTTTTTGCCGGACAAGGCGATTGACCTGATAGACGAAGCGGGTGCGCGCGTGAAGCTGCGGCAGGCGACCGTTCCGGAAGAAGTGGGCGAAGTGCAGAAGCGCGTGAAATTCATCACGCATCGCATGGAAACGGCGATCGCCAATCATGAATTCGAGAAAGCGCGTTTCTATTCCGAAGAAGAACGGAAAGAAAAAGAAAATCTGCGCGGCCTTCGCGAGCGTTACAAGCTGGACGACGCCTCGACGGGCATCGTAACGCGGGAAGATATTGAAGAAGTTGTTTCGCGCTGGACGGGAATCGGCGTTACCTCCATTAAAGAGGACGAACAGCAGAAACTGCTGCGGATCGAGCCGGAACTACACAAGCGTGTTATCAGCCAGGACAAGGCCATCACCGCGCTGGCCCGTGCGATTCGCCGGAGCCGAGCGGGATTGAAGTCGCCCCTGCGTCCGGTGGGCTGCTTCTTCTTCCTCGGGCCGACGGGTGTGGGCAAGACGGAAGTGGCGCGCCGGCTGGCGGAGTTTTTGTTTGGTTCGGAGAAGTCGCTGGTGCGTTTCGATATGTCGGAGTTCATGGAAAAACATTCGGTATCGAAACTGATCGGCGCGCCTCCGGGGTATGTGGGCTATGAAGAAGGCGGGCAGTTAACGGAGCGCGTCCGCCGGACGCCCTACTCGGTCATCCTTCTGGATGAAATCGAGAAGGCGCATCCGGACGTCTTCAATATACTGTTGCAAGTGTTTGAGGATGGGCAGTTGACGGATGGGCTGGGGAATACGGTCGATTTCCGGAACACCATCATCATCATGACGTCGAACCTGGGCGCGAGGCATTTGCAGAAGCGCACGGGTATCGGTTTTGCCTCCGGCGGAGATGAGGCCGGGCAGAAATCGATGGAAGAAATGGTAATGAATGAAGTCAAGCGAGCGTTCAATCCGGAATTTCTCAACCGGTTGGACGAAGTGATTATTTTCAATCCACTCGGCGATGAAGACCTGCTCCGCATCATTGATTTGCTGGTGGGCCAACTGAACGACACGCTGATTCACCGACAGGTGCAGGTGGTACTTTCCCCGGAAGCACGGCAGTGGATACTCGAGAAAACGTGCGCGGACCGCAATTACGGCGCGCGTCCGTTGCGCAGGGCTTTGCAGAAATATGTAGAAGACCCGCTCTCCGAGGCGCTGATCCAGGGCGGAATTCAAAGGCCGGCGACACTCCAGATTTATGTCGCAGGGGAAGGCCTATCGTTCCGACCTGTCGGTGAGGCAACCCCGGTCGTCCACTAGCGAATCTGACACAACGCAAGAGTGACTCCGACCGGGTTGGGGTCAACGCACGGCCGGCCCACACCGGGTCCGGCGGGAGAAGGACAACTTGGGTTTGGGGGCGCGGCCTTGACTACCTCATCGGCCGCTCGAAGCAAAGTTTGTCCGGGGTTTGGGATTTTCGCGGCTCGAATGCTGAGCATGATCGCCATGGTGTTTTTCGTGGCGATCATCTCACGCGGAGCGACGCCGCAGAATCCGCAACCCCCCTCGTCTCGACCTTCGCCGAAACTGCTCTTCGCCGCTTCCTTGGACCTGGTGACGGGCAAGGACGTCATCGAAGAGAGCACGCCGGCTGAACCGCAGTCCGCAGGATCGCAACAACCGTTCGTGATCGAGCGCATCGACTTTCTCGGGAACCGGCGGGTACGCAGCGACACGCTCAAAGCGCGCATTTTCAGCCGCGAAGGCGATCCCTACAATGAAGAGACACTGCGGAGGGATTTTCAGGCGCTCTGGAACACACAATTTTTCGAGGACGTAAAGCTGCGCGTGGAAGATTCTTCAAAGCGTCCCGACGGCAAGATCATCATCTTTGACGTGAAAGAGCGCCCGCAGATCCGGCGCATCCGCTACGATGGCATTCACTCGGTTTCCGAATCGGACATTCTGGATCGGTTCAAGGAGCGCAAGGTCGGGTTGAGCGTGGAAAGCCAGTTTGATCCCACGAAAATCAAGAAGGCTGAAGTGGTTTTGAAAGATCTGCTGGGCGAACACGGGCGGCAATTCGCGAAGGTGACGCCGCAGTATGAGCGCATCGCCTCCAGCAACGCGGTGATACTGGTCTTCAAGGTGGAAGAGGGGCCGAAAGTTAAAGTCGGCAAGATCAAGTTCACGGGGAACCACGCGTTCAGCGACCGCAAATTGATCCGCGCGATGCGCCACGACCGTCCGTACGCCATTCCGCTATACTTTTGGTACATCTCCGTACTGACGAAGACATACGACAGAGAAAAATTAAGCGAGGATCTCGAAGTTGGGGTGCGCGGGCTGTACCGCGACAATGGCTATTTCAAGGTCTCGGTTGGCGAGCCGATTCTGGAAAATATTGATACCCAAGGTTACCGTCTGGGCGTTCCGCTCATCGCCGGCAAATCACACGGCAAGGCCGTGAACATCACGATTCCGATCGAAGAAGGCGATCGCTACAAAATGGGCACGCTCAAGATCGTGAGCGCCGATCCGGACAAAGCGCTGTCGCTGAAAGTGGATGCGCTGAAAGCGGCATTCCCGCTCAAGCAAGGCGATATCTTTTCCACGGAAAAAGTGCGCAAAGCCCTGGAAAATTACGGGAAGATTTACGGGGAATACGGTTTCATTGACTTCACACCCGAGCCGGACACGGAAGTCGACGACGCGAGCAAAATCATCAACTTGACGCTGCGATTCGACGAGCAGAAGCAATATTTCGTCAGGCGCATCGATTTCAGCGGGAACACCACCACGCGCGACAAAGTCATCCGGCGCGAACTGCTGATCGACGAGGGCCAGCTCTTCAACAAGCGATTATGGGAATTGAGCATCCTGCGGCTCAATCAGCTGGACTACTTCGACAAGATCGAAGCGGACAAGGCCGCGGAACTGAAGCGCAACAATAAAGAAGGCACGGTCGACATCAATCTGAAACTCAAGGAGAAGGGAAAGCAGTCCATCGGATTGCAGGGCGGTGTCAGCGGGCTTGCCGGAAGCTTCATCGGGCTGACGTATCAGACCAATAATTTCCTGGGGCTTGGGGAGACGCTGACCTTCAATGCGCAGTTCGGCGATCTCACGCGTAGCTTCTTGTTCGGATTCACCGAGCCCTATCTTTTTGACCGGCCGATCTCGTCGGGATTCACACTGTTCTCCAGCCGTTACAAATTCGATCAAGCCCGGCAGGAAGCGTTGCTCTTCGGACAATCGGTCAGCCTGAACCCGCAATACATCCAGAACTACACGCAGAACAGCACGGGTTTCACGGTTTTCGCGAGCTATCCGGTCCGACGTTTTTCCTTCACGCGCGTGGCCCTCAACTACGGCTTGACGCGCACGAACATCACTTCGTTCAACCAGGCCTCCACGCTGCTCTTTGAATCGCTACAGTTCCGGAGCTTGACTGGTCCCAGCGCATTGAACGGCATCGTCTCGAGCACCATTACGCCGACGATCTCGTATAACACGGTCAACAATCCAATCAATCCGACGAACGGGAAGAGCTTCTTCTATTCGCTGGCGGTGTCCGGACTCGGCGGCAACGTCAAGACGATAACCAACGTGTTCGACATGAAGTATTTCCACCCGATCCAAAAGCGGCGCAATGTCGTTGGCGTTCATTTCAGCGTGGCGCACACGACGGGCTATGCTGGCCAGCAAGTCCCGCCCTTCAGCCGGTTCTATATGGGTGGCGAGAGCGATTTGCGCGGATTCGACGTACGTTCCGTTTCGCCGGTCACGTTCATTCCAGAGTTAGTGAATCTCCCCGTCAGCTATCACGATCCCGGTTCAGGCGGTGCGGTGAGGTCTTTCACGGTACCTGTTCTGGAGTACGTCGCCACGCTTCCAGGGGGCGACCTCCAGAGCTATACCAATCTTGAATACCGGATTCCGATCGTCGGTCCAGTGACGGCCGGTTTCTTTGTCGACGCCGGAACGGTTGGCATACTGCGCCGCAGCGCACTGCAACTCAGCACGGCAGGCTTCCAGAGTCTTACTATGCCGGGTGCGTTCCCGTTTGCTGCGAACTCACCGAACGATCCCAATCCCCTGCATCGCGGGGATAATCTGACGCAACAGCTGGCCATTTCCGGAGGAACAAGTTTCCGGGCGCGGGCGTCGACCGGAATCGAATTTGTCGTGCAACTCCCGATCATCCAGGCGCCGTTCCGGATCTACTACGCTTACAATGTGAACCGCCTGCACACGCAAATATTTGCCAAAAATCCGTACATTGATCCGGGGGAGTTGGCCACCTTGAAGTCCCAGTTTGACCCGCTGACCTTCAATGAAATCAAACAGCAGTTGAGTTTCAATCCCGGTTCACTGAATTATTTCGAGCCAAAAACGACATTCCGGTTCACGGTCAGCAGGACGTTTTAACGCATCGACTGGGGTGTGCATCGCTCGACGGCTTGGGGATGCGAGTTTTCAGAAGACGGCAATGTTAGCGCTAGCGGGCGATCCGCGGGGCGCATTTTCGTGGGGGTAATCGTGGGAACGAAGTTGCGGGGAATACGAACCTTTCTAGGGCTCTGGCTGGTCGTGCCCGGGCTGCTTTTGTTGAACGGCTGTGGGGGCAGCAGCTCGGCGAACGTCATCACCGTTTCGGTTACTTCCTCTGTCGGGACGGTGCTCATCCTTGGCCAGTCCACCACGCTTACCGCCACCGTCACCGGCTCAACCAATACGAGTGTGACCTGGAATACCGGGGTCTGCACATATACGATCATTCCGGCCGGCAGTACCAAGGCAAACCCCGCAGTGGCCTGCCCCACCGACGGTACGTTCGGGACGCTTACCAACGTGCAAACTACCGGCACCGCCACCTATACCGCGCCGACTAAGCTTCCCGATCAAACAAAGTTTCCGAGCCTCGCACTCATTTTCACCGCGACCTCGCAAGCGAACACGGCCAAGACCGGCACAGTCACGATTGCCCTGACTTCGGGGATTGCTGTTCATCTGACCCCGGTCACTGCGACCGTGCCCACCAAAGAATCGAAACCATTTTTCGTGGCACTGGACAACGACTTGCAGACAAAGGGAGTCACCTGGCTGATCACGCAAAGCACGCCCACGTCGACCACAACCATTTCTCAGCTTCCGACGTGCAGCCCCGGTTGCGGAACGATTACGCCGCTGGCCAGTGATCCCATCCACCAGGCTACATATACGGCACCGGCTACGGTCCCCACCAGCACGACGGTTACCACCACGCCCGCAAATGTCACGCTCGTGGCCACTGCGGTCTCGGACAACAACTGCTCCACTTGTGTGGCCGCGGGGACGATCACGATCATCCAAGGCGGCCCCATCACCTTCAACGGCATCTCTCCGACGATCGCCCCGCAGGGAGCATTTTATTGGGATATCTATCTTGACGCTCCGAACATGTCGTCTTCGACACAGATCGCGCTCGATGGCGTTGCGCTTGATCCCAACGCCACGAGCTATGCACAGGTGAAGATCCTGTTTCCGATCCCGACCTCGGCAACACCAACGCCATCCTCGACTGGCGCTCGCCTCCGGCTCTTCGCTCCGCCTTTGATGATTCCCGGGCCGCACCTGATTACGCTCTCCGATTCAGGCCAGACTGTGACAGCACCCAATCCCGCAATCGCCTATACATATAATGTGTTGCCGGTGCGGGCGACCTCCACGGCAACTGTACCTGACGATGTCGTTCAGGGTAAACTGGCGCAAACGACCCGTGTGACCGTCGATGGCGGGTACTTCGGTGCGGGAGGCGGGCTTGCCAGTGTTTCTTTTCAGGGCAACACGGTTACCACAGATCCGAATACATCCACTGCTCGCCGGTTGAATGCCTCGCTCTCCACGACCCAGATTAATTCCGTTGGTCCCGGCCTATATCCGCTTTCCGTGGCTCGTGCAGTTTCGCCTGCTCCCAGTCCCAACAACCCGGCAGTCACCAATATCGCGATTTTCCCGGATTACTCAGTAGCGGTGCCAAGCGTTGCCGGCGCAATCACTTCGGGGATGAACCCAGGCGCGATCGATATCGACACCGCGCTGGGCGTGGTTGTCGTTGCCGAGACGGGATCAAATCAAATCCAGTTCTACAAGGTCATTCCGCCGGCGGGTTTGGCACCGGAGACGCTCACGCCTATCGATCAATCTGGCAATCCCTGCGCGACATCCTGCCCGATATCAAGCACGACTCAAGCGCCCTTGAACGTGCCCACGGGCCTTTCCGTGAATAGCAGCGACCACACCGTGGCCGTAGTGAACTACGGTACACAGACCAAGGACACGAACAACAACGTTGTCCCGGTTGGCCAGAGCGTGACCGTTCTCCCGATTCCGGGCGCTCCGGGGACGCCGATCACCGCCTACAGCGTCGATATTTCTGGGGTCTACCAGGGCGCATTTTTGGGAAGCTCAAATCCGATCCCCATGCCCTACTCCATTGGTGTGGATCCAGACTCAAAACTGGCGCTCGTAGCCTACTCGTCGACTTCAAACTTATCGTCGGCCAACCTCGGCTTTGTGGTGAATCTGAACAGCGGAAGCAATCCTCCTTTCGGGTGTCTGGACCCGACGGTCACAACCGGACCCTGCATCCACTCCCAGGTTACGCTGAACACGGGCGCGTACCCGCACGTTGCGGTGGCCGCACACAGCCACCTGGCGTACGTGACGCCGGGCGGGTCGGGGGTGGTGCAGGGGGTTGATCTAACGAAGAAATCCACTTCGACGCAAATTGCTTCCGCGTCATTGACGGCCGGACAGGTGACGATAACGACGACGACGGCCCATGGACTGATCCCGGGAAATGCCGGCACGGTATTGATCACCGGCGTGACGAGCAAGACCGTGGACTTCAACGGAGTTTTCAATGTGACGGTCACCAGCAATATGACCTTCACCTACGCTTTGAACTCGACAGCCAGTGACTCGGGGACTGGCGGTGCTGTGTTTTACGGGAATCCCAATTTGCTCTTCCAGATCTCACCCTCGCTGCAAGGGATTGCCATTAACCCCATCACGCAAACGGCGGCGCTCGCGAATGCGGACGCCACCGGCACGAACGGCGCGCAGATCGATCTGCTAAGTGCGCTGGACCAGTCGACGAGTTCAATCTCGTTTACGGCAAATTGTACCGCATACACCGTACCCTGTAACACCGCGCCGGAGTTGCTGGCGACCACAGAGGTGGCCTGGCAGCCTTATACCAACGCGTTGGTCTCCTACAACCCGCAGCAAGCATTGGTCTCAGTCTCCGATCCGAACAGCCACCAAAGGCAAGCGATCGTCACCGGTTTCGGGCCGAGTGCGGTGGCGTTCCCGGTGACGAACGGTACGACCGGAACTCTGACGCTATGGGGTGGAGTCATAGTCGATCCGGCCACCAATCACGCCTTCGTCCTGGAGTCGGGAAGCGGGCCGCAACAGGCCGGGCAAATCCAGATCGTAAACCTCGGGCCGAGCCCAGGTAATAACATAAAGCCAACACAAATCACGGAGCTCATTGTGCCCGGCGCGACGCCCGGGGTCCTCGGCGGCATTCCCAATGCTCTGGTTCCGCAAGCGACACTGACCTCCACAACGGACTTGAGTAACGTGAAGATCCTTGGCTCCGGATTTGGCGCCCCGGCCATCGTTCGCCTGGATGGTGTGTCCATTACCGGCCCAAGTTTCCCAACAGGAAGCGTTACGGTGGTCAGCGAACGCGAGATCGACGTTACGATTCCTGCCGCATTTCTCTCCGCGCCGCACCGCTACTCAGTGGATTTGACCAGTACCTTCAACGGAAACAGCGTGCCGTCCAACACCACAGACTTCATCGTTGTTCAGGCCATTGACCTCAGTAAAGTCTGCGCCGGGGGCAACGTGCAACCATCCGCGGTGGCCATCGCGGACCAACTCGCCAATGGACCGTTTTCACCGATCGCGGTCGTGACGGAAAGCGGCTGCAATAGTATTTCGGTAATCGACGTAAACCCAACCATTACCGTCAATGGCGTGGTCACGCCAAATCCTGCTTTTGGCGCCGTGTCGAACCCTGTGAGCGTGGGGACTACGCCCCAGGGGATCGCCATTAGCCAGCGTTTTGGCTTAGCGGTAGTGGCCAACAATGGAGACGGTACCGCTTCGATAATCGACCTGACCTTGACGACGCCTGCCGCGAAAGTACCGGCGGTCGCGACAGGGACGAATCCAAGAGGTGTGGCTATCGACGACGGCCTTGGAGTAGCTATCGTCACGAATAACGGATCCAACACGATTTCAGAACTCAATCTGGGTCTGCTGTTTCCGCCCGCTGGCACCACGGCGCCGACGACTTTGACAGCTACGAGCATCGGAGGCGTCCAGCAGCCGATCGCCGTGGCCATTGATCCGGATCGCGGGACAAACAATCAAGGAATTGCCGTGGTCACAGCGCTGCAACTCGTCAGCGGTTCTGCGCCCTTGGGTGCGCTTGCCGTTGTGGACATCGGTCTGGCGACTCCCAGCCTCAGTACGACTATTTCCAGCGGCTCCGTGACGGCCACGCCGACGGGCATTGTTTTCGATCCCACGGTGGCCACCGGGACCCAGAATCCCGGCGAGTTCTATGCCAATTCCAGCGGCGCGAACGTTATTTCGGTATTTAATCCGGATACCGGTGGTGGCAGTTCGGTGCCGGTGGGCATCAATCCAACCTCGCTGGCACTGAATCCGCAGACCGGCGCAATACTGACTGCCAATTCCGCGAGCAACACGATCTCGATCGTAGACTCGCTTTCGCTGCCATTCAAAACGCATCAAACATTGGGCATCCCCGGCTCTCCAACGTTTGGCGTAGCCATTGATCCGTTCACGAATCTGGGCGTAATCGTGGATCAGGCCAACAGCCGGGTATTCTTGTTTCCGATGCCGAATTGACCGGCTGCGTGCGTTCGGGAACAGCCCAGGGATCGTCTAAGGGAAGGGAGTGTCTGGAGCCACCATAGCTTTCCGATTGCGGGAGAAGGAGGGGCTCAGATATACTCTCAAGTTTGTAATACAGCCGTGAAACCCGGTGGGGGGAGTGGAAACAGTTTAGAGCCAACGTGATTGGCGCGGTTTGTCCTGGCATTGCCGGAGCAGACCACAATAAGGAGATAAAAGTGAAATCCAGAATGTTGACCGCACTGCGGTCACAAAGTATTTCGATTCGTACCGCTGCCCTTGCCGCTGCTTGTGTCTTGAGCGCTGCATCCGCCTGGGCGCAGGGAACGACCGCGGCGGGCGCTTCCGCCTCCGGGAAGGTCGGCGTCATCGGCATTCGTCAGGCCATCGTGGCCACCGCCGAAGGAAAGCAGGCGCAGGCTGAATTGCAGTCACAATTCGCTCCCCGCCAGGCGGAGCTGGAGAACCTCACCAAGCAGATCAGCGATATTCAACAGAGACTGCAGGCGGGGCAAGGAAAGATCAGTCAAGAAGAAGAAGCCCGTTTGACGGCGCAAGGGCAAAAGCTCACGCAGCAGCTCGACCGGAAGCGAACGGAGTTCCAGGAAGATCTAAATTCAGCGCAAGGGGATGTGTTCGATCGCATTGGCAGGAAAATGGTCGATGTGCTGGACCGCTACTCGCGCGAAAACGGCTACTCCGTGGTCCTGGATACTTCCGCCCAGAATACGCCTGTTCTCTATGCTTCGAACCAAGTTGACCTCACACAGGACATCATCCGCCTGTACGATCAAGCGTACCCCGTCAAGGGCGCAGCGACTGCCACCCCGCCCAAGCCAGCGGCGCAAAAGCCGACGGCCGCGGCGACTCCGCCAGCGTCGAAACCGCAACAATAATCAATTATTCTCAAGCCATCTTCAGAGTATTCTCGGAAAGGCCTCCGACTGACAGGTCTGCGTAATCTTTCTGATCACAGCAAACCTTCACCCCAAGAAGTACCAGCGCCTTGCCCGTATCTTCCCCCATCCGTCCGTAAGATGCTGGTTACGAGCGAAGTAGCCTTGAATGCGAGTCGATGCGAAGTCAATTCGCTCCAGAGAGCCTGCCTTTTGGTCGTTGAGCAAAGCGTGTAGGTTTGTGAGGTCCATCGGGAAGCCGAGGGACGGCTCTTTTGCAGAAGCGCTTCCATATCTTGCTTTTGCCTTGCGGGCGGAATATACTGCTGTTTCGCTCTGAAGCGGGTCGAACGGATGAGTGGGCCGCGAGCCCACTTTTTTGTTGGCGCCGGACGGAGTGTGGTGCGCACCGGCTGCGGTGGGGGAGTCTCTGCTTGGATTTGGAGAAAATCCGCGAAGCCGCCGAGCGGGTGGCGCGTTCGGAGGGCCTGGAAATCGTTGATGTCGAATGGAAGATCGGCAAACAGCGGTTCCTCCGGGTGTACATCGACCGGGTGCCCAAGCCGGCTGCAACGATAAGCGACGCGGCGGGGACCATCGGCGCAACCGGGGTCGTTCACGACCCGTTTCCGAAAATCAGTCACTCGGATTGTGAACGGGTCAGCCAGCAACTGAGCGTGATCCTCGACGTTGAGGACCTGATTCCGGGACCGGGGTACATCCTCGAAATCAGCTCACCGGGGATGGACCGGGCGCTAAAGAAGGCCGCGGACTTCGAGCGATTCAAGGGGCGGCTGGCCAAGATTTCGACGGCTGAGCCGATAGGCGATGCGAAGTTTTTTGAGGGACGCCTGGCGGGATTTGCGGACGGGAAAGTCCGCGTGGAGTTGAAAGGTAAAGAAGCGCGGACGGTCGAGCTGCCGCTCGAGGCGATTCGCAAGGCGAATCTGGTCGTGGAATTTTAGCGTCGGATTCCCATAGAAGAAATTTCCAGGAACGCGATATGGCGAATTTGCTCTACCAACAGATCGAAATGCTCAGCCGCGAGAAGCACATTGAGCCGGAAGTGGTGGTGTCGGCAATCGAAGACGCGATGGTCGTGGCGGCGCGGAAGTTTTACAAGACGGAAGAGGATCTGCGCGCGAAATTCAACCAGGAAACCGGGCAAGTTGACGTGTACTCGGTGTACACCGTCGTCGAGGAAGTGACGGACCCGAAGAAAGAAGTGAGCCTGACGGAAGCAAAAAAGAAAAATCCGGCGGCCGAGGTAGGTACGGAAATTCAGTCGGCGAAGCCAACGGATGTGCTGGGACGCATCGCGGCGCAGACAGCCAAGCAAGTGATATTGCAAAAAGTGCGCGAGGCCGAGCGCGACACGATTTTCAATGAATATCACAACCGCGTGGGCGAGCTGGTCACGGTGATCGTGAAGCGCGCCGAAGGCCCGGACCTGATCGTCGATATGGGGCGGACGGAAGCGCGGCTGCCCAAGCGTGAACAATCAAAGCTGGAGACTTACAACATTGGCGAGCGGCTCCGTGTGGTCATCAAGATGGTGGACCGTGCGGCAAAGGGCCCCCAGGTGATTGTTTCGCGAGCGGACGCGAGCCTGGTGCAGCGCTTGTTCGAAATGGAAGTGCCGGAAATCTACGACGGAACCGTGCAGATCCGGTTTGCGGCGCGCGAGGCCGGCGAGCGCACGAAGGTGGCGGTAGCGAGCCGTGACAAAGACGTGGACCCTGTGGGCGCGTGCGTGGGAATGAAAGGCATGCGGGTACAGTCGATCATACGCGAATTACGCGGCGAGAAAATTGACATCATTCCTTACAATGAAGAGACCGTCGCGTTCGCGCAAAAGGCATTGAGCCCGGCGAAAGTGACCCGCGTGCAGATCACCGATCCGGAGAACAAGAAGCTGGAAGTGATCGTCGAAGATTCCCAGCTCTCTCTGGCCATCGGAAAAAAGGGACAGAACGTCCGGCTGGCCAGCAAACTGATCGGTTGGGACATTGACATCAAGAGCGAGGAAGAGAAGCGCCAGGAAATCGAAGAGCAGATGACCGCGCTCACCGCGCCGGTAACGCCCCTGACTTCGCTGGCGGGTGTGGGTGCAAAGACCATCGAAAAGATTGAAGCGGCGGGCATTAGTTCGGTCGAAAAACTCGCCGGGATGACCCCTGAGCAGCTGATGGAAATTCCGGGCATCGGCGAAAAGATGGTGGACAAAATTTATCAGGCGGTGAACCGCTTTTATGAAGGCGGCGAAGCAGCTGCCGCGGCCACCGAGCCTGCGGAAGCCACAGAAACGCCGGCCGAAAGCGGTGAGACACCGGCTGGGGAAGCGGAGACTGCTGCCGAAACAACGGAAACGATAGAAGAGAAGCCGACGGAAGAGAAGCCAACGGAAGAGGTTGTGGCCGAGGCTGAGCCGGCAGAGGCGAAGGCCGACACGGATAAGGCAGAAGAGGCAAAGTCCTGAGCGACGTAAACCAAGTCCGAATCAATGAATTGGCCCGCGAACTCGAGGTGAAGGCCAAAGCGATCATTGACCTTTTGCCCGGCTACGGTGTCACGGAAAAGAAGACGCACTCCAGCTCGA
>DATKEV010000166.1:0-18607 GCA_035511855.1 Candidatus Udaeobacter sp.
AGCTCGGTGGTTTCGCAAGCCCCGTCGAGCAGACTGTAATCCGTATGAAGGTGCAGGTGCACGAACTGCGGTTGGCCCATGGAACCCCATTTTAGAACTCTATTAGCGGATTTGCATTACGCATTCTGAGGTTTCCCACAGCTAGCGCACGCCCGTTCTAGCCCGCGCCCTACCTGCGTCCGTGACTCTTCTTCTTGCCGGAGTGAGCGCTTTTGCCATGAGACGCACGCGTCACGTGCTTTGCGTGGGGTTTTGCGTGGACAGGCTTGCCTTCGGCCGCTTGTTTCGCCTCGGCTTTTGCTGCGGCGTGCTTCTTATGAGCCGCGTCTCCCATAGCCGCGGCAGCATGGGCTTTGTCGGTGCCCTTTGCAGGCTTCTTTTCCTTTTCTTTTTTCTTCGGCTGTTCTTTGATGCCGGAAAGTTTGCGCAGGATTTTTTCGCGTTCTTCCTTGGTCTTGCCGCGGCCGGTAAGCTGCATGGCAAAGACCTGCTCGACGATGGCATCGAACTTCGGCCCGCGCGCCATGCCAAGCGCTTCGAGCTCGGTGGTCACAACCGGAAGAGCGATTCGAATCGGGCGCCACTTGTTCAGAAAAGCGCGAATCTTGGAAAGAGCGGCCGACTTATTGGATTCCGCCATCAGGTAAGCGACCTGATCGAGCGGCATTTTCTCAAGCAACCTGAAAGCATCCACGGGAGCATTCATTTTTCGGCCAAGGAGCTCTTTCTGCGCCTCCAGCGCTTCCTCTTCAAAACTCAGCGCCGCCTCCACTTCGGCCGAGCGGAATCCGGCTTTCGAAAGGACATTCGCCAATTCGCGGTCTTTTAGTTTCCCGAGAATGGCGAGGAGCATCGGGGCGGCGAGACGCGGACGAAAGCCGGCAGTGAAAAGATCCTCGCGCACTTTCATCAGGCGGCCAATGGCGTCATAAGACGGATGCTTCTTTGCCAGCACGGGATTGACGGCCTCAAGCAGGCCGTGTTCCTCCCAGGCCTTCAGCACGACAGCAGGACGTTCCTCGCGTGCGACGGCGCGCAGTTCTTCGCCGGCATCTTCCGGAGTGATGGTGTCCTGCAGATTGCGCTCGATGGCCAGGTCAAACCATTCCTGGGTGCGCTGCTCAATCTTGAAGCCCATGCGCGCAGCGTAACGCAGCACGCGCAACAAACGGGCCGGCTGGTTTGTGAAGCTATGAATCGTGAGGGCGCGAACTTCGGCGCGCTCAATATCGGAAAGCCCGTTGGTGGGATCGAGCAGCAGCCCGCGCGAGGCGGGGTTCAGCGAAATGGCGATGGCGTTGAGTGAGAAATCGCGGCGCCGCAAGTCTTCCATGATGGTGGACCAGCGAATCTCAGGGCGCGTTCCGGGGCGGACATAATGGTCGTCACGGGCGGCGGAAATGCTGCCTTCGCAGTCGCCGGCAAAAAGCACTTCAACATGCCGGTACTTCTCATCCTCGTGGAGGATTTTGGCCCCGCCCTTTTCGAGCTCGTGAGCGATCTTCGAGGGATTCCCCTCGACGGTGAAATCGAGATCGCGCAGCGAAGCGCCGGTGACGAGGTCGCGGACGGTTCCTCCTGTCAGATAGACGTTGAATCCCAGCGCGGCGGAGAGTTCCTGTACGCGCAACATCACTGCGCGCTGCTCCGGCGAGAGCCGGCTTTCGAGCAAAAACATATAGTCTGGCATTGCGCTCCTTCTGCTTCAGGGTGTCCGCGCTGACTGCCGTGGAGGCACCCGCAATCAGTTCCCTAGCCTGCCGCGCTATGCGCGCGGGTGATGCGCCTTGTAAATCTGCTTCAACCGCTCCTCGACGACATGGGTGTAAATCTGCGTGGTCGAAATATCGGAGTGGCCCAACATCAGCTGGACCGATCTCAGGTCCGCCCCCCGTTCGAGCAAATGCGTTGCAAAACTGTGCCTGAGCATGTGCGGCGTAAGTGCCACACGCAAGCCGGCCCGCCTCCCGTACTGCGAGAGAATCTTCCACACACCCACGCGAGTGAGTTGCCGGCCCCGGCGATTCAGGAAGAGCGCGGCAGTTCCCGTCACCTTGCCAAGTAGCTTTGGGCGCGCGTCACGAAGGTATTTTTCCACCATGCTCAGCGCCTTTTTGCCCACGGGTACGATGCGTTCCTTATCGCCCTTGCCGATGCATCGTACGCACCCAACGCTTGTATCGAGATCACTGACGCGCAACCCGATAAGTTCCGACACGCGCAATCCGGTGGAGTACAAAACCTCCAACATGGCCTTATCCCGTTGGCCAAGAGGCGTTCTCGCGTCCGGCTGAAGCAATAGACGCTCCACTTCTTCCAGCCTCAAATAGCCCGGCAAAGAGCGGCGAATCTTTGGCGATTCCAGATGAAGGGAAGGATCTTCGGGAATCACCTCTTGCATCTGCGCGAAACGAAAGAAATTTCGCAGCGTAACCAGATGGCGGGCCACCGTCTTGCTCTCCAGCTTCTGCCGGTAAAGCCCGGTAAGGAAATCCACGAGATCGTCCCGGCGAATCGCTTCGAGGCTGAGCTTTCGCTTTTTTGCAAAATCCGCGAATTTCAGCAGATCCCGCTGGTACGCTTCCACGGTGTTCGAAGACAGGCCCTTCTCCACCTTCACGTGGGTCATGAATGACGAGATGGTGGCGGACAGTTCCATCATGGCTCCGCGTAACCTTCTCCGGCCCCGGTTCGCCGGCGCATGGCGATTCCGTAAATCTCCTCGATTTCATGGCAGCGGAAAAGCCAGGCAAGCAGCAGATAGAGCGCCGCCGCGCCCACAATGAGGCCGGAAAATACAATGAATTGCATAAGAAAGCGGGAGTGCAATGTGAATTGCGTGTAGTAATTCCCGAACCAGCAAGCCACTCCCATGATGCCCGCACATATCGAAATCTTGCCAAAAGAGCGCAGGACCTGCAGGGTGCCCATGGCGCCGTAGCGCAACCGGAAAATGATGAAGAGTGCGAAGAAATCAAAGAAAGTCGCGAGGGCGGTGGCCAGGGCTGGTCCGCCATTCTGAACGCGCTTGAAAAAGAATTGCAGGAACACAATGTTCAGCACGATGTTAAGAACGAGTGAAATGGAGGCGACGATGACGGGCGTCTTCGTATCTCGCGTGGAATAGAAGGCGGGAACCACCAGCTTGACCGTGGCCAGCGCTGGTAGACCAATCGCGTAATAAAGCAGCGCTCGCGCCGTCAGCCGCGTAGACTCCGCAACGAACTGTCCGTGCTGGAAAAGCACGCGGATGATCGGCTCGCGCAGGATCATCAATCCCAAAGCCGCGGGAATGGTAATGAACGCCACGATGCGAACCGAAAACGAAAGTGTTTTCTTTAGTGAGTCGTAATCCTTGGCAGCCGCCTGGTGCGACATCATTGGCAAGATGGCCGTCGCCACAGCGATGGCGTAGCCACCCAGGACGAGTTCCATGACGCGGTCGGCAACATACAGTGCAGCGAGGCTTCCCGCGGGCATGCGAGCGGCGGTGGCAAACCGCGTGTCGATCAACAGATTAATCTGTCCAATACCGATTCCGAAAAGCCGCGGAATCATCAAACGAGCTACATCCCGAATGGCCGGGTGCGCGAAGGAAATGCCGAACTTAAAGTTCATCCCTTTCTTCACCAAGGTCGGCACCTGGATTAAGAATTGCAATACACCGCCCACGAGAACTCCGACTGCCAGCGAAGTAGCCGGATCCTTGAAATGGCGCCACACGGCTGCTACGGAGAAGGCAATTGTCGCCACATTGAGAAGCACCGGGGTTGCCGCGGGCAAGCCGAAAATATGAAAGCAGTTCAGGATGCCCATGGCCAAGGCGGCAAGCGCGATAAAGAACAGATAGGGGAAAATGATGCGGTTCAGGTCAACGGCTTGAGTCCGCTCGACATTGGCCCCGGAGAACAATTGCACTACTGCCGGTGAAAAGACCATGCCGAGAACCGTGATGACAGCCACCACCAGTGCGAGCGTCCAAAACAGGCGGTTGGCAAAGTCCCAGACCTCCTCCTTGCGCTTTTCCCGCATGTAGGAGGTAAAAACGGGTATAAAGGAAGCCGTCATGGAGCCTTCTGCCACCAAGCGGCGGAACAGGTTTGGGATGCGATACGCCAGGACGTAGGCGTCGGCAGAAAGGGTGGTTCCTAGGAGGAGGGTGATGCGCTGGTCACGGACATAGCCAAGGATGCGGCTAGCGATGGTGACCAGGGAGATGATCGACGCCGACTTTAGGATATGCTTTTTGTCGGTCAACGGCAGGCGCTCCGCAGCCCTAACCCTAATGAAAACAAGGAGTTGACAGGAAAAGCCTGCTTAACATAACATACATTTTGTCGGTTGGCAAATTTTGACTGTTTCGGTCTAGGAATCCGTCTCCTTTGAAAATTCGCACCACAGCCTCGACGCACAAGAAGGTCATCATTGTGCTTGCCGACAAGAAGCCCTTGCGCGGCTACCTCAACCCCGTCCGGCTAGGCCATGCGGATTTAATCGATTTGCTGACCCCCGACGGCGAGCATATGGAGATTCCTCTCGGCAAAGTTCGATCTGTTTTCTTTGTGCGCGAGTTCTCCGACGATTTCGAACCTGGACGCAAAGCATTCCTTAGCCGGCCGAAGCTTGATGGTCTCTGGGTGAGGCTGCGCTTTACTGATGGAGAGACCTTGGAAGGAGTGATGCCCAACGATCTACTTTCACTTCTTGATAACGGCGTCCAAATTACGCCGCCCGACTTGAATTCCTCCACCGATCGGATCTTCGTGCCCCGAGCGGTCCTGTCGGAATTGACGGTCCTGGGGGTCGTTGGCATCGCTCGCCGCAAGCCTGCCGCCGCGGCTGCCGCCGCTTCTCAACCCCTCCTTTTCAACGAATGACCCTCGGACCTGCCTGTACTTGCCGCTTTCGCCTGTGCGAGACTCGCAACCAGTGATACCCAAGAGTGAGGAGCTCTCTCCATGAGACTATCGGAAGTTGCGCGAAAGTTAGGATGCCGCCTCGAAGGCGCGTCGGAAGTTGAGATTCGCGGCGTATCAGGAATAGAACACGCCGAGCCGGGCCAGATCACCTTTCTCGCCAACCGGCGGTACTTCCCTCTTCTCAAGGCGACTCGCGCCTCCGCGGTCTTGGTGGAAGACGGGGTCGCCCTGGAACGCGACTCCTCTTCCCCTCCGCTGGCCGCTCTTCGCTCCGCAAATCCCTACCTGGCCTTCGCCCATGCTTTGGAGCTTTTCTATGAGCCGCCCCGCTACGCGCCAGGAATTCATTCAACGGCCATCATCGCGAAGAGTGCGCGGATTGGCGAAGGGGCTCATATCGGTCCTTATTGCTGCATCGATGAGGAAGCCGTGATCGGCCGCAACGCCGTGCTGCACAGTTTCGTCACCATCTATCGTGGTGCCACTATTGGCAACGATTTCTTTGCCCACGCTCACGCTGTAGTGCGCGAGTTCTGCCGCATCGGCGACCGCGTGATCTTGCAAAACGGTGCCATCATCGGTGGAGATGGCTTCGGTTTTGCCCACCAAAAGGACGGTAGCTGGTACAAGATGCGCCAGTCCGGCCCCGCGGTATTGGAAGACGACGTCGAGGTACAAGCCAATTCCTGCGTCGATCGCGCCACGGTCGGCGAAACGCGCGTTGGCCGCGGCACCAAGCTCGACGACCTTGTCCTCGTCGGCCATGCCTCGTGCATCGGTGCGAACACTTTGCTTTGTGGCCAAGTCGGTCTCGCCGGATCGACGAAGGTCGGCGACAATTGCATTTTTGCCGGTCAATCCGCGAGCTCGGGGCATCTTTCCGTCGGCGATGGAACTGTCGTCTACGGTCAGAGCGGATTGCCCGGTGACCTAGCACCTCGCTCCAAGGTCGCCGGCTCCCCGGCCGTGGAAGCCCGCTTGTGGATGAAGTTCACAGCAGCGTTGCATCGCTTGCCCGAACTGCAAAAGCGCGTGCGCGAATTGGAAGCGGAAATCGTAAGACTGAAAGGCTAGGTCTTCGTCACGTCCAGATGCTGTTTGATCCGTTCGACGATTCTGTTGGCCGTCCAACGAATCTCCTGCGAACGCAGCGGCAAATCGTTGCTCTCCTAACGAACATTCGCCCCTCGCGCTTCCTTTGCAGTTCCGGTGGCAGAACCCTTCGAAAGATCGCTCGGCCGCTGATCTTCGGGCAGCGCGGCCGCCATGGCATGATATACGCGGTCATTCAAGAGATCCCGCTCCTGCATCGAGTACTTGGAAGTATCGATCGGTTCCAGAAATTCGACTTGAATCTCACCCGGACGAATGACCAGCGAGTGTTTCTCCATGATCTTATGCGCACCGGAGCAGACAATCGGAACGATGGGCACGCCCCCCCTGATCGCCATCACTACTGCGCCTTTCTTGAATGGCTGCAACCGGCCATCTGGGCTGCGGGTGCCTTCTGGATAGATCAAGAATGATTGCCCCGAGCGCATGGCCTCGGCAGCTTTCTCGATACTCGCGATCCCGGACTCATGCACTCTTCGGTTCACCGGAATAAATTGCGCGCACCAGAACGCCTGCCCCACAATCGGCCATTTGAAGAGTGACTCCTTCAGCAGAATCGCAATCCGTCGCGGGATCGCGCCGACAACCGCAGGGGCATCGGTGGCGCTCGTGTGATTGGCCACGAACAGGCAAACGCCGGGAGGAATCCGATCGAGGCCCCGCACCCGAACGCGGACCCCCACGGCCCTCACAAAAAACATGACGCCCTTGGTGCCCGCCCAATAAATTGCGTCGGGCTTGCGGGTGACTAGCGTGTAGACAAGTAACGGTGGTCCGACGAACAGGATATACAGCGAGAGGAAAATGGCGATGAATAAAGTGCGGAGCATGGACAGGCAAAACTCTCTCGGATCCAGCGCCGGGCGTCAAGCAGTTCCTGAACTCTTCGCGACCTCAGTTTACGGGCGCCCCGCTGGTCACGCCGTGAAGTATTCCCTCTCGAATGTGCCGAGCCTTTTCGCTCGGGTGCGCTATTTCGCTCACTTCGTAAAACGTCTCTTTGATCTCGCCGAGCCGAAATTCCAGCGTCATTTCCTTGTTATCTCGGCGAACTTCGAGCTTCAGCAAATCGCTGGCTTTTTGTTCGCGCAGCCAGCGGTCCAATTTTTTCGGAACATCCCGACCGTTCCATTTCAGGATGACGTCGTCCGCGCGCAGCCCCACCTCTGCCGCAGGACTGCCGGTTTCAACACTTCGGACTACTAGCAATCCGTTTGCGTCACGCTCCGGAAAGAAGCCCAGGGTAGGCTGCCGGTGTTCCGTCGTGCGCACTTCCAATCCCGCAAGCGCCAAAACCTGTTGATAAGGAAGTGGCTCGGCATTCGCCACATAACTCTCAAAGAACTCCTCGAACGAGCCGGCAGCGACTTTTTCCGCCGTCAACCGGATGTCGAGACTGTCGCGATAGGCTTTGCCTTGTTTTGCAAAATCCGTATTCAACGCCCGTAAGACGTCATCCAGACTTTTCGTATTCGCCGTCCGGTCACGAATTAGAATGTCCAGCAAGTCCCCAAGGACCTGCCCCTTCGTGTAGTAAGACACGCTGTATTCCGGCCGGTTGTAAACTGGATATTTCTCCAGCCACGCATCAAGGCTTGACTGCTCGGCGCTCTGCCAGCGGTTCGCTGGCCGGCTTTCCAGTTCGCTGATCTGCTCGCCAAGGTCGGCGTAAAACTGCTCTTTGCCCCAAATCCCACTGCGCACTAGCGTGTACGAGCCGTAAGTGTTCGTCACGCCTTCGGCAAACCATAACGCGCGCGTGTACTGTTCCTTTGTATAGTCCACCGGATCGAGCGTCACTGGCTTGATCCGCTTCACGTTCCACAGGTGAAAAAACTCGTGCGCCGCCAGACCCGGCAAGTATTCATCCGAAGCCGCACCAATGGCCGTCGAGTTTGCGTGCTCCATTCCGCCGCCGCCCGATCCCTTGCCGATGTGAAGAATAAACGTGTAGCGCTCGTATGGCGCGCCGTCCATCAGTTTCAATTCATACTGGCAGATGCGTTTCAAATCTTCTTCGACTTGCTTTTTTCGCCAGTCGTCTCCATGAACGACAACGGTAATCCGCGGCGAGACGCCGGGCAGGTCGAATTCCTGAAATCGGCCTATTTCAATCGGAGCGTCGACGATCTCGTCATAACTCGATTTTTCTCCTGAACAATACGAGTGTCCGAAAACGGGTTCACAATGATAAGAAGCCGCGCTTTCGAGCCGCCAGTCGTTTGGAAAATCGGCAAGAGAAAGCAATGTTTTGTCAGCGGTGTGGCCGACTACGTAGAGGAGGATCAACGCAGGATTGATAAACGCATGTTCGGCATTCAGTTGAGTCGCAAAGGGCCCCGCTTCGTCCCAGTAAATCCCGTAGTCAATTCGCAGAACTCCGTTTCCAGAAACGCGCCACGTCTGTTTATCAATTTTCTGAATGGGCACAGAGCCCCTAGCGTCATGTGCTTCGATCTCCTGCATGTGGCTGCTGAAGTCCCGAATTTGATACAGCGCATTCCATGCTGGCATTTGCAGAAGAGTCTCCCCGGACGCCGGAACCTTCATTAGGACGTGAAAGAGATGCCCTTCCGGATGGGCAAGTGACACTTCGTATCGGATCGGCCAGCCAATGTCCGAGGCACTTACAGGGGGCCAGACGCTAACCCGAACGACCAGCAGGGCTGTTGAGGTAAGAAGTCTTGTCCAAGAGCAAGCATTCTTCACCGTGCTTTCGCCTCGCCTGTGAGTTGCAGAGTTGCGGGAAGCTTCTTGAGAAGTTTCTCACACAGTCCGTCGAAACTTCCGTTGGACATGATCAGAAGCACGTCGCCTGGTTTTGCTTCCGCCACCAGGTGTTCTACGATGGCATCGGAATTCGGCATTACACGCGCCTCCCTGCCCAGCGCGCGAACGCTCGCTGCCACTGCTTCCGGATCCATCCGGTTTTCATCGCCCAACTGCTGCGCGCGAAAAACGCCGCCGAGTATGATGCGATCGCCCAAGGCCAGTGCCTTTGGAAGCGCATCCTGAAACACTTTGCGCCGCATGGAATTCGAGCGCGGTTCGAAAATCGCCCAGATCCGCTTTCCCGGCCAGCGGTCGCGTGCCGCTTCGATGGTTGCGCGAACCGCCGTCGGATGATGCGCAAAATCGTCCACCACCAGCACTCCGCCAATCTCCCCCTGCACGTCCATCCGACGCTTCACGCTTCGAAACGTCCCCAGTGCCTTGCCTATTTGCTCTGCGCCAATTCCCCGCCCCGCGGCGACGGCCATCGCGGCCATGGCATTCAATACATTGTGCTTCCCGGTTGCGGCCATCTCGAAGTCTCCAAAATCGGTTCCGCGGTGCGTCGCACGAAATCGCATCCCATCGCCGGCAATCGAGAAATCGCTCGCCACCCAGTCGTTCCGTGCGTTAAATCCATACGTTTCCACGGGGCAGAACGCCTTCTGGGCTGCACTCCGCAGTGCCGGCCCTGACTCCTCCGTGTCCCCCCAAATCACCACTCGGCCCCGCCGCGGAACCAGATTCACCAGCCTGCGAAATGCCAATTGGTAGGCTTCGAAGTCGGGATAGATGTCTGCATGATCGTACTCGAGCGACGTAACAATCAGATCATCCGGATGATAATGAAAGAATTTTGGGCCGCGGTCCCAAAATGCTGTCTCGTATTCATCCCCTTCTAGGATGAATTCCTCCCCGCCGCCCAGCCCGTAGCTCTTGCCAAAATTCTCCGCCACCCCTCCCACCAGGAAACTCGGCCGCTTCCCTGCCGCGTGAAAAATCCATGCCAGCATCGCCGTCGTCGTTGTCTTGCCATGCGTTCCGCTCACGACAATCGAGTGCTTTCCCGGAAGAAAAATCTCCTCCAGAATCTCCGGCATGGAGCGGTACGGCATCTTGCGATCCAGCACCTCTTCAAGTTCCGGGTTACCTCGCGCGATTACGTTTCCGATAATCACGAGGTCTGGCTTGGGCTGCACATGTCTTGGGTCAAAAGAATTGTGGAACGAAATGCCAAGACTATCGAGCAGCGTGGAAGCCGGTGGATAGACGCCGGAATCCGACCCAGTCACTCGGAAGCCCTGTTCCCGCAGCATCCCTGCCAGCGGTGCCATTGCCGATCCGCCGATTCCGATCACGTGTATATGCTTCGCTTCGCTCAAGCGGTCACCGCCGCTTCCAGGAATTCGAGCGTTCCTTCCCCCTCGGCATACAGCCGCGCATTCACTCCCAGCGGAATCGTTAGCATCGGCCTCGACGTGTGCCCTACCGCCGCCCCAAACACGATTGGCACTCCCAGCGGCCGCAGGAGCCGCGCACAGACCTCGCGCACACTCGGTGCTCCCGGTACGACCGGCTCACTCTCTGGAAATTCTCCCAACACAATCCCTTTCACGCCTTCCAATTTCCCCGCCTGCTTCAAATGCATCAGAACGCGATCGACCTGATACGGTTTCATCGCGCGGTCCTCCAGAATCAGGATCGAGTCTCTCGTGTCCAATTCCCACGGGGTGCCGATGGTTGCCTCCACCAACGTCATGCATCCTCCGACGACTCTTCCCAATGCTAGTCCGGCAAGCACCGCATCACCCTTCAGGCGGAGTTTCCAGCCGCCAGTTGTATTCGTTATCGCTTGAAGGAAGGAGTTCTCGTCATATCCCTTGCGCGTGCCCGCTCCCGCATTCAGGCCAGCCGCCACCATGGGGCCGTAAAAAGTCACCCAACTACATCGCTGCCAAAGATAGATCTGCAGTGTCGTCAGATCGCTGAACCCCACGGTAATCTTTGGATTCGCCAGGCTCTTCTCCAATTCGAAATCCAGCAGGTAGTTTGACCCGTAGCCACCCCGCAAAGCCACAAGTCCGTCGACGTGTTCCGAATTTACCGCTCCAAGAAAAGCATTGAGCCTTTCCAGTTGCGCGCCCGCGAAGTATCCTTCTACTTTCGAATCTTGATTGCTCACCACTTGGAATCCGTGCCGCTTTAGTTCCGCGAGTCCCGCAATCATTCCCACCGAATCCGCGGGAGAAGCGGGCGCAAACACTCCCAGGCGTGAGCCTGCGGCCAGCGCCTTTGGTTTTCGCGGCGTCCCGTTCGTGAGCGTCATTGGTGATGGACCTCGAGAGGGATCACCTCGGTGATCACGCCCTGTCGATTGAGCTGGCTCAGAATGGTCTCCTGCTGGCTGTGGCTGACGTCAGACTCAAATTCCACGATGGAATTCACGCCCACCATGGAAACTCGAAATTGACTCATGGCGATCTTCATGCTGGCTAAAAGTCGCTGCACTTCCGTGGCGACGTTTTCCGCGTGGCTTGTCGTGATGCGAAATACCATGCACCGCCGCTTCAAATTGAACCGCTGCGCCGCCCATCCAATCACCACTAAACCAAAAAGCACCAGCGCCGCTGAATACCCGGCTACAGCGTAGAACCCTCCGCCCACGGCCATCCCGATGGCTGCTTCAACGAAAATCACTGCGGCGGTCGTCATGCCCACGACGCTTCCCGCCCCTCGCAAAATAGCTCCCGCGCCGAGAAAGCCGATCCCCTGGACGATGTTCGATGCGATGCGCGTGCTTCCCGTATCTCCGAGGGTATGCGCGATCTCCCCTGATAGAATCGTAAACAGCGCGGTAGCCAAGCACACGAAAAGACTCGTGCGTATGCCGGCCGGCCGCCGCCGCAGGTCGCGCTCGATGCCGATCACGGCGCCCAATACGGCAGCTACTGTCAGTCGCAGCAGTATTTCGTGGAGAGGAAGCATTGCTCCGGCGGTTCATCGTCCGCCACTGCAAAATTCTATATTCTTACAATTTGAATTGCGTCAATTTCGCAAAGTGCCGTGCCCTGGCGTGTATCTCGCCGCGCCTCAAGTGTCGCAGGCGGTCCAGGCCGAATTTCTCGACCGCAAAACTCCCCATCACCGAACCATAAACCATCGCCCGCCGCAACGAAGCGTCGCTCTTATCGTGGGCCCCGGCCAGGTATCCCATGAACCCTCCCGCAAAACTATCGCCCGCACCCGTGGGATCGTGCGGCTCCTCCAGCGGAAAAGCCGGCACGCAGAACACGCCGCGCTTGTCCACCATCATGGCGCCATATTCTCCGCGTTTTACCACCAGTGACGTCGGTCCCATCTTGAAAATGTGTTTTGCCGCCCGTAGCAGGTTGTGCTCGCTCGAAAGCTCGCGCGTCTCGGAGTCATTGATCATCAAGATGTCCACGTACTTCAGTGTCTCTCGTAGCTCCGCGTTGGCTCGCTCGATCCAATAGTTCATCGTATCCAGTGCAGCAATTCTCGGCGGTACCTTGACCTGGTGTAGCACATCGCGCTGCAAATCCGGTGCAATGTTTGCCAGGAAAACGTACTTCGAATCGCGGTATTTCTCCGGCAACCGCGGCTTGAATTCCGCGAAGACGTTCAGCTCTGTCGCTAGCGTCACCCGTTCATTCAAATTCTGTGAATAGCGCCCCGCCCAGAAGAATGTTTTTCCCGTTGCGCGCTCCAATCCTTTCGTATCGATGTGCCTCCCCAGAAAAATCCTCTCGTCTTCCTTTGTGAAATCATTTCCGACGATGGCGACCAGGCTTACGGGTGCGAAGAAACTCGCGGCCACGGCAAAGTACGTCGCTGCCCCACCGAGTGTCCTTTCCACCTTTCCGTAAGGACTTTCCAGCGCATCGAAGGCTACCGAACCCACCACAAGTAAGGACACACATCGCTCCTACGAAACGTACTTCCCAATGATTGCCGTGAGCCTCTTTTTGGTAGCCTTCGGAACGAGCTTCAAATCCGTAACCAACGCTTGCTGCAGTGCTGAACCGCACTTGCATGTCCGCTCCGCCGCCAGCGAACCTACCGCCGCCCGCAGCACCTTTTGTGCGTTCTCCGCATTCTGCACCAGCGTTGCGATGATTTGCGCCGCCGTCACCGACTCGTGCTCTGGGTGCCAACAATCGTAATCCGTGATCATAGCCAGGGTCGCATAACAAATCTCCGCTTCTCGCGCCAGTTTCGCCTCCGTCAGGTTCGTCATTCCAATCACTTCGAATCTCAATTCCCGGTTTACCAGCGCCTCTACCAGCGTCGAAAACTGCGGCCCCTCAATGCAAATGTACGTCCCCCGCCGATGCACCTTTATGGCTTCGTGCACGCAAGCATTCGCCAGTACACCAGACAATTGCCCGCACGTAGGATGCGCGAACGCGAGATGCGCAACCAGTCCATTCCCGAAAAAAGTAGAGGCCCGGTTCTTCGTCCTGTCAAAGAACTGGTCCACCACAAGAAATTCTCCCGGCTGCAAATCCTCTTTCAACGAACCCACGGCGCTAACCGAAATAATGCGCTCCACCCCCAGCAGTTTCATGGCGTAGATATTCGCCCGGTAATTGATCTCGCTGGGCAGGATGCGATGGCCGCGGCCATGTCGCGCGAGAAACGCCACGCGTTTCCCTTCCAGTGTGCCCAGTACGATCACGTCCGATGGCTCGCCAAACGGCGTCTTCACGCGTAGTTCTCGTGTACTGGTCAGCCCCGCCATCTCATAAAGCCCGCTCCCGCCGATGATGCCAATCGTCGCTTTCCCCTCTGTCTTCGGACTCTTCGATTTGCTGGCCTTCTTCGACGCCATCTTTTTCTCTCCGTGCACTATGTCTTGTTCTCTAGAGATTCGAAACGGACCCTGCCATCGTTCTGACGCGAATGCACTTCTATCCCTGTTCTTCAGCCCGTCAGCCCGCTGCTTTTCAATATTTCGTTCACTGCGGTGAAGGGATCCTTCTTGCGTTGCGCCACTTCCGTAGCCAATCGCGCGAGTCGCGCTTCTCCGCCTGCCCCACCCAGCGTTCGCTCCAGCAACCGCGACTCCAGCAACTCAATCAACCGGTTCTTCCAATGCTCCACGTGCTTCCGCTGCCGCTCGCCGCTCGGCTCAAAATGCTTTCGAAACTTTTCAACGGTCTCCGCTAGCCCCTCGATGCCCTTGTTCTCCGTCGCCACCGTTCGAAGCACCGGCGGATGCCATCCGTCGCGCGGCATCACCAGCGAAAGCATCGCCAGCAATTGCTGTTCCAGCCGGTCCGCTCCTTCCCGGTCCGCCTTGTTCAACACAAAAATATCGCCGATCTCCATCAGTCCGGCCTTCATATTTTGAATGTCGTCTCCGAGCCCTGGCACCATCATCACGATCACGCAATCGGCCAGCCGCACAATGTCGATTTCGTCCTGCCCAACGCCCACGGTCTCGATCAACACCTGCTTTTTCCCAGCCGCATCCAGCAGCAGAGCCACCTCCGCCGTCGCGCGCGCGAGTCCCCCAAGAAATCCCCGCGTCGCCATCGAGCGGATAAACATCCCGCGATCGCCCGCGTGCCCTTGCATGCGAATCCGGTCGCCCAGAATCGCCCCGCCCGAATACGGGCTCGTGGGATCGACCGCGATCACTCCCACTTGTTCCTGTTTCTTCCGGTGATAAGCCGCCAGCCGATCCACCAGCGTGCTCTTGCCCGTTCCCGGCGCGCCCGTCACGCCCGTCAAGTAGGCCTGCCCCGTAAGCGGAAACAACAGCCGCAGCAACTCCTCGGCTTCCTGCTGATGATTTTCTATCGCGGTAATCGCGCGCGACACCGCGCGCACATCCCCACGGCGTACCTGTTCCGCCCATTCTTCAACGGGCAACTTCATATTGTTCCTGTGGAGCTATCTCGATGGGAGCCAATTCGAAGCGCGGGCCGCATGCCCCTATTATTTCTTGCCCAGGAGCTGCCGGGCAATCACCAACTTCTGAATTTCGCTGGTCCCCTCGCCTATGGTGCACAGCTTCACGTCGCGGTAATACTTCTCCGCCGGATAATCTTTAATGAATCCGTACCCCCCATGAATCTGCACGCATTCGTTCGCCACGCGCACCGCCACTTCGCTTGCAAACAACTTGGCCATGCTCGATTCGCGCGTGAACCGTACATCTTTCTTGTCCGCCAGCCACGCCGCGTGGTACACCAGCAGCCGCGCCGCTTCCACTTCCGTCGCCATATCCGCCAGCTTGAACTGCACGGACTGAAATTCGCTGATGGCCTGCCCAAACTGCTTCCGCTGCTTTGCGTAGTTCGTCGCCGCTTCCAGCGCGCCTTGCGCCATCCCCAGCGCCAGCGCCGCAATCGAAATCCGCCCGCCATCCAGAATTTTCAGACTGCCAGTGAATCCCTCTCCCTCCGGCCCCAGCAAATTCTCCTGCGGCACGCGGCAATCGCTGAAAATCACCTCCGAAGTGTCACTCGCCCGCATCCCCAGCTTGTTCTCTTTTTTCCCCGGCCGGAACCCTTGCATTCCCTTTTCCAGAATAAATGCGCTGATCCCGTGTGACTCTTTCGATTTGTCCGTCACCGCCATCGCCACGCAGATATCCGCGTAGGTCCCATTCGTAGTAAACGTCTTCGCGCCGTTCAACACCCAATGCTTCCCGTCGCGCGCCGCCGTCGTCCGCGTCCCTCCCGCGTCCGATCCCGCCTCCGGCTCTGTCAGCGACCATGCCCCAATCGCCTTTCCCGACGCCAACGGCACAAGATACTTCTTCTTCTGCGCCTCACTGCCAAACTTGAAAATGTGGTTCGAACACAGCGAATTGTGCGCCGCAACAATCAATCCAACCGATCCATCCACGCGCGCCAGCTCCTCAATGGCCAGCGCATACTCGATATACCCCAGTCCCGCCCCGCCATACTGCTCCGGAAAAATCACCCCCAGCAGCCCCATCTCCGCGAGCTTCGGCATGATTTCCTTCGGGAAATGCGACGCCTCGTCCCACTCCATCACGTGCGGCCGAATCTCTCCCTCGGCAAATTCCCGCACGCTTTTCCTTAGCTGTTGCTGTTCCTCGCTGAATGTAAAATCCACAGTCTCTCCGGTAGTGTATTCTCTTTTCCTATACCCATCCAAAGTTCAGCTTATACCAATATTTTACACGAACCTCGCTACCAACCCACCGGATATCCCTTCTCCTTGTTCTGTTCATCAAGCCACACCTTCAGCGGCGCAAAATAGTCCGCCAGCGCGGACGCATCCATGTGCTTTTCCCCCGTCAACGCTGCCAGCGCCTCCGGCCATGGTTTGCTCTGTCCCATCGACAGCATCTTGTTCAGCCTCGCCCCCGCCGCTTTGTTGTCATAGATCGAGCAGCGGTGCAGCGGCCCGCTGAAACCTGCTTCCTTGCAAAGCCCTCTGTGAAACTGAAACTGCAAAATGCGTGCGAGAAAGTACCGTTGATAGGAAACGTTTCCGGGAACGTGCGCCTTCGCCCCCGCATCAAAGTCCTTCTCGCTTCGCTCCACCGGCGGCACGATTCCCTGATATTTCTTGCGTAGCTCCCACCACCCCCGGTTGTACTCTTCCGGCTTCACCGTCCCATCGAACACTTCCCATCGCCACTTGTCCACCACCAGCCCAAAGGGCAAGAACGCCACCTTCTCCAGCGCCTGCCTCAGCAGGTAATCAATATCCCCCGAAGCCGGCGGCACCACGTCGATCAACCCAATCTTCTTCAAATACTCCGGCGTCACCGACAGCGCGATGGTATCCCCCACCGCTTCGTGAAACGCGCCGTTCGCGCCGTTCTGAAACAGCGGCGGCTGCGCGTTGTAGGCTCGCTGGTAAAAATTATGGCCCAGCTCGTGATGGATTACCCCAAAATCTTCTTCCGTGATCTGAATGCACATCTTGACGCGTAAATCGTCCTTCGAATCCACGTCCCACGCGCTCGCGTGGCAAACCACGTCGCGATCTGCCGGCTTCGTAAACAGCGACCGCTCCCAAAACGTCTTCGGCAACGGCGCAAACCCCAGCGACTTAAAAAACGCCTCCCCGTAACGCACCATCCCTCGGGCGTCCGTTTTCCTTTCCTGCAAAATCTTCGTCAGGTCGTAACTCTCCTGTGGCTTCGGCGAATCCATCAGGTCGTAAACGTTGTTCCACTCCTGGCTCCAGATATTCCCCAGCAAATGCGCCTGAATCGGCCCATGCTCCGGAACCAGCGCCGCGCCATATTTTTTTCGCAGTTGTCCGCGTACGTACGCGTGCAGCGACAGATACAGCGGCTTCAACTGCTCCCACAGCCGGTCCGTTTCCTTCGCCAGCTCATCCGGCGTCATGTCATAACTCGCGCGCCACAGCGCCCCCGCATCGTCGAATCCGATTTCCCGCGCTCCCTTGTCTCCCAGTTCCGCCATCCGCATGTACCGTTCCCGCATCGGCGCGCCCACCGCGTGCCATCCGACCCAGGCACGTTTCAACTCCTCGGCATCCCGGCTCGTGGCCATTAACCTGGAAACCGCCGTCTGATCCAAACACTTCCCCTGCTCCCCGCCTGGACACCATTTTCCTTTTCCATAGTCTCCGTCCAGCGTCGCCAGGATATGCGCCAGTTCCTTCTGCTCCTTCGGATCGGGGGGTGCCACGAATTCCGAGGACAGCTTCAGCAGCAGCATCTTGCGCGCCACCTCAGGACTCAGCTTCACGGCATCAAAATCGTGTGCCTCCTTGGACATTTCCGCGCTGAATGCTGTCAGCTCTTGATTTGCGTCCGCGGCGATCTCTTCCGTATCGTCCGTGATGAAATTCTCCTGCACCCACGAGGCTCGTTGTGCCTTGTTCGTCAAGTCAAAGTAGCGGTTCTCCGCTTCCTCCAGGAACTTCTTCGCCTCCTCCGCGGTGGGAGCCATTTTCTTCGCCGTCGTTTTCCCCGCTGCGGCAGCCTGCCTCTTCACGTCGCCCGCCAAAAGCAAAGATGCCAACACCAAACAGCAAACCATGTTCAATCTCATCTCTTTATGCCCCCGCCTTTTGCGTCTTTCCGATGACTTCCTTCAGCACCGCAATCGCCCGCGCAATCCCCGCACGGTCCACGTCGCAATGCGTCACCACGCGCACCGAATACAGCGCCGTATCCTGTGTCCAAACTCCATGCGGATACAGCGCGTCGCAAATCTCCACCGCCGTCTTTCCCGTCTTCGAACAATCAAAAATTACGATATTCGATTGCACGCTCTTCAAATCGATCCTCAATCCGGGCATCTCGGCAATGGCCTCGGCCAGGCGCTTCGCGTTCGCGTGATCCTCATGCAGCCGCGCCGGCGATTTCTCCAGTGCAATCAGCCCCGCCGCCGCGATCACGCCCGCCTGCCGCATCCCTCCGCCAAACATCTTCCGGTAAATCCGCGCCTTTTCCATGAACGCTTTCGCCCCCAGGACCATCGACCCCACCGGCGCGCCCAAACCTTTCGACAAACAAAACATCACCGAATCCACTTTTTTTGCCATCACCGCGACGTGGTCTCCCAGCGCGGTCGCCGCGTTGAAAATCCGCGCTCCATCCAGATGCACTTTCAGCCCCATGTCATGCGCGCGGTCGCAGATCTCATTCACGCGGTCGGTCGGATATACCGTTCCCCCTGCCATATTGCTGGTGTTCTCCAGGCAAATCAGCGCGGTCTGCGAGTCGTAATAAATTTTCGGCCGGATCACCGCCTCGACCAGCTTCCAGCTCATAATTCCGTCTTCCGCTCGCGCCACCCGCGGCATGCAACCCGCAA
>DATKEV010000167.1:0-39831 GCA_035511855.1 Candidatus Udaeobacter sp.
AAATACCTTGGGCTGACCGTCGACGAGAACGGAAATCTGGTATTGGGTATGCAGGTGCTTGCCGTCGGCGCAGCGACAGTTCGGTCGGCCACAAGCATGTTTCCGTTCCACAAAGGAGCCCGGTAGCATCTCGCGAAGCTGTCCGAGACTGCGCACGAGCCGGCCGCGTGATTGAAGGTCGGGATTTGGCGGACTAGGCATAGGGTGCCCATTCTAGAACGAATGCCCTTTTCCGGGTTTGCGGCGCCACTTCCATTATGACACTAATACTAGTGTCAGAAAAGCTGTGTGTCAAGGCCTCCTTAGATTTGCAAAAATGACGTAAGAACGAAATCGGGGGGAATCTGCTGATTCCAAACGCTATCCGCCTACCTCAGCCGCCTAGTTTGCGAAATTCCTGGGAGAGTATTCGCGCGCTGAGGAAGGATTTGGCGTGCAGGCGATGCCCCGAGGCAATTTTTCCCCGCAGCGTTCTCGGCCAATTTCGCCGCCTGTCCCGCGGTACGGGAACGAGCCGTGCGGCGCGTACCAGTTACTCCCCGAAACTTGTTGAACCTGTTGAAGTTGTCCGATAAATCCGGGCCGCCTACCCCGCCGTACCATTGTTGCTTCACGCCCTACTCTCTACTTTTGCCGTAGTTCGCGCGGAGGTCTGCGCGCGGAACGCCGACTATGGATCGATCGCCGGAACAACTTCCCGGGGCCCTTACTTCGGCCTCGGACCCCGAGGCCGCTAAGCGCAATCCAGATCTTCGGATTGGATTGCGGCACTGCCTGATTTTGCTTCTGCCACTCGCGGCTCTATCCACCATCGCGGGTTATCAATTTGCTGGCTTCGAAAGCGCTTGGTCCAACTGGCTGAAGTCCGGCCCGGTGCATGCAAATGCTGCGACTCCCGCGCCCGCGCTGGTCTCCGCCCCCGGACCAAGAGCCACGAAGAATGAAAACGGCATCGAGGCTATCGGCCAGCTCCTGCCCCAGCAGCAGGCCGAGCGCCTGCTCGAGCTCGCCATCCAGAGTCCCGATCCGTCTGTCGATTTGATTCAAAAAAATCTGGAGTCCTGGCGGGGCCACCTGGATGACACCAATCATCTCTTCCATCTCGTGCTCGCGGCTCTGGAAGCGGATGACGCGCGCGTCAGAACCGCAGCGCTCGAAGTGGACCTGGCAGCTAACAATCTCAGCAAGTCCACGCAGAGCGTGGCCCGCCTCCTGCATCAGATCCACAACAATTCCGGCGGCCGGTTCTTGGCTCTTTGGCGGCTCGGCGCTCTGGGGAACCGCGGCGTCGAACCGAACACGGTATTGAGCACCTTAGTTCGTTACGCGCATGACGCCAGCCAGCAGACGCGCTTCTGGGCCGTCGAGGGTTTGGCCATGATGGGCACCGAAGAATCAATCGATCCGCTGCTGTCCATCCTCGTGGAGGACCCCGCGCCGGAGATTCGCGAACGCGCCGCGTGCAATCTCGCACGGTCGGGCATGCTCACCACCGAGCTGCGCTTGAGCGCCGTTCCCCACTTGCTCAACCTGCTCGATGACGATTCCCTCGACGACGCCACGCTAGACCTGGTCTATTCAGCCCTGCAAGTCATCACCGGCGCCTCTCTCGGCAAAGACGCAAAAGCCTGGCGCGAGTGGTGGGCGCATCCTGATCGCCCCGAAAAATCCCACCGCGTTCCGAAGCACCTTCTCACCGCTTAGACGCACGCTTGCCATAGCTCCCACCCCTTGCTAAATCGCCCCGCTCCCTGATACCGGAAGACCGTTTCGCGCGTCCATGATAGATAGAAGTTCTCAGCCCCGCTGCAGAGGAGGCTCCCTTGAAACGCCGCGAGTTCATCCATCACACTGCTTGCGCCGCGGGAGCAGCCTGGCTCCCTTCCGCAGCCCTCCCGCAGCGCGTCTTCGCCTTCGCTCGACTCCCGCGCAAATTCGCCGCAGCGGACACCGTGACCCTCGGCAAGACCGGCATCCAAACCAGCCGCCTCGCCATGGGCACCGGCACGGTCGGTAGCGGCCATCACTCTCACCAGACCGCCCTCGGCATCAAGGGCCTTTCCGACCTGCTCCTGAACGGCTATGATCACGGCCTGCGCTTCTTCGACTCCGCCGATTCCTACGGCAGCCATCCTCACGTAGCCGAGGCCCTCAAGCACGTTCCCCGCGACAAAGTCACCGTGCTCACCAAAACTTGGGCTCGCGATCCCGCCTCCGCCCGCGCCGATCTCGATCGCTTTCGCCGCGAACTCGGCACCGAGCAAATCGACATCTGCCTCATGCACTGCCTCACCGAAGGCGACTAGACCGAGCGTTACAAAGGGGTGATGGATGTTCTCTCCGAAGCCAAGGAAAAGGGCATCATTCGGGCGCACGGCTGCTCCTGCCACAGTATCGAAGCTCTTCGCGCTGCCACAAAATCTCCGTGGGTTGAGCTTCATCTCGTGCGCATCAACCCCGTCGGTGCTTACATGGACTCCGACCCCGCCACTGTTGTGAGCGTCATCCGCGACATGCGCGCGGCCGGCAAGGGCATCATCGGCATGAAAATTCTCGGTCAAGGCGAGCTGCGCGACCGCCAGGACCAAGCGCTTCACTACGCTCTCTCGCTCGACCTCCTGGACGCCTTCACCATCGGCGCCGAATCCAAATCCGAACAGGAAGATCTTATCCGGCGCATCGCCGCGGCCTAGTTCGGATTTTTCTGGCCAGACCCCATCCCCGTAAGGTAGAATTTCTTTGTTGCACAACTGTCCGCACGATTTGGGAGTTCCGCGCGGCTGATGCGCCAAGGCAGCGCTAAGGACGTGAACATGTTTGTCGCGCAAATCCCGCTCTTTAACTAATCCGCCGCTGCCGCGGAATCTGATCCACTCTTTCTCGTCTTTGCCTATTAATTTCTCGAACCGCGCTTGCGCGCCGTCTTTTGTGCGGCCACGACTGCCGAGAGAACAAAGGTTTCTATGGAAACGCAACAGCTAGCTGTGGCTCCTGCGGCGCCCACATTTTGGAGCTCCATCCGCGAAGCCATCCGCGGCTCGCACCAGGACTTCACCACGGGAAGCCTGAACCGCGCCATTATCCTCCTGGCCATCCCCATGGTTCTCGAGATGGTGTTGGAATCACTTTTCGCCGTGGTCGATGTTTTCTGGGTGGGACGCCTCGGGGCTGATGCCGTTGCCACCGTCGGCCTCACCGAATCGCTGCTCAGTTTAATTTTCGCCATCGGCCTCGGCCTGAGTCTCTCCACTACGGCGATGGTCGCGCGCCGCATTGGCGAAAAAGATCCCGCTGGCGCCGCGGTCGCAGGAGTGCAGGCCATCGCGATTGGCCTCGTGACCTCCGCCATCATTGGCATTCCGTCTCTCTTCTATGCGCCCGATCTGCTTCGCTTGATGGGCGCTTCACCACAAGTCATCGCCGTCGGTTCCGGCTACGCCCGCATCGCTCTCGGTGGCGGCGGGGCGATTATGCTTCTATTTCTCAACAACGCCATCTTCCGCGGCGCGGGTGACGCGGCCATCGCCATGCGCCTGCTCTGGGTCTCCAACATCATCAATCTCATCCTCGACCCCTGCCTCATTTTCGGCTGGGGCCCGTTTCCAAAGCTCGGCGTCACCGGCGCCGCCGCCGCCACCTTCACGGGGCGCAGCATCGGCGTGCTCTACCAGTTTTATCGGCTCCTGCGCGGCACCGAGCGCATCCGCATCCTCCGCCGGCAAATCCACATCAACCTTCAGGTTCTGGTACGCCTGCTCCGCGTTTCGCTCACCGGTATTTTGCAATTCGCCATCGCCCACACCAGTTGGATCGGCCTCGTGCGCATTGTCAGCATCTTCGGCTCGGCCGCGCTCGCGGGCTATACCATCGCCATTCGCATTCTCATTTTCATCATCATGCCCAGTTGGGGCCTTAGCAACGCCGCTGCCACGCTTGTCGGCCAGAACCTCGGCGCCAAGCAGCCCGAGCGCGCCCAGATTTCCGTCTGGCGCACTGGCTTTTACAACATGCTCTTCCTCGGCGCGATTGGCATTTTCTTTCTGTTCTTTGCCACGCCTGCCGTCCGACTGTTCACTCAGGATCCCGCCGTCGTCCCGCTGGCTTCCGCGTGCCTCCGCATCCTCAGCTACGGCAACATCGGCTATGCCTACGGCATGGTCATGCTCCAGGCATTCAACGGCGCCGGTGACACGGTCACGCCCACCATCGTCAATTTCTTCGGTTTCTGGATCCTGGAGATTCCGCTCGCCTACTTCCTGGCTATCTCCATGCGTATGGAAGCTAATGGCGTCTACATTTCCATCGTCATCGCCGAATGCGCCATTGCCGGCGCCGGCATCCTGCTGTTCCGCCGCGGCAAGTGGAAGGGCCAAAAAATCTGACCACCCGATAAGGGTGGTCATCACGAGTGGAGCACAGCGGAGTCGAGGGATCTCTCGTCGGCCTTTGTAGCGCGGCCAATCTTCGCCGAGCTTTTAACCCTTGTGCAGCGGACCGGCGCGGAAGAGACTGTCGTGCGCGCCGTT
This sequence comes from Candidatus Udaeobacter sp., assembly GCA_035511855.1. Taxonomy (GTDB): domain Bacteria; phylum Acidobacteriota; class Terriglobia; order Acidiferrales; family UBA7541; genus Acidiferrum. Next base: position 4,527 of record DATKEV010000167.1, read on the forward strand.
GATCGACGCTCTTCCCACACCCTCCGCTGAAACAATTTCGCTCGCCGCGGCAGAATTCTTAAGGGCGCCCTCCCGGAAGGAGCAAATCTCGTATGGCCAAGGACCCAGCCAACAGCATCAAAGTCCTTTCCATTGACGGCGGCGGCATACGCGGCATCATTCCGGCCATCATCATCGACACCATCCAACAGCGCCTCGGAAAGGAACCCTGGCAGAGCTTCGACCTCATCGCCGGCACCTCCACCGGGGGCATCATCACCGTCGGCATCGGCACCGCCTGCAACAACGGCAAGCCCTACTCGCCCCAGCAACTCGTCGATCTCTACGTCCAGAACGGCGCCGCCATTTTCAAGAAGAGCATCTTCACGGGCGCAAAAGAACTCGTCCTCCCCAAATATTCACCAGCAGGCCTGGAAACGGTGCTAAAACAATTTTTCGGCGACACGCAATTCAAATCTGCCTTCACCCCGCTCCTCGTCTCTAGCTACGACCTGCAGAGCCAGCTACCATTTTTCTTCAAGAGTCACAAAATCTATCGCGGTGAAGACTTCAACTGGTGGGTCCGCGACATCGCCCGCGCCACTTCTGCCGCCCCAACCTACTTCCCTCCCTTCCACCTCGCCCGTGGCACGCAGGACTACGCTCTGGTTGACGGCGGCGTATTCGTCAACAACCCTTCCATGGCCGCCTACGCCGAGGCCCGCATGCTCTATGGGAACGCCGCAAACGTCGTCGTCGTTTCCGTCGGCACCGGCGACCGCCAGGACCAGATTAAGTATGCCGATGCCAAGGATTGGGGCCTGCTCGGCTGGGCGAAACACATCGTTCCCGTGCTGATGGACAGCGTCTCCGAAGCCGTGGACTATGAACTGAAATACATGCCCGGATGCACGTACCATCGCTTGCAGTTAAAAGGTCTTTCGCAAGCAGCCGCCGACATGGACAACGTCACGACTGAAAATATCGCCAACCTCGAAGCCATCGCCAAGAATTACGTCGCCACTCACGCCACCGATATAGACAACGCCTGCGCCGATCTCAAATCTGGTCGCGGCAGCGACATGCCCGGCATCGGCCGCAGTCCAAGCTGATTCCAGGGACATCCCGGGATGGAAATGCATGCATGACTGGCATGTGGCCGCAGCCGATAAAGGTTGTAATTTCAGTTGTAAAGGGGAGTAGTATAGAGGTTGTAAGGGGCGCTACCACTAGCAGTTGCTTCATACTCGGAATACCATCGGGCCACTCTTCAGGAAGCCACTCTACCGCTAGGGCCATCTCCTTTACCCGAAGTTTCCCAGCAGCAATGCGGGTGGAAGGCGCATTCCAGCAGGCCCAAGGGCCTGTTCGGCTCTCGAGAGCCGGGCAGGTGAAGCATGCACGGCTACAGCACAGACTCGAGTGAAAGGAGGGTCGTTCCTCTCTTGCTCGCGTTGCTAGCGGTTACTTTGGCGTGGATGTCGTCCAAATCTCTCGCCGTCATTCACCTTTCGATCCCCTGGTGGGCGGATGCTCCTTCCAGCATGGCTTTCTACGGCGCGCTTTACGCCCTTTTCGACAAATATCTTTGGCGAAACAATTTTGTGTACAAAATGGGGCTGGTTAGAATTCCGAACCTTACGGGGCGCTGGCGGGGTTACCTTATCACCTCCTTTGACGGGCATGCGAAACACCACGATCTGATGATCAATATTTTCCAGAGTTGGACGCAAATTGTCGTTTTCCTAACCACGGCCACGTCCATGTCACGCAGTTGCGCGGCAGTAATTCAAGTTGACGACCCGGAAGGCGTTTCGTTGATCTACCAGTATGAGAATCAGCCGCTCGCCGACGCCATGAAAACGATGCACATGCACTATGGCACGGCTATGTTGAGAGTCTCGAACGGCGGCTGCCTGGCCGGGGATTATTACGCCGGGCGCGACCGGCGGACCTTTGGTCGGATTTGCTGCAAGAGGGTATAGAGCAGGACAACGGGCGAAGTTAAAAAGTCAGCTTGTAGAGGTTGTTCACTGCGAACGGGCGAGCGGTGTACCGCGGTGTTGCGGTGATCCAGGTGTTCTTTTCAGCGTAGAGGCGGGGAGAAGTCAGTCAGCACGAGAAATGTGGAATCGATTTTTTCGACCAGCTTGCCGTTGGCTTCGGACTTGTCGCGAACACTTTGCCACTCGGGATCGTCGCGGAAGGACTTCCAATTGGCGGTGGCGGCATCGCGGCTGGGATGGGCGAGGATGTAGACGAGCATGTTGCCTTTGAGCGGCTCGTCGGTGGGCGTCCAGTAGGCGACGGATTTAATTCCATGCCTGGCGAAGAGCGATACGGTGTGTTCGCGGAAACGGCGGAGCAGGTCGTCCAGTTTGCCCTCGTAAGCGTGATAGATGCGGAGTTCGAAAACTGCGGATGAGGTTTGTCCGGAAGCGCCCTTTTCTTGTTGCAAGGCGGCCCACGATGCCGCTGGAAAAAATGCTGCTACGGGAAGCGATTGAAGCAAGGCGCGTCTTTTCATGGTGTAGATTCTAGCAGAGGTTGTGGATGGAGCACGAATGGAGATCTGCTGGGCGCGCGGGCAATCCCGCGCCAATTAGGAGTAGGGAAGAGAGATTCCTCGCTTCGCTCGGAACGACGGAGGCGCGTGTACAGCTTGAGAGAAATTAAAGCTGGGATTCGATGAGTTTGGTGATTTCGTCGTAGCTGATGAGGCCCTGGATTTTCTTGATTTGCTTGCCGTCCTTGGAGATGAGGAAGCTGGTCGGGTAGCCGAGGAGACCGCCGAATTTGTCGGCGACGGCGTCATTGCCGAGCAAGATCGGATAGTTGAAGGGCTGTTTCTGACCATTGACGTCGAAGCGTTCCTTTTCCACGAAATGAGCGACGACACCTTTGCCTTCGTCATCGACATCCACGCCGAGGATGGTAAAGCCCTTCGCGCCGTACTTTTGCTGCATTTCGATCAGCCAGGGGATTTCGATCTGGCAGGGTTCGCACCAGGTGGCCCAGAAATTGACCAGGACGACTTTGCCGCGGTACTGGGTGAGGGGAACGTCCTTGCCGTCGAGATCCTTGAAGGTGACGTCCGGGGCGAGGGAAGCAGAGCTTGTGTTGGACCCGACGACGGTTGTGCCTGGAACTTTAGTTTTGACGCGCGTGGCTTTGTCGGCGTAATAGGTGGCGGCAATAAGCACGATCACCGTGGTAATGATCAAGAGAACTTTCTTCATTTATCCTTCCCTACTTTTTTGGTCCCGAGCGCGTCAGGCGCATTTCTCTAAAGTGAAAAACGATTCAGAAACGTCAGTTTGCCGGAGAGCCAGGTGAGTTTGTTGACGAAGACCAGGCCACCGACGAACAAAAGCAAAGCGCCGCTGAAAATCTCGACGGCGTGGAGATACTTTCGAAAGTTCTTGTAGAAAGCCATGAACTGGCTGATGCCCAGGGCGGTGAGCAGGAAGGGAATGGCCAAGCCGGCGGAGTAGACGGCGAGAAGCAGAACGCCGCGGGCGATGGTGTCGCTGGTGGCGGCGAGCGCGAGGACGGTAGCAAGAATCGGGCCGATGCAGGGCGTCCAGCCAAAGGCGAAGGCGAAACCGAGAAAGAAGCCGCTCCAGATACCGGGCTGCGAGACGCTGCTGCGGATGTGCACGTCGCGATTGAGCCACCGGGCCATGGCGGGGCCGAAAAAGCCGATGAGCGAAAGCGAGAAGAAGTGAGAAGCGCCGAGACCGGCGAAGAGCGGAGCATGACGGACAAGGGCCACGACGCCGAGAGCGACAAGGATCACGCCGAGGATGATGCCGACGCGGAGACTCAATTTGATGAGCGCACCGACGAGATGAAGGCCAAAGAGAAAGATGAGGGCGCCGGCGACTGGCGCGAGCAGCGTGCGATTCTGGCGGAGGAAGGAACCGACGGCGCTGGCGGATGCGCCGAACGAAATAAAGACCACGGAAAAGCCAATGACGAAGGCCAGAGCGGAGGAAAAAAGACCGGAGCGGGGAAGTTCACCTTTGCGAAGCTGCTCCATGCCGATGCCGGAAAGCATGGAGATGTAACCGGGAACAAGAGGAAGGACGCAGGGCGAGAGAAACGAAACCAGCCCAGCGAGAAAAGCTCCTGCCAGTGGAACGTCGTTCATCAGAATTCGATCCTGGATATTTCAGTCGTCAAAACTTAATCCTCAGAAACTGTGCTTCCCCGGTTCGGGCAATCCTAGCCTGGGAACGGGTGGGCAGGGAATGTATGCCGAAATAGGCCTGCGCCGCCAAGATTTTCTTATGGCAGACCCCAAAGGTCCGGCGCACAGCAAGAACTATTCTCCCATAAAACGAGAGCGCGCTCGCGCCCGCAGGAGAGTTCTTTGCGCTCGGTCGGAGCCGTGGATTCGGACCACTTGCCGATGGCGCGGGCCGCGAATACGAGCGGCGACAAGAGGTTAGACGCAGCAGGGGGAAGAAACGACGCGCCGAGGGGAAACGATGACAGATGCAGGATTTGGCTGGCGCAAGACATCGGAATGGGCCTGAGGCGCGCTTGCAAGCGTTTGATTACAAGTGAGTTGGAGGGAGGCCAATGGGAAGGGCGTTTGCCATGGCTTAGTTGGGTGCCTCTGGAGGGGCCCGGCAGGTGCGCATGAATTGGACGCCAAACAAAGTGACGGCGCTGCGAGTGGCGGTGGGATTCGCCGCGGTGAGTTTGTTTGGGCGGGGCGCGTGGGCGAACCTGACGGCCGTAGGATTGACGGTGGCGGCGATTGCTCTGGATGCGCTAGATGGGCACGTTGCGCGGAAGAAAAAAATGGCCACGCCCATGGGCGCGCAACTGGACATCCTCGGCGACCGGATGATCGAGAACGTGTACTTCACCTATTTCGCGGTGGTGGGAATGGTGTCGCTGTGGCTGCCGGTGCTATTTTTCGCGCGCGGCGCGGCGACGGATTTTTTGCACGGACTGGCGATGAAGGCGGGGCATTCGGGCTGGGGAGGAGACGCGATGCTGCGGACTTGGTGGGGACGGGCGCTGGTGGCTTCGCGCTGGAGCCGGGGTTTGTACGCGGCGATGAAGTGTTTGTGCTTTTGCTATTTGGGATTGGAATTGGCGCTGACGCACGGGCCAGTGGCGATGGTGGGTGAACTGGCGGCGGAGGCGCACGGGATGATTCGAATTGGCGCGCATGTGCTGACGTGGATGACGGCGGCGTTTTGTTTGGTGCGGGGGCTGCCGGTGCTGGTGGAAGGGTGGAAGTATATCGCGGGAAGTGTGGGGCAGGCGAGCGGAGCAAAGAGCGTGGTGCGGGAGGCGCTGTGAAGGAGATCAAGGGAGTAAATGAGGTAAAGGAACCCAAGCGGGGCGTCGCAGCGTTTTTCGATTTGGATGGGACGCTGATGGCGCGGCCTTCAATGGAGCGGAGATTTTTTCGCTTGTTGCGATGCCGGCGGGAAATTGGGCTGAGGAATTATTGCTTGTGGTTGAGGGAAGCGCTGCGCCTGATGGAGGGCGGGAAGGGAAAAATGCTGCGTGCGAACAAGATGTATGTGCGTGGGGTGCAGAATTTTGACGGGCGTGCGGTGAGAGGCAATGGGATTTCTACCGCTCACAAGAGTGACGATCAGGTCGAGGGACAGACGGTTGCTTCTCTGCGAGGCAACCCGCGACTGCCGGTTGTTGTCTTTTTTACGGGCGCGGTGGAGCGAGTGGCCTGGCATGCGAAGGAAGGACACACCATCGTGTTGCTGAGCGGGACGCTGGAGCCATTGGCGAAGGAGGCGGCGCGAAGTTTGGAGGCCGAGCTTGCCGTGCGCGCGATAACGACGAGGGTTCGGGTTTGTGCGACGCGACTGGAAGAAAAAGATGGAAGGTGGACAGGGAGAATTTTGGATGAGGCGATGATTGGAGAAACGAAGGCGCGCGCGGCGAAGCAACTCGCGGAGGAGTTGCGACTCGACCGGGGGCAATGTTACGCGTACGGCGACAGCTCGAATGACCGGTGGTTGATGGAGACGGTCGGCCGGCCGGCGGCAGTGAATCCGTCAAAAGAACTTGCCGGCATTGCGCGGACACATAGGTGGCCAATTCTAAATTGGGAAGAAAAAGAGAATGTAACGCAGAGCGCGCAGAGAAGTCGCAGAGAAGAAAAAACTGCGCAGCGCGTTCGCGGGATGGAACTGGTGAGACCGGGGAACCAAGAATGAATCACGTGAATAGACAGAACTACCGAGGGGACGAGGCGGCACTTGCTTGGCGTTCAGGGGTGGGTCAAGCAAGAACTGCGGAGCGTGCGGCAAACTTCGAAGTACAGAGGCGGGGAGTTCGGGGTTGGATCAGTCGCGAAGCAGCGGCAGCTTGGGCGGCTTGCGGAGCGTTCGAATGGGTCGCGCTGGCGTACTTGGCTTTGTCGAGCAGGTTGGTTGTTTTGTTTGCAGAAAACCTGGCGCATCCGGTTCGGTGGGTGGGGGTGCAGATGTTTGTCGCGGTGCTGCTTTTGGTTTTGTGCCGAGCCGGGGCGAGAGCGGCGGAGCGAGTGGAACGGCGGGGCGAGACGTTTTCTTCAAGGTTTTGGCATTTCTGGCGGCACTGGTATCCGCACTTATTTTTCCTGTTTTGTTTTGAAGAGTTGGCGAGGCTGGTGCACCTGGTCACGCCGGGCTGGCAGGACGCGAAGTTGATCGCGTTTGATTATTGGCTGACCGGTGTAAACCCTTGCCTGTGGCTCGAGCGCTTCGCGCATCCGGCGCTGAACGAATTCATGCACTTCGCGTACTTCACCTACTTTGTCTATTTGCTGGTGCTCGGCGGAGTTCTCTACTACCGCGAGGATTGGGAGAGTTACTGGGCGGTGATGGTCTATTCTGCCGTTGGGTATGCGTTGGGCTACGTCATTTCGATGCTTTTTCCCGTGCAGAGCCCGTGGTTTTCGATGGCGGGAATGTGGCATGGCGAACTCGCGGGCGGGCCTTTCACGGCCTTGATCAATCTCATCGAGAAGTTCGGGCGAGTGCATGGAGCGGCGTTTCCTTCACAGCACGTGGCGGGCGCCGTGGCTGCGGTTTGGGGCGCGTGGCGACGCCGTCGCTGGCTTTTCTGGATATTCCTTCCGCTCGTTGCGTGCATGTGCGTCTCGACGGTGTACGTGCGAAATCATTATGTGGCGGATGTGTTGGGGGGGATGGTGACGGGGACCTTAGGATATGTGATCGGCAGTTGGATTATGAGGATGCGTGGGGCAGTTGCGGGGAGCCGCAGCAAGCAGGGTAGTGACCGCGATCAAGTCTGAAATTGCGACCTTCCTTCGGGACCGCGCGACGGGGGCCCTGGCAAGCAACCATGAAAGTTGTCGATAGCGGTGGCTTCTTTGGGGGGACGCATCGGGCGCGTGCCAAGGTACTAAGCTGAGAGCGGCGGACGGCAGAGATGGTAGTCCTGGGCGCGCTCGAATGCGCGAGCAATGCGGAGCAGAAGGTGCTCATCGCTGACAGAACCTATGAGCTGCAAGCCCACCGGCAAGCCTTCGGCCGTCAAACCGCATGGGACGGATACAGCGGGGAGACCGGCGAGATTGGCCGGGCGATTCAGGCGAAGCAATAGAGCGCGAGTGGGATGATTGGAGCCGGCGACCGACGTGGTTTCCTCGTCGATCACCGGGGCGGTGATGGGAGTTGTGGGAACCGCCAAGGCATCCAAATTTGAGCTAGCCATGGCGGCGTGGAAATGCTCAATGAATGAAGCCCGTAGCTCCAGGGCCTTCAGAAAACGGGTGGCTGGGACTTTTGCCCCCAGCTCGAGGCGCGTGCGAACATCTTCGCCGTATTCTTCCGAGCGCGAAGGAAAACAACCTGCTTGCTGATGATAGTGGGCAGCTTCGGCCCAGGCAATCTGGTTGCCGGCGTCCTCGGTTTCGTGCAAGAGAGGAATCGAAATCGGCTTCAAGCTCGCACCCGATTGGCGGAGAACGCGGAGCGCCGCCTCGAAGGCAAACTCAACTTCGGGCGCGAGAATCTTAAGAAAGAATTCCTTTGGCAAACCCAGACGAAATTTGCGACGCCGTGACGAAGAGCGCACCGCAGTCGGCAGAGGAGTTTCACCCTTGCCGCGAACGAAAATCGGGTCAAGCAATAAGGCTGCATCGTTGACGGCGCGCACCAACGGCCCGATGCAATCGAGCCGAGGGGAAAGCGGGATGACGTCGTTCACTGACACGCGCCCGAAAGTAGGCTTAAGGCCCACGACCCCGCATAGCGCGGCGGGGATGCGGATGGAACCGCCTGTGTCCGTGCCGATGCTGCCGTAACAAAGGCCTGCGGCGACAGCGGCTGCGGAACCGCCGCTGGACCCGCCGGAAATGCGCGAGAGGTCCCAGGGATTGCGGACCGGGCCGTAGTGGGGATTGTTGGACGTCACGCCATAGGCGAACTCGTGCATGTTGGTTTTGCCGAGAAGAATGGCGCCCGCCTCTTTTAAGAGAACTACAACTTTGGCGTCGTGTTGCGGAACGAAATCTTTTAGAATCCTGGAACCGGCCGTGGTGCGAATGCCTGCCGTATAGATGTTGTCCTTCAACGAAATGGGAATTCCGTGGAGCGGGCCGCGGTCGCGATGGCCTTTGCGGGCGCGCGGAGCGAAGAGTTCAGACTCGGCTTTCTTGGCCTGAGCGACGGCGAGTTCGGCGGTGATGGTGATGAAGGCATTCAGTTTGGGGTTGAGGCGCTCGATGCGGGCGAGCATGAGCTTGGTGAGCTCGACGGGCGAGAGCTGACGCTTGCGGAAAAGTTCCCCGATTTCCTCGATGGTCGCGAAAGCTAGATCCGTGTCGTTCAAAGCGGCCTCCGAGACCTGCGCTGTAGGAGAAAGGAATTTAACACGGACATCGGAGAGAACGCAGTATTCACGAAGAAAAATGATAAGCAAGCGGAATGGGAAACCAGCGAACCGGGAAGCAAATCTAAAAAATCTTTTCCTGGTGCCGAAGATTACCGAAGGTACCGATATTCGCAATGATGAAGGCGACGCGAAATTGATTTTCCGTGCGCACCTGGCCAAGGTTGATGCGGCGGTATTCGAGGGCCAGACCGCAGCACCCGCCGTTGTAGCTGGCTTGCAAGATCTGGTTTTGCAAGGTCGTGTTGGCGAAGTCATAGCCCACGCCGGCAATGAAGCTAAATCCTTTGCGAGTCTCATTGCCGTAACCGGCGAGGGCGCGAATCTGGTTGGAGAGGGGCTGCAGAATGGGATCCGTCTGAAGCCGAAAGTGAGCGACGGTCAGAAAGTATTCCCTGTAGGGTTTGATCTTCAGAAGTGAGCCGATGGTGGTGATCTTGTTGCGATTGGCGTCGTACTCCAAAATCTGCTCGGTGTCGAAGTGGCCGCCCGGAGTGATCTTGATATTGCTAACGATGGGGGACCAATGAACGGGACCGGTGGCGAAAGCGAACGGCGTAATGGAGTCCAGCGCTTGAAACACGTTGCGGACGCAGGCGTTGGGCGCGGGCGGAGTGACAGCGGCATCGCAAGGAGCGATGGCGCCTCCGAAGGTGGGATCGAAGTAGTGTTTCTGAATAATGCTCCAGGAGATCAGTTCCTGCGACTGGTCTTCCCCTTCCTTAACAAACAATCTTTGCGTGATTCCGTAGAGGACTTCGTTCGTATCGGTGAGCGTAGCGTCGGAATCGAAGCGGATGAAATCGGCGAAGTGATGCACACCCGTGACGTAGCGGTACGTGGCTTCCGGCTCGATGGTGTGCTTATAGCGCTGGCGGCGTTTATCTTTTTTCAGGATGGTGCGGTCGAAAAAACGTTCGAACGCCGGCGGGCGGAGATCGATCGTGAATTCACCCGTATTTCGCTGGATGGAAGCGCTGCTCACGTTGCCGGCGGCATCGAGGGAATCACCGTAGCTTGTGGTGCGAAAGGCCGCGGAAGTGGTGATGCCCAGCCAAGGCCCGAAATGCAGGGGAACAGTGACGCGCGGGGCAAATTCGTACCGATCGACGAAATCGGGAGTCTGGATATTCTGATCGCTGCGGTTCACCACGCCCGCAAATGCGTCGAAGCTGAAGTACGCGGGGATGCTGCGCCAGGGCGACTGCTCAACGGAGCCGAGGCGGGCTTCGGGGAGATTGCGAAGCGTGACGCTGGTTGCGGGAATAGCGGGTGTAGTTGAAGTCGCAGCAACGGGGAGAGTGAGGAAACTCTTGTCGTTGAGCCCAGCGAAATTGAGGCTGAAGCCGTTGAAATTATTGGTGAGGAAGACGGCGCTGCGTACTTCTGAGTTAATGGCCTCGCCAAACGTATCGGCAAAAGCGAGTCGGAAAGTTAGCGAAGAGAGTTGGTTGTAGTCCGTCACGAAACGCCAGCCATGAGGGAGCAGGGACTGGACTTCGAGGCGCTGCTGGTGGCCACCCTGCGGAGTGCGGGTGCCGTCGGGATTCAAGAGGCCGCGATCGTCGACGCCGAAGTAGGTGTAGCCGATGGAAGTGTTCTCAAAGGGCTTAGCTCGAAATTCGCCCCGCTCGAGGACGCCCCGGCGGCTCATGAACTGGCCGCCAAGAGTGACATCCATCCAGTCTTTGGGAGCAAAGTAAAAGGCATCGCCGAGGATAAAGCCCTTGCGCGAACTCTGGCCGATGTCGGGAATGAGGATTCCGGTTTGGCGTACTTTGCGGCCCGCCGGGGCCGAGGCGTAAGGGAGCCAGACAAGCGGCACGCGGAAAAGGCGGAAGTTGGCATTGACGATCGCAACGCTCTTATCGAGACGGATGCGCGCGTGAGGAGCGTAGAACTGCCATGTGGGATGCTCGGGATCGCAGATGGTGATCCAAGCGTGGTTGACGAGATAAACTTCTCCGGCGAAACGCTCGACATCGAGGGCCTGGAAATAGAGGGGATTCTCGGAAATCAGAACGGTGGGATTGGGGCTGCGTTCGATTCTGACCGTGCCGTGGACGTTGTGGAACAGGCCGTGACCAGTGCTGACGTTGTAGTGTGCTTCGTCGGCTTCCAGATGCTCATTGTTGTAATCGAGCTGCACGTGGCCAGTAGCGACGGCTTCGAAGGTCATGCCGTTGTACTCGACGTGGTCGGCGCGGAGGCGGGTGTCGCCGTAATGGATGTCGACATCGCCGTCGGCGGAAGTGAGGTCGCCCTTGCGGCTCTGAGATTTCGCTTCCAGATCGGCGACGCCGGCCTTACTGGAGGGCAAGCGCATCTGTTGGGCGGAAGCACTGCCCAGTGAAATGCCGGTGAACGTGGCGAGGACCATCGCTGGAACAAGAAACAGGTGGAACGCAGAATGAGTCCTGGCGCGAGGGTGACGATTTACGCGGAGCATGCGGTCAATGAAAACAATTTGATAGCCTAGCATGGGGTTCGAGGTATTTGAAGGCGAGGGCCTGCGGCGAGTTGCATACCTGAAGGAGCAATGTGGCGGAGTCTCGAAGGCATGAAACGGCGGCCGCGGACGGCGCGTCTGTCTCCACAGGGTCAGTTGCCTTTCAGAAAACAAATGATGCGTGATGTGGCCCCGCCGGAGTAACATGCCGGACCTTGCTCACAGGGGGATGAAGTATGAAGCCGATGTGGAATGTCCTTCGCACGATTGTGGCTGGAATATTGTTTACTAGTGCTTTCGTCACGAACGCGAGGGCGGTACCAGCCAGCCAGCCGAGCTCCACTGATAAATTCAAAAATCTCGAATTCCGCGAGCTTGGTCCCGCAGTGATGGGCGGGCGCATCGACGATTTCGCGGTGGTGGAGAGCAATCCAAACATCGTGTATGTGGGCACGGCGTCAGGCGGCGTTTGGAAGACCACGAATAACGGCACGACGTGGGAGCCGTTATTCGATAAGGAGAGCGTGTCCACGATCGGGGACATTGCCATCGCGCCGTCGGATCCGTCGGTGGTTTGGGTTGGCACGGGCGAGCCCAACAACCGCCAGAGCTCATCGTGGGGCGATGGAGCTTACAAATCGCTGGACGGCGGGAAGACCTGGACGAAGATGGGGCTGGAAGCGACGAGGCACATCGGGCGAATTGTGATTCATCCGAAAAATCCGGATGTGGTTTATGTGGCGGCGCTTGGACATTTATGGGGATCGAACGCCGAGCGCGGCGTTTACAAGACGGCGGATGGCGGAAAAACGTGGGCGCAAGTATTGAAGATTAACGAGGACACCGGCGTGAGCGACATTGCGATGGATCCGGAAAGCCCGGACACGCTATACGCGGCGGCGTACGAGCGGCGGCGCACTCCTTACGGGTTCAACGGCGGCGGGCCCGACAGCGGCATTTACAAGACGTCCGATGGCGGAGCGAAATGGAAGAGATTGACGAAGGGTCTGCCTTATGAGAATGGCGGGGACACCGGGCGCATCGGGCTGGACATCTACCGGAAAGATCCGAACATCGTTTACGCGCTGGTGCAGCATGAGAAGGGAGGAATCTACCGCAGCGAGGACAAAGGCGAGACGTGGAAAAAGATGAGCGACACGAATCCGCGGCCGTCGTACTACAGCCAGGTGCGGATTGATCCGAACAATGATCTGCGAATTTGGGCCCTGGGCGCGCAGATGTTTTATTCCGAGGACGGCGGAAAAACGTTTTCGACGCAGAGGGTGCGCAGTATCCACGGAGACTTCCACGCGATGTGGATCGATCCGGCGGATTCGAATCGCATGATCACGGGATCGGATGGCGGCATTCACTGGAGCTACGACGCGGGGAAGAGCTGGGACTTCATCAATACGCTTGCCATCGGGCAGTTTTACGAAGTGGCGTTGGATAACGAAAAGCCGTATCACATCTGCGGGGGCTTGCAGGACAACGGGAGCTGGTGCGGGCCAATTCAAACGTTGACCCGGGACGGAATCGGAAACGAGGACTGGCAAGTGATTCATGGCGGCGACGGCTTTTATGCGGCGATTGACAACGTCGAGCCCTGGATCGTTTACACGGAATCGCAGGACGGGTATCTCGACCGACGCGATTTGCGCACGGGACAGCAGCGCGCGATACGGCCGGAAGCGAAAGCGGGAGAGCCGCACTACCGGTTTCAGTGGAATTCGCCGGTGGCGGTTTCTGCTCACGAACACACCACGGTGTATTACGGCGGAAATTTTCTGTTCAAGTCGACGGATCGCGGCGATAACTGGACCCGGATGGGCGGGGACATGACCTCGGGCGCGGACCGGAGCAAGCTGCAGATTTTCGGGAAGACGCCGGACAAGAATACCTTGTCGCGGCACGACGGCGTGCAGGATTACCCGACGATCACGACGTTGAGCGAGTCGCCGTTGACCGCCAGCGTGCTGTGGGTGGGGACCGACGACGGCAACGTGCAGATGACGCGCGACGGCGGAAAGACGTGGAAGAACGTGGCCCCGAAGGTGCCGGGCGTGTCCCGGGGAACGTACGTGAGCCGTGTGGTGGCGTCCAGGAGCGGCGAGGGCGCGGCGCTGGTGACCTTTGACGGGCACCGCTCGGGCGACAACAACATTTATATTTTCGCGACGAGCGATTACGGCGAGAGCTGGAAAGCGATCCGCAATGGAATTCCAGATTCGGCGGGAAGCGTGCACGTGGTGCGCGAGCATCCGCGGAATACGAACTTGCTGTTTGCGGGCACGGAGTTTGGGTTGTGGGTTACCTGGGATAGGGGCGCGAGCTGGACGGCGCTGAAAAATAATTTCCCGACCGTACCAGTGGACGACATCGAAATTCAAGGGCGAGAAAACGATCTAGTGCTGGCAACGCACGGACGGTCCATTTGGGTATTTGACGACCTGACACCGATCGAAAAGATGGATTCGAATGTAGCGGCGTCTCCAATCACATTTTTCGCGCCGCGCAATGCAACGACCTGGCATATTCGCAACCGCCGGTGGAGCGCGGGACAAAAGATGTTCACGGCGAAAAATCCGCCGTACGGAGCAATCCTGAGTTATTACCTGAAGGAAGCCGTTCCGCCGGAAGCGCCCAAGAAAGACAAGGACGACAAAGAGAAAAGGGAAGCCGCGGAGGACAAGACGAAATCGGACGCCGCTGTGGAGAAAGAAGGCAAAGTAAAATTCACTGTGCTTGATAAAGATGGGAAGGTGATTCGCGAAATCGACGGGCCGGGGGCGGCAGGCGTGAACCGCACAAACTGGGATCTGCGCTGGACCCCGGCAGCGGAACCGACACCGCAGCAATTGGAAGCGATTGAGGCAGGCTACGGATTCGGGCCGCGGGGGCCGCTTGTCGATCCTGGGGAGTACACAATCAAGATCAAGGCGGGCGACAAAGAGGCCACGCAGAAGGTCACCGTCGAGGAGGACACGCGCATCACCATCTCCGCAGCGGACCGGGCCGCGAGGCGCGAAGCCATCAACCAGCTCTACGCGATGACTAAAACAACGGACAAAGATCGCACCACGATCGAAGGGATTCAGACAGCGTTGAAGGCGGCGCAGGAACAGTGGAAGAAGGACACCGGGAAAGCTGGCGCGACAAAGATTCCTGACGAAATTGTGAAGGCTGCGGGAGAGCTACAGAAAAGAGTGGATGCCCTGGCGGAGAAATTTGTCCGCGAACGGGAAGGATTGGGGAATGCGGGACCTCCGCTTGAATGGAAGCCCGATCCGCTACCGAATCAGGTGCAGGAATTGTTGGGAGACCTCGACGGTTTTTCTGCGGCACCCAGTGGTCAACAGAAAGAAAAGGTCGCGGAGTTGACCCCGCTGGTCAGCGATGCTTCGGCGCAGGTTAAGAAAATTGCCGAGGAAGACTTGCCAGCGCTGAATAAGAAGATGAATGACGCGGGGATTCCGCATATCGTGCCAGCAGCCCCGCACGGGCAAGGCGGGCGAATGGGAGACGCAGAAGAGGAGCCTTAGCGGCTGGTTTTTGTAGAGTGCGGCAGCCGGGCTGCCGCTTTTAGCGCCGCGCCCTAGGTATGACTCAAACGCGGGAGCCGAGCTCCCGCACTCCAAGGCAGGAATCGTCCGCGCCGTCCCCATGAGCAAAGGGAGACCGTTCACCAAGAGGTGCGTCTAAGGGGCAGACCAGGGTGCGTCATCCGGTGAGCAGACTGCCCACTGCGGGCCGATTCAGTTTCCGGTTCAAATTCTCGAAAGATGCTACGGAGGAGAGAAAGCATGAGCGTGAAGCGGTTCAGTCTCTGTGGTCCTGCGTGGTTTATGGCCTTCGCAGTGGTGGTGGTGGGTTTATTTGGAAGCGGAGTCGCCCCGGGCGCGAACGCGATGCGGCGGGATGGCATGGAGCGAGAGAAAGAGGAGAAAAAGGACGAAAAGAAGGAAGAAAAGAAGGAAGAGAAAAAGGGCCTGCCGCTCAAGTCCGACCGAAAGATCGAATTCACGACCGAAGAGGGAACCTGGCTCTCACTGGATGTTTCGCCGGACGGAAAAACGATTGCGTTCGAATTGATAGGAGACATCTATACCCTGTCAATCGAGGGCGGCCAAGCAAAGCTAGTCACCGGCGGGATGGCCTTTGAAAGCCAGCCAAAGTTTTCCCCGGACGGGCAATGGATCGCCTTCATTTCCGACCGCGAAGGAAGCGAAAACATCTGGATCATTCATCCTGACGGCACGGGCTTGAAACAGGTTTCGAAAGACGCGAACAACGATTTCACCTCGCCGAGCTGGGCGCCCGACGGAAAATACATTTTTGTTTCGAAGGCGACATTCGGAATCGCTTCGAACGAAATCTGGATGTACCACGTGGATGGTGGCTCGGGCGTGCAAATCACCAAGTCCAAGCCGACACCCACTACCAAACGGCAGGATCGCCCAAATGCCATGGGCGTGGTGGCGTCTCCGGACGGGAAGTATCTCTACTATGCGGCGAAGCTAGGTTCGCTGGCCTACAACCAGCAATTTCCGTCCTGGCATATCGCGCGGCGCGACCGCAAGACCGGCGATGAAGATGAAATCATTCATCAGATCACAAGCGCCTTTCGCCCGGTGCTTTCGCCCGACGGCAAGCAAGTTCTCTATGTAACGCGATATGAGACGGAGTCCGGGCTGCGTTTGCGAAACCTCGAAACCGGCGAAGACCGCTGGGTGAAATACCCTGTCACGCGCGATGACCAGGAGTCGCTCTTTACACGTGATGTCTTTCCGGGCTACGCGTTTTTGCCGGGCGGAAAAGAAATCGTCTACAACCAGGACGGCAAGATCAAGCGGCTGGACCTGGCCTCGGGAATGGAAAAAGTGATTCCCTTTACGGCGCAGGTCTCGCAGGACATTGGGCCGAAGCTGGATTTTCCCCAAATCGTGGAGCAAGGGCCGGTAAAGGTGAGATTGATTATGGATCCGGCGGAATCGCCAGACGGAAAGAAGTTGACGTTTTCCGCGATGACCCACCTTTACGTGATGGACATGCCCGGGGGAAAGCCGCAGCGGCTGACAAATGGCAACGCCCATGAATTCCAGCCAGCCTGGTCGCCGGACGGGAAGAACGTCGCCTATGTGACGTGGTCCAGTGAAGGAGGGCAGCTCTGGAAAATTCCCGTGGCGGGCGGCGCGCCGGAGCAATTGTCGAAGTCCCTCGCGGTCTACAGCAATCCAGCATGGTCGCCCGATGGCTCGAAGATCGTTCTGCTGCGCGGCAATGCCTACGACCGCGAGAACAGCCCGTTCGACGGCGGCCAAACCGCGAACGCCGATCTCATTTGGATTTCCGCCGACGGCGGCGATACCAACCTGATACTGCCCGCGCGCGGTGCTGGCGGCCCGCATTTCACGAATGAGAAAGACCGGATTTATGTGTATACCCCGCAAGGGCTGGTCTCGCTCCGCTACGACGGGACCGACCGCCGCACGCACCTCGTTGTGAAAGGACAGGGAATCTATTTCGCCGAGGAACCGGTCTCCGCGGATGACATCCAGCCGAGCCCCGACGGGCAGTGGGTTCTCGCCCACGTAATGAATCAGCTCTATGTGATTGCCATGCCCGTCGTAGGCGGCGAACCGCCGACCGTAAACGTGGCGACTCCCGCCGTGCCGGTGAAGCGGCTGACGGACATCGGTGCGGATTATTTTGAATGGGCCGATGACGGCAAGACGATCACCTGGGCCGTGGGGGCGAGCCTCTTTAGGGAGCCTCTCAGCGCCATTTCCTTCGAACCTCCAAAGGACGAAAAGAAAGAGGGCGAGAAGAAAGACGGAGACAAGAAAGCTTCCGATGCCAAGGAGGAGGACAAGAAAGATACGGTCGCTCAAGCGGCCGACGCCAAGAAAGACGAAAAGAGGGAAGAGAAAAAAGAAGAAAAGAAATTGAAGGAGCAGGAGAAGGACGTCCAGGAAATCACCATCGATCTGCAAGTGTCGCGGAAGACGCCGAAGGGAACGATCGTACTGCGCGGTGCAACCGTAGTGACGATGAAAGGCGATGAAGTTCTGAAGAACGCTGATATCGTCGTCGAAAACAACCGCATCAAGCGCGTCGGAGCGAAAGGTCCCATTCCGGCAGGTGCGAAAGTTTTCGACGTGAGCGGCAAGACCATTTCGCCGGGTTTCATTGACACCCACGCGCATTGGTCAGAAATCCGCCGGGGCATCCTCGATACGCAAAATTGGTCGTTCCTCTCGAACCTGGCTTATGGGGTTACTGCCGGCTTGGATGTGCAAACCGGCACGAATGACATGTTCGCGTATCAGGACCTTGTCGACAGCGGGGACATCATCGGGCTAAGGGCGTTTTCGACGGGCCCGGGCGTCTTCTCCAACAACAACTTCCAGTCCGCCGATGAAGTGAAGGGGGTGCTGATAAAGTACAAAAAATACTACGGCACGCACAACATCAAGAGCTACATCGTGGGAAACCGCAAGCAGAGACAGTACATGGTGCAGGCTTCGAAAGAATTGGAAATGATGCCGACGACAGAGGGCGGGCTCGACCTGAAACTCAATCTGACGCACGTCATCGACGGCTTCCACGGAAACGAACACACGCTGCCGATCACGCCGCTATACAACGACGTTCTGCAAATGTTCGCCAAGTCCGGAATTGCTGAGACCCCCACACTCATCGTGAATTATGGGGGTCCGTTTGGCGAAGATTATTGGTACGAGAACACCGAAGTTCACGATAACGCGAAGCTGAATCACTTCGTCCCGCACCGGGTCCTCGACCAAAGAACCAAGCGGCGGCCGGGCTGGTTTCGCAAGGACGAATATGAGTTTCCGAAGCTGGCGGCGCAAATGGCCAGCTGGAGCGCCTCGGCGGCCTCGTCGGCGTGGGCAGCCACGGCCAACTACAGGGCCTGGGATATCACTGGGAGATGTGGATGCTGGCGAGCGGCGGCATGACACCGCTCGAAGTCCTGAAGTGCGCTACGGTGAACGGCTCGAAAATTGTGGGCCGGCCGCAGGATTTGGGCTCAATCGAGCCGGGAAAGCTGGCAGACCTCGTGATTTTCGACAAAAACCCGCTCGACGACATCCACAACACAAACACCATTCATTGGGTGATGAAAAACGGCGAGCTCTTCGAAGGCGACACGCTTAACGAGGTTTGGCCGGAACCGAAAAAACTGGAGCCGCTGTGGTTTTGGAACAACTACGACGCGCCGAAGGCGGGAGAGCCGCTGAGTTACGGCAAAACGACACAGCCGTGAAGAACTCGCTCTTGCATGGTGGCTGGTGAAGAGGCTCCACGAATCACGGGCGATTCTTCACCAGCTAGTTTTCAGATTTTGCCGGCGTCCTCGTCTCTGTGGAGCGATACCAGTCGAAGGTGCGGGACAGTCCTTCTTCGAAAGCGATTTGCGGATCGTAGCCGAGGAATTGTTTGGCTTGAGAAATGTCCGCCTGGGAATCGCGGATATCGCCGTCGCGCGGCGGGTCGTATTTCACCTCGAGAAACTTCCCAGTGATCTTTCCGAGGGCGCGCAGGACCGCGTTGAGCGAGGTGCGTCCGCCGGTGCCGACATTAAATACTTTCCCGGAGACGTTCGGAGCTTCACAAGCAAGAAGATTGGCCTGCACCGCGTTCTCGACATAGGTGAAGTCACGCGTCTGTTCGCCATCACCATAAACAAGCGGCTGGGTCTCCTCCAGAAATGCCGTACAAAATTTGGCGAGCACACCGGAATAGGGTGAGCTGGGGTCCTGGCGCGGCCCAAAGATATTGAAGTAGCGGAGCGCGACGTTTTCGAGACCGTAGCAACGGCCGAATGTTTGCCCGTAGAGTTCGCCGACATACTTGGTGACGCCATAGGGCGAGATCGGCCGCGGCTGCATCGTCTCGACTTTGGGAAGTGTGGGAGTTTCGCCGTAGGCCGACGAAGAAGCGGCAAAAACCACGCGCTTGACTTTCAATTCCTTTGCCGCGACCAAAACGTTCAACGTGCCATCAATGTTGATCTTGTTCGTCTCGATGGGGTCTTTAACGGAGCGCGGCACCGAGGTGCGAGCGGCGAGATGCAAAACATACTCCGCTTCGTGCATGGCTTTACGCACGACTTCGATGTCCGTGATGCTGCCCTTGATGAAAGTAATCTTGTTGCGAATTTCGGCGAGATTGTCTTCTTTGCCGGATGACAGGTCGTCCAAAACGACGACGCTGTGGCCGCGGTGGACCAGTTCGTCCACGGTGTTCGACCCGATAAAACCGGCGCCCCCGGTAACAAGGTAGCGCATGCTGGGATTCCTCCTGGCCTGCGGCCGCCAAACGGCGGACGGTCAAGTCTCTACGCGGCTGGGCGGCGCCGCACGAACGAACGCGAGCGCGGAAAAGACGCCCGCGCCGCATTTTGATACGCTCGTAGTTTACCGCGACCGGCTGACGAATCCGGATGGTTCCCGCGTACGGAAAGATATTGTACGACGGATGCGATAACGGAGCCGGGCAGTTTCAAGAGTGCGTGACAGAAACAGCATGGGGCAACGGACGACTATCGGGATCGCTACACTCGCGGCACTCGGTTGCGCCGCGGGAGCTTTCTATTGGGTTCACAGCAAGGGGGAACCGCGTTTTCCGGAGGTGGTGTCTCGAGAGCCTCCCGGTTTTCGCCAGCCGCCGCCGGCGGCGAATGTCGCCGACGTCCTCCCGGGAAAATCTTCAAAGCCGACTGACGCGAAGAAGAGCGCGCCACCCGTGGATACGAGCTTGCCCTTGAAAGCCGGGGAAATCCTGGAGTATAGCGCCAGCGTCTCGAAGGTCAGTAGCGTGGCGAACCTGAAGGTGCAGATCGCCGGGCGCGGTAATTTTTCCGGCAAGAGCGCGTGGCACTTGCAGGCATTTGCGCACACCCAGAATCCGCTGCGCATGGTTTTTGAACTGGACGACCAGTTCGATTCCTACAGCGATGCGGGCACGCTGGTCAGCTTGCAGTATGAGATGCACTTGAGCGAGCGCGGGCAGAAGGTCGAGTCGGTGCAGCGCATGACGGCAACCGGCAAAGAGCCGGCGCCCGAGGGTGCGACCGAGGCACGCGTGTTACCGGGAACACGCGATCCGCTGGGAATCATGCAGTACCTGCGCTGCGTGGACTGGGCGAAAACGCCGGAAGTTAGCGGCCCCGTGTACGACGGGCACAAGCTGTATGAAGTGAGAGCGAAGATGGCGGGCGCTTCGGAAAGCGTCACGGTTCCCTTGGGAAAGTATTCGGCTTCAAAAATCGAGATACGCGTCCTGGACAATGGCGTGGAAATGAAAGATGCGGCCTTCACGCTCTACCTAGCCAACCTCCCCGCACGTACACCCGTGTTGCTTGAAGCGACGCTGCCGTTTGCGTCGGCGCGCGTGGAGTTGGTAAAGGCGAAGTAATCGGGCTTCAACCCGCGGCGAGCTGCTCGATAAGAGCGCAGGCGATGTGGCCGATGGTGATGTGGGCTTCCTGAATTCGCTGGGGATCGCGCGAGGGAACGTTCAGCAAGAGGTTCACTTTGCCGGCCAGCGCGCCGCCGGTCTCACCCGTAAACGCGACAAGGTAAGCGCCCCGCGCCCGTCCAGCTTCGATTCCGTGAATAATATTCGGGCTATTGCCGCTCGTCGAAAGCGCGACAAGAACATCCTGCGGCGCGACGAGCGATTCAATTTGCCGCGAAAAAATATGTTCGAATCCGTAGTCGTTGCCTGCCGCCGTGAGCACCGAGGGATTTGTCGTGAGGGCAAGTGCCGCCAGGCCTTTACGTTCGGCCCGCAGGCGCACGATCAATTCCGCCGCTAAATGGAGAGCATCCGCAGCGCTCCCGCCATTTCCAAAGAAGACCAGCTTGCCGCCAGCCCGGAGTGCCGAGGCGGATTTCTCAGAGAATTGCGCAATGCGACGGATCAGTTCATCGGAAAAACTCTGCTGGACACGAGCGCTTTCCTCGAGTTGGCGGCGAATTTCCTCGGCGGAAGAAGCCATTGCGGGCTAGCAGAGAACAATTTTGTCGCGATGGCGCATCACGCGGCGTGTGGCATTGCGCGTGTCAATCACGAGCTTGGCGGCATCCACGATCGCCGCGTAGTCGTAGCTTGAATGATCGGTGGCGATGACCACGGCATCGTAGCTTCCGAGCGTCTGAGGATTCAGCGGCACAGACTTCATGTTCTCGTAATTGTAGTGCCGCATTTTATGCAGCTGCGGGAAGTAAGGATCGTTATAGGCGAGCAATGCCCCGCGCTGCTGCAACAGCTGCATGATTTTCAGCGTGGGCGATTCACGCAGATCGTCGACATCTTTCTTGTAGGCCACGCCAAGCACCAGAACTCGGGAGCCTTTCATGCTTTTCTTGTGGTCGTTCAGCGAATTGGCAATCGCATCGACCACATGATAGGGCATGGCCGTGTTGACTTCTCCGGCTAGCTCGATAAACCGAGTCGAGAAGTCATATTCGCGGGCCTTCCAGGAAAGATAGTACGGGTCGACTGGAATGCAGTGGCCGCCAAGACCCGGGCCTGGATAGAAAGGCATGTAGCCAAAGGGCTTGGTCGCGGCGGCGTCGATCACTTCCCAAATATCGATGTTCATACGCAAGCTGAGCTGCTTGAGCTCATTGACGAGCGCAATGTTCACGCAACGGAAAATGTTCTCAAGCAGTTTGGCCATTTCCGCCGCGCGAGTGGAACTAACCGGCACGACGCGCGCCACCACCTGTGTGTAGAGTGCCAGCGCGGCGCGACCGCTGGGAGAATTCAAGCCTCCGACCACCTTGGGAATCTGGGCCAGGCCAAACTGCTTGTTTCCGGGATCCTCACGTTCGGGCGAAAACGCCAGGTAAAAATCACAAGCGATATTCTCGTTTTCCGGACCGGTAGCGATGGGGCAGCGCAGACCGCTCTTTTCGAGAATCGGGAGAACTAGCTCCTCGGTCGTTCCTGGATAAGTGGTCGATTCGAGAACGACGAGCTGCCCTCTCTGAAGATGCGGATAAATCGAAATCGCCGTTTGCTCAACGTAGCTCAGGTCCGGTTCGCGGCGCTCATCGAGCGGCGTGGGAACACAGATGAGGACGGCGTCCACCTCTTTAAGCTTGGCGAAATCGGTCGTGGCGTTAAAATGCCGGCTGTTGACGAACTGCTGGATTTTATTCTGGGGAATATGCTCGATATAGGACTTGCCGGCATTGAGCATGGTCACTTTGTTCGGATCGGTGTCAAATCCGGTGACTTTGTGGCCAGCTTCGGCAAAACGCAAAGCTAAGGGCAGACCCACGTAACCGCAGCCGATAATGGCGACTTTGAGCTGCGCGCCTTTGAAAAATTCGGGTTTCCGGTCGATTGGCATAAGATCCGTTGCACTCCTCGTCCTGTGCGACCCAGGTTCAGCTAGGGCCCATAAGTTTGCGCTTTCTGGGATACGCAGCAGCCCGCTACCCCGACCCGGTCGGGGACGGTAGGCCCCAGGGCCGATGTGGGAAAAGGCAATCAAATATAGCAGGTTCCACGCCAACTAAAAAATGTACGTATTTTCATGTGTTACAGCTTGTTCAAGGGAGGTTGCCGCTTTCTGCGAGACAGGCGAAGATAGAGACACTGCGTCCGGTTGATCCGACCGGGCAGCACGAAGCAGCTCGATCTCGAATGACATTCATCATTCTTCTGCTGGGACTCGGCGTTGGCGTGCTCGTGGGACTCTTGGGCGTTGGTGGGGGTGCTGTGCTGGTGCCGGCGATGGTTTACTTGCTGCATCTCGACCAGCACATGGCGCAAGGCACTTCGCTTTTCATATTATTACCGCCCCTTGGGCTTGGAGCCCTGCGCGAATACTGGAAACAGGGGCAAGTCGATTGGCGTGCGGGCATGCTGTGCGCTCTTGGGATGCTCCTGGGTGGCTATGCCGGAAGCTTAGTTGCACTCCCCATGCCCTCGAGAATTCTAGAAGGCCTATTTGGATGTTTCCTCATGCTGGCCGCAATGCTGCTCTGGGGAAAGTCACATCACGAAAATGTTCCTTCCAAAAGAGGAAGGGAGCCGGATCGTGGCTGAGGGGATCGAGCGCGACGCCGGGATCTTCGCCGTTGCGTGCGTTTGCGGCATTGCATCTGGAATGTTTGGAATCGGAGGCGGAGCTCTTTTGGTGCCACTCCTCGGCCTGCTCTTCGCTTTCACGCAGCATCGTGCGCAGGGGACGAGCTTGATTGCGCTAATTCCACCCACGGGAGTGCTGGCTCTGATAGCTTACGCGAAAGAAGGATTTGTTTCGTGGAAGACGGGATTTCTGCTGATCCCAGGTGTGTTTTTGGGAGGCATCGCCGGGGGCCTTCTGGCCAAGAAGATCCAGCCGCGGAGGATGCGGCAAGTTTTTGCGGGGATGCTGTTCGTTCTTGGCGTGTGGCAGACGCTCTCGGCGTGGTGGCGATAGGGAATGGTTCATTCGAATGGTTGACCTGCATTGCCATATCTTGCCCGGTTTGGATGATGGCCCCGCTACCATGGAAGAGTCGCTGGCGATGGCAGAATCCGCGATCGCCGACGGTATCACGCGCGTCGTTGCAACACCCCATAGCAGCAGCGAATATTTCTTTGATTTTCGGCATGTGCGGCAGCTGCGGGATGAATTGCAGGCCAAGATCGGAAACAAGCTGAAACTAGCCACCGGTTGTGATTTCCATGTGAATCCGGAGAACCTGGAAGCGTTGCGTAGAAATTCGTCCATCTACTGCATCAACCAACTCGATTACCTGCTCGTAGAGTTCAACGAGATTTCCATCCCTCCGGCGATGGACCGGGCCCTGCATGACTTGCAACTCGCCGGCATACGGCCCATCATCACGCACCCTGAGCGCAATAATATTTTGCGGAAACGCCCCGAGCGTCTGAAAAAATGGGTGCAGCAGGGCTGCTTCGCCCAGGTTACCGGGGGGGCGCTTACCGGAAACTTCGGTCCTGCATGCCAATCCGACGCCTGGAGATGGATTGGCGAGGGGCTCATCCACTTTGTGGCCAGTGACGCGCACAACACGCGTTCGAGGCCTCTGCAGCTGCACTCCGCCTATGATGTAGTTCTTGACCAGTTCGGCCAGGAGAAGGCCCTCGCCCTGTTTGTCGAGAATCCGCTGGCGGCCTTCGAAGGACGCGAGCTGCCGCATGTCCCGGAAATCGAAACGGAATTGCCTCCTCGCCGCAAGCGATTTTTATTTTTCTAAGATTAACGCACACTGCACATTCATCGAGCGGCGAGGGCCATCAGCGGGCCGGGCGCAGAGGCAAGCCTGTCCACACATTCAAGAGGCCCAGAACTTCGCGCACCACATCCAGCGCATCCGTAGTGTTTCGCCACCAGTGGCCGGGATCAAAAGGATCCTGGGTCGCCGCACGCACGATGGCCCGGCAGCGGCCGCCGGACAGCCTTCGCCAAAGCAGGCGTACGCGGCGTGTATGCGCCTTGGTCGTCACGATAATCACGGTCTGATTCTTTTCCCGGGCGAGTACGGCTGAAATCGTACTCATTTCATCCGCGGTATTTTCGATCGGACGCTCAAGGACGTGAATTGCCCCAGCGGGCACGCCTTCATGGATCATAATCCGGGTATTGTAAAAATCCTCGCCGGCATACGGAATATCCATGGCCCGCAAAGTCTCCCCGGGCTCCGCGGAGTGCGTTAGCCAAACCTCCGGAGCATAGCCTTCACGAAAAAGCTTTGCCGCCTCGACGGCGCGCAAAGGCATCGCTCCGCTCAGCACCACGATGGCTCGCGCTTTCTCGAGTGGGTCTTCGACCAAGAGCCAGCGGCCCACACCGAGAAAAATGATGAGCGCGGCAACCATGCACGCGCCGGCGGTGGAAAGAAATACGTGCATCGCGCTTGAGCGCGTTCTCAACACGTGTGGAGTGTTCGGTGTGTTTGTCATTTCGGAACTGGCGAATGCTATCCCGCGCCGCGAGTGTGGTCAATCCGCGGTGCTCACGCTACACTGTCGCTCGGATTTCTTGAGGAGGATGTATGCGGGCCGTGGTCACCGGCGGAGCAGGATTCCTGGGGTCGCACCTTTGCGACAGACTGCTTGCCGAAGGGTGGGAGGTACTAGCGCTTGACAATTTTATAACCGGCGCCAAAGGAAACTTGAGCCACCTCAAGAGCAACAGGAAGTTTCGCTTCCAGCGCGCTGACATCAGCAAGCCTCTCAAGGTGCCGGGAAAAGTGGGCTACGTTCTTCACTTCGCTTCTCCGGCTAGTCCGCCCGACTACATGAAGCACCCCATCGCGACCATGATGGTTGGTTCCGTCGGCACGCAAAACGCCTTGGAGCTAGCGTTGGCAAAAAAAGCAAAGTTTCTCCTGGCCTCCACCAGCGAATGCTACGGGGATCCCGAGGTCTCACCACAACCGGAAGAATACTGGGGACACGTCAATCCCATCGGCCCGCGTGGTGTCTACGATGAGGCCAAGAGATTTTCCGAAGCCATGACCATGGCTTATCGCCGTTATCATGGCATCGACACGCACATCGTACGAATCTTCAATACTTACGGGCCGCGGATGCGGCTTCACGACGGACGTGCGCTGCCCAATTTCGTCTTCCAGGCGCTAAGCGGCAAGCCCATCACAATCTATGGCGACGGAAAGCAAACCCGCAGCTTTTGCTACGTCGGCGATCTAATCGAAGGAATCTATAAGCTGATGATGTCCAACGAACACCTGCCCACAAACATCGGTAATCCGCAAGAGGTTACGATTCTGGACTTCGCCGAGCGCATTCGCAAACACTTCGATAACGCGCCGCCCATGGTCTTTGAGCCGCTGCCGCAGGACGATCCCAAGCGCCGCTGCCCGGACATCACCAAAGCAAAACGCATCTTGAAGTGGGAGCCGAAGGTCGGACTAGACGAAGGACTGAAGTTGACTCTGCCCTTCTTCAAGCAGGTGTACGCAAAGAAATAAACGGGTGGTGGCGGCAATGCTTGCAAATCATTTGGATGCCACACTTTACACGCCACGTGACAGATGGACCGATTACTCCCTGCCAAACGAGTAGTATTCAAAGCCCTTTTCTCGCATGCCTTGCGGCCCATAGAGATTCCGTCCGTCGATAACCAGTTTGCGCGCCATCGTTTTTCCTGCGCGATCCCAATCCAGCTTGCGAAACGCGTTCCACTCGGTACAGATTAGTGTGGCATCCGCGTCGCGCAGAGCCTCGTACGGATCCTCGTGGTAGTGCAATTGTGGAAAAAGTGTCTTGGTGCGCGCCATCGCTTCCGGGTCGCTGGCGTGTACGACGGCACCTTCTTCGAGCAAGCGCTTCACGACTTCCAGGGCGGGAGCGAAACGAATATCGTCCGTATTTGCCTTGAACGCCAATCCGAGTACTGCCACGCGTTTGCCTTTTACAACCCACAAAGCTTGACGGATTTTCTCGAAAAACCGGTCAATCCTTTGCTTGTTGACGCGTTCCGTGGCTTTCAGAATTTCGAAATCCACTCCCACTCTCGCCGACAGATAAATGAAAGCCTGCACATCCTTCGGAAAGCAAAATCCTCCATATCCGAGCCCGGCCTTCAAGAACTGCTCGCCAATGCGCGGATCCAGGCCCATGGCATGGGTAACTTCCTCCACATTCGCGCCGATCTTTTCGCAGAGATCGGCGATTACGTTGGCATAGCTAATCTTCAATGCGAGGAAGGAATTCGAAGCGTGCTTGATCAGCTCTGCGCTATTGATGGTGGTGACGAGAAATTCCGTCTTCTGCCCCGATGGGCAAGCTCCTTCGTGTACCGGGCAGTGGAAACTTTTTTCGAGGATCGGACGGTAAATCTCGCGGAGTTCGGCCGCAGAAGACGAGTCCTCTACGCCAACGACGATGCGGTCTGGATGGAAAAAATCGCAGACGGCTGTACCCTCACGCAGAAATTCGGGATTCGAAGCAACACGGAATTTCACTTCGCTGTTTCGGGAATAGGCTGCCAGCGCGCGGCTCAACTCCATCCCGGTGCGCGCGGGAACAGTACTTTTCTCGATCACGAGTTTCGGACTGCGCGCCTCCGCAGCAATTTGCCGCGCGACATGGTCAATCGCCGACAGGTCTGCTTCACCGGAGTCCTTTGGGGGCGTGCCCACGCAGATAAAGATGGCATCCGCAGCGCGAATGGCGTCACCAGCATTCGCCGTATACGAAACCCGCCCGGCTTTGCGAGCCGAAGCCAGAATCCTTTCGAGATGCTCCTCGTAGATAGGAACACCGCCCGCATTTAGCTTGGCGATGCGTTCGCTGTCGATGTCCGTACAAACCACTTCGTGCCCCGCCTCCGCGAGACATGCCCCGGTAACCAGACCCACGTATCCACAACCGATCACTGAAAGACGCAAGATGCTCTCTCCTTGAGATTTGCTCTGGAAGGTAATGACCCAATCCATCGCGGAACCGCTATCACCTATTCTGAACGATTCGCTCAAACGAACAAAGTCTCGCTTGAGCGAACTTGCCGAAAAATATGTGACAGGACCGGTGCGAATCAGCGGATCAACGTTTTTTTTTCTCTAAGAATCACCCGCAAAGGAACGATAAGTTTGCAGGCTCCCGTGCCGGTACAAATCGAATCAAATTACCCCTTCAACCTCTTCCCCATCAGCAAACCTCGCAAACCGAGCAAAAGCAGCCTCGGCTGCCGGCGCGCTACATTCCAAAGCAATCGCGCAGATTCATCCCGGTTGAATTCGCCCAGCGATTGCCGGGCCGGGCCGCTGAGCAGGTCCACCAGTTCCGAGTAATCCTTCTGCTGAAAGTTGTGCAGCGCACGGCGGATCAGCCAATGCGTGCTGAGTTCTCTGTGCAGCGCGGCCAGCTCTCGGGACTTGCCATTTTGCAGAAGCGCCTGCGCTACGCCCAGCGCCCCGCGAAATCCAGTCACGATCCCTCCGACGGTGGATACTTTCACCTGCGCGGCGGCATCGCCCACAAGGTAGACTTCGCCGTTTCCGATCTGGCGGCGCACGGGCACCCACTTTCGATAGACCGGGATGCGCGCACCCTGCCACTCCAGCGGCTCCAGCCGTTTCTTTCCCAAGAACCGTTCGAAGGCGCGTTTCGTGTCGCGGCCGTGCTCGCCAATCACCCCGACCGCGGCGCGCTCCGCCGATTCGGGAATCAACCAGTAAAAATATGGCGTGTCATCAGGTACGAACCACACTCGCGTGGTATCGGCCGAGCAATCTTTCGGCAGATGCACGATCGCCTGGACCAGTGGCACAGTCTCAACCGGCGGCCAACCCGAAGCGCGTGCCACGCGGCTCGCTGCCCCATCTGCTCCGACGACGCTGTCGGCGTGCAGCTCTTCGCGCTTACCCCTGGATTCCACTTCGAGCCTCAGGCCTCTCGCATTTGGGCCAATTCCGAGAAACCTCGTGTCGTAGGAAAAACTCGCGCCCGCTTCCTGAGCC
This sequence comes from Candidatus Udaeobacter sp., assembly GCA_035511855.1. GTDB lineage: Bacteria > Acidobacteriota > Terriglobia > Acidiferrales > UBA7541 > Acidiferrum. The sequence continues at coordinate 33,324 of DATKEV010000167.1, forward strand.
TCCTCGGCCAGAGCAGAAATAAGACGGGAGCGCTCAATGATCAAGTCCGGCTTCTTGAGTGCGACCTGTGCCGACCGTCCATCGGTGAAAAGTTCGAAGCGGCGGATCTCGTTGACGATGCTCAGTTGTGCGGATGGCCCCATTTGGTTCCGGAATTGATCGGTCACAATGAGCGTGCGGGTGGCAGGCTCGAATTGCGGTTTCGATTCCAGTACGCGGACACTCCGGCCTCCGCGTGCCACCGTCGCAGCGGTGAAAAGTCCTGCGGCGGAGCCTCCCACAACCATGACTTCTCTGCCAGCCTTTGCCGGTCCTTTTTTATTTAACAAAGTTTTCGTACGTCCCAAGAATGCCCAGTCCCCGGAGGTTTGTCCTATCAGGGGTGTCACCCAAAAAATTTGAACTGCTTCCCGCCCGACCCGTGTGGGGCTGCTCGAGGAGTGGGTGAGGGGGCGCCGAGTAAGTATAGCGAATCCGCCGGTGAGGGCCAACTCGCTGTACTTGGCCTGTAGATATACGCTTTACCTTTTTTGGATTGGCGTTTCCACGGGAGCAAAAACTCCTGTGGAGTGAGGTATCCCAAGGCTGGGTGAGCGCGCACACAGTTGTAGATATTCTCCCAGTTTTGAGGGTGCTGAACGAGTGGCCGATTTCAAGGAGCTGCGTCCCCGCGGGAAGGGCGCATCCCGCTGACTGCCACACGGTCAAGAACCCTGGGCCGCCGGCGATGTCGTCTTCGCCTCAATTGCTGTCGACCATACGCAAGCCGCTTAGGCTCGTACTCACCGTCTAGCTTTTCTTTCGCTTTGGTTTTCCGCTGACGACACGCTCGTTGAAAAGTGGCACGAGCCGGAGTTGCTCGTCGATCTTGCGGCGCCCGAGATCGTCGATTGCCAATCCGGCGTTGTGCTGCGACGGTTTTCGCTCCGATCGGAAAGACTTTCGCGTTTCTTACGCGGATGTGAATCACCACTGATCATCGCCATGGGCATGGCTAAACCATGCACGGCGCAACAAGAACGGAGTTATTGGTGGGGACGACTCTCGTCTCAGAACTGTGAGTCGTCACTAAGGTAGATCCCCCGAGCGGATGAGAATTGATCCATCCAATTCGGTGTCGCCAGCAAGATACCTCCGCCGCACCTCCTGCTCGATGGGTTGGCGGTTCGCTCTGAATACTTCGAGTTTGTCCTTCCCGTCTCCTTGGAAGTGATCGTCCAGGGCTTCATTGGTGATCGCGCACCGCACGCACGCTTCGCCATCTTGCCCGTAGAAAAGGACCATGTCGCGCCCGAAAACGCAACTCTCCATGGGTGCCGGAAATGCCAGGTTGTGCTGTTCAAGGCGCCATTGCACGCGGCGGACGATAAACGTTGTGAACGGATGGATGTCCATCTCGATGCTGGCGCGGTCCAGCGCGCTCAGATAAGACTTGCGATCCACGACGCGAATTACTGTCCAAGGGTAGCCCCCCGAAGCCAGCATGACGTTCATGAGGAAACGCGCCATGCGGCCGTTGCCATCCGGGTACGGGTGGATATAACCGAAAAGCCAGTGTCCCAACACCGCGCGCACCGAGGGCTCGGCTTCCTTTTCCAGAAGGTCGAACAACGCAGGCATGGCGTCGCGAACCGCCTCCCACCTCGGCGGAACATAGCGCGACCCGCGCAGATACACAGGTATGTTCCTGTATCCGGCCAATGACCCTGCTTCAAGCAAGCCGGCGGTAACGCAAGGCTGGAACAATTCGCGATACCAGTCGTTGTGCGCAGCGCGCGCGAGCGCGGCGGGGTGCTCACCGGCGATCACTTTCTCTACTTCTTTTTTCACGAGCTGAAACGCTTGCCAGTATCCCCGCGCCGCGAGGGCATCGCGATTTCTGCGATCGCCAGCGTCATGCTCGGGGTCCCAGCCGCCCTGCCGCACTCTCTCAACCAGGGAAGGCGTGACTGAGTAGCCTTCAATGGACAACGAGTGGTAGGCATCGGTCCGATAGATTTCGTCGACGAAGTGAAGATACGCTTCTTTGTCTGTTGGAAGTCCGGGAGCTTTCGGGAACGCCGCGAGGACCTTGCCGCGCATCGATTTCCAAAGCATTTCGACTCGGCTCACGATCGGAGCGGCACGACGGCCCTGGATGTGGACTATCTGTCCGGCTTCAAATGGACTGCTCTCTCGCACGTCGTATCCGGCGCCCTTCATCGCGCGGAGAATTTCGTCCGCGAGTTCGCCGCGCCCGGTTTGGCGGAAGGCTTTGGCAAGATAACCGGCTTTCGCGGAATGACCTCCGTTCAGGAGAAGCCGAAGCAGGTCCGAGGCGTCAGCGAGGCTCGCCATCACCACTTGCGCCTCGAGGGGATACAACTGAAAAAATGATTCCGGCACACGCGTCAACGCCGCCGCCGGCGTAAACTGACGCAATCCGTCCCTCACCGTGAGAGCTGTTGGCGTGGGCATCTCCGCAACTTTCAGGTCGTAAAGCGTTGTGCCGAACAATAGCTTGATATCGTTATTCGTCGCTTTCGGACTGTGCACAACCAGTTGATCTGGGATCACCGTTCTCTCGCCGTGCAAAAAAAGGGACTGTTCCGGCGACAGGTGCCATTGTTCGCCAAAGCGCTCGTCGCAGTAGCGTGCGCAGAATTCCCAGAACGACGCGTGCCACGGGGTGCTCTCCCCGGCTTGAGAGTCGGGGCTTGAAGAAATCAGCCAACCCTTCATGACTTCCTGCAGGAAGCCGTTCTCCACTAGGCGCTCGCGGTGAACTCGACTCAGGTCGTCGGAACGAAACACACCGCGGTTGCCTTGCTGGAGTGCCTTGAGCACGTCGAGGGATTCAGCCAGTTTTTCGTTTGGCGAAGACATGAAGCCTCCCAACCCTTATTGGGTCATTACAAGTCTATTGTGATGACCAAGTACAAGTATATAATGCGGAATAGTTGCAAGTCAATTGTGCTGTATGAACGCAAGTATATTATGCAGTGTAGCGTCAAGTCAATTACGCCGTATCAGTACAGGCATATGATGTTTTCTTGCAGCTAAACTACTGCATGTTCAATTAGTTACGGACGATACTCCTTTCGCTTCCTTTAGATCGATTGTTCCATTCGAAGCCCGCAGCGCCCAATCCTGCACCCAGGATTTGCTTGTCCGCGTCGTCGCCGTTAATGGTCGTGAGTTATCCGCGACGAACCGCTCCATATTCTCGAAATAAAGGCTCTTCGCGTAACTCCTGCTTTGCGCGCCCGGCTCATTCTCCCCGTTAGCTCTGGGCGCGCATTTCTCGACCGAAAAGGTGCTTCAACCAGTCCGGAGAACTATGCCTCACTCTGACCAATTCCCCCTCTTGTCGCAGCGGACGCACCCCCTGGACTTGACTAGACATCTGACTAGCCATATAATGGCGTTCATGACCAAATGGCAACTACAGGAAGCGAAGGCGCGTTTCAGTGAACTGATCAATGACACGCTCGAGAAGGGGCCACAAGTCGTGACCCGTCGGGGAATCGATACCGCGGTTGTCGTTTCAATCGACGAATGGCATAAGTTAAAAAACGAAAACCGTTTGACCTGGAAGGATGTACTTTTGGGTGAAGGTCCACGATTCGAGATCCCGCTCCCCAAACGTGGCACGGTCAAATCGCGCAAGCCTGCGGTGTCCGGTTGATCCGCTACCTGATCGACACGAACGTGGTGTCCGAATTGCGCAAGCCCAAGCCGCACGGTGCGGCAGTCGCTTGGTTGCATAGTCTTGAATTGGGCCAAGGCTTCTTCTCGGCGGTAACGTTCGGGGAAATTCAAAGGGGTGTGGAAGTCACGCGTCGACAGGATCCTGTAAAGGCGAACGAGATCGAGGCTTGGGCGGCACAGTTGGAACGCACTTCACAAGTCTTGTCGATGGATGCCGCGTGTTTTCGAGAATATGCCCGCCTAATGCACGACCGTTCCGATACCCTAAGTGAGGACGCTATGATGGCCGCCACGGCGCGCGTTCATGGCCTCACCGTGTCCACTCGGAACGAACGTGATTTCGCGCACTTCGACGTGGCCGTCTTGAATCCCTTCAAACAGAGAGTGCTGTAGTGCTTGCGCCGAAGCACCCAGCTAGCTATGCATCCTAGTCTTCCTGTTTGCTCGTCATCCACTTGCAATCGCCGGGGAGTTCGCAGGACGGTCAAGGTCGCGCTAGCGTTCCTTAGTGAAAACCTGTGCTTCAGCTAGAGAGCTTCTATGCGAAGCGGAGCGCCCCTCCAGGCGGCCTCGTATTGCTTTCGGACCGATTCTGCATGCACGAGTTTATTTTGAGCCTTCAAGCTTTCCATCAGGCCAAATAGAGAACGGCCACTGCGTCGATTTCGTCTTAGGTCCTCCCGAAAGACCGCTTCGGCTTCCACTGCTTGACCGTTACGAAGCAGAGCGGCGCCCAAGGACTCACGAATCGGGTAATACCATGTGGGCGGTTGTTCCGTAGCTCGTGAGGCATTGCGGAATATGCGATCGTATCGTATATTATACGCGTGTGGATACGGCGGGATATTGAACCTAGGTTGCAACGATCTGCCCGCGCTCGTCCGGTTGTGGTGCTCACCGGAGCGCGCCAGACCGGCAAGACTTCCACCCTTCTACGGCTATTTCCGAAGTATGGGTTTGTCTCCCTGGACCTTCCGACCGAAGCAGAACAAGCGGAAAAGGAACCACAAAACTTCCTTGGTCGCCACCAGCCGCCAGTGATCATCGATGAGGTGCAGTATGCTCCTCGCCTATTCCGGCATCTCAAGGTGGTTGTGGACGCGAATCGCGCCCGCAACGGCCAGTTCCTGCTTACAGGTTCACAGAAATTTACGTTGATGAAGAGTGTTTCTGAATCGCTCGCCGGGCGGGCAGATATTACGGAACTCGAGACGCTCTCCTTTGCCGAGATTCACTCCGCAAGGCCAGCAACCACCGTCGAGACGACGATCGTTCGGGGCGGTTTTCCCGAACTGCATGCGAACCCGGACATTGACCAGGTTGCCTTCTATAATTCCTATCTTGCTACCTACCTGGAACGTGACGTGCGGTCACTGGCCAACGTCGGCAATCTGCGAGACTTCGAGCGTTTTCTACGCGCTTGCGCCTTGCGTTCTGCAAACTTGCTAAACAAAGCTGATCTCGCGCGTGACGTCGGCATCGCTCCTTCCACCGCCAATCATTGGTTATCTACCCTCGAAGCTTCCGGGCAGGTGGTCCTCCTTGAACCATGGTTCTCAAACCCTACCAAGTCCATCGTCAAGAGCCCTAAACTCTACTTGGCAGACGCCGGCCTGCTTTGCGCCTTATTGAACATCCGCACTGAAGATGCCCTCCACCAATCACCTGAGGCGGGCGCAATCTGGGAAACCTTTGTTTTTGCTCAACTGCGTAGTCGAGAACGCCGCGCCGGACGTGTTGGCAGTCTATTCTTCTGGCGTGACCGGACGCGCGAAGTGGACTTCGTTGTTGAAGTCGGCGGACGGTTGGACCTTTTCGAAGCCAAGTGGACCGAACTTCCGGGTGACGGTGATACGGTAAACCTCAATTTCGCGCGCACAGTTGTGGGCAAGTCGCGAGTGACCGGGGGCGCAGTCATCTCTCGCACCCCCAATAGTTTTCCCCTCAGCAGTGGATTCCGCGCACTGCCAGTGTCCGAATTGGGATGAGGCAAATCGTTATTTTGGAACTGGTTGATCGTTTGCAAGTCGTTGAGCTTGGACGTCAGGTTTGCACCTCCAACTGAAGGGCCCAAGTTGCACCCTATTACACCTAAAGGTGGGTTCTTGTTACATGTTGCGTAAGTGATTCTGCTTCAAGAGGAATCAGAGCGCCGGGGTGGAAGAAGTTCGAGAGAATTTGAGGCCGTTTGGAAAAACGCGGATATGAGACCCGAAGTCGGAGACCTGTAATCTGCAGCCGTGGAGGTGTCCGTCATCATTGGTTTGGTCGCGTGCTTCAGCGGAATATGTCCAACGGCGCATTCGGAAACAATCCAAATCGTGAATCGTGGTACATCATATCGGCTGAAAAAATCCTCGAGTTCCGAACATTCAGAGCACGTACGACTTGAGTCGTCCACGGCCTCTGTTCTGGTTTTTCTTTGTGTTCACCGGAAGTGTAGGGCACGCCATTTACGTTTAATTGGTTTCCCGACCTTCCTGGTCCTGATTAACGCCGTTCCCGTCGATGTGGAAATCGCCAAAACCACGTGGACGGTTTCGCGACTTACCGGGCATTCCACACCTATAATAAATGGGTTCTCTTTGCAGTTCTTATCACCATTTGACACCATTCATCACAATTCGTATGACACTGGTATGACACTCGCGTAGTGGCGTACGCCGACGCTATACACATTACCGGCGCCATGGCTTAAGGTCTTTTTCTTGGCCTCTGTAAGTCCGCGCTCGGCAGCATTCGAAATGGTTTGTTTTTGCCCCAGCGGTAGATTGCGAAATCCTGGTCCAGCGTCAAAATATCTGCGGTCCCAAACTCG
>DATKEV010000168.1:0-11048 GCA_035511855.1 Candidatus Udaeobacter sp.
GCCAGGAACGCCATGGCCACGAACAAAGAGCCCGCGGACTGAAGAATTCCCACGCATGCAAACGGAATGGCCACTAAAGCCATGACGGCGGCGCAAAGCATGCGGCCGTCTTTGCGACGCTGGACGATGAAATCGCCCAGATAGCCCGCAAGAGTTCCCCCGCTGACGCCTCCGGCTAGATAGACGACGCCCGTGGCGATGCCGGATTTCGCCAGCGACAGACCGTGGACCCGGCTGAGAAACGCCGGCAAGAAAGTTCCGATGGCATACATGCTGAAATTCAGCAGCGCGCCGGAGGCGATGATCCACCACAGCGTGGGGATGCGCAGCACACTCCACATCGAGCCACGTGCTTGCGGCGCGCGATGGCTCTCGCTGGCGCCGCGCTCCGGTTCATGGAGCATCAGTAAAGCGGGAACCAGCAGCAACGCCGGGACTGCCGCAAATACCATTGCGGCTCGCCAGCCATACGCCTGTGCTATCGGGCCGCTGAAGAAAAAACCGAGTGCGCCGCCGACCGGCACGCCGAGCATGAACAGCGCGAGCACTCGAGAGCGTCTGGCCGGTGGAAACAGATCGCCGAGCCAGCTCGTCGCGGTCGGCGCGCAGGCTGCTTCGCCGACCCCAACGCCTACACGGGAAAGGAACAGCATCGCGGAGGTGGTGGCGAGGCCTGCGGAAGCCGTCATCGCGGTCCATATGACGACTCCCCAGGCCAGGAGCTTTTTGCGGCTTCCAGAATCCGCGATGCGCCCGAGTGGCACGCCGACAATGGCATAGACCCAGATGAAGGCGCTGCCGATGAGGCCGATCTGGCTGTCGTTGAGATGGAACTCCTTGCGCATGGGCTCGACGAGCGCGCCGGGGACGTGGCGGTCGTAGAAATTGAGGACATTGATGGCGAAGAGCACCACCACGGAGAGCCACAGACTCTGCTCCTGGGATTTCTGTGACAAGGCGCGAGCATGCTAGCACAAGCGGCTTGAGTTGTGGCTCGGGACTCGTAGCGAGCCAGAGACTCCAAGTCTAAGCCAGGGAAGGCGTTCGACATCACCAGTCCTGATTAAACGCGGTAATCGGAAAAGTGAAGTCCTGGTGCGGAACATGTCCGGTTACGCGACTTATCGGGGCTTGGCGACCGGCTCAGTTGAGGATTCGAATCCCAACCAATCACTCAAGCTTCCTTTCCACCCTCGACTTTGCTTGAGCACTGTGCGAATTCGAACAGCGCACACTGGTGCCCTGTGGGTAATATCCTCGCTGCGTAGACGGTTCAGGTGAACCGCGTCCTTAGCGGTATCGGGCACGGCCTTGATGAGTCTGCGACTTATGCGGCCCAGCAAATTAAGTTCAAGCCTGCAAAACGCGATGGCCAGCCGGTGGATTTTCCGGCGCGCGTGCGGATTGAATTCCGCCTGGCCTACTGAGGAGAGAGAAAATGCGTAAGCCAACAACATTCGTATTCGTTCTGATCTTGAGCGGACTGGCGGGCGCAGCCGCGGCAGCCGCACCGAAGCCGGCGGATCAGGCGCGAACGATGGAAGACGTCATCGACCGCGTGATCACGAACGAAAACCGGGCCAATCAGCAGATCCGTCAATTTTCGCCGCTGGTCGAGACCTACATCCAAAACCTGAAGCCCGACAAGGACCTGGGATTCGTTCCCGCGGGCGATAAATATTTTCTCGGGCGAGCTGATTTCACAAAGGGAGTCACGCTCGTTTCGCTGACGGACACGAATGGCAAGGGGAAGAAAATCTTTGGCTCGATCGGCAACTTCTTTTCGTTCGCCATGCAGTTCCTGCCGGACGGCTTCCTGCAGATGATTTTCATCGATACAAACGGCTTCGACAAGCAGCATTACAAGTTCGACTATGTGCGCCGGGAGTTTCTCGGCGAAGTGCGCTGCCTGGTTTTTGACGTAACGCCACAGGAAAGGGCCGGAAAAGGCCGCTTCCTCGGGCGCATCTGGGTGGAAGACCAGGATTACAACGTAGTCCGCTTCAACGGCGCCTACGGCGGCGGCGGGCATTCCAGCTGGTATTTCCATTTCGACAGCTGGCGCACGAACGTCCAGCCAGGTGTGTGGGTACCTTCCTTCGTGTACAGCCAGGAAGACAATCTGCACTATGCGCTGACCAAGAAACTGGACTTCAAGGCGCAGACGCGCTTGTGGGGCTATAACGTGGGCCATGCCTCCCAGGAACAAGAGCTGAGCAAGATCCTCGTGGAGACGCCGGTGCAGGACGATACGAAAACTGCGAACGATTTGTCGCCGGTTCAGGCGCAGCGCTCCTGGGATCGCCAAGCGGAAGATAACGTGGTCGATCGCCTGGAACGCATCGGCTTGGTAGCGCCCCGTGGTGAGGTCGACAAGATTCTCGAGACCGTAGTCAATAACCTCGAAGTGACCAATAACATCGACGTGGAGCCCGAAGTTCGCTGCCGAGTGATGATGACGTCGACGCTTGAGTCGTACACGGTGGGCCACACAATTGTAATGAGCCGGGGACTGGTCGATGTTCTGCCGGATGAAGCCAGCCTGGCCACGATGATCGCGCACGAGCTGAGCCACGTGATTCTAGGCCACCGGCTGGATTCGAATTACGCTTTCTTTGATCAATTGCTGATCGACGACAAAGACACGTTCCGCCATTTTGGATTTGCGCGCACTCCGGACGAGGAGAAATCCGCCAACGTCAGAGCCATGCAGCTGCTGAACAACTCGCCGTACAAGAATCAGCTCGGCAATGCGGGACTCTTCCTGACCGCACTGGAAACGCGCGAGAAGGAAATTCCGAACCTCATTAGCCCGCACCTGGGCGATCGCGTCCCGGTCGTTGGAGACCTGAAGTCCTCGATGCCCGTGGACAAGAAACAGAACCCGCAGATGATCGCGGCCCTGCCGATCGGCGGGCGCGTGAAGCTCGATCCGTGGAACGACAAGCTCGAGCTCATCAAGAGCAAGCCGGTTGGCACGGTCGCGGAACGCGAGAAGATGCCGTTTGAGGTTACCCCCTTCATGCCCTATTTGATGCGCTACGGCGCCGAGGCAACGAAGCCTATCGCCGCCAGCGCGGCCGCGCCCGCCGTGCCCAAGCCGGGAGAGTCCGCTCCGGGCAAACCTTAAAATCAAGCAGTTTTGTCATTCCGACTCGGGCGGCCTGGTGAAGCGTTCTTCGCCGGGCCGTTCGATTTCCGGCACCAATTGCGTTCGTGGAAGTTTTGCTCAACGGGGGGCCGAAAGCTCGCGGATCAGCTGGTAGTTGAAATCCACGCCATCGTAGAAATCCTGGACGCCGACACGCTCATCTTTGCCATGGGCACGGCTGTCATTCAATTCAAAGAACATGCAGGAAATTCCATAGGTCGGAATGCCGGCGATGCGCGTGTACTTGCCGTCAGTGGCGCCGGTGGACATGGTGGCAATCAAAGGCAGGCCCGGCCAGGCTACGTTTAGGACCTTCTCCATCGCCTGCGTCACTTCCGGAAGCAAGGGTGAAGGGGGAACGGTCACAACCGGCGACGCTTTTCCATCCGGAGACACCTGGGCCACGGCAGTGATTCTTACTTTTGGATCGTTGGCGATTTGTTCGAGAGCTTTGCGGACTTCCTCGGGATCTTCGCCGGGGAAGATGCGGCAGTTGACATTGGCACGGGCCGCTTGTGGAAGGGCATTGTGCGCATGGCCGCCGGAAAGCATGGTGGCGACGCAAGTGGTGTGCAACAGTGAATTGTAGTAGGGCGACTCGGAAAGGCGTTCGACGGCCGCGGGGTCCGGCGGTTGTTTGGCTACGGCTCTCATGTCTGCCGCAACCTGACCGGAGTTAAACAGAGCGTTGCGCTCAAAATAGTTTCGCGTGATTTCGTTGATCCGGACGGGAAAAGAAAACGACTGCAGCCGGGCGAGCGTTCCTGCCAAATGATAGATGGCGTTATCGGGAGTGGGGACGGAACTGTGGCCGCCGGGGTTGAGCGATTCGAATTGAAAATCGACGTAGACCTTTTCGCTGGCTTGGATTCCGGCGAGCAGCCGCTTGCCTCTTTCTTTTTCGAATTCGCCACCATCGAGATTGATGCAGTATTCGGCGTCGATCCAGTCGCGATGTTCCTGGAGCAGCCAGGCCACGCCGTTGAAGGAGCCGCCCTCTTCGTCCGCGGTAAGAGCCAGAATCAGGTCACGATCAGGAACAAAGCCTTCTTTTTTCAGGCGTATGAAATTGGAGACGAGGATGGCGTCGCCTTCCTTCATGTCTTCGGTGCCGCGGCCGTAGAAATAGCCGTCCTTTTCGACGAACTCGAAGGGATCGGTGGTCCAGTCTTCGCGGAGCGCTTCGACGACGTCCAGATGCCCGATGAAAAGGATGGGTTTGCGCTTTGCCGTGCCGCGAAAGCGGACCACCATATTTTTCTTGCGTTCGTTCGGGCCGGCAACGATGACATCGCTTGCGGCGAAGCCCGCGTCGCGGAGACGCCTGGCCGTCGCTTCCGCGGCGGTGGTCACGTTGCCGACCGAATCGGTGGTGTTGATTTCGATGAGCTGCCTGAGCAGGTCATGCGCTAGTTGCCTTGTTTGTTCCGCGGCCTGTGCGTGCACGCGATCCGCAGAGAGCACCATCAAGCACACCGACAAGATCAAGCATTTCCCCGTTTGCATGTGGTCTCCTCAGAACGAACTATCCAAACGTCGGCGGGCTAACGCGCCAAAACCACGAGAGACGGCATCGCGAGAACTTGCGAAAAGAATTGGAGCGATTCCATCCCCAGAAACTTGCCTCGGAAGGGTAACGGCTCGCTGGCACGGCGTCAAACTGTCCCCTGAGCGCGGAGAGATTGCTTTGGGAAGTTGCTTCCTCCCGCGCGGCTTGCATAAACTGGCAGGGATTCGAATGCGGAGGGAAAAATGACATCAGCCATGAAGCGCGCGGTCGAGATGGCACTGGGCGTGGCACTATTTGTTGCAGGAATTGCGGCGGGCTTACTGCACGTCCGGAGCGCGGAGGCGCAAAACCGCTTCGGGCAGCCGAAAACGGTGCTCCACGTCGTGGTGTACAAATTCCGGGACAATGTGTCCAACTACGATCGCGAAAAAACAATTAACGGTATTAAAGATATGGCGAGGAAGATTCCCGGTATCAAGAATGTGTGGTTGAAAACCGGGCGCAACCAGATCAAAGACTTCAGCGGGGTTTACGCCATCGAGTTCACGAGCGCGGAGGCCGCTGCGGACTACTCGGAGAGCCCCGTTCACGAGGCCTGGTCCAAGATGTGGCAGGAGCAGCGGGAAAACAGCTTGTCGTTCCAGGTTTCGAATCCGTGAGGTAACGCAAATGGTCGTCATTTTGCGAATGTTCAGGGCGTCGCGAGTGGCGCAGCGTCCCACTTTCGTCACAAATTGTCTTGGCACCACGACAGGGAACAGGCAGGATTGCTAATCTGGTTCTATTGCCTACGCTTTGATCGGAGCGCCAGGGTGAGTTTGCATGCCGGATGACGAATTGCTCTCTCGAGCGGAGCCTGTAAAAAAGTGGCGGCTGGGCTTTTGGAGCTTGATTGTCACGCAGTTCCAGGGCGCTTTTAACGATAACGGGCTGAAGTTTTTTGTCATTTTCCTCATCCTGGGAACCAATCCGACGGAATCGCAGAAGGATTTCCTGGTGTTTGTCATTGGGAACCTCTTCGCCATTCCTTTCCTCTTGTTCTCGATGGCCGGGGGATTCCTGGCGGATCGCTACAGCAAACGAAGTGTGGCGGTCGGCACGAAGATTTTCGAGATTTTTGCGATGCTGTTCGCTGTCTTCGCCTTTCGGCGAGGCAGCCACACCATGGCGTTCGCCGTAATATTCCTGGCCAGCACGCAAGCGGCCTTCTTTAGCCCAGCGAAATACGGCTTGCTGCCCGAGCTCCTCCCCGATGAACTGCTCTCCTGGGGGAACGGCATCCTCGAGCTCACAACGTTTGTGGCCATTATCTTGGGCGCCGTGATTGGGCCGTTGCTGGCTCAGGCCTTTCATGGGCGCGAAACGATCGCGGGCTGGCTTTTTGGCGCTTGTTCTTTGCTGGGTCTGGCGACAAGCTTGGTGATTTCACGGGTGCCGCCCGCAGATCCTGCGAGGAAATTCAGTTTCAACATCTTCGGCGACCTGAAAAAACAATTCCAACTCGTGGGGCCGGACAGGGTGCTCCGTCTGGCCATCGCCGGCAATACCTATTTTTGGTTTCTCGGCGCGCTGCTGCAGTTCGTAATTGTGTTTTACGGCCGGGAGATCCTGCATCTGGATGAAACGCGGGGTGGATACCTGCAGGGAGCCCTTGCGATTGGCATCGGCGTGGGAAGTTACGCGGCCGGTTTGCTCTCGGCTGGAAAGATCGAGTACGGGCTCATTCCCCTAGGTGCCATCGGCATGTCGGCGTTGGCATTGGCGATCTCCGTGCCCGGGCTGACTTTCGTGCAAGTGATTCTTCTGCTGGGAGCACTCGGGTTTAGTGGGGGGTTCTTCATTGTCCCCATCAATGCGTTGATTCAACACCGGCCCGAGGAAAGCCACAAAGGCAGCATCATTGCTTTGGCGAGTTTTCTCTCCTTCGTCGGCGTGATCCTGGCCTCGGCGATCTATTCGGGTTTCACGCATTACTTCCACATTGGACTGGGATCGTTTTTCGTTTGGACCGCGGTCATGTCGCTAGCGGTCACGGTCTATGTGGTCTGGCTGCTGCCGGATTCGTTGCAGCGGTTGTTGCTTTGGATTGCGACGCATACGCTGTATCACCTGGATGTCGAAGGGCGTGAAAACGTGCCCGCGCGCGGGGGCGCCTTACTGACACCAAATCACGTTTCCATGGCCGACGCCGCATTCCTCATTGCCTCGCTCGATCGCCCCATTCGCTTCCTGATGTTCAAAGGCTCATACGATCATCCGGCAGTGAAACCGTTCGCGAAAATCCTAGGTGTGATTCCCATAGCTTCGGACCAAGGGCCAAGGGAGATGATTCACGCGCTGCGGCGAGCGACGGACGCGCTGAAGAACGGGGAGATTGTATGCATTTTTCCGGAAGGGCAGATGACGCGCATCGGCCAGATGCTGCCGTTTCGGCGGGGGATGGAACGCATCATCAAGGGCGTGGATGTCCCGATCATTCCCGTGAATCTGGATGGCGTGTGGGGGTCGATTTTCAGTTTCTCGGGCGGGCGTTTTCTGTGGAAATTTCCGAGGCGGGTTCCCTATCCCGTGAGAGTCACATTCGGCAAGCCGATGCCGCCGACATCCACGTCGCTGGAAGTGCGGCGCGTGGTGCAGGACCTGGGCGCGGAAGCGTTCGCGCGGCGCAAGAAGCGGATGCACACGCTGCCACAGTCGTTCATTTACACGGCGCGGCGGCACCCGTTGCGGTTCGCGATGGCGGACGGGCAAAAACCTAAGGTGAACTATTTCCCCGCGTTGGTGGGAGCAATCGTGCTGGCGCGGCGTTTAGGAGCACTCTGGAAGGGCCAGGAGATGGTCGGCATCTTGCTGCCGCCTTCGGTATCCGGTGCGCTGGTAAATTTTGCGGCCCTGCTGATGGGCAAAGTGCCGGTAAACCTGAACTACACGGTTTCGAACGAAACGCTGGCCTCCTGCGCACAGCAATGCAATCTGAAAACAGTGGTTACGGCGCGGATCTTTCTGGAAAAGGTAAAAATCCAGCCTCCGGGAGAAACGATTTTCATCGAGGACGTGGCGAAAGATCCCAGCTTGCTCGAGCAGCTAGGCGCTGCTCTCGTGGCAAGCTGCATGCCCACGAAGACGGTGATGAAGTTCGCCGGCAGCGAGCGCGTGGCGACGCTCGACGACATCGCTACGATTATTTTTTCGAGCGGCTCAACCGGGGACCCCAAGGGCGTGATTCTCACTCACTCCAACATCGCCTCCAACGTCGGGCAGTTGAGCCAGGTTATCATGCTGCACGCCGATGACCGCATCATGGGCATCCTCCCGTTTTTTCACTCGTTTGGCTTCACGGGAACGTTGTGCCTGCCCGCCTCAACCGGAATTGGTGTGGTGTTTCATCCGAATCCGCTCGATTCGCGCACGATCGGCGCGCTGGTGCAGAAGTATGCCGTAACGCTGCTCATCGCCACTCCCACTTTCTTAAATGCGTACACCCGCCGGTGCACGCCGGAAGATTTTGGCAGCCTGCGCTTTGTGCTGGCGGGGGCGGAGAAACTTCCGGAACGCATTTCGCAAGCGTTCGAGGATCAGTTCGGGATACGGCCACACGAAGGCTATGGCTGCACGGAATGCTCACCAGCGGTCACGGTGAATACCATGGATTTTCGCGCGGCTTCGTTCCGCCAAGTTGGAGCCAAGCGCGGCAGCATCGGCCATCCACTGCCGGGGATTAGCGTGAAGATTGTGGACCCTGAGACGCTCCAGCCCATGGGTGAGAATGAGCCCGGCTTGCTGCTTGTTCGCGGACCCAACGTCATGCGCGGTTATCTGAACAATCCGGAGAAGACCGCGGATGTTCTTCGCGACGGCTGGTACAACACGGGGGACATTGCCAGGATGGACGAAGATGGTTTCTTGCGCATCACCGACCGACTGAGCCGGTTCAGCAAAATCGGCGGGGAAATGGTGCCGCATATCAAAGTGGAGGACATGCTGCAGGAGCTGGCAGGGGCGTCGGAACAAATGTTCGTGGTCACGGCGGTGCCCGATGAGAAGAAAGGCGAACGCCTGGTTGTGTTGCACACGCTCAATGAAAAGAAGTTGGAGGAATGCCTCGAAAAGCTAGGAAAGACCGACCTGCCCGCGCTCTGGCGCCCGCGGCCGGAGCAGTTCCTGCGCATCGAAAAACTTCCTTATCTTGGCACCGGCAAGCTTGATTTGCGGAAGGCCCGCGAATTGGCACTGGAGATGACGCAGCGTGCGCTCGGCCGATAGATTCGACCAGTTCCTGCCCGCGGAAATCAATTCATGACGCGAGACCGGCGTTCGAAGCGCGGGCACCGATTGGTTTTGCGGCTGGCTCTGACTGCGGTTGTTCTCGCACTCTGGTTTTGGACGCAATCGTTGATTGGGGCGCGGACCGCTCCCGCATCCGGAATCGGGGATGGGCTTCACAACTGGACAGCCGGGCTAAACGCCTACTTTCGACAACATTCTACGACGGCCAATGCGCTTTTGATCGTGAGCTCGGCACTGATCGATGGACTGGGATTATTCCTCCTCGTCGAGTGGCTGTTCGGCGGAAGCGTGCGGCCGTTCCTCGGATTATTCCTGCTGATGGCTTTGCGCCAAGTGTTGCAGGCCGTCTGCGCCTTGCCGGTCCCGCCGAATATGATCTGGCATTATCCGGGATTTCCCTCGCTGCTAGTGACGTATCGCGTGGCCAATGATTTTTTCTTCTCCGGACATACCGCCATTGCGGTATTCGGGGCGCTCGAACTGGCGCGCTTCCGCAAAAAGTGGCTCACGGGGACCGCGGCGCTGATCGCGGTATTCGAAATTGCCACGGTTTTGATCTTGCGCGCGCATTACACCATGGATGTATTTACGGGGATTGTGGCGGCGCTGTGGGTCGCCCGGTTCAGCGAACGCGTCGCTCCGCGCATCGATCAACTTCTAACCGGAAGCAACTAAGGTTTCTCCGGAATTCAAGCGGTGTTCGGCAGCTCTTACGCGCTGGTGCCGATGCACTCTCGATCGGCAGCAAGCCAGAAGAAAGTGGCCGCCATGACTCAGGATTTGTTGCGTGCAGTCGAGGTTACTTCAGATTCCAGAACGAAGCATCCGGCTTTACCAATTCGAATCCTGCATCCCACGCTTCATGGCTGCGCCAGACTACCTCGGCTTCTGCCTTCCGGCCCGTTTCCGGATGGACCAGCCGCACGCGCTTGTGCAGTGGCAGGTCCGCTCCCACTACGGCCATGCAGCCTGAATGGCTGACGTCCACGGTGACCGCGTTGGCGCGTTCCCTGATTTCGCCTTGGTCCCACTCAACGAGAAGCTTCACACGAGAGATGATGCGCTTGTGACCGCGCAATCGTTCCCAGCGTTGCTGCATTGCGATTGCTGATGGATTGGTGCCGACGTTCATGGCCATAGCTGACCTCGCGGGACAAGAGTTGCCGGGGCCGGGGGGCAAACCCCACGTTAGTCCCAGGAGATGCCAAGGTCAATAGTACTTTCTCTAATGCGCCCTGCCAGTCAATTTCATTCTTTCTCCCGCTACTCTCGCGCAACACACGTTCTTGAGAAAACTCTCCCCGTCAGCCGCCGCAGCACTGTTTTTCAGCTTCCCAAGGTTTCGCCCGATCTTCGGTCTGGCCCACCCGCTTGGACATGTCCTGGAGCAGGCCCACGATGAGGGAACAGATGGTGTCCTCGGGCGCTTCCTCTTCAAACAAGAACACCGATGACTTACAAATTGCACCTCGACCTCCAGTCCAATGTTGATGAATAAGCAAAAAACAAAAAGGCCGGGCTGATTTCTCAGACCGGCCTTTTCTAATTTAATCCCGGCGACGACCTACGTTCCCACACAGTTACCCGTGCAGTATCATCGGCCCAGCGAGGCTTAACTGCCGTGTTCGGGATGGGAACGGGTGTGACCCTCGCGGTATGATCACCGGAAACTCAAGACTCGCGTACCGACTCCGCTGCCCATCCTGGGCAAGAGATCGCGAGTGCGACAACAGAAATTGGCTGGCAATACAAGTTCGACTCGAAGCCGAACACCACCGTGCAAAAAAGGCGTTAGTGCATTTTCTGCGCTTCCCCAAAGACGGTTTGAGAAAGTTTTATGATTAAGCCGAACGGGCGATTAGTACGGGTCAGCTTCACGCATTGCTGCGCTTCTACCCCCCGCCTATCAAAGTCGTAGTCTTCGACTGCCCTTCTTAGGCCGTAAGCCTTGGGAGAACTTATCTTAGGGCGAGCTTCTTGCTTAGATGCATTCAGCAATTATCTCTTCCAGACTTCGCTACCGAGCGATGCCCCTGGCGGGACAGCTCGTACACAAGAGGTCTGTTCATCCCGGTCCTCTCGTACTAGGGACAACTCCCT
>DATKEV010000169.1:0-62351 GCA_035511855.1 Candidatus Udaeobacter sp.
TTCGGGTGACCGCGAGATGGGTCAGCAGGCGGATTATAGCAGAGTCGGGAGCGGAGTCATCCGCGGTTCGCGCACTCGCGAGGGGAGGAATTGCAGGGCAGGAAAGTAAAAATATTTTCACATTTGTGGACTAGTACTGCCGTTTGAAAAACGGCAATCGGAGGTGCTAGCGAGGCGTACCATGCAGAATGTGACCAATGGGCCAGTGCTACCTGTCCTTTTGACCAGTAAAGTGGCGGTATTGCGAGTGGGGACGGACTTGCAACATCCACAAGCAATACTGAGGTGGCCAATGGTCATTACAACGCTGCTCTTGATCTTCTCCATCCCGCAGATGGACGATACGGCGAAAGTGGTTAACGAGTCTCCCGCGGTTGTGTCCGAGAAAACGACGAAAGATTCGACTCTGGTTGCTTCCGTTTCCCTGCCCTCCGCGCCAGAACCCAAGGTGAAAGCCGATGCGGAGCCGATCGCTCCGAACCCGGCGGCACAGCCCTTTGTGGCGGTAAAGCCGGTGATCGTCCGGCCGCGCGAAACGCCCCGGCAAAGAAAGATTTGGTATGGGTTGCTGCTGGCAGGACACAGCGGCGCAGCGTTTGACGCGTGGTCCACTAAGCGCGCGGTGGTGGGCGGCTATGGGCAAGAATCGAATCCTTTTTTGCGCCCGTTCGCCAATTCAAACGCGATTTATGCAGCGACGCAAGTGAGCCCGGCGTTCATGGACTATCTGGGCAAGCAAATGATGGTAAGCCAACACGGCTGGGTGCGAAAGATGTGGTGGCTGCCGCAGGTGGCGGGAGCCGGTCTTTCCTTTGCATCCGGCGCGCATAACGTCGGCGTCGTGCACTAAGAGTCCTCAGTCCCCCGAACGGGAAAGCGTCCCGGTGACCCTCCTCACCGGGACGCTTTTGTTTTTGGCGTGCGCTGTGACCTGGAAGACGCGATTCTCGGCTATTTCCCGACAACAACAATGACAAAGGAGCCGGCCTTCATTTTGCCGCGGCGTTCGCCGGGAGCTGGTGGGTCGAAATCGGCGGCCGGGAGAAAGATGTTGTGCGTCTTGAGATCGAGACCCATGGTGCGGGCGCTGCGCTTGGTGGGGACGTTTTCGACGACTGTGAACTTGTCTGGTGAATCCTCGTGGATGACCGTGAGGTTACCATCGCCGCAGGAAGCGAACGCGTAACCGGACGGGGGATCGAAGCCGGCAGCATCGGGTCCTTCACAGATAGTGGGCGTGGCGACGACTTTGCCGGTATCGGCGTTCACGACGGCCATTACTTTGCCATCACAAACAGAGAAGAGGCGGCGATTGGCGACGTCCATGGCGAGGCCGGAGGGCGATTTGCACGGCGCGAGCGGCCAGTGGTGGAGTTCCTTGAGGCTCTGGGCGTCGAGATGGTAGAGCTCGGAAGTATCTTCGTTGTTGACATAGATGGTGCCCTTGCCATCAGCAGCGGCGAATTCTGGCTTGCCGTTGAGAGGAATCGTGCCGACCACGGTGCCATCCGTGGCGTTGATCGCAGTGGCGTTCTTGCCGCGGCCGTTGAAAGTGAAGACGCGCTTGGTAACGGGTTCATAAAGGATGGCGTCGGGATTCCCATCGGTCTTGACGGTGCCAATGGGCTTCAGCGTCTTCAGATCGAAAATGGTGACGCTGTCCGCGCGGCCATTGCTGGTGAAGCCGCGGCCGAGATCGCTAGCGACGGCGATGCCGTGAACGCCCTGGGTGTCAGGAATGTCGCCAACAACGGCGTACGTGTCCGCATCGAGAACGATGACGTGGGTGCCGCGCGAGACGTAGACGCGGCGGGCGTCGCTGTCGACGTAGACGTAGTCCCAACCGCCTTCGCCGCCAACAGGGATGGTCTTGATGACGCGATAGCCGGATCCGGCCGGAGCCGGCGCCGCGGTGCGGGAAAATGCCATGGCAGAAAAGATAATTCCCACCGCGAGCGAACTGACAATCGTGAGAAGGGTGAAACGTTTACGCATGATGTTCTCTCCCTTTGGTTTTCAAGCGCTTGTGCGTGACTGGACCAATTACCTATATAGCGGCGAAGATAAACGCAACATAAACGCGCGGGAGCCGGGAAACTACTTCGATTTGTGCTGTTCGAACCAGCCGGCAATATACAGCATTTTGGCGATGTGATGGCTGGGGCGGCGGCCGATGCCGTGAGGCTCTTCGGGAACGCGGACGAGGACGGTATCCACATTGAGGAGTTTGAGCGCTTCGTAAAACTGCTCGGCTTCGGAAATGGGAGTGCGATAGTCGGCCTCTCCGGTCATAACCAGTGTGGGAGTCTTGACCTTGGAGACGAGATTCGTGAGCGAGCGCTGCATATAGTTGTCGGTGTTGTCCCAGGGAAGGCCCGGGAACCAGTATTTGGTAATGAAGGGGATGTCAGAGGTGAGCGCGAAGCTATACCAGTTGATGACGGGATAGAGTGAAGCAGCGGCGCGGAACCGCTCGGTGTGCTCGATGGTCCAGCAGGTTAGAACACCGCCGCCGCTGCCGCCGGTGACGAAAAGATTGTTGGTGTCGATGTAGCCCTTGGCGATGACGGCGTCCACGCCGCTGTTCAGGTCGGAGAAATCGTCGCCGGGATAGGCGTGATGAATGAGATTGGCGAATTCTTCGCCGTAACTGGTACTGCCGCGAGGATTGGTGTAAAGCACGACGTAGCCTCGAGAGGCCAGCACCTGCTTTTCGAAGTCGAAGCGGTCGCCGTAGTCGGCGAACGGCCCGCCATGAATTTCGAGGACGAGAGGATACTTCTTGGTGGGATCGAAATCGGGCGGGTGAACGATCCAGCCCTGAATCTTGCGATTGTCCTTCGATGATTCGTAGGTAATCTCCTCGACGTGGCCGGGCTTCTTTTGATCGAGGAGTTCCTGGTTGAGAGAAGTGAGAACTTTCATCGCGCCATTGTTCAAGATGGCGAGGTCGCCGGGATTGTCCGGGCGGCCATAGGTCATGGCGATCAGGCCAGTATGAGCCAGAGAAAAAGTGCCGCTGCCGCCGGCTCCCATGGTGGAGGCAAGATGGTCAGAGATTTTCTTGAATACGCCTGCCGTGGAGCAAAAGCCGATCTTGGAATCGCCCTGGTCGTCATAGCGGAAATAGACGCCACTATTGTCGAAGGCCCACCGGGGATCCTGCACGTCCCAATCAAGCTTGTCGGAAAGGGAGTGTGAGCCGCTGCCGTCGCGATTCATGAGGTAGAGCTTGGTGGTTTGGTGGCCTTGATAGCGGTCGTCGTATCCCGTGTAGGCGATCAGCTTGCCGTTGGGCGAGACTTCCGGAGAATTGTCGGGACCTTTCCTGCTGGTGAGGGGGCGAAAAGAGCCGTCGGCGACGTTGAACTCATAGACTTCGGTATCGAAATATTCATGATCAGATTCCGGGCGGCGGTTGACGGAAACAATCAAGTATTTGCCGTCGCGCGTCCAGGAGGCGCGGTTCGGACCGAACTCGTTGCCGCCATTGGGAAAATTGCCGTTGGTGACTTGGCGGGCGGCGCCGCCTTCGGCGCTGACGACGAATACTTGCATGAAGCCGGGTTTGAGATAACCCGTTCCGTTAAAACGGTAGACAAGGCGGTCGTACGCAGTGGGAGGATCGGCCCATTTCGCACCGGCAGGCGGAGTGGGCAGGTCGGCGAGGTGCGGGCCTTGGCCGAGTACGAGGCAAGAGAAGGAGAGCATTCTGCCGTCGGGAGACCATGCAATCGCGTCGGGAGTCTGATCGAGATTGGTGATGCGCGCGGTCTCGCCGGTGTCCATCCAGCGAACATAGATTTGCTGTTTGCCGTCGGCGTCGGAAAGATAGGCGACGCGTCCCCCGTCGGGCGACCAGCGCGGAGAAATGTCGCTGCGATTGCCGGTGGTAAGCGGACGGTGGTCGGTGCCGTCCGTGTTGATGATCCACAGATTCGAATAGCGTTTGTCCGTCATGGAATCGGCAAAGCGCCGGACGTAGACAATTTTCTTGCCGTCGGGAGAAATCTGCGGGTCCGTCGCCAGCTGGATTTGGAACTCGTCCATGGCGGTGAGCCTGTGGGAGCTGGCGTCCTGAGCGCGGATCACCGGGGGAATCGAAGAACAAATGGCAGACGTCAGGGCAAAAGCGATGAATGGATGCTGCTTGAGCTTCATTCGTGGGGACCTCCCGCAGCGCGGGAGTTAACAACGAGGAATCGACGGTGTCAAGGGAAGGGTGTGAATTATGACTGCCGGGAGGTACAAGGAAGGTGGCAAGGACGCCACCACGTCCGGAATTTGATACTGGCAGCGCTGTTGCATTTCGCGGTTGGGGCTGGCGATTTAAGGGTCTTTTTTCGAGGCTTCGGGATGGTATCCTTACCCTTCCAGGTGGTATTCGATAGAGATGCGTTATTGGTCAGCACGGTTTTTTTGAGAGATGAAACTACGATTCCATAGAAAGCTCGCTATTACTAAATCCGGGCCAGCACTTGTCAGGCTGGCCGGCTTCATTCTCGGCGCGTGCGTTCAAATCGTGGGCGCCGGCTGCGCGCGAGCTGATGCACAGGGCAACATGACAGAGATG
Source organism: Candidatus Udaeobacter sp. (assembly GCA_035511855.1). Taxonomy (GTDB): domain Bacteria; phylum Acidobacteriota; class Terriglobia; order Acidiferrales; family UBA7541; genus Acidiferrum. The sequence goes on from DATKEV010000169.1 coordinate 4,574, forward strand.
GGCTCGCCATTTGCCATTGCGGATTTCGATGGTGACCGGATGCCGGACTTGGCCAGCGTTCAGGTCGCGAATACCCGAAATTCAGAGACACGCTACTGGATCCGATTTGAGTTGAGCACCGGCGCGCGGCAGTCCATAGGCATCATGGCTCCGGTTGGCGGACTGCAGCTCGCGTCGCGAGATGTGAACGGCGACAATTTTCTCGATGTTGTCGTGACCACCGCGCTGCTGCACCGTCCGGTCGCAGTTCTTTTGAATGACGGGCATGGAAATTTTGCGCTGAAAGATCCAGCGGCATTTCCCGAAGCGGTTCGCACGGCCGAAACGTTGTGGACTAGCGCTGTGCTGCATATCCAGGACGCTGTTTTCAATCTTCCTCCACGGTCTTTCTCCGGCGATGCCGGCAAAAAGGCGACTGTTTTTGACTACAGAGAGGAGCGTGGAACTCCAGGTTTCACGGCTTTCCGCGGTCCCGCTTCTTCGCCCGCCTTCTCGGTCCTCGTTCGAGCTCCTCCGACGTTCGTTCACCACGTTTAAATGTGCGGTTCATCGGCGCGTAAGTCGAGCCACTCGTGGCCGTCGTTATAGTTCCCTAAAATAGGGTGCGCCAAGTCAATATAGGTTTTCCTTCTCCGGTATGGTGCGGAAGTGGCAAGACTGCCAACAAAGGCAGGGAGGTTTCATGAAGGAGCTACTGGGCCGTCTTAGCATTGTTTTGATTCTCGCCGGAGTTGTGGCGGAGAACGGCTATGCGCAAAAGGCGCTGACATGGCAAGAGGTTCGGGACAAGTTTGAGTCGGCGAACCCGACGCTCCGAGCCGGCCAGATCGGGATCGATGAGTCGCGAGCACAGGAGATAACGGCGTTTTTGCGTCCGAACCCGGGGCTTACGTTGTCAACGGATGGGACTCAAATCTCCCGCTACAAAGGAGTCTGGCAGCCGTTCACCGGTACTCAGTTTTCCAGCAACTTTAGCTATCTCCACGAACGGCAGCGCAAGCGGGAGTTACGCCTTGAGAGCCAACAGAAAGCGACGGGAATCGCGGCTTCTGGCCAGGCGGATCTTGATAGAACCCTGGTGTTCACATTGCGGTTGGCCTTCGTCGAGACGCTTCAGGAAAAGGCTATTCTTGAACTGGCAAAGGAAAACCTGGCGTATTACGACCATGTACTGGACGTGAATCGCGAGCGTTATAAAGCCGGCGCGATTGCCCAGGTGGATTTGGACCGGCTTGAGCTTCAACGAGTGCAGTACGAATCCGACTTACAAATCGCGGAAGAGAATTTGGAAACTGCGAAAATTCAGCTCCTCATGCTCCTGAACGACCGGACGCCGGTGGATCAATTCGACGTCACTGGGCCCTTCGACTTTACGGCGCAAATCGCGCCATTAGACGAAGTGCGGCAAGTGGCTCTCGATAACCGCCCGGACTTGAAGGAAGCGCTGCAGTCCATCGAGAAGGCGAAGACCGATCACCGGCTAGCGGTTGCGAACGGTTCGACTGATCCAACCTTAAGCGCATGGTATACGTACAACCCCTCGTTCAACAATCCGTTTGCCCACCAAACGCTCGGTGCCAGTGTCAGCATTCCCCTGCGCATCTTCGACCGCAATCAAGGAGAAAAATTGCGGACGCAGTTGGACATCGATCGCAGCGCGAAATTGACGGATGCGACCAGGGCCCAGGTATTCAGCGACGTGGATTCCGCTTACGCCACGGTGACAAGCACGGTGACTCTCCTGGTGCCTTACAAGGAGCGGTATTTGCGGCAGGCTTCGAGAGTGCGAGACACCATTGCGTTTTCCTACGAACACGGCGCGGCCTCGCTCCTCGATTTTCTAAGCGCGCAGGCCGAATACCGGAGCGTGCAGGTCAGCTACTTGAATCTGGTCGCTTCCTATATGAGTGCGGCAAACCAACTGAATCTGGCGGCAGGACGTGAGGTCATTCCATGAGACGCGCGGGCTTTGATACCGCGGCCCTAGCCTTTCAGCTGATGCTGATCCTCGCGGGCTGCGGCGGAGGCAAGGGGGATCCAAAGGCAGAAGCACCGCCGCCGGCGAAGGTCGAAAGCGAGCAAGATGCCAGCGTCTTTCCAGTGGACCATCCCGAGCAGTTTCCGCTGGCCACCGCGGCGGCGCATGATGCCGCGTCACAGTTGACGGTAACCGGAACGGTCAATCCGGATATCTCCCGAAGTGTCCCAGTCATTTCGATTGCCACCGGCAGGGTGGTTGAGGTTCACGCGCGCCTCGGCGACACGGTGAAAAAAGGTCAACTCCTTCTGCGGGTACAAAGCGCGGACATGTCCGGAGCCTTTTCGGACTATCGAAAGGCGGTCGCCGACGAGCAGCTTGCGCGCACACAGTTGGAGCGATCCAAGCTGCTGTATGACAAGGGCGCAGTGTCGTTAAACGATTTGCAAGTCACGCAGGATTTGGAAGACAAAGCCAAAGTCGACGTGGAGAACACCACAGAGCGGCTTCGCGTGCTGGGCGGCAGCATCGACCATCCGGCCGCGATTGTGGACATTCGCGCTCCGGTATCGGGCGTGATTACCGACCAGCAGGTGACAACCGCGGCAGGCGTGGCGGGCCTGGGCTCGCCCAATCCCTTCACGATTTCGGACCTCAGCTACGTATGGATTCTGTGCGACGTTTACGAGAACGATCTTGCCAGCGTGCATGTCGGCGAAACCGCGGAAATTCGCCTGAACGCTTACCCCAACCAGGCATTTACTGGCCGCATCAGCAATGTGCTCCCCGTCCTCGATCCAACGCTGCGCACGGCCAAGGTGCGCATCGAAGTGCGGAACCCGGGGCTCATGCGCGTGGGCATGTTCGTCACCGCGACATTTCACGGACAGAAAAAAGAGATGCATGCCATGGTTCCGGCAACCGCCATCCTGCATTTGCACGATCGCGATTGGGTCTACGTTCCCGCAGGTGATAAGAAATTCCGGCGTGTCGAAGTGGTGGACGGAAACATACTGCCGGGAAACATGCAAGAAGTGATCTCCGGTATCAAACCCGGTGTGCAAGTGATTCAGAATGCGCTGGTGTTCCAGAACACGGTGGAGCAGTAAATGATTCGCAGACTTGTAGATTTTTCCCTGGCCAACCGGTTTCTTGTCCTTGCGGCGGCAGTTCTGCTGCTTGGCTGGGGCGCGATATCTTTCCATCAGCTTCCCGTGGAAGCGTATCCTGACGTTGCAAACAACTACGTTGAAATCATCACCCAGTGGCCGGGGATTTCCGCAGAACAGATCGAGCAGCAGGTGACGATACCGCTGGAAGTGGTGATGAACGGCATCCCCCACGTCGTGCATTTGCGCTCGTTCTCGCTTTTCGGGCTCTCGGACCTGAAACTGATTTTTGATGATGAAGAGGAGAATGCCTGGAACAGGGAGAGAGTTCTTGAACGGCTTTCGCAAGTTACCTTGCCGACGGGCGTCGTGCCTCAGATGGGCACGGACTGGAGCCCCGTCGGCCAAATCTACTTCTTTACGCTGAAAAGCACGAATCCGAACTACGACGTAATGGAATTGAAGTCGATCGAGGATTGGGTCATCGAGAAGAATTTCAAGGCTATCCCCAACGTCGTCGATGTCGCCAGCTTCGGTGGGCCGACCCGCGAATACCAGGTTCGGATTGACCCTAACAAACTGATCTCCTACGGCCTCAGCCTTGCCCAGGTCGAGCAGCAGCTCACCAACAACAATGCCAACGCCGGTGGCAGCTTCATCGAAGCCGGTTTGCAGCAAATCAATGTTCGGGAAGTGGGCCTAGTCCGGAACATACAGGACATAGCGAACACGGTCATCATGACCAAAAGCGGAACGCCGTTGCGAGTGAGAGACATTGCCGTCGTGTCGCAAGGGCCCAAGATCCGGTTAGGCCAGTTTGCCCGGGCAATTCATCGCACGGACGGAAAGATCGTCAACAACGACGACGTGGTTTCGGGCATCGCACTGTTACGCAAAGGGGCCAATGCGGACGAGGTGCTCGTTGCAATCCATGAGAAGGTGAACGAGCTGAACGAGCACATTTTGCCTCCCGGCGTAAAGGTTGTTCCGTTTATCGACCGCAGTGACTTGGTTCACTACACAACGCACACGGTGCTGCACAACCTTACGGAAGGCATCATCTTGGTGGTGGTCATTCTGTTTTTGTTTCTCGGGAATGTCCGCGGAGCATTCATCGTCGCCCTGACGGTCCCGTTCGCGTTGTTGTTTGCCGCGACGTGCCTCAAGCTGAAGGGTATTCCGGCAAATCTGCTGTCTCTCGGTGCGTTGGACTTCGGGATGGTTGTGGATGGCGCAGTGGTCATGGTGGAGAACATCGTCCGTCACATGAGCAGCAGCGCCGACAACTACAGGACGACCCTGGAGCGCGTCGGCGACGCGGCCCACGAGGTCCAGAGACCGGTTTTCTTCGCGATCGCGATCATCATCACGGCGTACCTTCCCATCTTCACGCTGCAACGTGTCGAGGGGCGCTTGTTCCACCCGATGGCGTGGACGGTGACGTTTGCTCTTCTTGGAGCACTCCTATTCTCCATGCTGATCGCCCCGGTGCTCTCCAGCACCTTGTTCAAAAATGGCGTTCATGAATCGCCTAACCCGGTGATGGACTACCTCAAACACGCCTATCGAATCGCTGTGCGCTGGGCCATTGAGCACCGGTTTGTGACGGTGGGCGGGGCGGCGCTTGGTTTGCTACTCGCCACCTATCTCGCGGTCGGCGGGGTCATCGGCTCCGAGTTCCTTCCTCATCTGGACGAAGGCGCACTCTGGGTGCGCGGTACTCTAGCGCCGAGCACGGGACCCACCGAAGGCACCCGGCTAGCGAATCAGGCGCGCGTCCTGCTTTGTTCTTTTCCCGAGGTCATTCAGTGCACCAGTCAGGTGGGACGCCCAGACGACGGGACGGATACGACCGGCTTTTTCAATACAGAATACTTCGTGGATTTGAAACCCAAGGAACAATGGCGGCCCGTGTTTCATGAGAATAAGGAGCGGCTGATCGCGGCGATGGACCGCGAACTGGAAAAAATCCCCGGGGTTCTCTGGAATTTCTCGCAGCCTATTTCGGACAACATGGAGGAGGCCGTCAGCGGGGTAAAGGGTGAACTCGCGGTGAAGATTTATGGAGACGATCTCAAGCTTCTCGAGGGGAAAGCTGACCAGATCGCCGCTATCATGCGCAAGATCCCGGGGATTGAGGACCTCGGTGTGCTTCGGGTGCTGGGTCAACCCAACATCGATCTGCAGGTGGACCGTGTACAAGCCGCGCGGCACCAAATCAATGTGGCGGATGTGCAAGATGCCGTCCAGACTGCCGTGGGCGGGACCGCTTTTACTCAGGTGCTGCAAGGCGAGCAACGATATGACTTGGTGATGCGTTACCTTCCGCAATATCGGGATACTAAGGAAGCCATCGAAAACATTCGCTTGCTGTCTCTGTCTGGCGAACGAGTTTCACTTGCGCAACTATGCAAAATCGAAGAACGTGACGGCGGTTCCGAAGTCTACCGCGAAGGAAACCAGCGGTACGTCGCGATCAAATACAGCGTGCGGGGGCGCGACCTTGGGGGTGCGGTTGAGGAGGCGATTCAAAAGGTAAACGCACAGGTCCAATTGCCGCGAGGGTATCACATCGATTGGGCAGGCGAATATGAAAGCGAGAAGCGCGCCGAAGCGCGGCTGCTGGTCATCGTGCCGTTAACCATCCTTCTCATCTTCGGGATTCTCTACGCCATGTTCCGCTCGTTCAAATGGGCGATGCTGATCCTTGCCAACGTCGCCATGGCTCCTATCGGAGGCCTGCTCGCCCTGTTGTTCACCGGCACGCATTTCAGCGTTTCTTCGGGCGTCGGATTCCTGGCACTCTTTGGCGTTTCGGTGCAAACCGGCGTCATCATGCTGGAATACATCAATCAAATGCGCGCCAGAGGGTACACGATCGAAGAAGCCGCCATCGAAGGCGCTGTTCTCAGGCTTAGGCCCATTATGATGACCATGCTGGTTGCCACACTCGGCCTTTTGCCGGCTGCCCTCTCGCGCGGCATTGGCTCGGATTCCCAGCGGCCCTTCGCCATTGTCATCGTCGGAGGACTTGTCGGCGCTCTGTTGCTCAGCATCTTCTTGCTCCCGACCTTGTACGTGTGGGTGGCCGGTGATGGCGATAGGCTGCCAGAACCGGAGCGTGAAGAGGTCTAGAGGAGGCCTGGGGTATACCCGATGGTCGGGCAATAAAAACGAAAGCCAATTACAAAGGTCCGGCGGTCCGTACGGTTCGAAACCATATAGAATGGCGGCCGTCGGACGGCTAGGGCCTTGTGTCCGGAGCGTGGAGGGATTCTCACAAGTGAAGAAAAACGAAGCCTGCGCCCTCATCGAGAAAATTGGCGTCGTGCCCGCGATCCGGGTGTCTTCTTCCGAGGAAGCGCACTTCGCTGCTGAAGCGGTCGCCAGCGGGGGGATTCCGATCGTGGAAATCACCATGACCGTGCCGGGTGCGGTCGAGCTGATTTCTCACCTCGTTCATTACCATCCGGAAATGATGGTTGGCGCCGGGACCGTACTCGATACCGAAACCGCACGCCTCTGTCTGGACGCAGGGGCAGGCTTCCTAACCGCGCCGGGATTCGACGTCAAGATTGTGGAATTTGCGGCCAAGGAAGACCTTGCCGTGCTGCCAGGCGCCTTGACCCCCACCGAGGTCGTCACGGCGTGGAAAGCTGGTGCGGATTTCGTGAAGGTTTTTCCTTGCGCGGAGGTCGGCGGAGAGAAATACATCAAGGCGCTGCACAGGTCACTGCCGGATATACCCTTGATCGCGGCGGGGGGAGTGAATCAGCAAACGGCCACCGGGTACATCCTTGCGGGTGCAAAGGCGATTGGCGTGGGCACGGAATTGATTCCAACCGAAGCGATCGTCCGGCGGCAATCGAGACGGATTCGGGAACTGGCGACGCGCTTCGCCGGATTCGTCAAGGAAGCACGCGATCGCATGGGTCCAAAGGAACAAAGCAAGTTAGACCCCAAGGCAACCGGAATCGAAGCTTGCGAGCGGCAGTGATGCCATTCTGGAGCATAGTGCGCTCACGTCTCCAATGCCGCCAAAATGCAGGATTCTCTTCCTCCTCCCGCCCTACTGCGGCATAATCCCCGCACACGGTTGCAGCTTCATTACAGTCTGACGACGAGGGAGGTTTCGGTGAGCGAACAAACGGGAGCTCGCGAACGGGCATGGAGTTCCACGGCGCCCCCGGGTGAATTCCGCACCTATGTCTCCGCTGACGAGAGCATCAAGGAATTTACGATTCGCGCGGTGGTTCTCGGCGCGCTCTTTGGGCTGCTCTTCGGCGCCGTAACCGTTTACGTCGGCCTCCGCGCCGGTTTGACGGTTTCTGCTTCGATCCCCATCTCCGTCTTGTCCATCAGCATTCTTCGCAAGCTGGGCGTTTATTTGCCACCATTCGGCCGGCCAACGATCCTCGAAAACAACATCGTGCAGACCACGGGCTCGGCCGGTGAATCGCTCGCCGCGGGCGTCATGTTTACGATTCCCGCCCTAATCTTTTTGGGATTCGGCTCCGAATTCACTTTCTGGCGCATTTTCCCATTGGCGATCCTCGGCGGCTGGCTCGGCGTTCTTTTCATGGTTCCCATCCGGCGACAACTCATCGTCAAGGAGCACGGCAATCTTACTTTCCCGGAAGGCACGGCATGCGCTGACGTCCTCGTGGCCGGAGAGCGCGGCGGCTCGTTCGCGGGCCGCGTTTTCTGGGGACTTGGGCTCGGTGGCGTTTACACCTTTCTCATGAAAACGGTCCTCGCCTGGACGGAACAGCCCGAGGCCCGCCCGACCTGGTTCCCCGGCGCAAGCTTTCGCGCAAACATCACTTCCGAATATCTCGGAGTCGGCTACATCATCGGGCCGAGGGTCGCGGGCATTCTTTTTGCCGGCGGCATTTGTTCCTGGCTGGTGATGATGCCGGCCATTAAATTTTACGGACAGCTCGCGGGAAGCACACCCATCTATCCTTCCACGATTCCCATCCCGCTGATGACCCCAGACGACCTCTGGCGCAGTTACATCCGGCCGATGGGCGCGGGTGCCGTTGCCGCCGCCGGATTGATCACCCTGCTGCGAACGCTGCCGACGATCATTTCCGCATTGCGCGCCGGCCTCAAGGACGTTCGCGCGGAAGGCGCCGGTCAGTCCACTTCATCCAGCAGAATTGACCGCGACGTTCCGATGCGCACCGTGATTGTGGGCTCCGCGGTGATCATCGCGATGATGTGGGTGCTCTTGACGTTCCACCCGATGAAGGGCGCCAGCACGTTGTGGTATCAGAACGTTTTCGCCGCCATCTTCGTCGTCGTCTTTGGATTTCTCTTTGTGACCGTGGCGGGCCGCATCAGCGGTCTACTCGGCAATTCATCGAATCCCATCAGCGGCATGAGCATCGCCACGCTGATGGCTACCTGCGCCATCTTTTTCCTCGCCGGGTGGACCGCGCCGAATTATTCCGTCCTCGCGCTGATGATCGGCGGCGTGGTTTGCATCGCCGCCGCGATCGCGGGCGCCACCTCGCAGGATCTAAAGACCGGCTATCTCGTAGGGTCAACACCCTTCTGGCAACAGATGGGATTGCTCGTCGGTGTTACCGTCTCGACGGTCGCCATTGGCACCACGTTGAATCTCATGAATAAAGGACTAGAAAAGTACATTCCCACCCCGATTCCGGTCAATATCCAGGCTTTGCCGTCAGGCGTCAAAATCGAGCGGGACACCTTCACCTATCAAAACAAGACCTACGCCCTGATCAATTCGTTGGGATCCCATGAAGTTCCTGATGGTGAATACCTTTACGACCGAGGGACGCGGCAAATCGAGTTTCAGTGGGCGCAGGGCATCGGCAGCGACAAGGCTCCGGCTCCGCAAGCACGCCTCATGGCCACGGTGATCAACGGCATCCTGAATCAGCGCTTGCCGTGGCGCCTTGTGCTAATGGGGGTCGCCCTCGTCATTGCCGTGGAGATTCTCGGCGTGCGTTCTCTCGCCTTCGCCACCGGCTCATATCTTTCCATCGCCACGACCGCCGCGATGTTTGCTGGCGGCCTCATACGTGTGCTGGTCGAAGCAACGACCAAGAAAAAGGATGAAAGCGAAGCCAGCCCCGGCGCGCTCTATTCCAGCGGATTAATCGCCGCCGGCGGCGTATTCGGCTTGCTCGGCATCATCATCAATCTTCTCGAGGACCCGGAGATCTCCAATCGCGTTCCACACTGGCTCACCTTCGCTCTTCGCCTGCCCTGGCGCGCCGATCTTTTCGCCTTCGGCCCGAAATTTATGGGACCCTTCGCCACCAGCAACCTCTTCGGCGTTTTCATGTTCGCCCTTCTTGCGGCCTCGCTTTTCTATTTCGCCCGCAAAAAGCTGGACTAGCGCACGGCTGCAAATTCCTAGCGGTGGGCAACGATCCGCAAACGAACTGAAGAATCTTCTGAAGAATCTTCTGAAGAATCGCACTTTGACGGACGCGTGTCCGCGCCGTAAACTGCAACTATGGGAAAGTACGGCGCGCGGCGCATACCTTTCGACTGGCGTGGTTTTATCACCCCCGCCGTAAAGCTAATTGTTCTCACTTGCAGTGGGGTATTCCTGGCACAGACGCTGGTGGAACTGCTGCTTGGTCCCGCAGCCAGTTCCTGGATCTACCACTTTTTCGGCCTCGTTCCGCTGGGACCCATTCCTGGCCTGCGCATTTGGCAGCCATTCACCTATATCTTCCTTCATGGCGGAATTTGGCACCTGCTGTTCAACATGCTTTTCTTGTGGATGTTCGGCCGCGAGCTCGAGCTGGTTTGGGGCAAGAAGCGCTTTTTGAGATATTTCTTTCTCTGCGGAGTGGGCGCGGGACTGATCAATGTTTTCGTGAAAATCATCCCCCTGTTGTGGGGCCACCGGCCCTCGGACATTCCCTCGATCGGGGCCTCAGGAGCCATCTTCGGAATTCTCATCGCCAACGCCATTTTATTTCCGGATCGCCGCATCTGGCTGATTCCCTTTCCGGTGTCGATTGCGATGCGGCCATACGTCGCAGCCGTGGCCGCGATTGAATTCTTCGCCACTCTGGGATCGAGCGGTGACGGAATCGGACACCTGTGTCACCTCGGCGGGATGCTTGTGGGATGGATCTATTTGCGGCGCGGCTCTTTTCTCTACAATGTCCGCAACACCGTCTCCGACTGGCAATACCGGCGCAATCGCAGGCGCTTCGAGCTGTACATCAATAAACACAAAAAAGAGCCGCCCTCACGCCCCGACAACTGGGTGAATTAAGAGTTTTCAATATTCAGTCTTCAGTGACACGTCTTGACCGGCGCGACGCTCTCAACAGTCGATCCGGAATCAACAGTTACGACGAAATGAGAACCGCCCGCTGAGAACTGATTACTGACAACCTTCTAAGCCGGGCCGCCGATAATGTGAAACTTCATAAAGTTCGTCGTTCCGCGGATTCCCATGGGCGTCCCCGCCACAATTCCAATCACGTCGCCCTTTCGAACCAGCCGTTCCTCAAGCAACCGCTTCTCAGCGACTTTTGCCAAGCCATCCACTTTTTGTACATCCTTGATCTTCCTCGGCAGCACGCCCCAGATCAGCGCCATCCTCCGCCGCGTTTCGGCTTCCGGCGAGAAGGCCACGATGGGCACCAGTGGGCGGTACCGCGAAACCAGCCTCGCCGTGAATCCGCTGTGCGTGAACACGGCAATCACTTTCATGTGCAATTCGCGAGACGCATGGCATACCAGTTCCGCCACCGTTCCCGCCACTTTCAATTGTTCTTGCAGCGCTGGCCGCGGAAATTCACGGATGCTCGCTTCTGCTTCTTCAATGATGCTCGCCATCATGGCCACCGCTTCCACCGGATATTTTCCGCTCGCGGTTTCTGCGGAAAGCATCACGGCATCCGACCCATCGAAAATCGCGTTGGCCACGTCCGAAGCCTCCGCGCGCGTCGGCCGTGGATTCTCCGTCATTGATTCCAGCATCTGCGTCGCCGTGATCACCGGCCGCCGCATCTCTCGCGCCCGGGAAATGATTGTTTTCTGCACCACCGGCACGCGTTCCGGACTCATCTCCACGCCCAGGTCGCCCCGTGCCACCATTACGCCGTCCGCCACCCGCAGGATCGCATCCAGATTCTCGATTGCTTCCGGCTTCTCCAGCTTCGCAATCACCGGAGTGTCTTTTCCGGCCCGCCGGATCAGCTGTTTTGCCTCGAGCACGTCCTCCGGCCGCCGCACGAAGCTCACCGCGATGTAATTCGCCCCGTGTTTCAGCGCGAAAATCAAATCCGCGCGATCCTTCGGGGTCAGCGCCGGCACCCGCAGTTGCACTCCCGGCAGATTGATTCCCTTGTGCTCACCGAGCGCCCCGCCGTTTACCACCTCGCAAATCACGCGTCCGTCGCGCACTTTTTCGACCCGCAGCTCGATCAACCCGTCCGAGAGTAAAATCCGGTCGCCCGTGTGAACTTCCCGCGGTAACGGTGTGAAAGTCGTGTTGACCCGCGTGGAGTCTCCCAAAATTCTCGCCGTCGTGATTTCAAAGCGCTGCCCCGTGCGCAATAGCACTGGCCCGCCGCCCGCCAGCGGTCCCGTTCGAATCTTCGGACCCTGCAAGTCCGCCAGGATGGCGATCGGCTTTTCGTGGTGAACCGCGGCCGCCCTCAGCATGGCGATACTCTTGGCGTGATCTTCGTGCGACCCGTGCGAACAATTCAGCCGCGCCACGTCCATCCCGGCGCGTATTAGCCGGTCGATCATCCTCGGCGAGCGGCTCGCCGGCCCAATCGTGCACACGATTTTCGAATGACGGAAACTCATATTTTCTTTTGTGGCGATGATACCCGGCTAGCTGTATTTTTGAAAGGAAGGCGGTTCGGATCAGCTGTTTTTTCGGCCTGCCAATCGTTGCTTTCCGTCCTCAGTGCGCGACCGCAAAATCCGCAACGATCTTCATCAGCACGTCCACGCCCTTGTCGAAGGCCCCCACCAGGATTCGCTCATCATCCCCATGCATGCGTTTCAAATCTTCCTGCGCCAGCGGAAACGGCACCAGCCCGTACGCTTGGACGTTATGCAGCCGCAACTGCGCCGAATCCGTCAGCCACGTCGATTGAAACGGCAGCGCCGGCGCGCCCCCGAATTCCTGCGAAGACACTCTCGTCACCACGCCATAAAAATCGGATTCGAGCGATGAGGGCGGCGCCGACAGCCCCGCGTTCGGCTGCACCTCCAGCCTCACCTGCGGATCATTGACGAGCTTGTTCAAATCGTTCACCACCGCATCAATCGTGCCTCCCGGTAGCAGCCGCACGTTCAGATTCGCCCGTGCCTCCGCAGGAATCACATTGTTCGCCACTCCGGCTGTCAGCACCGTCGGCGCAATCGTGTCCCGCAACATCGCATTCCACAGCGGACTGGCGTCGGAAACCACGCGTTGCGCATGTTCGCCGCGATCCGCCGTATCCATCGAGCGGATCCATTTCCCGATCTCGTCATCTTCCAGCGGAGCCAATCCCTCGAAATACCGGCGCACGATTGAAGTGAAGTGCACCGGCGCGGAATAATTCCCGATTTTCTCGATGGCCGCCGCCAGGTGCACCACGGGATTGTCTTTTGTTGGCTGCGAAGCATGTCCCGACGTCCCCCGCGCGATCACCGCAATGTTTACCGCCACTTTTTCGCTTGCTTGCACTCCGATGTACTCCACTTTCCCGTTCTTCACGAAAACGTTGCCGCCTTCATTGATCGCATATCCCGCCGCAAACTTGTCCCAGTATTTCGCGATCAGCATCCGGATGCTGGCGTCGCCACCGGCTTCCTCATCGTCCGTTGCGAGAAAAATCACGTCCCGGTTCAAACGCGCCATCGAGCGCTTCAGCGAAATAAAAACCGCGAGGTTCGCTGCGAGCATGCCTTTGTCATCGATCGCTCCGCGACCGTACAAATATCCGTCCTTGATCACCGCCCCGAACGGGTCCACCGTCCACCGCGACTTGTCCACGGGCACCGTATCCAAATGGGCTACGAGCAACAGCGCCTTCGAAGGGTTCGCGACCGCCGAACTCCGCATTCGCGCCACCACGGCACTCCGTCCCGGCGCGACTTCCAACAATTCCGGCGTAAATCCTTCTTTCTCCAGCACCCCCACAACATATTTCGCGGCCGCCTGCTCATTTCCAGGCGGATTTGAAGTGTTGATTTTGATCAATTCCGCCAGCCACCCCTCCGCTTCCTTCACGATCACAAACATGTCGCCCGCCGTTGGCGCGTTCGGCATACTTGCTGGAATCCCCGGCCTTGCCTGCGGAACCGCCTGCGCCGCACTAGGCAGGCTCGCAGCCAGCATCAAGACCATTCCGCCCGCCCAAATCCCCATCCTTTGATTCCAGCTCACGAATCCTTCCTCCTTATTCTCTTCGCTCTCGGCTTTCCATGGCCGTCTCAGCAACGTTTTGCATCGAAAGCGCTTCATACTAACATGCAGGTATGGGTCTCCGGCCCCGGCATTGGGATGGCGTTGCCAATCTTCAACCGCCGCCATCTTGTGCCGCGCTCATTGGCGTTCAGAGTGCTTAGATGCCTGTCGTAGCGACCGTGGGGATGAAAATGAAAACCGTTCTTTCTTTCGCACTGCTCTCAGCTTTGGGAACCGCCATGGTCATACCCCTCAGCGAATACTCGGCCTACGCGCAAGCCCCCACGGGCCCTCAGAGTAGCGCCCCGCCTCCGCAAAATCCCGCTCCGCCGAAAGCTGCACCCACTCCGCAGCAGCCGCCGCAGGCCGGCGTCACCATCGCGGTCGATGTTCCCATCGTCACTCTCGACGTGGTCGCCACCACCTCCCACGGCGACATCATCCCGGGCCTCAAGAAAGAAAATTTTCGTGTCCTGGACGAAGGCGTCGCGCAAACCATTACGAATTTCGGCCCCTCCGAAGCGCCGATCACTACCGTCATGCTGCTTGAATTCAGCAGCCGCGGCTTCTACAACTTTTTTTCCTATTACTCCCGATACTGGGCCGACGCCTTTCTCCCCCAGCTTCAGCAAAAGGACTGGGTGGCCCTCGAAACGTTCGACATGAAGACGCGCATCGAAACGGACTTCACGCAAAACAAGGACGAAGTCCGCAACGCCATCTACCATCTCTATTTTCCCGGCTTCAGCGAATCCAACGTCTTCGACGCCCTCCTCGAAACTACCGATCGCCTTAAGGATGTGAGCGGTAAGAAATCCATCCTTCTCCTCGCCAGCGGCGTGGATACGTTCTCCAAGCACACCCTCGACCAAACCATGAAGCAACTCCGCGGCAGCGATGTCACGATTTTCTGTGTCGGCCTCGGCAAGATCTACACCAATTTCCTGGAGACCCACGGTTCACTCGGTTCTCATCTGAACTACCTGCAAGCCGAGAATCAATTGCGCACCTTTGCCAATGAAACCGGCGGCTTCGCCTGGTTCCCGCAATTCGACGGAGAAATTCCAGGTATCATGCAAAGCGTCGCCGCCTTCCTCCGCCACCAGTACAGCCTTTCCTATTCTCCAACGAACGGCGCCAAGGACGGCAAATTTCACAAAGTAAGAGTCGAATTGGTGGCGCCCGACGGCGGCCCGCTTACCGTCCTCGACCAAAAAGGGAAAAAGCAGAAATTCCAGGTCTACGCCCGTGAGGGTTATCAAGCTCCCAAAGGCGGCGTCGGCGACTGAAGAAATTGGAAAATAGAAAATAGAAATTTGAAAATAAAGGCGTTCTCAACGCACTGACAGCCACGAGTTTCCATTTTTCCAATTTCATTTTTCCCTTCAATAGCCCCGCGCAAAATCTACGCGATTGAACATTTCCCGTCCGTCAAACCATCTCTCCAGCAGTTCCATTAACAGCGCCGTCTCCCGCTCCCACAACCGATCGCTCACCGCGCTCGTATGCGGCGTGATCATCAAATTCGGTGCTTTCCACAACGGGCTCTCCCCCGGCAGAGGTTCTGTCGCCGCCACGTCCAGCGCCGCACCGCCCAACGCTCCGCTCTCCAGAGCACGGATCAGCGCCGCTTCATCGAGCAGCGACCCACGCGCCACATTAATTAATCTCGCTCCGCGTTTCATCTTTCCAATCTGCTCCGTGCCGATCAGATGCCGCGTCTCCTCCGTCTCCGGGGCCGCAATCAAAACATAGTCCGCCTGAGGTAAAACCCCATGCAGCTTCGCCGTCGCCACAATCTTCTCCACGTGCGCGCCATCGCCCCCGCCGGAGCGCGTCACGCCCCACACTCGCATATCGAACGCCTTGGCGCGCTTCGCCACTTCCCTCCCGATCGATCCATATCCCACGATCAGCAGCAGCTGCCCATTCAATTCCGTCAAATGCTGTGGCCTGTCCCACAACTCCTGCTGCGACCATCGCGCGCGATCCTGCTGCCGCACCGAATCCGGAAAATTCCGTGCCAGCGCAAGCAGCAATCCCATGGTGTGCTCTCCCATCGGCACGGAGAAAATTCCGCTTGGATTCGTCACCAGAATCCCAGAGTCCCGCAATTCCGGATACATCAGCTGTGCTACGCCCGCCGCCGTCGAATGAATCCATTTCAGCTTCTTTCCCTCTTTCAGTTGTTCCGCCCGCAGCGAATATCCGACGAAAATATCCGTGTCCGGTAGTTCCGCGGACAACGGGTCGTAGTTCGGCAGGTGCAACACGCGCATCTCCGGCCACCGTTTTCGAATGGCCTCCGCTATCATCGGCTTCGGCCGCCACTCCGTAAACGGGTGCCACACGCAAATCACCAGTTTTGTGTTTTCAGGCTTTGTGCGAGTCATGATCGGTTCACGAAATAGTGCGCAGGTCCGTGCCCGTCATATCTTTCGGCCGGGGCTGCCCTAGAATGCTCAGCATCGTCGGCGCAATGTCCCGCAACGAGCCGCCTGGCTTCAGTTGCACCCGATCTTCATCGCCCACCAAAATAAACGGAACCGGATTCGTCGTGTGATACGTGTGCGGCCCGCCCGTCGCCGGATCGATCATCGTCTCCGCGTTGCCATGGTCGGCGGTAATAATCCACGCCCCCCCGCGCGGCTTCAGCGTCTGATAAATCCGCGCCAGACCCGCGTCCACCGTTTCCACCGCCTTGATCGCCGCCTCCAGCCTGCCGGAATGCCCCACCATGTCCGCGTTTGCATAATTCATGATGATGGCGTCGAACTCGCCTTTCTCGATGGCCTTCACCACCGTGTCCGTGATCCCCGCCGCGGACATCTCCGGCTTCAAGTCGTAGGTGGCCACCTTCGGCGACGGCACGAGAATCCGCTCTTCTCCCGCGAACGGTTTCTCCACGCCGCCATTAAAAAAATACGTGACGTGCGCGTACTTCTCCGTCTCCGCTGTCCGCAAATTTTTGTACTGCAAATCGGCGAACACTTGCGCCAGAATATGCTCCAGCTTTTCCGGCGCAATGACATACTTCAGCCACGGCCAGTTCTTGTCGTACTGCGTCATGGCCACGTAAAACAAATTCTTCGGCCTCTTGGCATTCGCAAATTTATCGAAGCTTGGTGCCGCCAGCGCGAAGGTCATCTGCCGCGCCCGGTCCGCGCGAAAATTGAAAAAAATCGCTGCATCGTCATCGCGAATCAATCCCACCGGCGAGGCCGAAGCGCCATTCCCCTTCATCACCACGATCGGCTTCACGAACTCGTCGGTCACGCCCTGCCCGTAGCTCCGCTGCAGCGCCTGAACCGGATCATCCGTTTTGATTTCCGCCTCGCCATGCACCAAAGCGCGGTACGCAAGTTCCACGCGCTCCCACCGGTTGTCGCGATCCATCGCGTAGTAACGCCCCACCAGGGTCGCAATTTCGCCCACTCCCAGTTCTCGCATCTTCTGTTGCAATTGCCGCAGGTAATCGCGCCCGCTATTCGGCGGCGTGTCTCGCCCGTCCATGAAGCAGTGCACAAAAACCTTTTCCACTTTCTCGAGCTTGGCCATCTCCAGCAGCGCAAACAGATGCTGAATATGCGAGTGCACTCCTCCATCGCTCAGCAGCCCAAGCAAGTGCAGTTGCCCCTGTCGTCCGCGTTCCATTGCCTGTCGGAAAAGCGGCACGTTTTGTATGTGCTTGTTGGCGATCAGCAGGTCGATGCGCGTGATGTCCATATGCACGATGCGGCCCGCACCCATGTTCATGTGCCCCACTTCGCTGTTGCCCATCTGCCCCTCGGGCAACCCGACAAAGGGCCCCGAGGTATGAATCAGCGTATTCGGAAATTTCCGCATCAGTTCGTCGTACGCCGGCTTCCGCGCCAGCGCAATTGCGTTTCCCTTGGCCTCCGCGCGGTATCCCCATCCATCCAGCACCGTCAGCACAATCGGTCGCGGTTGTTTGCTCATTGTTCTTCGTTCATGAATGTAAGTTGGCCCTTCCAGGGAGCAGGTCAAGGAACGCGTTGCTGTGAAACAAATTCATGCAGGACCGCGAGCAACCGATCCTCTTCTTCCGCTGTGTTGTAATGCACAAGGCCGATGCGGAGGACACCGCCGTGCGGCTCCACACCAAGTCGCTCGGACAGATTCAGCGCATAGAAATTCCCATCCCAGGTGAAGATTCCGCGTTCTCCGAGGAACGCTGCAATTTTTGTTGGATTGTGATCGCCGAGCCGGAGCGAAAGTGTCGAACATCTCTGATCGAAACGATGCTGATCGGTAATTCCGAAAATTCGTATTCCAGGAATTTCCTGTAGTCCGGCGATGAGTCGCGTGAGTAAACGTGTCTCGTACTGACGCGTTGCACGGTACGCTGCCTGCAGTGCCTCCCGCCGGTTCTTTGACGTGGAATCGCAGCGCCGTCCGAGTTCCGCTACGTAATCGACCGTTGCGGCAATTCCGGCGATTAACTCCTGCACCTGCGTACCCGTCTCCCAGCACTCGGGCGAAGTATCGGTCGCCGGCCTCACTTTATACGGCTTGAATCTCTCCAGATATTCACGTTTTCCGTAAAGAGTTCCCATGTGCGGCCCGAAGAATTTGTACGGCGAACACACCAGAAAATCGCAATCCAGCGCCTTTACGTCTATCAACCCGTGCGGCGCAAAGTGCACCGCATCAATGAACATCAGCGCACCGGCCGCGTGCGCCAGCTTCGTGATCTCCGCAACCGGATTGATCGTGCCGACCATGTTCGAAGCGTAGCCCACGGCGACGATTTTCGTTTTCTCCGTGACCTTTCGCTTTAGGTCGTCCAAGTCCAGCGTGCAATCTTCTTCGCGAATGTCCACTTGCCGGATGACCGCGCCTTTTTCTTCGAGCGCGCGCCACGGCGCCACGTTCGCATCATGATCCAGCGTGGTCACGACGATCTCATCGCCTGGCTTCAGTTCCCGCCCGATGGCCCTCGCCAGCGCAAAGGTGATTGTCGTCATGTTCTGCCCGAACACGACTTCGTTCGAGTCGCAGTTGAAGAAAGCCGCCATCGCCGCCCGCGCAGCCAGAATCATTTCATTCGTCCGCCGGCTCGTCAGAAACGCCCCGTAGGTATTCGCATTCGCGCTCAGCAGATAGTTTTGGATCGCGACCATCACCTGCATCGGCACCTGCGTCCCCGCCGGTCCGTCCAGAAACGCCGCGGCCTGCCCGTTCACCTGCAATTTCAGCGAAGGAAACTGCTCCCTCACCCAGCCAATGTCGAACGCTTTGCTTTCCCTGCCCTGCATCACTGGTGTGCTCATCATTTCTTTCCAAACCCCAACGGATTCTTATATCAGGTCCGCTAGTTTCTCATACGAGGTGCGATCGTAGTAAGGCGTGGCCTCCAAATTGGCGGCACTTTTTCCTGCGCGCATTGCTGCGGCTGCGTACGAACCCATTTGAACGTGATAGCATCAATGCAGTTGTTCCTCACTCATGCCGCTTTGGCGCCGGCTATAAATCAAATGAGCGGCCGCAAAGCGGCCGACTCCGCGCCACGTTTCTCCATGAGGTGCATCGTGCCAGAATCCACTCCGCCGACCGAGCGCACGCGCGTTGTGCGCGAATCCCAGCGCGGCGCTTACGATCGCGAGAGCATTGACAGAATTCTCGATGAGGCATTCGTCTGCCACGTCGGATTTTCCGTGGAAGGACAACCCTACGTCATTCCTACATTGTTCGCGCGCATTGCTGACGCGATTTATTTTCACGGTTCGGCTGCCAGCCGCATGCTGCGAAACGTGAGCGATGGAGTCTCCGTTTGCGTCACCGTGACTCTCACCGACGGATTTGTGCTGGCTCGCTCGGTTTTCAATCACTCGATGAACTACCGCTCCGTCGTCGCGCTCGGCAAAGCCATGCTCGTTGACCAGCCCGAGGAAAAACTCGAAGCGCTGCACGCCTTCACGGAAAAAATTCTTCCCGGCCGCTGGAACGATGCCCGCCAGCCGAACGAAAAAGAATTGAAAGCCACCAGCATCCTGCGTCTTCCCCTCACGGAAATTTCCGCAAAAATTCGCGTGGGCTCCCCTGAGGATGACGCGCCGGACTATGCGTTGCCGGTGTGGGCCGGTGTGATTCCCCTCCACCTGACCCCCGGAGCACCGATACGAGATGAGCGGTGCGATCCATCCATCCCAACACCTGGCTACGCGGCAGGGTACCGACGGTGAAGCATGAGTGAGTTCATTCCCGCTCCGGTCAAATCTAGTGTTGGCATCGAGGCGCTGGACGCGCTGGATATTCGCGTGGGCACAATCGGGCGCGTCGAGGAAGTCCCCGGCTCGGACAAACTGACGAAACTCACCGTGGATTTCGGCGATCATTCGCGGACGATTCTCGCCGGAATCAAGAAGGAAAGAGAAAATCCGCGCGCGATCGAAGGGCGCCAGGCCCTCTTTGTGGTAAATCTGGCGCCTCGAAAGATGGCGGACGAGATCTCCGAGGGGATGCTGTTCGATATCGGTTACGCGGACGGCGTCACGCCGGTTCTGTCTGTGCCGGAGCGCCCCGTTCCGAATGGCACACGCGCAGGATGATTGTAGCTGCACCTCACTGAATCTTTTTCATTTTGCCGCCGACAATTTTTGAGCAGCGGATGAAATGAGCTCGGCCTCACCCTGCAAAACATGAGCGACAACCAGAATGGCCTCGTCGGCCTGCGGCCAATGCTTTTGTTCGATGGCTTCGCGGACGGCGGGGACGGTTTTCACCGCGTAGCCGGTGTAGTAGCCAGGGGCATAAAGCTGATGCTTGAACCAAGGGCGATTGGGAAGGCCTTCGGCATTTGTCAAGCGCCGCTCAGTGGATATGAGCATTTTGTTGACTTCGGCGAGTGACGTGGAAGCAAGCGCGGCGCCGCCGCCGGCATTTGCAGCGTCAAATGCTTTGCGATACTCCTTGGCGCTGTGCGCAAGGGCTTCCGCAGCGTTGTCGAGTGGCGCGAAATTCAAGTAAGGCGGGTCGGTTTCGCGAGATGGAGCAACCAGCGGGCGCCGCGGGTCGTTGGTGGCTTGAAAGACTCCTTCTTCGATTTCGCGATTGCGCTCGCGAATTTCGTCGCGCTTATCTCCTGCCAGCTTCTTCAATTCCTTGACGTAGGATTCCACGGTGTCGGCAAAGTCTCCAAACTCAAAGGGGAGCAGTTCCGCATCGGCGAGCCGCATCGCCGCGGTGCCGCCGGTTTGCGCGAGCGCGCGGCCATAGACAAAATCCTTGTCGCTGAAATGCGTGTACCAGTAAAAGTCGTCGTAGATCGAGTGATAGATGCCGCCCTCATCTTCGCCTTGGAATCCGATATTGAGGGAAGCGACGCCATCGTGCTGGACGAACGCGGTGTAATCCGAACCCGAGCCGAGCGCGGGAATGCGCAGATCGGCGCGCTTGCGAATTTCTTCGCGCTGCTCCGCGGTTTTGGCGACGGCGATATCGTGCAGCTGATCGCGTTTCCACGCGGAAAGTTTCGATTCGGGATCGGAGATCTCGCGCGCGACGTCATTGCTGAATTTTTCCAAAGTGTGCGAGCCGAGCACTTCGAGATAACCGCGCCCGTTGCCGTCGGAATTGATGTAAGCGACGGCGTGCTCGCGGAGTTCGTCGTAGTGCTCTTCGGCCCACTCGGTGGAACCGAGCAGTCCCGGCTCTTCCCCATCCCACGCGCAATAAATGATAGTACGCTTCGGCTTCCATCCGGATTTGACGAGCTCGCCAAGCGCGCGCGCTTCTTCTATCACGGCAACCATTCCAGAGATCGGATCTTCCGCGCCGTTCACCCAGCCGTCGTGATGGTTTCCGCGGACCACCCACTCGCCGGGAAAAGTAGATCCCTGAATTTTTCCAATGACATCGTAGATGGGTTTGATGAGCCAGTCGGATTTCACTTTGAGGTGAACTTTCGCCGGGCCCGGCCCCACGCGATAGGTGATACCCAAACTGCCGCGCCAATTTTCTGGCGCGACCGGACCTGTCAGAGCCGCGAGCAGCGGCTGCGCGTCGGCATAGGAAATTGGCAGCACGGGAATTTTCGTGATCGTTGGGGCTTCCTCGATTTTCAAACGTTTCGCGTCTTTGGTTGCGCCTACGCCCGGTGTGAGTGGGTCCCCAGGGTAGGTCGGCATGTCGGCGACGCTGCCGCGCTGCACGCCATCGGGCGGGCGAAAGGCCCCCGCAGGAAATGTCTCTCCCCGGAAAAAGCCATCTTCGTGCGGGTCGGAGTAGATAAGGCAGCCGATGGCACCGTGCTCGGCTGCGACCTTGGGCTTGATGCCGCGCCAGGAATGGAAGTAGCGGGCGATGACGATTTTGCCCTGGACGGAGATGCCGAGTCGTTCGAGTTGCTCGTAATCCTCGGGGACGCCGTAGTTGACGTAGACCAGAGGAGCGGTGACATCGCCGTCGTGGGAGTAGGCATTGTAAGAAAGAAGCTGCTCGGCTTGCTGGTCGGATGTGGGATCCTGCGGAAGCGCGGGCTCCTGGAGCTTGGCGACGAATTTCGGGCCACCCTCGACAAGTTCTACGGCGCGTTCCTTGGGGGTTGGAAAGAGAACGTCGAATTGCTCAATGTGGGTGTCCAAGCCGAACTCCTTGAATTTGGAGGCGATCCATTCGGCGTTGTCCTTGTCATAAGGAGAGCCGACGTGATGGGGATGCGCGGAGAGGCGCTGCATGTACGAGCGCAAGTTGTCCGGGCTGGAATGGCGCGCAATTTTTCTTCCCACTGGCGTTCGGTGCGGGAAGATTCGGCGGAGTAGCCATAAAGAGGCTGCTCGTCGGCGATGACGTGATTGCCGGCGGGAGCGAGCGAGAGTACGGCGAAAAAAAGTGCGGCAGAGGCAGCGCTGCAATTCATGAACCCTCCCTGATGAGCACCCGTATTCTGCCTGAAGAAGAAAGAGATTGGAACGGAGGCCCAAGATCGAAGCGTACAAAAGTGAAATCTTTTTTCAAGTA
The DNA here is from genome assembly GCA_035511855.1 of Candidatus Udaeobacter sp. GTDB lineage: Bacteria > Acidobacteriota > Terriglobia > Acidiferrales > UBA7541 > Acidiferrum. The sequence goes on from DATKEV010000169.1 coordinate 27,060, forward strand.
GAGCGGCGGGAAGGCCATGCGGAGCGGGAGCGCGAGAAGCCTAGAGCGGCATAGCTACCCCCCATCAAATGCATGAATATCAAAGAAAAAGGACTTATAAAATTTGCATTTCGTAAGTCATTGGTTCTAAAGGGGACGTTTTTGGCTGATAGGGAAGGGCAAGTATGGAAAAGCCGACCCAGGAAAGAGAAAGCAGGCTACAGAAAAGAAAAAGCGGCAGCAAGCTGCCGCACTCCCAAGAATGACAGTTTTCCTTTTTTCCGATTGCCTTGTGACACGGTGTTCGGCGTGTGTCCACTTGGCAGAGTTTCAGGAGATGGACTTGGACATGTAGATGTAGTGGCAGGGGGCTTTTGTTTTGATCTCAGGGGGAAAGGGCGCGCTGCCGGATTCGCTGTAACCAAGGTGGCGATAGAAGGCGAGCAGAGGCGCGCGGGGGCTAATCACGCGGAGGTCGACGGCCACGCAGCCTTTCTCGCGAAAGTAGTCTTCGGCGGCGTCCATCAATTTGCGGCCCAGGCCGGTACCCTGGCGTGTGGGATCAACGCCAAGCAGGCCCAAATAACCGCGATTGCCACGGAGTTCCAGGTAGACACAACCAGCGAGACCGGCAGAATCTTCCGCAAGCAGGAATTTCCCCTTTTCCATATAGGTGCGGACACCTTCCGGATTGGTGCGATCGCCCTCGATGAACGGCCGCTCCACGTGGAAGGCGGAATTGATCAGCTGGGCGAGGGGTTCGACGTCCGTTTCGTGAGCGAGACGGAGGTGCACCTTTTCCATGTTCTTGCGGGAATCGGGCGCGGCTGACATGCTTTCATTTCAGCAGAGTGAGCTTTCCTCATCAAGTGCCGGAGCGAACTGTCGAAGCCTAGCCAGGAGGCAATGAATTGAGAAGGGTTCACCCTTTTCTTTTCAGTGTCTGGTTCTCAACGAAGGCATAGCCGTTGTGAATGACGTGCGCGTCTTACCCCTGAAGCGGGTTTCATTGCATGGACTGCATGAGGAAGGAGAATACTTGGGGCGCCCAGGTTTCGCCGCCGTGGATACAGAATTCGTGAGCGTCCTGGTTGGATTTGCCGAAGGAAGGAAAGATTTGGAGGACGTGAGGTTTGGCTGATGTTTCCATGGTGGCGGCGAGGTCGCGGCTGGGAGAAACATCGTAGTCATTCTTGGCCTGAATGAAGAAGATAGGCATTTGCGAGTGCTGGACGGCTTGGGTCATGCGCGCTCGCAAATCGGAGGAATGCTGCCAATTCTGTGCAGCGCCGGCAAAATCGACGGCGGCACGCAAGCCGAGACCTTTCTCCGCCATCAGCACGGTTTGAATTCCACCAAAAGAGCAGCCGGCTACGGCGATGCGTTGGGGGTCCACTTCGGCCAAGCTCTTCAGATAGGCGAGGGCAGCGATCTGGTCTTGGAGATGCACCTCCATCAACTCGACGAGCTTTTCGCTGCGCGCTTGCGGGCCTCCGGATTGATTGGCGCGATCGAGAAGATCCATGACGTATTCGCCGGGAGAACGGCCATGACCGCGGCGATGCGGAATGAAAAAGACGTAGCCCTTGCTGAGGAAGATTGGCGCCAACTCGGGAAGCCAGCCGGGGCGCCGCTCGCTGCCGTGGTTCCAAAGGACGGCAGGAAATGGACCTCGGCCCTCGGGCTTGTAAAGGAAGCCGTGAAGAACGAGATTTCCGCTGGGAAAGGTGACTTCGATGGGAGCCGGTGGGGATTGAGCGAGCCCGGTTACCGGGGAGAAGACCAGCGAAAGGAACAAGTTTGCGAAGAGGAGCGATTTGCAGTTGGGCGAGTGCATAAGCAAATAGATTTCAGTAGATTGTGGGCGAAGATGAGTCTGCACGCGCCCTGGCTTGCGCGCAAGGGGAGAGGCTGCGCAACTGTGACTCGCCGCTACGGCTTGGGCTTGGCTTCGGCGTCCTTGCGAGGCACGGGCTTCTGGGCGGCAGGCGGAGCCTGCGGCTGCTGTTTGGAAGACCAGAAGTCCGGATCGCCTTCGGCAAACTCCTTCTGGACGTGGGACATTTCCGGCCGAATGACGTAGAGATTGCTCTCGCTGCTGGCAAAAGCCTCTTTTGCGATTTGCTCGAGGCGCTGGGAAGCTTCTTCGCCCTCGGCGTTGCGCAAATCCTGCCTCCAATTAAGGAGGTCATCGTTCTGCCTGAGCGAGGACATGGGCAGGAAAATAAGAAAGCACGGGGAGGGGGCACCGGCGTTCACTTGATAGACGACCCAAGGAGCATCGGCGTCGATCTTGTCGTACGCCTGGGCGAGGATGGCGGCGGCCTCGACAAAATCGGCTTCATGGCCGGGATAAACACGCACCTCGAAAACGCGCATGAAACGGGCTCTCGAAAGGTCGATGGTTTGCGGGCGAAAACCGAGATCGTCGCGGCGGACAGCGATGAACGTCTTTTCACCGGAGACGAGGGTTTCGATGTCTTCCTGCATGCGCGCCAGATCCGGATGCGAGGCCAAGAGCTGGCCGTACATGGCGAAAGACTGGTCGAGATTATCGTAGGAATCGAGAGGATCAAAGAAGAGGGCTTCGGGCGGACCGGTGAGGGATTCCAGGTCGATCCAGGAAATGGGGACTTTGAGTTGATCGTAGGCACGTGCGGAGGCGATCTCGAGCTTGCGGCGCTCGGCAGCTTTGCCGAATTTGATCTCCTGCCGGACGAGGAGGAGCATATTGGGCGGGGCGACCGCATCGCTGATGGAAGCCTGGTCCTGCGCGGAAGCTATCGATGCGCAAGCGAGCAGGAGAAGTAAGGCGCTGAGAAGCGCGTGGCGAATTTTCATGCGATCAGCCTCCGGCGACAGTAGATGTGAGGACGCAAATCAATCCTTTTTGCCAAGGGGACTTTGGCGTACGAAGACAATACCTGATTCTAACCGAGAGCGGCCTTGCCATTGAAGCGCGCGGCGGAGCCGAGTTCCTCTTCGATACGGAGGAGCCGATTGTACTTGGCCATGCGGTCGGTGCGGCTGGCGGAGCCGGTCTTGATCTGGCCTGCGGCGGTGGCCACGGCGAGATCGGCGATGAAGGTGTCTTCGGTTTCGCCCGAGCGGTGGGAAATGATGGAGTTGTAGCCGGCTTTGCGCGCGAGCTCGATGGCGTCGATGGTCTCGGTGACGGTGCCGATTTGATTGAGCTTGATGAGGATGGCGTTGGCGATACCTTCGCTGATGCCACGGGAGAGACGGGCGGTGTTGGTGACGAAGAGGTCGTCGCCGACCAATTGAATTTTCTTCTTCGACGATTTGCTACCAATCGATTGCGTGAGGGATTTCCAGCCGGGCCAGTCGTCTTCTGCCATGCCGTCTTCGATGGAGACGATGGGATATTTTTCGGCCCAGTTGGTCCAGTAGGCGGCCATCTGAAAGGAAGCATAAGAGGATTTGTCGGACTTCTTGAAAACATATTTGGCGGAGGCTTTGTCATAAAACTCGCTGGAGGCAGGATCGAGAGCGATGCTGACCTGCCCGCCGGGCTTGTAGCCGGCAGCGGCGATGGCTTCGAGAACGATCTGGATGGCTTCTTCGTTGGATTTGCAGCTGGGAGCGAAGCCGCCTTCGTCGCCCACCGCAGTGGAGTAGCCGTGTTTTTTCAAGGCGGTCTTGAGCGCGTGAAACACCTCGACGCCCCAGCGCAGAGCTTCGGAAAAGCTGGGGGCACCAACGGGCATGACCATGAACTCCTGGAAGTCGACGGAGCTGTCGGCGTGGGCGCCGCCGTTGAGGATATTCATCATGGGGCACGGAAGGAGATTAGCGGAGGAGTCCGAAGAATAGCGCGCAAGATATTTGTAGAGAGGAAGATTTTGCGCTGCGGCGGCAGCGCGGGCGGCGGCCATGGAGACGGCGAGGATGGCGTTGGCGCCGAGCCGGGATTTTGTGGGCGTGCCGTCGAGCTCGATCATGAGCTTGTCGAGGGCCCGCTGGTCGGTGGCGTCGAGGCCGACGACGGCTTTGGCGATTTCATTGTTGGCGTTGGCGACGGCTTTCAGGACCCCCTTGCCAAGGTATTTGGATTCGTCGCCATCGCGCAGCTCGAGGGCTTCGTGCTCACCCGTGGATGCGCCGGAGGGAACGGTGGCACGGCCGCGAGCGGCATGGCCGATGTAAACGTCCGCTTCGACCGTGGGATTGCCGCGGGAATCGATGACCTGGCGGGCGCGGACGCGGGTGATCTTCGTGGACATGAGAGAGTGCTCTCCTCGAGTCGAAATAAAGGAAAGATTGTAGCAGAGGGCGGATGTGCTCGATGGAGGTGAGCCGGGATAGCTCCTACGGAGTAGAAAAGAACTTAGGGGGTAGCGCCGGGGGAGGCGGTGAGAGATTTGGGCGGCGCCGTGGTGCGCGTCGAAGTCGAATCTTTCTCGAGGTTGAGGCGCGTGAGGGCCCAGGCGCGGAGATTTTCAGTGTAGCCGGCAATCTTGTGATACTGGAAGACTTTCGTCCCTCCCGTGGCAAATGTAAAGGCAAACGCCAGAAAGGTCCCAAGTGAGTTGGGGCTTTCGATCAATTTGTCGGAGCGCTTGATGTAGCGCAGGTCGCCGGCGTGGCGATAGCCAAAAGAGAACGGCAGGCGAGGCACGATGTCGGAGGCGTGAACCTGGCGGTAGACGGGGACTTTCCAAAGCTGCTCGGCAAATTCGGTGTTGCCGACGCGCGGACATCCGAAGGTGTAGCAGGCCGCGATGCGGTCCGACGGACGAATGCGCGTGGAGGCGATGACGGCAAGCGCTCCGCCGAGACTGTGGCCGGTGATGTAAAGCGGCAGGGAGGGATCGAGGTTGCCGACGGTCTTCCGGACCTCGCCTTCGACAAGGGTAAAGGCTTCGCCGAAGCCGGTGGCGATTTCTACCCCCTCCTTGTCGCGATAAAAACGAATCTTGATGTCGGTAACGATATCGCGTAAGTCTTTTGTGGTTCCGCGGAAGGCGAGGACAGCGTAACGCTGGTTCTTGGCGACATAGCCGGTCGTTGATTCCCGCCGGAACGGAGCGCAGAGCTCCAGGCGGAGGTCCTTGAGCGAGTTACGGAGTTGCTGCTCTTGAGGAGAGCCATCTTCAAATGGGACATAGGCCAACTCCGAGCAACGAGCCATGATCCACGCGGAACGGTCGGAATAGGCGGCGCGGTTCACAGGAGGATCTAGAAGCTGAACCGGTTCTGGAGGCATAACAGGAACTCTACTTTCAGGGAGAGTTGAGGCTTTAATAGGACGCACGTTAGTACCAATTCTGGACGGCATGGGAAGCAGCGACGGTGTGCCTACATAAAAAAGAAGAGCAGGGCTTATGCGGTTTCGGGTTCTTCGATCAGAGATTCCTGGCGGACGACGATGACGATACCGGAATCGGTGACGTGAAAGCGGCGCTTGTCGGCTTCGAGGTCATAGCCGATTTCAGTGCGCTCGGGAAGGCTGACGTGGCGGTCAATGATGGCGCGGCGAATGCGCGAGTGGCGGCCGACGTTCACGTGATTATAGATGATGGATTCGGAGACTTCGCAGTAGCTGTTGACGCGGACGTTGTTGCCGATGACGGATTTCTGCACGCGGCCGCCGGAGATGACTGAGCCTCCGGCGACGATGGAATCGAGTGCGGCGCCCATGCGCTCGGGATCGGCGAAGACAAACTTGGCCGGCGGATACTGGTGCTGCCAGGTGCGGAGCGGCCAATTGCTGTCATAAAGATTGAAGACCGGGGAGACGCTGACGAGGTCCATGTTGGCTTCGTAGTAGGCATCGAGGGTGCCGACGTCGCGCCAGTAGACGGCGTCCTTGGCGTTTTCGTCGACGAAATTATAGGCGAAAACGCGATGCTTCGAGATGATGCGCGGAAGAATATCTTTGCCGAAGTCGTGGTGGGATTTGGGATCCTCGGAATCGGCGAGCAGGATGGGAATCAAGAGCTGCGTGTTGAAGATGTAGATGCCCATTGAGGCGTTGCATTGGCCCGGATGATGGGGCGATTCCTTGGGGGCGGCCGGCTTTTCCTCAAAGCCGACGATGCGCCAGTTCTTGTCGGTTTCGATAACGCCGAATTGACGCGCGGCCTGCACGGCAGGGATTTCAATCGTGGCGACGGTGACTTCGGCACCGGAATCGATGTGCTGCTTGAGCATGCGGCTGTAATTCATCTTATAAATGTGATCGCCGGAGAGGATGAAGACGAATGTCGAGCGCTCGCTGCCGATGGAGTAGATGTTCTGGTAGACGGCGTCGGCAGTGCCTTGATACCACTGTTGGGAAACGCGCATCTGGGGCGGCAGGACCTCGATGTAATCGCCGAGTCCCGCGAGCGACGACCAGCCGGCGCGGATGTGGCGGTTCAGGCTGAGGGCTTTGTACTGGGTCAGGACGAAGACACGTCGCAGGTCGGAGTTGATGCAGTTCGAGAGCGTGATGTCAATGATGCGATAGAGAGCGCCAAAGGGAACGGCTGGCTTAGCGCGGTCGCGCGTAAGCGGCCAGAGACGCTCCCCCTGGCCTCCGGCGAGGAGTACCCCGATGGCATCGCGCATATCGGACATTGTTCGACCCCCGTGTGGCGCGTTTCGAGGAGCGGCTCATTCTACGTAAGGGAGAGGGGGAAGTACAAGCGTGCGGATGAGAAGACAGCCGCCCACGGGAATGGCGCCTGCCGGTGCTTGGGGATGTAAAAAGCGAGCGTTGTTTACTGTATATTTATCCCATAACTCCGAAGATAAGAGGTAGGCTCAGTACTAGGATTCCTGCGGTGCGGACACAAAGATTCCTTGACTTCGATGCCGCGAATTGATTAGAAGATGCCAGCGACCATTCAGGGTGCGAGTGCAACCGGACAATACGTGCGATAATTTGTAAAGGGGCGGTGCCCGCAGAAGGACACAGCCGGCTGTAGCTTGGCTGGCGAGAGGCGCCGCAAGATACCAATCCGAACCGGATTGGGGGTGAATTACAAAAGTGGCTGAAGTCGTCATTCAAGAGAGCGAATCTCTGGAAAATGCCCTGCGGCGTTTCAAGCGCAAGGTGCAACAGGAAGATATCATCAAGGAAATCAAGAAGCACAGCTTCTATATGAAGCCCGGCGAGAAACGCCGGGCCAAGGAAGCGCTTTCGCGGAAGCGACTGCGCAAGAAGCAGCGGCGGGAAGCGGATTGACACCAGGGGCGGTCCCGGTTCGACCGGGATCGCCCTTCCGTTTTCGCCGCGGCTTTGCGCCGCACTTCCGAGATTCAGGCCCCCGTAAGGCAGAGCGTTTGGGATCGTGTTTCAACTTCGTGCCCGCAGGCCCAAGGGATCCGCGCCCGGCGTCCCCGGATACTGGTCTCCGCAAGCATCTCGGTCCGCAGGTGCAGAGTCCGCCCATTCTCCTGCCCGACACGGGACCAGGGGAGAGCGGCTCATGGAATATCACGATAAGGTGCTGAAGTGTTCGGAATGCGGTGCGGAGTTCGTGTTCACGGCCGGCGAACAAATGTTTTTCGCCGACAAGGGCTTCAAGAACGAACCCAAACGATGCAAAACTTGCAAAGCGAAGCGTGCCGAAGGAGGCGGCGTTGGCGGGCACGCCTCGCCGATGAGGTCGGAAACGAAAACAAACTGCTCGCAATGCGGGAAGGAAACCACGGTTCCTTTCCGGCCTACACAAGGGCGCCCGGTTTTTTGCCGGGAATGCTTCCAGCAGCGCAGGGCCATGGGCGCGGCGTAAAACGGAAGTGAGAAATTAGAAGTAAGGAACAATCTCAAACGGCGGAAGGGTTCGCGTGGGACAGATAGGGCTATCTGTCCCATTTTCGTTGGTGTCCGCTAGGCTAGAACTTTTTGTTGAGATAGGAATCGAGTTGGGCGAGAGCCTCGGGCATGTTTTTGCGGCCGTAGCCGAAGCGAATGTGACGAGGCTGATCGTAGACGGTTCCCGGCAGAAGCAAGACGCCGGAATCGCGAACAACTTGCTCGCAAGAGTTCAGGACGTCACGCTCTAGTTTGAATCGCACGAATCCGATGGGACTGGAGTCGGGCTTCACCCATTCGAAAAGGTCGGAACGCCGCTTGATGAAAGAATCGAGGAGAGGCAAATTCTTGCGGACAATTTCCAAGTTGCGTCGCACAAGAATCTCGCGATGGCGTAAGGCCAGGGCGGTCAGGAATTCGCTGGGAGCACTGCTGCAAATCGTGGTGTAGTACTTGAACTCGAGGCACCGCCGAATGATCTCCGCGTCGCGACTGGCGAACCAGCCAAGGCGCAGACCAGGGAGACCGTAAGTCTTGCTCATCGATCCAAGGCTGAGGGCATGTTCGTAGGCATCGCAGGCGGCGGGCAGCCGTTGACTGGGGTCATGCTCTAGTTCCCGGTACACTTCATCCGAAAACAGAATGATCCCGCGGCTCGCGGCCAGCGCGATAACTTGCTTGAAGACATCGGCGACCATCAGCAGGCCGGTTGGATTATGAGGAGTATTGATGTAGATGATTTTGGTGTTGGGCTGGATCATTCCCTCGAGAGCGGCGAGATCATGGGTCCATCGATCTTCAGCGGAACGGCGCCATTCGCTGACTTGCGCGCCGGTGCTGCGGGCCACTTCCAGGCTGCTCTCGTAGCAGGGGGTTTCGACGATGACGTGGTCTTTCGGGCCGAGGAGAGCGTGATAAAGGACAAAGATGCCTTCTTCAGCCGCTGCCAGCACGAGAATGTCAGCTGTTTTGATTTGCTTGTAGATGCCCGCAATCGCTTCGCGCAGCCAGGGGGCTCCCGGCGATTCTGTGTAGCCGCACCAGTGTTCGTGAAATCGCTCCGCCGCTCCAGGCTCGAGGTCGAGGAGTTCCTGGATGGTCCTGGATTCGGCATCCGAGCTGGAGAGAAGATATTTCGCGGTAAACTCGTATTTCCCAAAGTAATGCTCGATGCGGAAGGGTTTGATTTGCATGGGGAAGAGTCTGCCAAGGCAGCAGACCCCTAGTCCAGAACCAATTTGAACCAATGACCGCTGCACAATCGATGACCAAGCCGTGCAGGTGCAATTTCCCCCTGCGCCGGGGTATGATACGAGACTCGAAGTCCCCGACATCACCATACGACCCGGAGGGCCACTCCATGGCTCACCGCTTTACCATCGGTGTCGAAGAAGAATTCCAGATTATCGATCCCGCGACGTGCGAATTGCGCTCGCACGTCAGCCAGATCGTTTCCGCGGCTTCTCCGAGTATCGCGGAACAGGTGAAACACGAGCTGCACCAGTCCATCGTCGAAACCGGCACGCGCATCTGCGAAAACGTCAGCGAATTGCGCATCGAAATGCACCGGACGCGTGGAGAACTGGTGGCGGCGGCGGAACGCGCCGGCCTGCAGGTCGCGGCAGCGGGCACGCACCCGTTTTCCAGTTGGATCGATCAGGTCATCTCTCCGGGGGAGCGGTACCAGCATATCGTCGAAGAAATGGGCCAACTCGCCAGGTCGCTGTTGATCTTTGGCATGCACGTGCACGTGGCCATGCCAGACAAGCAGACGACCATCGATATGATGAACGGTGTGAGCTACTTCTTGCCGCATTTACTCGCACTATCGACGAGCTCGCCGTTCTGGATGGGCCGAAACACAGGATTGAAGTCGTTCCGGACGACAGTTTTTCGCCGGTTTCCGCGCACGGGTGTCCCGGAACAGTTCGAATCGTGGAGCGCATACGAGAATTTCGTAAATCTTTTGGTGAAGCTGAATTGTATCGACAACGGCAAGAAAATCTGGTGGGACGTGCGGCCGCACCCGACGTTCGGCACGCTGGAATTCCGGCTGTTCGACGTATCGACGAAAGTCGAGGAGGCCGTGGCGATCGCGGCGCTGGCCCAGGCCATCATCGTCAAGCTGCATCGCCTCTATCAAGGCAACCGGAGCTGGCGATTGTACCGGCGCGCGCTGATCGAAGAGAACAAATGGCGGGCGGCACGCTACGGAATAGAAGGAAAGCTGATCGACTTCGGCAAGGAAACCGAAGTTCCCATGCAGCAACTGATCCCGGAATTGCTTGAACTGGTGGATGACGTGGTAGACGATCTGGGCAGCCGCAGCGCCGTCGAATACGTTCACACGATCTTGAACGAGGGCACCAGCGCTGACCGACAGCTGCGCGTCTTCAAGGAAACCGGCGATCTGAAAGCGGTGGTCCGGCATCTGGTTGCCGAAACGCGCGGGGGGGTCACCGAACCGCGCACTTCATCAGCACGCGCGGTGAATTGAGAGCGATAGCGAGCGAAGCAGCCCTAGAGGTTCCTGACAGGAGCAAGAACATGAAAAAGATCGGCCTTCTCTGCGGGCGGGAGTACAGCTTTCCACCGGCGTTCATCGTGCGCGTGAACGAGCTTGGGAAAAAGGATGGCGTGGCGGCGGAATTTGTGAAGCTTGGCGGAACGAGGATGGGCGAGCCCGCAAAGTATAGCGTGATCGTGGATCGCATTTCGCATGAGGTCGAATATTACCGCGGCTACCTGAAGCACGCGGTACTCGAAGGAACTTATGTCATCAACAATCCGTTCTGGTGGACCGCGGATGATAAGTTTTTTAACTACGCGGTGGCCTCCAAGCTCGGGATTACCATCCCGAAAACGGTCTTGCTACCGCAAAAAGGCTATCCCAGCGACGTGGATATCACCAGCGAATCGCTTCACAACCTGGAATATCCGGTGGATTGGGAGGGCTTGCTCGACTATGTGGGCCGGCCGGCCATTCTGAAACCGTTTTCCGGCGGCGGATGGAAGCACGTCTACAAGGTGAACAACAAGGAAGAGTTGCTAGCGGCTTATGACAAGACGGCGCCGTATTGCATGACGCTGCAGGAGTTTATCGATTTCAAGCAGTATGTGCGCTGTTTCACGTTCGGGAAGTCGGATATTTTGCCAGTGCACTACGATCCTAAAGAGCGCCGCTATCTGGTGGATCATGAATATCTGACGGCAGATCTGGGAGCGCGCGTGCTGAAAGACGCACAGACCATCAACCAGGCGCTGGGCTACGAGATGAACACCATCGAGTTTGCCGTGAAAGACGGCGTGCCGTATGCCATCGATTTCCTGAACCCCGCGCCGGATTTCGAGCGCGACCGCATCACGGAGTTTTATTTCCAGCATGTGGTGGAAAAGATGGCGCGGCTGGTGATAGAGCGCGCCTTGAACGGGAGGGCATCGAATCCTTGGCCGCGATGGGAAGAAATGCTGGGGATCGGTCAGGCCGGGGGATTCGTAGGAGCGCCAAAAAGCGCCGCGGGGCTGAAGTCCGCGGCCGCGCCGGCTGTTGGGTCGGCGCAAGGAAATTGACGACATGACGAGCGCTCCTACGCCATCGGCACGGCCGCCCTCACCGGCTGACGACTGGCACGAAATACTGAAAGCCACTCTGTTGGGGACACCCGGTCTCCCGGAAGATCTGGTCAAACAGATGCGCAAGGCCAAGCTGACGTTTGGCGACCGCGTACACTGCCCATTCCTGCGGCCCTTTTTTCTCTCACCGGAAGATGAGGAGCGTGTAAGGACTGTCGCCGAAGCGATCGCCGAACTCGGCGAGCGTGTTGCGGCGGCAGCACTTGACGACCAGCACTTATTTGCGCAGCTGCATCTTCGCGAGGAAGAGGAGCGCCTCGCGCGGATTCCCACAGGCTACGGCCCGGCGAGCACAGCCTCGCGGCTCGATGCCTTTCTCCTTCCTGAATCGCTGAAATTTGCGGAATACAACGGGGAATCCCCTGCGGGGGCCGGCTATGCGGAAACGCTGGCGGAAATTTTCCGTGAGCTTCCGGTGATGGGACCGTTCCGAAAGAAATATGAGATTCACAGTTACCCGCTCAGCGCGAAGCTGCTCGACGCGCTGCTGACGAGTTACCAGGACTGGGGAGGCGCGGCGGCAAAACCGCAGATTGCTATCGTGGATTGGAAAGAGGTGCCAACCTGGAGCGAGTTCGAGATTCTTCAGGAGCGATTCGAAAGAATGGGAATTCCAACGCTCATTGCCGATCCACGCGAACTGGAATGGGACGGCAAGAAACTGGTCGTACAGGATAAGCCCGTTGATCTGGTCTACCGCCGCGTGCTGATCAATGACATCGTGGCCAAACCGGCGGAGTGCTCCGCGCTGGTCAAAGCTTATTCGGCGAACGCGGTGTGCGTGGCGAACAATTTCCGCTGTAAGATTCCGCACGTGAAGGCGTTTTTTGCGGTGCTGACGGATGAGCAAAACGGCTCGCTTTTCTCGCGCGGCGAGCGAGAAATGATACGGAAGCATATTCCGTGGACGCGCGTCGTGACAGACATTAAGACGGCACATTACGGACAGCCAATCGACTTGCTGGCGTTCGTGCGGAGCGAGCGAAACCATCTGGTGCTGAAGCCGAGCGATGAGTACGGCGGCTCTGGCGTGACCCTGGGATGGGAAACCAGCGAAGCGGCCTGGGATGAGGCCATCGAGCGTGCACTCAACGCCAAGACAGGCGCATGGATCGTTCAGGAACGCATCGCAATCCGCCGGGAGGTTTTTCCGTACATCGCACAGTTGGGCAGGGTGGATTACCGGGACATGCTGGTGGATTTCGCGCCCTACTTATTCCGCGGAAAACTCAGCGGGTTTCTCACGCGGCTCAGCGCCACGGGACTTGCCAATGTGACCAGCGGTGGAGGGCAAGTGCCCGCGTATCGAGTGTCCCCTAGAAGCTCGTGCTGAAGTCCTGCCGGATGCGCCTGGCTGTAGACCATATCGTATGCTTTCTTGTTTATGCTGCCTGTCCCGGGCCCGGCCTGTTGGCCAGTTGAGAAAAGAAACTTCTCAGCACTGCGGCGCTATAAAAAAATCTCAAATCAAGTAAAATTGTTGGGATGAGCTTTGGATCTCCATTCCCCGAATTGATGCCGGGCGCGCGGAACGCCGTGGAAACATGCTTGGCGGTCCGTGCGGGCGAACGCGTGGCGCTGATTGCCGACAAGGCGAGCAAAGCCGTGGCGGCCAGCATCGCCCGAGCGATCGACGAACGGAACGCGCTTTACAGCGGGCTATTGCTGGAAGATTTCGGGCGGCGGCCGATGAGCACGGCTCCGGCCGAGGTGCTACAAGCGCTGGAAACGGCGGACGTGGGCGTAATGTGCATGACGCCGCAGCCGGGAGAGCTCGGGGCGCGCATGGCCATTGTGAGAGTCGTCGAGCGGCGGCAGATTCGCTATGCGCACATGGTCGGCGTCACTCCGGAGATCATGCAGCAGGGGATGCGCGCGGATTACCGCCTGGTCGACCGTTTGAGCGACAAGCTGCGCGAACGGATGCTGCGTGCGGAAACTTTGACGGTGAAGACCGAGGCAGGCACAAAGTTTGCAGCGCATTTTGACCGCGGACTCGACTGGGTGAAAACGAGCGGTCTGATCAGCCCGCGCTATTGGTCGAACCTACCGGCGGGCGAAGTGTTTACGACCCCGGCGACTGTGGACGGCACGTTTGTTTGCGATGCCACAGCCGGGGATCATTTCAACGGCAAATACGGAGATTTGCAAACCACCCCATTGGTGCTGGAGATTTCCGGCGGTCGGCTGGTGCGCGCGGAGTGTGAGCGAAAGGAGTTGGAAGAAGAGTTCTGGGATTATTGCCACACAGATGAGAATAGCGACCGCGTGGGAGAACTTGCCTTTGGCACGAATCTTGGGTTGTCCGAGATGATCGGAGTATTGCTACAGGATGAAAAATTTCCGGGGGTGCATATTGCGTTCGGCGATCCCTACGGCAGCCAGACACATGCCAACTGGAAATCCAAGACGCACGTCGATGTGCTGACCCGCGATTGCGACGTGTGGATCGATGACGACCAGGTCATTGAAAAGGGCCACTATAAGCTCGATCACCTTGGACTATCTTGAAATCTCCGCTTCAGGCCACAGTTCTCGACTCGAAGTCCAGTCTTTAGTTTAGAAGACTTGAGAGATGTATTCGCGCATTTGGTGCTTCCAGTAGGGCCAGTCGTGGCCGCCCTGGGGACCCCAGTTGTCGAGCGAGTGGCGGATACCCTTGCTGGAAAGCACTTCGGAGAGACGGTAAGTAGGTCCGCTGTTTTCCCACGGGCCCGTGCCGGTGGTGATGTGAATGTCGCAGCTTGCAATCTGCTCGTAAAACCACGGGTCGCTCATATTGGCGAGATAATCGACCGGGTTGTTGAAATAGAAATTCTCATCGTACATGCCGTCCATGAAGTTGCGCACATCGTAGACACCGGACATGGCGAAGCAGCGCTTGATCACGTCGGGATGCTTGAACAGCGAATTTGCGGCATGATAGGCGCCGAAGGACGCGCCCATCGTGGAGATGGCGATGCCGGGCGACTTGCAGTTGTCCCAAATGAAAGGAACAACTTCTTCTCGCAGGTAGGAATCGAAAGTGGCCTGCACGTAGCTGCGGTGAAACGGATGGGCGCTTTTATTGTAAAAGCTATAGCCATTGATCGAGTTGATGGTGAAAAACTTAATTTTGCCGCTGTCGATAAAATCAGCTAGGGCACCGATCATGCTCTGGCCTTCGACTTCCCACTCGTCGCCGGCGCTGGTGGGGAAACCCAAGAGCGGCGGGCCCCAGTGGCCGTAGACCACGACGCCGAGTTCCAGGCCAAGCCGGTGGGAATACCACCGGTGATATTCGCGTTTCATCCTTTGCGCCTCGGGTTGCTTCGGAGGAGTGAAAGTATGCCAGCGATGGCAGGTCGGGAGCAATTTAATTGAGCCATCCCGAGGACTCTTGCCGCGTATTAGAATGAAGGACGTAACAACGCGAAAGGAGCCATTTCCTATGGCCACACCGACTGTTGCAAAGCGTCCCAACCCGGAGCGCATTTTCAATGCAATTAACGCCTATCAGCAAAGCGCCGCGCTGAAAACTGGCATTGACTTGGATATTTTCACAGCGATAGGAGAGGGGGCGAATACCTCTGTTTCTCTCGCCGAGAAAGTTGGCGCGGCGGAGCGGGGCGTGCGGATTCTTTGCGATTACCTGACCATCCAGGGATTCTTGACAAAAGAAGGGGACCGTTACGCGCTCGCACCGGACGCGGCCGTGTTCTTGAATCGCCGCTCGCCTGCGTGTTTGGCTTCCATATCGGATTTTCTCATCACTCCCTGGAGCAAAAGCAATTTCGAGGCGCTGTCGGATGCCGTGCGGAAAGGCGGAACGACCAGTCCAACCGGCGATAACACCAAGCCGAATGACGAGCTGTGGGTCAAGTTTGCGCGCTGCATGGCGCCGCTAACCGTGCCGGCAGCTGAGTTCATCGCGGGATTAGCGGGCGCGGAGGAAGGCAGGCCTTGCAAAGTGCTGGACGTTGCAGCGGGACACGGGATGTATGGCATTACCCTCGCGAAGCGGAATCCCAACGCCCGCATCGTGGCACTGGACTGGCATCGCGTGCTCGAAGTGGCGCTAGAGAATGCCAGGAAATTCGGAGTTCAAGGCCGCTACGAGACGAAGCCGGGAAGCGCCTTCGAGACCGAATTTGGCAATGGCTATGACTTTGTACTGCTAACCAATATCTTTCACCATTTCGACTTGCCAACCTGCGAGACCCTCGCGCGCAGGGCTTTCGCGGCGCTCAGGCCAGACGGGAAGGCCATTACACTGGAATTCGTACCCAATGAAGATCGCGTTACCCCTCCGACAGCGGCGTCGTTCAGCCTGCTGATGCTGGCAGGAACGGATGCCGGAGATGCCTACACCTTCTCGCAATATGAGAAGATGTTTGCGAGCGTAGGATTCAAGAAAACGACCCTGCATCCGATTCCAGAGATGCCGCAACAAGTGCTGGTATCGGAGAAATAGGAAGCGACTTTGAAGAAAAAAGCGAAACGGCCAACTGAGAAGAAAAGCAGCAAAGGAAACAACGATCGAGCGTTGCGCGAACATCTTGCGTTTCTCTTGAAAGGTGGCGGAGCGCACGTGCACTTCTCGGATGCGATCGACGGTTTCCCAGCGGCGAAGCGCGGCACGTTCATGGAAAGCTTGCCCCATACTGGCTGGCAGTTGCTTGAACACGTACGGATCGCGCAATGGGACATTCTGGAATTCAGCCGGGATACCAAGCACATTTCGCCGGGATTCCCCGAAGGCTACTGGCCGAAGACGCCAGTTCCTCCGGATGAAGCGGCCTGGGACAAGAGTGTCGCTTCCTTCCAGAAGGATTTGCAGGAAATGATCAAACTGGTCAAGAATCCGAAGACCGATCTATGCGCAAAGATTCCGCACGGCCAAGGCCAGACGATTCTTCGCGAAGCACTGTTGTTGGCCGATCACAACTCCTATCACTTAGGGCAGTTGGTGGATTTGAGACGAGCGCTGGGCGCCTGGCCGGAATCGTAGGGAAGGATCAATTTGGCCTCCTGACGAACTGCCAAAACGATTGAATCAGTATGGTTTCTTGTTTTCCTGCTGCTTCCAAGCCGAAAAAATGGCCAGTGAGTCGTCGCGTAGGAGTTGCGCCATCGGAATACGACGCGCGCTGGGTGGTAGTTTTAGTTCGTGGTAGATAAAATCATCATCGAAACCAGCTGCGGCGGCATCGGCGGCAGTAGCAGCGTAGAAAATGCCTGACGGCCTTGCCCAGTAAATGGCGCCCAGACACATAGGGCAGGGCTCACAAGTAGTGTACAAATCGCAACCGCTGAGTTGAAAATCACCGAGCCGACGGCAGGCTTCCCGGATGGCAACGATTTCTGCGTGCGCCGTCGGATCATTGGTCGCGGTAACACGATTCGTTCCTTGTCCGATGATCCGTTGCTCCTTCACGACAACGGAAGCGAACGGACCTCCTTTGCCGGAACGTACGTTCTCCAGCGCCAGGGCGATAGCCTGGCGCATGAATTCTGCAGACATGATGATGTGAACGTCCGAGTCCAGATTGTACTGCCCGCCCTGAAATCGCAACCCGGCAATTTTCCGATGCGTAGAATCATTCAACGCTTCGAAAGGCCATAGGCGGACGCTTGTGCGCGCGGACTTGCAAGAAATGGGAAAGGCGGTAGGATGTAGTCTTGAAATACACGCTTTTGCATCTATTTTCGTAGTCGGATATCGCGAGGGACGGATGATTCACATCGAGAACATCTCCAGGAACAACGGTCGAGGCGGCAACAGTCGACGTGACTTCCTTAAGGGAGTGCTGGGAGCGGGGGCGTTTGTGCTGAGCGCGCGCCTCATGCCGGAGCAGTTGTTCGCGGCAACCGCCAGAATGCCCGAGGCCATGATCGATGCACCGCTGCATCCGAACGTGTATCTCGCGATCGATACGAAAGGAACAGCCTACATCATCGCACACCGCTCGGAAATGGGGAGCGGAAGCCGCACGGCGCTACCGCGCATCGTTGCAGACGAACTCGACGCGGATTGGGCGCGCGTAAAGCTGGTGCAAGCGATCGGCGATGAAAAGTACGGCGATCAGGATACGGATGGATCGCATTCCGTGCGCAGCTTCTTCGACACCTTACGGGAGTCCGGGGCGACAGCGCGGTTGATGCTGGTGCGCGCCGCGGCACAACAATGGGGCGTGCCAGAGTCGGAATGCGGGACGAACGTGCACACGGTGGTGCACAAGCCGTCAGGTAAAAAGCTCGGGTACGGTGAATTAGCAGCCGCTGCTGCGAAATTGGATGTGCCGAAGAAAGAAGACGTAAAGCTGAAAACCCGCAGCGAGTGGCGCTATATCGGTAAAGGCACGATGAGCTACGACTTGAAAGAAATGTGCACGGGCAAAGCGGCGTACGGACAGGATACGCACATGGAGGGCATGCTCTACGCCAGCGTCGCGCATCCGCCGGTGTTCGGCGGCGCTGTCAAGTCCGTCGATGACAAGGCCGCGCTGAGCGTGGCCGGCGTGAAGCAGACGGCGACGATCGATGCGTTCAAACCGCCGGTTGGATTTCAAGCTTTGGGCGGCGTTGCGGTTCTGGCGGACAACACCTGGGCGGCGATGCAGGGAAGAAAGAAACTCAAGATTGAATGGGAGAAGAGCCCGCACACCGTTTGGAATTCCGATGCGTACAGAAAGGAGTTACAGGAAACAGCGCGGAAGCCAGGAAAGGTAGTGCGCAACAACGGCGACGTGGATGCGGCCTTCGCCAAGGGCGGGAAAATCGTCGAGGCGGAGTACTACGCGCCCATGCTTGCTCATGCGTCGATGGAGCCCCCGGCGGCGCTGGCGGTGTACCGCGACGGGAAAGTAGAAGCCTGGGCGGCAACTCAGAATCCGCAGGGCGCGCGGGACGCGATCGCTGAAGCCGTTGGCTTGAAAAAAGAAGATGTGACCGTGAACGTGACGCTGTTGGGCGGCGCTTTCGGGAGAAAATCGTTTCCGGATTTTGCGGTGGAAGCCGCGGTGCTCTCGAAAAAGGCCGGCAAGCCGGTCAAGGTGGTATGGAGCCGCGAGGACGACATCAAATTCGACGTGTACCATTCCGTTGCGGCGATGTATATGAAGGCGGCGTTGGGCGCAGATGGAAGACCCACCGCATGGCTGCAGCGGACGGTGTTTCCGCCGATCGGCTCCACCTTTAATGCCAGCGCAAATTATTCGGATCCGGGGGAATTGGGGCTGGGCTTCACGGATGTTCCGTTTGCGGTGGAAAATTTACGCGCCGAGAATGGACCGGCGACCGCCCACGTGCGAATCGGCTGGCTGCGCTCGGTGGCTAATATTTATCATGCGTTCGGGATACATTCCTTTGCCGACGAGTTGGCGCACGCGGCGGGCCGAGATCCAGTCGAGTACTTGATCGAACTGCTGGGGGCGGACCGCAAGATTCCGAGGAACGATCTTCCCAAGGAATTCCCGAACTATGACGGAGATTACGAGCAGTATCCGATCGATACGGCGCGATTCCGGCGAGTACTCACGCTGGCGGCGGAAAAGGCGGGTTGGGGAAAGCAAAAGCCGGGAAACGGCTACGGCATCGGAGTGGCCATGCACCGGAGTTTTCTGACGTACGTTGCCACCGTGGTCCAGGTGCAAGTGAATGATGCCGGGCAGGTCCAAATCAAAAAAGTGGATACGGCCCTGGACGCCGGCACAATTGTGAATCCGGAAATGGTGCGGCAGCAGTTCGAGGGCGCGGCCGTGATGGGCACGAGCCTTACTTTCTATGGCGAAATCACGGCGACAAATGGTGTAATCAACCAATCTAATTTTGATTCGTATCAGGTGGCGCGCATGAACGTTGCGCCGCGGGAGACCAATGTTTACATCGTGCCAAGCGAAGCGCCGCCGGCAGGAATTGGCGAGCCGGGGTTGCCGCCGTTTGCTCCGGCGCTCTGTAATGCCATTTTTTCCGCAACCGGCAAGCGCATCCGCGAATTGCCGCTCTCCAAAGCGGGACTTGCTTAAACTGAATAAGGATCCGCTCCGTTCAGCCACTAGGTCGCAGCTACAGTGAAATGTTGGGCGATCTCCCGAAATTCCTGATCGGTGATAAGGCCGCGCTTTTCGATGGCGCGCCTTTTTACGGCGGCGAGAATCGGCGCACGCTGTTCCGCGGAGATCGCCAAGCCTAATTCCCTGGCCTTTAAGTCAATACTGTCTGGACCACTTTTTTTGCCGAGTACGATGCGGCGTTCCGCACGAACCAATTCGGAAGAGTATGGCTCGATCGCTTCAGGAATGTGAAACTGGCTGGCGACCGCGCCACTTTCGCGCATGAAAAGGTTTTCGCCAACGAGCGGCTTCCAAGGCTCCATGTTGTAGCCGCTGGCTCGGCGCACGACCTCGGAAACTTCGCGCACCTTGCTGAGATCAAGTACGATCGGCACGTCGTACAGGCAGCGAAGCGCGAGAGCAATCTCCCCGATATCGGCATTGCCGGCGCGCTCGCCCATGCCGTTAATCGTTCCTTGAATCCACGACGCTCCGGCGCGGACGGCGGCGATGGCGCACGTCGTGGCCAGGCCAAAATCGTCGTGGCCATGGAAGTGCACGGGAATTCTCGGGCCGACCCATTCGCAAACCTGGCGCACAAGAAACTCCACCGCTTCGGGCCCGCACGCGCCGATGGTATCCACGACGACGATCTCTTCGGCGCCGGCTTCAAGCGCGGACAGATAAACTTCTTTCAGAAATTCAAGATGTGACCGCGTTCCGTCCACCGCAAAGAAAGCCACTCGGATTCCGTTTTGCGTTGCGAACGTAACCGCATCTTTGACCCGCGCCAGAACCTCGTCTGCGGAAATACCGTAAGCACGCAATTTGATGTCGCTTGTGGGGGCTTCGATGACGGAAGCCTGCAAACCCAGACGAACCAACTCTTCCAGGTCCGCCCTGACGGCACGCGAGAAGCCCCAGAGCTCCGCCTTCAGATTGGCCCTGAGCATGAGCCGGATGGCGTCGGCATCATCGGCGGACACGCGCGGAAACCCAGCCTCGATGCGACTAACCCCCAGTTCGTCCAGCTTGCGGGCGATTTCTACCTTTTGCTGCGGCGAGAGCACCACGCCGACGGTCTGCTCGCCGTCGCGCAGCGTGGTATCGTAAAAACGAACGGGTGAGCGAGGAAACGCGCCGCGGATTTCGGGGCGGGCGTTAAGTTCGCTGACCCAGATGCCAGAACTGTTAGAAGTCATCATGGATTCGATCCTAGCCGTAGGATTCCTGCGTGGCGAGCGCTGCTGGTTTTCTCCCGTAAGCTTGCTTCCAGGAGATCACCGGATTGCGAAGGATGCCGATCTTTTCAATCTCGCACTCCATGACGTCGCCGGGCTTCAGATACCACGCCTTCGGATCGCCGGAAAACGCTGCCACGCCCGAGACCGTTCCGGTCGAGAGGACATCGCCGGCGCTGTAGCCCATCGGAGAATAGTGGGAGAGAATTTCAGGAATTTTGACGGACATCTTGCTGGAATGAGAATTCTGCCGCGGTTCGCCGTTGACCCGCAGTTGCATGGCGAGGTTGTGCGGGTCAGGAATCTCATCCGCGGTGACGATCCATGGCCCGAGCGGGCAGAACGTGTCGATGGCTTTGCAGAAGCTGAAAACGCCAGATTTCATTTCGCGGCGTTGGATGTCGCGTGCGGTGATATCGTTGAAAATCACATAGCCGCCGATATAGCTCGCCGATTCCTCCGACGTGAAATGCTTGCCGTTTTTCTTTAGCACGACGGCCAGTTCGAGCTCGTAGTCCAACTCTTGCGTCAGGTGCTCCGGAAAAATAACCGGTTCTTCATGTCCAATAATCGCGTCTACGTTCTGGAAGAAAACAATCCATGGCATGACCGGATGAGAAAAGCCCGCCTTGGTGGCCTCTTCGTGGTGCTCTCGGAAATTGCCGGCGGTGTGGAAGAATTTCTTGGGAATGATCGGCGCCTTGAGGCGGACAGCAGAAAGATCGTAGAAGAGTGGTTCACCGTGGCAACCAGAAGCTGTGTTCCCGCGCTGCAATGCGAAGTCGAGAGCATTCCGAGCGGCGTTGAGGCTGGTGTCGCCACCTTCGAAGAGCGCCCGCATGTTGGGAGGAACAAGAGCCTTCGCCAGGCGCTCGAAGGCGGCCTCGTGCTGCTGGTCGCGCAAATGCAGAGCACTAGCGGAATTGAGATCGACGATTTGACCGCTGCCGAGGTACGCGCCGATGCGTGACGCGCCTGCCAGATTTTCAAAGGTAACGAGTCGCATGAAATCTCCTAGAATGAAAAGTCTTGACGATCATGCGGCGACAACCGGCACCGGGCTATTTCTTGAAATGCGGAAGAACAGTTTCTCCGAAAAGCTTAGCCTGACCGACTCGATCGTCACCCCAAATCTCCAGCATGATATGGGTGCAGCCTGCTGCGCGATACTCTTCAATGCGCTGGATGCATTCGTCGGGAGTGCCGGCTATGGCGCAAACTTTGCGAAGAATCTCGTCGGTGACGGCCTTGGCTGCGGCTTTGCGTCCGCCTTTTTCCATGGCGTCAGCGACAGGGCGAAGCCCTTCGAATGTCAGTCCGGCACACTCAAGAAGCACGTCCGCCGAACCTTTTATGTTTTGCACCTTATTCGCGAGATACATCGCGGCTTGCTCGCGCGCGCCTTGTTTTCCTTTAACTGAGTCACGGCCGATGCTGCCAACAATGACTGAGCCTAGCGCCAACTGCGATACATCTCTGCCCGCTTTGCGCGCACCCTCTTCCATGTTTTTCCGGGAGTAGCGCACAAATGCCGGCGTCGTGATGCTGGCAGTGAGCAAGCCGTCGCTGATGGATCCGGCGAGTTTTTGAACGACGGGTCCCGTACCCGCGACGTAAATGCGCGGAGTTCCGCGCTGCGTGTGCGCATCGGGCTTCAGAGCGGGGACGGCTGCTGCGAAAACCTTCCCTTGATATTGGAACGCATCGCCTTGGAGTACGCCCTTGATGATTTCGATGCTTTCGCGCATCACCGTTGCGGGGCCGACCTTTGCGCCTTCACCCTCGCCGATTTCCTTCATGAAAATTTTCGACGCGCCAAGGCCGAGCAGGAAGCGGTCGCCCGCCAAATCTTGCATGACGCGCGCTTCCATAGCCACTTGAACCGGGTGCCTCGTATACGGCGAAATGATGCCCCACCCAAGTTGGATGCGTCGCGTCTGCGCGGCGATAACGGCGAGAATCGCAGTTGAGGAGCGTGCCTCGAAACCGTGCTTGCGCCACCAGGGATAGGCTTCTGCAATCCAGAACGCGTCGAACCCGGCGTCTTCGCAGGCCTTTGCCATCGCGACAGTTTCGTCGACCGGTTCCATACTCAGCTGCAAGACGCCAATATTGAACGGGACGCTCATCGGTATTCGCGTACTCCTCTACCCCGGGTCTTGCCAGGAGTGCTCGAGACCCTTGATCAGTGCCCATACAGCCTTGTTGAGCGGCGTAGGTACTCCGACTTGGTCGCCCCACCGCGATATGGCGCCATTCATGAAATCCACTTCCGTCTGGCGTTTGGCAAGAACGTCCTGGAGCATGCTGGCGCGATGCTTCCCGGGTGCCTTCGCGCCTTTCTGGACCAGTTGCCGCGGATCGCCGTGCAATTCGATGCCTAGCTTGCGAGCGACGGCCTCGCCTTCCGCAATCAACGCGTCAAAGAGCTGGCCGGTCGGGCCGAATCGCGTGGCTGCGCCGTGATGCAACAGCGTCAGCGCGCCGATCGGATTCGTGGATGCGTTGAAAATGAGTTTGGTCCATTGCGCGCCCCGCGCATCCTTCAGCGGAATGGTATTCATTCCTGCGCGGTTGAGAAAACCGGCGAGTTCTTCGACACGCGGCATCGGAGTGTTTGTGGGTTCGAAAGGGCCAATCCACGTGTCGCCTTTGATGTCGTAGCCGATATGGCCCGGAGCGATCGGGTGGCCAGCGGGAAAAGTTGTGCCGCGAATCACATATTTCACGTGCTCGGCAATGAGTTCCTCATTGCCCACGCCGTTCTGCACCGAGCACATAGCGCTCTTCTCATCGAAGGCGTGTGCCACCTGGGCGATTGCCATCTTCGTGTGAATCGCCTTCGTTGCCACGATGCCGTAGTGGCAGTGCGGCAATTGTTTTGGGTCACTCGTCGCGTTGAGACGAACAGTCAATTCGGCGGCACCCGAAATACGCAAACCGTTTTTTTGTATCGCCTCAACGTGTTCCTTCCAAACATCGTAGGCCCAGACCTCCGTCTCGCCGGCTTTCGCCAGGTGCGCCGCGAAGAGGCTCCCAACCGCACCACACCCGATGACACAAATCTTCATTTCACATCAGCTCCCGAATCTTGGCACGCTTGTTCGATCAACTCGGCGTGTAAGTCAAACATACCGGCGACACCGTCTACGACGCGACTCGCTGACGAGCCTCCTCGCCGGTAAAGAACTTCCACGGCACATCGGCAAGGCATTCGCCTTCTGTCTTTCCGATTCGATAGGTGTCTTGTGTGTAGAGACAGACTTTTCCGTCCTGGTCCACGACCTGTGGGTGCAAAGAGAAAATCATATTTTCCTGGAGAACGACGTCGCTCTTTGCGCCAATCGCGGGGTATTCCAGCATGGTGGTGCCAATGCTGTGGCCGGAAAGATGCCCGAGCGCGAAGCCATGCTTGGAAAACTTTTCCGCCACGCTACGATGAACATTGCTGGCGAGTTCACCTGCGCGCATGAGCTTCCGCGCGGCTTCCAATGCTTCCGGATAAGCATCCGCCATTGCCTGCGTGCGCGGACTGATCTTCCCGCGAATAAGCGGCCTCGAAAACTCCACCCAGTAGCAGCCTGTGCCGGTGACCTCGAGCGAATAAAGAAGCAGATCATTCGCTGCAACGACGCGATTTCCTGGCACCTTGAACGCTGCTTCGGCTTCGCCGTGGGTGCCGGACAAAAGGATGTTCATCATCCGTGGACCCGCTCCACGTGCGAAGAAGCGTTCCACGGCTGGCGCCATGATTTCTGCTTCTGTCTTGCCTGGTTGATAGGCGGCGACCAGGGCCCAGAAACCGTCGAGGATGATGTCCATGGCGTCGCGCACTTCAATAAGTTCCTCTTCACTCTTGACCGCACGCACCATGTCGAATGCCGTGTCGAAGGGAACCAGTTCGAAGGAAGCCTTGGCCAGTTCGTGGTAATCGCGAACCGCCATCACGAAATCCAAGCCGTAGACTCCGACGCGTTTCCACTTTTTTTCGGCGCCCCGCTCGGCGAGCCATTGACCCGGTACGTCCGGCCAGACTTGGTCTTTGACCCACGGTTTGGCTTTGTCGCCGATCCAACGCGCTTCACGCGGAAACACCAGCGTCGGCTCGCCCTCCAAGGGGATCAGGACACAAACGTAGCGGTGAACGATTTCGAACCCGGAAACATAGAAAACGGCGCCTTCAAAGCCGGCATATTGGTTGCCGCAGATGATGAGAGCGCCCAGGTTTTCACGTCGCATGGCGTCGCGGATATTTTTGAATCGGCGGTTGATTTCCGTTTGGCTCGGCAACGTCTTCTCCCCGGGCAAAAGCTCACTGCGCGCCGCAAAGCTCCGCGGCGGTCAAAGCATAGATCTTGGTGATATCCACGAGCGTTTTGATGCGGACCTTTTCGCCTTCCGCATCGCGCGGCCCGCTGGAAGGGCCGTAGTTCACCGTTTCAATCCCATAGCGGCTTAGGACGCTGGCGTCGGAACACCACGTCACTACTTCTCGTTCGGGACGATGGCCCATCACTCGCTCGTGATTTTCGTCAATGGCGCGAATCATGGGGTGGTCTTCGCTAATGCGCGCGCCAGGAACAGAAACGTAAGTTTCGAATTCCAGGCCCCAGTCTGGATGCTTCTTCTCGAGATCAAGGAAAACTGCTTGAATGTCCCGGCGCGCCTCGCTCATGGCAATGGTCGGCGGGACGCGCACGTCGAGAAACAGATCGGTCTTTTCCGGCGTACGGCTGGCGCGCCAGGCGTGGCCGCCGTGAATCCCGCCCAGATTGACGAGGGCTTTCTTTCCGCCGTGGGCCGCCTTTTTCCCCCACTCGGCAGTCCATTGCATGATCGTGTCCATCAGTTCATGCATGCGGCGGATGGAGTTCATCTCTTCGCGGCCTTCGCAGAACGCCGTGTGCACGTAAATGCCCGTGCACGAAATGCACACCCACATCGCACCGAAGTGCTCCAGCACAACGTGCATGTCTGTCGGCTCGCCGAGAATGCACATGTCCGGGAGCACGCCATGATTTACGAGGTAGTGCGTGCCGCAGCCGTAGCCGCGATATTCCTTGCCTTTATATTCGCCCCACTGCGTTTTTTCGATTTCTCCAGCGACGGCAGCGATGATCACATCGCCCTTCAGCTTCACGCCGGCTCGTTGCAACGCTTTGACTGCCTGCGTGTAGCAAACGAGCGCACCTTTCATGTTGTAGATGCCCAGGCCGTAGATCACACCGTCCTTGACGACCGCGTGGGGCTTGTATCCGATGCCGGTAAGAAATTCCTCGCGGCCCGTGTTTGACGTATCCATGTGGCCGTTGAACATCAGGTTCTTCCCGCCGCCAGTGCCGGTCCACCGCCCAACGACATTGGCGCGTCCTTCTTCCACTTCCTGCCAGGTCACGTTTAGACCCGCCTGCCGAAGCGCGCCACGCATATATTCCGCCATCTGCAGCTCTTCGCCGGTGGGACTCGGAATGTTGATGACGTCAGAGGCCATCGCGATGATCTCTGCTTCACGGACGGCCGCAAGGATCTTCTCGACCAGTTGGGGATCGAGGCCCGAGGCCGCGTTCACGTTTCTCGCAGGGGTCGTCAAGTCTTCATCTCGCTTGGCCGGCAGCACGCGCCAGCCGAAAATCATCCGGATACCAGCAGAGTTTTTGATTCCCGGCATCTGTGATCCAAAAATTGTCTTCCAGGCGCAAGCCGCCGCCGCCCGGCCAGTAAATCCCCGGCTCAATCGCCAGAACCATTCCTTTTCGAATCGTTCCCGTGCCGGCCTGATGCGCATACGGCTGTTCGTGCGCACGAGCTCCCACACCGTGACAGATCGGATGCGACGGCTGGCCGGGGTAACCGCCCTCGGCAACGCGCGCGCGTGTAAGGCGGTCGAGTTCCGGAAAACTTGCGCCATCCTTGGCGTAGGACACGGCTTCGTTAAAAACCCTCAGTAAGAGGTCGAGCAGCCGGTGATACTCGGGCGTTAGCTCTCCGGGGCAAGCATTCTTGGTTAAGTCCGTCCAATAGCCGTCCACGCAAACCCAGATTTCCAGCAGTGTCGGTTCGTGTTCCTGCACAGGACGGTCACCGGTGGCCGTAAACGTCGCAATTCCTTTTCCCGACCACACCAGTGTGAAGGCCCGAGCCATCTCCACTTTTCCCTTGTAACCGACGCCCAATCCATGAACGAAGCCTTCGTACATCGCGCCGACTTCGCTCTCCCTCATGCCCGGCCGGATGTGGTCACGCACATGCTCCATCGCGAGTGCAGCCAATTCATTCGCCAGCCCCATGCGCTCAATCTCTTGAGAAGTCTTGATGGCGCGGGCTTCGCTCAGCAACGGCGTGGAATCCACCACCTCGCCGGCGGCTTTTCGGAACGAATCGAAGAAAATTTGCGTCGGCGTTGTCGGTTCGCCGACCATGCGATCGGCCGACTGCGTCCCCATATTGAGTTCAATGCCGATCTTTCTCGTTAGGCTGCGCTCTTTCAAGACGCTGACTGCAGAGTCCAGCGAGCGATATTGCGGCGGCCGCGGATCTTTTTCGTCGTAGCCCTTAAACAAGCGGATGTCTTTGGTCCAGGAATTGCGCTGAGCCTCGGCAAGCTGTGGTTCGAGGGCGATCAGTGTGGCTTCGCCTTCACGCGGGAAAACAAGAGCGTCATATCCCTTCATGCACCAATAGTTCGATAAATAGACAACATTATCCGGTGCGCGGACGACGAGCGCATCCACATCCTGCTCCTTCATCAGCGCGCGAACGCGGCTGAGTTTGGCGATATCAGTGGGCCACGCCATTTTCCACCACCGCGTGCTTATTTTCGTGCGTGTAATTCCAGGAAGCTTCCTTGCCTTTGATCAACTGAAAGACGGCCGTGTGCAGCGGGGCTGCGACACCCGCGCGCCGCGCTTCGCGGGCGATAGCTCCGCTCAAGAAATCCACCTCCGTGGGCAACTCATGGCGAACATCATAGAGCATCGATGGCGGATGGTTGGTCATCGCTCCAATCTTGTTCATCGCCCAAGGATCTTCGTGCAACTCAACTCCAGCCGCCTTGGCGACTTGCTTCCCCTCGTCGATCAAGTCGTGGAGCAAGTGCCCCAAGCTCGCAGGCTGGCTCTCATCGGCAAAATGCGGTGAGTGCGGCAATCCAGTCAGCGCGGCCACGCCGTTGACGGAGGCGTTGAAGATCAGCTTTGACCACTGTGCCGGCCGGGCGTCTTGGAGTGCTTCCGCCTTCAATCCGCTCGCAACGATCAAGTCGGCAGCTTCCTTGACAATGGAAAAGGGCGTGTGCCGGGGTTCAAACGGGCCCATCCACGTAGCTGTATCCAACTCATATTGCACGTGCGTGTCACTGTGTCGCGTGCCGCTCATGAAAGTTGTGCCACGAATAATCTGCCCCTGGGTATGCTCGGCGATGATTTCTTCGCTGCCCAGACCATTCTGCGCGGAAAGCACCGCCCCGTGATCGAAGTGATGTCCGACTGGCGCGAAGGATCCCTCGACTTGCCTCGCCTTACTGGCCACGATGGCGAAGTCGCACGCAGGCATTTCTTCAGGATGCGACGTGGCTTTCAGAGAAACGTGAAACTCATGCTTTCCGCTGACACGCAATCCATCACGCTTGAGCGCCAGGGCGTGATCTTCCCGCCGCACGAAAGCCCAAACCTCCGCCACCCGCGCAAGATGCGCCGCATATAGCGAGCCAATGGCACCACATCCGACGATGCAAACTCGCTTCATGTTTTCTCAGCGTTACGCCCGTTTCTCCACCTTCACCAGATCGCCCGCCTGATAAATTTCTTTTTCCACGATCGCACGGTACAAAGTGTCCGCGTTGTTAAAAGAATCGCTGATTATAATCCCACTGGAAAACAGGGCATCTTGCAGCGCCGCGGAAATCGTGTGAACGGGAGCGGCGCCGCCTTCTCCCATGCCCTTCGCGCCGCTGTAACTGTAAGGCGAAGGCGTCTCGACATGCGCGTATTTCACGTTCGGCATGTTCATCGCCGTGATCGGAGTGTAATCGCTAAACGTCGCCGTGAGCATATTGCCGACCGCATCGTAGACACAACTCTCCATCAAGGCTGCGCCGATTCCGTGCGCTGTCGCGCCGTAGACTTGGCCCTCCACAATGGGAGGATTGATGACTTTGCCGCAATCATCAACTGCTACGTAATCCAGAATGTGCGGGATGAATGTGTCCCGGTCGATCTCCACGACCGCAATGTGAAGCTGTGAAGCATACGTCAGCGTCAAGCTGCCGTATTTCTTTTCCTTATCGGGGACTTTGAATGGGGCGCGCCAAATGTAACGGCAGTTCAACGTTAGCTGATAAAGTTCCTCGGGCAAGACGGCGGAATTCACATTGACGACGTTGGCCAATCGCCAATAGGTCACCGATTTGCCGGAGTCCTTCGCGCTAATCTGTGGCCCTTGCTGTCCCACGCCGAACTCTAGATTTGCCTCTCCGGTTTCAAGCAAGAAGGCCGCCAGCCGCTTCATCTCGCTCTTCAGCTTTTGCGCCGCTCCGTGTACGGCGGACAAACCGGAAACCGCAAACTGACTCGCGTACGTGCCTGAAAACCCAGTGTGCACATTGCGTTCGGTATCGAATCCCGTGCGCACGGTTATGAGGTCCGGATGGATGTTGAGGACATCGGCGACGACTTGCGCGGCGGTCGTTTCGTGCCCCTGGCCTTGTGGACAAGAACCGACCGCGACGACAACCTCGCCATAGATATCCAGCTTGCAGTTCGCGCCCTGAGAATTCCCTGAAAACGGAGCATTGGGATTGACGATTTGCGACTGGCCAAAATTGTTCGTTCCGGAATCGAGCGTGGTACCGATTCCGATGCCCATCCAGCGTCCTTCCGCACGCGCCGCAGCCTGTTTCTGTTTCCACTCCTCCCAGCCGATCTGGTCCTTGGCTACTTGCAGCATCTTGGGATAGTCGCCGGAGTCGTAGACGCAGCCATTAGGAGTCGTGTACGGGAATTCTTCGGGGCGAATGTAATTGCGCAACCTCATCTCGTCGGGAGGAATGCCCAGTTGGTGCGCGCAAATATCGATGACCCGCTCCAGGAACCATAGATGCTGCATCCGTGAATAGCCGCGATTCGGGCCAACCGGACACTTGTTCGTCACCGCCTGGCTGAAATCGATGCGCGCATTCCGGAAGCGGTAAACGCCGGGAAAAACCTGCGCCCAGATCACGCAACCCAAAGGCTCGTAGCGCGGATATGCGCCGCAATCATCGATGTGGCGCGAATCTATCGCGGTGATGACCCCGTTCTTATCCAATGCCACCCGCGTGTCGCGGAACGTCCGCTCGTTGCCTTGCGCGCTCGAAACGTTGTGCTCGGAGCGTGTCTCGATCCACTTCACCGGCCGACCGCCGGCTTTCTTCGAGGCCAGCGCGCAAACCGACATTTGCGGATAATTGGTGATCTTAATGCCGAAGCTGCCGCCGATATCGAAGGTCTGAACCCGAATCCTGTCGATGGGCAAGCTCAGATGCGCCGCGAGAAACTGGATCGCAAAGGACGGGAAGGAATTGTTGCACCAATAATAAATGTGCTCGTCTTTCAGGTCCCACTGCGCGATCACCGCGTTGTTCTCGAGCGGCGTGCTGGAAAATCGGTGAAAATGGATTTTATCGATGCGCACGATGTGCGCCGCTTCGCGAAACGCCCTTTCAATGTCGCCGTATTCGAAGACCCCGCGCCAAACACGGTTCGTCCCTGCATCTTCGTGAAGCAGTATGGAATCTTTCAGAGCTTCTTCGCCGTCAACCACTACGTCCAGTGACGCGTACTCGACTTGTACGAGTTCCGCGGCATCGTCGGCGATCTGCGGCGACGTCGCAATAACCGCGGCCACCGGTTCCCCCTGATAGCGCACTTTAGAGACCGCCAGCGGATAATCTTTGATTCGCGCAAACGGATCGGGTCCGATCTCGATGAAAGGGTTCGTCTGCTTCGTGATCTCCGCGCCTGTAAGAGTGCAAATTACGCCCGAAACAGCTTCGGCGGCAGAAGTATCGACGCTCGTGACTTGCGCATGAGCATAAGGAGAGCGCACGAACTTCAAATACAGCATGTCGCGCAGCTTGATATCGTCAATGAACTTGCCGCGCCCGCGCAGGAGTCGGTTATCCTCCTTCCGCGCCAGCCCCTTGCCGACCCATCCATCGCCATTGGTTCCGGCACGCAAGTCACTTCTCTCCTAAATAGTTCGATCTCATGCTAACGAAGAGCCGCCTGCAAGCCATCAATCAGCTTCTGCACATTTTTCTTTCCAAGCGGCTCGAGCAACCCGCCCGCCACCGAAGTCAATCGCCCGAAAATTTGCGCTTCGCCTTGCCACGCGACCCTCGTGCCTCCGACTGCCGGAACCAGATCGAATCCTGCTGTCAGCGACACGTTTCCGCCCGCGACGCTTCCTTGCCCCTTATATTGGGCCCGAACTGGCCGGTTTGCTTCCGCCAGCTCCATTTTTACATTCGCCGTGCCCTTGATGTAGGAAATGCCAACGTTCACCTTCACCGCGAAATGACGCTCGTCCTGAACGTCCATCCCTTGAAAGTCCGGCAGCAAGGGGGCGAACTTATGAGGGTCGGTCAGGAAGTCGTACACTTCTTCCGGAGAGCGCGCCACTTCAAAGTCTCCGCCAAACTTAATCGCCATGGCTGGAGCTCCTCATTTTCGCCGCGGCGGTTTCGATCGCTTTGAAAATATTCTGATAGCCGGTACACCGGCAGGTATTCCCCGCAATGCCTTTGCGAATCTGCTTCCGGGATGGGTTCGAATTGTCCTTCAGGAGTTGCAACGCGGAGAGCATCAGCCCGGGCGTGCAGTACCCGCATTGCAGCCCGTAGCAGTCGCCAAACGCTTTTTGAATTGGATGAAGTTCCCCGTCTTTTTCCAGACCCTCGACGCTGGTAATTTCTGCCCCATCGGCTTGCACCGCGAAGACCGTACAGGATTTCACCGCCGCGCCATTCATCAGTAGCGTGCAAGCGCCGCAATACGTCGTGTCGCATCCGACGTGCGTGCCGGTCAGCTCAAGATCTTCGCGGAGAAATTCCACGAGCAACAACCGTGGCTCGACTTCCCGCGCATGCAGCTTGCCGTTGACGCGGACCTGAATGGAAACTTTTTGTGCCGCTTCAGGCATAAATGTGGCTGACCTCCACCTGTTGTCCGCGGGCCCGCTGGAGCGCGGCTTCCATAGCACGCTTGGCAAGCGCGCTCACAAGTTGCCGCTTGTATTCCGCCGAGCCCCGCATATCCGATTGCGGCTCGGCCACAGCGCGCGCGGCCTCCGCGGCAGATTCGATGAGCTTCGGCGTGATCTGCTGGCCCCGAAGCGCGGCCTCTCCTTCTTGAACCCGAATCGGCATCAAGCCGACGCATCCCAACGCAATCGCAATTTCTTTGCAGCGACCGCCCTCCAAGCTCAACTGTACGGCGGCGCTCGCGGTGGGATAAACAGGCGCCGTGCGCTTGAAGGCGATGTAGGCGCCACCGCTATTCTCCGGCGGAACCTTGACTACAATCTCTGAAACAAGTTCGTCTTGGGCCAGCGCCGTGGTATACGCATCCTTCAGAAATTCACTCAACTTTACGGAGCGTTCCCCGGTTCTGCCGGCGCACCGCACCTCACAGGAGAGCGTCAGCAAGACCGTAGCCCAATCGCCGCTGGGGTCGGCCTCCGCAAGCGAACCGCCGATGGTTCCTCGATTTCTGACCTGCACGTCCGCAATTCCACCGGCGCAATCTCTTAGGATCGGGATCATTGCGGCGGTGGGAGATTTCTCGATCTCGGCATGCCTCGTGAGCGCGCCGAAACAGAGAGTGCCATTCTTTTGCTGAATATAAGAAATCCCCTCGACAAAGTTCAGATCGACGAGATGGGCGGGGTTGGCAAAACGCAATTTCATCAGCGGAATCAAACTCTGGCCGCCGGCCAGCAGTTTCGCGCCTTCCCCAAGTTGAGAGAGCAACGTCGCCGCGTCCTTCAGCGAGCTAGCTCGATGATAGGTAAAAGCTCGGGGATACATCTTCCCTAAGTCCTCGAACGACTGCTCCCGTTTGCGATCGAAGGAGTGCCCGTGAGCCTCGCCTTCGGATGAACGTGTTTACAGTGGCCGGTTCGGATTCGCAACCTCAGCCATGGCAAAACTACTTGGCCGCCGCCCTTGCCATCCGCTGATCCATCACGGCAGTCAGTCTGGTCTCCGAATCTCGCAGATGCTGCGCGAGCAGCGTTCGGCACTCTTCCGCCTCTCCATTGGTCAAAAGTTGGTGGATC
Organism: Candidatus Udaeobacter sp.; assembly: GCA_035511855.1. Taxonomy (GTDB): domain Bacteria; phylum Acidobacteriota; class Terriglobia; order Acidiferrales; family UBA7541; genus Acidiferrum. The sequence continues at coordinate 60,026 of DATKEV010000169.1, forward strand.
CTGCGGTGAACGGGAACCAGGCCTGCAGGATTGTCATGCCGGAGATCGACGAGAACCATTCCCATCCGCAATTCGCCGAGAAGTTTTTCGTAAAACGACTCCAGTCGCCGGTTGCGGTGAAAGCGGATCAGCAATGTGTGAAAGTGCAAATCAAAGCGGACGGCCCTCACCCAATCAACGCCCTCCACGGCTTCCTCGTAGCCTTCCAGCGCCCGGCGCATTTCCGCCAAAACATCGGCGTCGTCCATTTTCGCGGCTCGTACCGCCGGAATCTCCAATAAGTGGCGCAGTCGATAAATCTCGGCAACGTCTTCCAAGGAGAGTCGCGCGACGGCCACCCCCCGGTGAGCGCTGCGTTTCAGCAGGCCTTCCAGCGACAAGATACGCGTGGCCTCACGCACGGTATTCCTGGATACACCGAGAGATGTAGCCATCGGCACTTCTTGCAGGGCCGTTCCCGGCGGCAGTTCTCCGTCAAGGATCCGCTGTCGAAGAATCGATGCAACCTGGTCAGCGACGGAGACTCGACTGATCTCGGCAAGTTCCATTTTTGGTCTCGACCGGTACAGGGCAGTGCGACATGTTGCTCCCAATCCAAGGCAGAGTCAAGTGTTCAACAATTCCCATATTCAATTGGTCTCCTCTTTCTCCTTGACATGTTCCCCTGACGCCCTTAGTGTATCGTTCCATTCGGATCTCTTTCCATCGAGGCGGGAGCGAGTGATGCGGTCAGCTCCAATGCAGCGCCGGGACATCTCGAACGATTTCGCCCTTAACGGCGCGTTGCCTGTCACATACTCACTCCGAACGCGCCCTCTCTACCCATGGTGCTGCTCTACGGTTAAGTTGGTCACGCGTACGCCTGCGCCGTTGGAAAAGCGGCTCACTCGCGCTCAGCCGGACCACGGCCGCAACGATCAAAGGTGCAGCTGAAAAGGGATAGTTCGCCCGCAGCTCGGACTGCTCGTTTGGAGAAGGTCAACTTGGGGGGGTGCACTGTGACTCGCAGCAGGTGGAATGATTCGTTCCGGATTCTTCAGGTCATTTTATGCGCGGCTTTCCTGCTGATTGCGCGAGACTCTGTCAATGGCCAAGTAGTAAATGCTACGCTCTCTGGAAAGATCAGCGACGCTTCTGGCGGTAGTATTGCGAAGGCCACGGTGACGGCTTCCAATCTGGCCACGGGGTTCTCTCGTTCCGCGCAAAGTTCCGAAAGCGGCGAATATTCCATCCCCGCGCTGCAAGCCGGGGAATATAAGGTCACCGTCGAATTTTCGGGATTTGGAAAACAGACCAAGAACATCATCCTCCAGGTTGGGCAAGCTGCGGAGCTGGGCTTCACTCTCACACCAGGAGAGATGGTTCAGAAAGTCGAAGTCGAAGGCACTTCGGAATTGGCAGAGCCAACGCGCACCCAGGTCAGCACGGTGATCACAGAGAATCAGATCGTCAATCTTCCCGTGAACGGCCGCGAATTCATTAACTTCGCCTTGCTCTCTCCCGCAGTCACGGTTGGGGATACCACTGCTGGAAACACCGATGTAATCGTCGAGCCGGTAACCAAGCTCTCCTTCGCAGGCCAGAACATTCATTACAATTTCATCGCGGTGGACGGCGCCGACGACATTTCGACAGCTTCTGGCATCCAGCGCGGCACGCCTCCGCAGGAATCGGTTCAGGAATTCCGTGTTATCAACACCGACTACTCAGTAGAATTTGGCCGCGCGAGCGCGGGCATCGTGAACATCATCACGCGCGGGGGCACCAACGATTGGCACGGAACCGCCTACGAATATTTTCGCAACAACAAACTGGATGCCATCAATCTCCTCCAGGCCACCGGCGCCCACGCCTTGAGGCAGAATCAATTCGGCGCGGCCATCGGCGGCCCCATCCAAAAAGACAAGACCTTCATCTTCGGCAACTATGAAGTTCAGCGCCGTGGCGAATCGCCCTTCTACAATTCAGCGGTCCTCAGCAACATCAAATTCATCAATGAGGTGAAAGCTGTCTACGGCCTGTCGCCGGAACCAGCTTTGGGCAGCGTTCTTCGCACGAACAACACGGACAATGGTTTCTTGCGGCTGGACCACAGCTTTACTCAGAGAGAGACCATGTTCGTGCGCTATTTCATCAACGATGGCAGGTTGTTGAACCAGTCTCCGCTGAACGACGGCTTCGACTTGCCTTCTGCTTTCAAGGACAACTTCTACCGCGATCAATCCGTCGCCGGGACGCTTGCTTCCGTCATTAAACCGACGATGGTGAACGAGTTACGCATGCAGTTTGCTCGGCGATCCTTTGATTTCCCCACCGTCTCCACACA
>DATKEV010000170.1:0-26242 GCA_035511855.1 Candidatus Udaeobacter sp.
AGGCGTCGTGGGTAACAGTGCCGTCGGACAGCGTAAGCCGCGAGGTGTGGGTGATGCCTTTCTTTGCCTCGCGACTGTTCACCACCTTGGCGGTGAGCAGGAACTGCTTAATCTGCTCCTTGGTCAGGGTTGGCTCGTCCGAGGCAACCGCGAGGAGTTGGCAAGTCAGGCACACCACCGCGGCAAGAACCAACTCGCGCCAGCGCAAATGGTTCATGAAAAACCTCCACAGAGTTGCTGGGACTCTACTCCTTTACGCCGAAATGGACAACCCCGAATATTATCGCGGCCCACAGGTTCAAATCTACCGCCTCCCGAGTGGTCTCACGGTGCTGAGTCTGCACGGCATTCTCAAGGATAACTCCCGATAAACGCTTATCGGACATGCCCGCACGACTCTCTCCAGTAACTTCCTGATTGATAGTTTAAGTGTGGGCTGGACTGACCTGCAGGCCGAGTTGGCCGGCCTTCTTCTTCCTGAGGAACTCGATTCGTTGTTGGCCAGCGGGTTCAAGCGAGGGCCACGACCATGCTTGCTGCCGGAAGAAAGAAACAATTTCCGGCGATACCACGCCGAGAATCAAGGTCAATGACCTTGATCGGCGTCGAACACTTCAGCAGCCAAGCGAAAGGCGGAATTCGCAGCCGGTACGCCGCAGTAGATGGCGCATTGCAGCAACACTTCCTTGATTTCTTCCTGCGTCACTCCGTTGTTGACACAGGCACGAAGGTGCAAGCGCAACTCCTCGGTCCGGTTAAGGGCAACCATCATTGCAATCGTGAGCAGGCTTCGTGTGTGCCGTGGCAATCCAGGCCGTGACCAGATTTCACCCCACGCGTAACGTGTAGTCAATTCCTGGAAGTCCTCATTGAACGGAGTTTCGCTCGCCTCGGCCTTCTCCACATGGGCATCGCCGAGCACCTCGCGCCGCGTTTTCATCCCAGCGGCATGCCGTTTACTCTCTTCCATCAGTTGACCTCCGGCGTGTTCAGAAACTGCAGCAACAGATGCCTTGAATGGCAGCGCAGTTCGCCCATCCATTCAGGGCTGGACCTGGACTTTCTTCTTGTGGAGCGAGAGCACCCGTTCGACAAAAGCCTCGGCAGAACCAAGATACTTTCGAGGATCGAACAATTGATCGATTTCGGAAACCGAGAGATGCGCACAAATTTCTGCATCTTGTAGAATTTCCTCACGCAGATGCCGGCTGTTCGTGAGGGCGCGACGGCACAGTGCTTCGACGCGTGAATGTGCTGCCGATCGTCCCACCTTGCCACCGAGGGCCATGGTCACCGCTTCCGCGAAAATCAAGCCGTGCGTCGTCTCCAGGTTTTTCTGCATCTGCTTCTCGTCCACGACGAGTCCCCTCACCATGTAATGGGTATGCGACAAGGCACCCGCTGCCAGCAGGCAGATTACCGGCAGGGTTTCCCACTCGGCCTGCCACCCGCCTAAACCGCGTTCGTGTTCTTGCACCATGGCGCTCAGCATTGTGGAAACCAGGCCCGGAACACGCGTGGTAGCGGCGAGAACGACCGCAGATCCCACAGGATTTCGCTTATGCGGCATCGTGGACGAGCCTCCGCGCCCCGGCGTGCAAGGTTCAGATGCTTCTGCCACTTCGGTCTGCATGAGGAGCGATACGTCACGGGCCATCTTGCCCAGCGTCGCAGTCAGCAATCCGAGATTCGTGGCAACCTCGGCGAATCTGTCCCGGTGCGAATGCCAGGGAAGATCTGGCAGTTCCAGCTTGAGTTCCGCTGCTAAGGCCGCTGCAACCCCGCGACCGCGCTCTCCAAGCACGGCCAACGTGCCGACCGCGCCTCCAAACTGAAGGGTTCGAACCTGCACCGCAGTTGCTTTCAACCTCACCCGATGTCGTTCGATGGCAGACAGCCATCCGGCTGCTTTAAGCCCTAATGTGATCGGGGGCCCGTGCTGGAGCCACGTCCGTCCCGCAAGCACCGTGGATTTGTGCTTCTCGGCGAGGGCTGCGAGCGCGTCGGCAAGTTTTGCCAGGCTGTCGTCGAAAATGAAGAACGCCTCACCAAGCTGCAAAACCAGTGCCGTATCGAGCACGTCCTGGCTCGTCGCGCCCCAATGCACAAACTTCGCTGCTTCCGGATTCGTCTTTGCGACAAGCTCATTCAGCGCGTTCACAAAGGGAATGGCAACGTTTCCAGCCTGCCTCGCTTGCTCCGCCAGCATCCCAACGTCAAACAAGGCGGGAAGCGTAGTTCGCTCAATCGCAGGAATCGCTGCGGCAGGCGCTACGCCCGTAAGGGCCAGCGCGCGCGACAGCGCCAATTCAAATGCAAGCATGCACTCGATGAAATGGGCGTCGGAAAAGATGGCGCCCATTTCTGCAGTTCGAAACAAGGGGTCGAGCAATCGCGTTGCTCCGGCAGCAGGCAGAGTCGTTACCTCCTGGGTAGCCAAGCTACCGCATCTGGGGCGTGCAAAACCAGCCCTTCGAAAAAACGTGTCAATTCGGCAGTAAACTTGATCGCCCGCCGAATCCAGTCATGCGATCTTTACCTGGCCAACTTTTCCTGGCGCGGTTTCGCTCATAAGCAGCGACGCCAGAAAAACCAAAATGGCGCCGGCCGCGGCAATCCATAGCGGGGCGGCGAGTCCGTGCCTGTCTGCCATCGAGCCCGCCAGCGTAGGAGCCAACGCGCCCCCAAATACTTCCCCGACGAGTGTCGACAACCCGATCGATGTGGCGGCCAGTCTCGCGGGAACGCTTTCCGTAGGGACCAATACCAAAACCAATGCTCCGATTCCCTGCCCGCCGTTGGTCAGAAACCCTGCCGCCGCCAAAAGCCACGGATGCGCAACCAGAAAAGGAACCTGGTAAATCAGCGGTGCAAATGCGGAGAGTAACGCAACGAACACCAGCGTAGGCTTGCGGCCCGCGCGGTCGGAGATCCAGGGAAATATCCATCCCCACATAAAGGCTCCCAAACCACCGGCACCTACGACCAGCCCCGCCAAAGTCGCGGACTGCTTTGAGACCTCGGTGATGTACAACGGCGCGAATACGTTCATGACGAAAAGCCAGGTCATGAAACCGGCCGCACCGACGCAGCAGAGCAACATGTTGCGGTACCTAAGAAGTGAAAAATAATCCGTCAGTGGTGGTTTAGCATGGTGTTCTGTGCCGGGTTCCGCCTCGCCTGGCTCCTTCATGATTTTCCAAATCGTAGCACCCAGAAAAATTCCCGGAATTCCCGCGACGAAAAATGCGGCGCGCCAGCCGAATCGGGCAGCGATCTGCGTCGTCAATACTGGCGCCAGGGCCAAACCCACAAGCGCCGCCGCGCTGACCACGATTCCGATGTCGCGTCCCCGGCGTTTCGGTTCACAGGACGCTTCGATGGTTGCGGTCATCGTCGACCAGGTCGGCCCGCCCGCGATTCCCATCACCGAGCGCACCAGGAAAAGCTGGCTGAAGGATTGCACCAGACCGGACAGCCAGGAAAATATAGAAAACAGAAAGACCGCCGGGACCAAGACGGGACGGCGCCCCACGCGGTCAGACACGGCGCCAAAAATCAGGCCCGAACCGGCCCAGGTAAGCGCCAGCGCCGAAGCCAGTAAACCAACTTGAGTGTGCCGTAGGTGCAGGTCCGGCACGATGAACGGTGCGAGGTAAACAACGCTCATGCGCTCCAGAAACACCGTGCCCCAAGTAAAGAAAAAAAGGACGATCAGCGTGGTTTCGTATCGTTTTGTATCTTGCACTGCATTCTCTCGATTCACGGCACGATATCATCCCGCCGAACGCGAATTCAACCGCACTTCCGCGCGTAAAATGGTATAAATTCCGCACCGAACAACAGGTGATTTATTCCACCGGGGGCCTAGCGTTGACCACCGTCAGAGAAGTGACCTACCGGCTTTTGCGTGACCTCGGCATGACCGTGATCTTTGGCAATCCCGGTTCCACGGAATTGCCTTTTCTGCGTGACATGCCCGGCGATTTCCGCTATGTCCTCGGTCTCCACGAGCGCACCGCCATCGGCATGGGACTCGGATTCGCCATGGCCAAGGGAAAAGCCGCATTCGTGAACGTGCATTCCATCGCCAGTTCCGGAAATGGACTTTCCGCGCTCGTCGATGCCTGGCACGGCCACGTCCCTTTGGTCGTCACCACAGGCCAGCAGGACCGCCGCCAAATCCTCGCGGACCCTTTTCTGGTGAGCAAAGCAGTCGAGACCGTCAAGCCCTACGTGAAATGGGCCTACGAGCCGCTTCGCGCGGAAGACGTTCCAGCGGCCATCGCGCGCGGATATTACCTTGCCATGCAGCCACCTATGGGGCCGGTTTTCATCTCCATTCCCATGGACGACTGGATTCACGAATGCCCTCCCTTGGCTGTTCGCGAAGTGAGCCCAGGCGCATCCCCGGATCCAGCAGCCCTCGATGAAGTAGTCCGCGCGCTCAATGCGAGCCGCAATCCAGCCATCGTCGCAGGTGCTCAGATCGAAGAAGACCACGGCTGGCACGAAGTCATCGCGCTGGCGGAGCATCTGAATGCGGACGTCTATCAGCCACCGATCGCTCCACGCTGGACCTTCCCGCACACGCACGTGCTCTTCCGTGGTGGTTTACTGCCCGCACAGCAGCCGCTTGCCGATCAACTCGCGAGCTACGACACAGTCGTGGTCTTGGGCGCGCCAGTTTTTTTGTATTACGCCTATGTCCCCGGCCACACCATCAAGCCGGGAACCAAGCTGTTCCAGATCACGAATTCGCCGCACCACGCGTCTGCCGCATTGGCGGGCACCAGCATCGTAGGCAGTCTCGCCGCCGCCGCCCGATACCTTCGCGCCCACGCGGACGGAAGAAAGCGCAGCGCCAGGCCGCCAAGAAAGGAATCACCGGAGCCGAGGCCCGATTACCCCATCACACCTGCTTATTTATTCAGTGTTTTGAACCGCGTGATGCCGCGCAACGCTGTCGTCTGCGAGGAGTGCCCCTCCTCCAAAGGCGACCTCGATCGCTATCTCACTTCGGATGAACCGGGCTCTTTCTATTCTGTGCCCAATGGCGTCCTGGGATTTGGACTCCCCGCCGCCGTCGGTTTGCAACTCGCGAATCCAGACCGTCGAGTCGTCTGCCCCGTGGGCGACGGCTCCATCCAATACTCGGTCCAGTCTCTCTGGAGCGCCGTTCAATACAACGCCGCCGCCCTCTTCATCGTTCTGCGCAACGGCGACTACTCCGCATTGAAATCCTTCTGCGACTTCACAAACGTCGGCCGCAATGTTCACGGCATGGACATTCCCGGCATCGACATGGTGAAAATCGCACAGGGCTATGGCATGACAGCGCAGGAAGTGGATCGCCCCGAAGATCTCGAGGCCGCCCTTCGGGAAGCATTCGCATCGGCCGGTCCGCGCCTGATCAGCGTCAATGTAGCGAAAGGCGGCCAAACTTGCATGGGGATGGATCAATCCGTCCATCCGCCGAACTATGGCTGAGCGGCGGTCAGCGGTTTTTTAGCAACTCGCAATCGCCTCTCGCGTTACTTCGCTCCAAGCGGATGCTCGACGAAGAATTCCCACAGCACGCTGCTGGCATTGATCTCACGGGTTGTGCGCCCAACGATCCATTCCGGCAAGGGCTTGCCGCCTGGCCAGGTATGGCCTCCACCCTCAACGGTATAGAGAATCACGTTGGCATTCTCAGCGCAGTTCGTATAAGCGAGACGGCGGACGCTCGGAGAGATTCGAGTGTTGATCGGGTCTCCTTTACATTGGTTTCGTCGCGCCAAGCGGGCTGTCCAATCCCGAATGCTCGGAAACTGGCCAGGGGCGATCGGCGATGACCCGCCCTGGTAGGGAGCGGCTCGGTCGGCCGTTCCATGAAACGCGACCGTCGGCACCGGCATGGAATCTCCACACTCATCCCAGGGCAACATTTGTGCAGCCGAGACGGCTCCGACAGCCGTAATCCGATCGGACAGTCTGCACGACAACGCAAACGCCAGGCCTCGACGCAATCAAACGCTACATCGAACAGCAAGGCACATCACTGTAGTCGTGGCTTACCCCGGCCTGAATTCCGCGGCTTGCGCCACTCACTGGTCATTGCTGGCTAATTGGAGTTCTCGAGCAGCAAGGCAATGCCCTGGCCGCCGCCAATGCACGCCGAGGCGATGCCATAACACAAATTCGAACGGCGAAGTTCGCGCGCAAGCGTCAGGGCCAGCCTAACCCCAGTTGCCGCCAGTGGATGACCGATCGCAATCGCGCCGCCGTTGACATTGAGTTTGCTGCGGTCGAGCTGCAATTCGCGCTCGACGCCGATGAGTTGCGCAGCGAAGGCTTCATTGATCTCGAACCGATCGATCTGGTCCAACGCAAGCCCCATGCCCTCGAGAAGTTTCCGAATGGCCGGTGCCGGTCCAATGCTCATGATTTCGGGAGGCACACCGACCGTCGCAACAGCGGCGACACGCGCCAGCGGTTCAATGTCTTTCGATTTTGCAAACGAACCGGAGCTGATCAAGGCGGCAGCGGCGCCATCCACAATCGCGGAACTATTTCCTCCGGTTTGAATACCGCCAAAGGCCGGCCGGATTTTCGAGAGCGACTCGTAGGAAGAAGGGCGAACGTGTGTATCGGCAGAAAGGCTCTCCACTCCTCTGGGGAGTTGAATCCCACGCGGCTTGTAGGCGCTCAGCTCAAACCCTTCACTGACAAGCGGGACGATTTCTCCCGACAAGAAACAGCTCTTTTGCGCCGCGACCGCGCGGGAAAAACTCAATTCCGCAAAGCGGTCCACGTCTTCGCGGCTGATTTTATATGTGCGAGCGGCTGCTTCCGCGGTATCCCCCATGGTGACGCCCGGGGCCGTGTCCAGGAGCGCCTCCCACAGGAAGTCTTTGAACTCCACCTGGCCCATTCGAAACCCGCTGCGGTGCGTGAAGGCCGCGATGGGGTTGCGGCTCATGGATTCCGCACCGACGCAAAGTCCGAGATCAATTTTTTTCAGCGCGATGGCATCCCCTGCCTGGCCGATGGCCTCGATGCCCGTGCCGCAGACGCGCTGCACCAGCAGTGCCGGGCGGTCAATGGGAACGCCGGAGTAAAGTCCGATGTGGCGCGGCAGGAGATACGCGTCAAAACTTGCTTGCGCCACGCTCCCGGCAATTACCGAGCCAACATCCGACGGAACGATTTTAGTGCGTTCGAATAGCGCACGCGCCACTTTGATGCCCAGGTCGATCGGCGAAACAAGTCCCAGCGGGCCGTTGTAGTCCACAAAGGGCGTTCTGATTCCGTCCAACAGCCAAACATCGTCGTACGCTATGAACAGCCCGCCCATTTCCTTTCCCATCGCTCACTTCCCTCTTACCGTCCGAGTCCGTGCAAAACACTCGTCTGCTTCCTTAATATAGGATAGCTAAACGGCGCGTGGAATCCCCTCCAAAACCTTGATCAAATGCTTCATGTCGGTCGTGACCGGGACATCACCAGCGGTCGTGATGATCGCGGGTCGCCACTCCGAAATTATCGACTGCAGGTCTTGGTGCAAGCCTTCTATGCCTGATCCATCTGGTCGAAATAATTCAAGCAGGAGCACGAGCCCGAGCGTCACGCCGGGTGTTCTCAGGGTTTCAGTTCGCCGTTGCGACGCCATGGCCTCAACCGGCAAGGACACGACGCAATCCCACTCCCGCTGAAAAATCACCTCCCAGTTTTCGAGAACCGCACTGGAAGGCGTGAGCTGAAGCACAGGAAGCGCTTCATAGAAACGCACGACATTGATCGCCGGCGCGAGCAGATTCACCCATGCCTCGCAGCTCTCCGGGGAGAAAGCTGGAACGATTTCTTCCTGGATCATAATAAGGTCCGCCCCGGCCTCTAAAAAATTGGACGCCATCTGCGTCACGACGTACGCCGCCAGTTCTTGCGCCGCGTCGGATAGGTCCTCGCTCCGCAGAGTTTTATTGCGCTCCATCTGGGTGAGCCGCGCGGCGAGAGTCAGTGGCCCCGTGACGCCTGCCATCACCAGAAAATCGCGGTTCGAGAGCGCATTCATCCTGCGAATCACTTCAGCGGCGACGGGGACCCGTCCGCCACTCACCGCCTCCTCGGGAGAGCGCACGCACCCGGGCAATTCGCCGATCTGTGCTGCCAGCGGCCAATGAATAATCGGCGGATGATCGTCGCTCACCCGTTCCAAGGTTGCTCCCAAGGCTTCCACCTCGAGGTACGGATCGAAGTAGCAGGCCACGCCATCGGAACGCAGATGACTGCGCATTTGCCGCAGTGAACTTGCAATCTTTGTGGGGTTGCTCAGGAACGCACCGAGCGGTACGTTTTCTACCTTGGCGCCAAGCGAGAACACGATCGGCAAGAAGAGCGGTCGCGGCGGCAAAATCCCTTCCAGCAGCGCTTTCGCCATCTGGCGCGGAGTTTGACTCCGTTCCATTAGCTACGGCCTGAAGACCGGTCCCGTCGGCTTGGCATCCGGCCAGGTCCCATAGAATTGCAGCGCTTCTTTCGGCGGGCTCTTCTTGCTCCATTCTTCCTGGAATCGATCGAAGGATACGCCGCGCGCCAGACGAGCCTTTTTCTCTTCCAAACGTAGTTGCTTGGTCTTCTCCACATCAATCTTTCGGCGCTCGGGCTCATAAGCAATCTTGTAGATGTGCTGCGCCGTCCAGTCGGAAATGATGCCCTTTTTCAGATCTTCCATAACGGTTGCGGGATCTCTTTCCAGCGGATCACCGTAGCCGGGCCCGCCGCCGCTGAAGCCGAAGAGCAAGTCTCCTTCTTGATAGACTCTGGGCGTGCGGGCAATCAGTTCGTATTTCCAGTCGCCGTGGATCGTATTTTTCTCCAGCATGTCTTGCAAATCCATCGTCAGATGCGAATCCGCTTTTTTCATGTCTGCCAGCAATTCTGGCTTGCGCACGCTGATTCCTGGAATCGGTGATGACGCGTATCCTCCGAAAAGCGGCTGGCCCAGCGGCACTTTGCTCCCATTGCCCATGCACAGGGAAACCATATCGCTGACTTTGTGGATCATCCACTGCTGCACGGCTCCCGATCCGCCTCGATGGTGCCCGTGACCGCAGGAGTCTCTCCAATGCTGGGAGAGCATCACCGTCAGCGGCAGTTCGCTTTCTACCTGCTCCGAATCTGGAGCACGCCCAAACGCGCACCAGGCGAATCCATACGAGTCCATGCCATCTTGTGCAGCGCGCCCGCCCTGCCCCTGCGTATTCAACGAAAACGAGAGGACATCCGAAACCGCCAGCTTCCATTGGGAGAGGCCCGCGCAAATCTGCGCCGTATGCTGGCTGCCCGGTGCGGCCGTCACCTGTTGCCAAAGCCCCGCGCAGGAGAAGGCCATCTTGGCAAAACTGTTGTGCGTGGCGTTGCGGCACTGCATTCCGATGTACACGCAACAGCTTGTCGCGGCGGCTTTATCGGGATTGAGAATGATATGCGGCGGAAAAATAAAGTCGATGGGTGCAAACGTGGAACTGCAGATGGGCAGATCGTGAAAAACGTACTCATACATGAAATTTGCGATGTGCCCTACGACGGCCTGCGAGTGCACATTGTAAGAGGAAGGATTTTCAGGCGAGGTCCCTTCGAAATCGAAAATGAGGTTGTCGCCTTTCTTGATAAGCGTGAGGTGGCACGACCGCACAAGAGCGGGCGTCCAGCCGATGGCATCATTGAAGACCACGGCGCGGAACTTCCCTTCCGGCAATGATTTGATTTTCTGCCGGGCGCCGGACTCCGCTGTTGTGAGCATCTTGCGGAGTAGGCCGACGAGATATTCTTCACCGCGTTTCTCAACCAACTCCAAGAGGCGCACGCGGACTCGGTCCGCCGTCGTGCATCTCGCCCGCAAATCAGAAATGAACATCGCCGGCGCACGAAGCCCATAGACCGAATAGAACTCCAAAAAGTCGTTTCGCAGTTGAAAGTTCTCTCCGATCTTCATCGGAGGCATGTTCAGCCCCTCTTCAAATCGTGACTTGGCGCTCACCGGCATGCCACCGGGCTCGATGGCCCCGGTTTCCGTAGTGTGCAAAGCGGCGGTCGCCCAGGCCAGAAGTTTCCCCTTATGGAAGACGGGCATGAGCGCTACCTGGTCCGGGTTATGAATGCCGCCGTAAAGCGCATCGTTCGTGTACCAGATGTCGCCGTCATGAATCCCCGGGTTTTGCGAGTAATGCTTGAGAATGAATTTGATGACAATCGGCTGGATGATGGCGTGGAGATACGTCCCGCACGCCGCGTTGATCAGGTCGCCGCCGGCCGTGAAAATGGCCACCATGGAATCACCCGAAACCCCAAAATAACTCCGCGAAGACCGGATGAAGATTTCCATGGCTTCATCAAGAATGTCGTTGGTGATTTGCACGCCGATTTCATAGTCGCCCTGCCGCAGTGTCTTCGCGCATTTTTCCTCGAACGCCGTGGCTTCCGCGGGCTTCAGCCATGCGAGCTTTTCGGCTAGTGTGGGTATGGGCATGGTCTCCCTGCTTCTTTCCTCTGACTACCCTTCCAGAATGCCAAGTCCGCGTTCGTCAATCGAGAAAGTCATCGGCGACGGCAGGACCAGCGTCGTGTATTCCCCCTCAACCACGGCAGGCCCGGCGATCACATTGCCGGGCCGCAGTAATTCGTAAGCGTAGATCGGCGTCGTCTTGTAAGCTTTGGCCCCCGTCCAGAACACCGGACGTTCGCCCTTCCGCGCCCCGCTCGGGTCGCTCCGCTGAAGCTTCATTTTGGGCAATGCGACTTTCTTTGTCGGAACGATGGCCTTCAGAATGAAGCTCTCGATAAAAACTCCGCCTTCGGGATTCACTACAAAAGGACTAAAGGCCTCGCTGAATTCCTTCTGGAAAGCATCGCAAAGCGCGTGAACATCTCCCACGCTCCGTAGCGCCAGCAGCGGAGAAAGTGTCCGCTTCACGTGGAATTGTCCGCCATAGAGCATGTCGAGTTCGAGCACAAAACTAGCGTCAGCCGCGTTGAGCCCGTCCGCCACGAGGTCCCGCTTCGCCTGTTCCACCATGCTCTCCACAGTTCGGTTGAACGTCGTGAACTCCTCCGTTGGTGTCTGCGTGCCGGGTTCCAGTAACGCGATCTTTCTCGAAGCTTCGTACACATGCATGATGTCCATCGTGGAAGATCCAAACGCGCAAAAGACTGGGGAAAAATGAAAGACCACGGCTTTTTTTACATCCGCCATGTATCCCTCGACGTGCGTCGCCCCCGCGCCTCCACCAACAAATAGCACGAAATCTTCCGGGTTATACCCGCGCAGATGCACTTCCTTCATAATCGCCGAAGCCATGTTCCCATTCACAATCTTTCGAATAACTTCCGCCGCCTGTTCGACCTCAATCCCCAGCGGCTTTGCAATTTTTTCGCGGATCGCCTGGATCGCCGCGTTCTTGTTCAACCGCATCCGCCCGCCAAAATAATATTCAGGGTTGATGTACCCCAGCACGACATCCGCGTCCGTCACCGTCGGTTCTTTTCCGCCGCGGTTGAAGCACGCGGGACCCGGCATCGACCCCGCGCTCTTCGGCCCGACTTGCAAGCGGTTCTCGAGCAGCTTGTTCAGCCACGCAATCGAGCCTCCGCCCGCGCCGATGGACAGCGTCTTGATGGTCGTAATGCCCACCATCCAACGGTCGATGATCGGCCGAAAATCATAGCTCCTCACGCTGTCCTTCACCACCAATCCCACGTCGAAGCTCGTTCCCCCCATGTCCGTCATGATCACGTTGTGGTGCCCGAGCGATTTGGCCACGTGATGCGCGCCCATCAACCCGGACACCGGCCCGCTGTTGAACGTGCGGCACGCCGTCGTGCGAAAAACTTCCGCGATGCCGCCGGAGCTTTGGATCATCAGCAGCGGCTTTTTGTAACCGCGCTCGCGCAGTTTGTCCCACATCGCGGAAAGCTCGATCTGCATCGAGCGTTGCAGGTACGCATCAAGAATCGCCGCCAGCGTCCGCTCATATTCCCCCAGCTTGCCCACCACCTGCCCCGCGAGCACCACCGGCAAATAGCCAATGTGAAACTCCTTGTACTCGTCGCGGATGATCTCCTTCACGCGTTTCTCGTGAACCGCATTAAGAAATCCCCACAGCAGCGAAACCACAAATCCTCGCGCCCCGCGGTTCACCAGGTAACGCACCTTCGCTCGCAGATCGTCCTCATCCAAAATCCGGATAACATTGCCTCGCGAATCGACGCGCTCTTTCGCCCCAACAATCATGTTGCGCGGAATGAGCGGCTCGGGTTTGTTTTGCATCGCCAAATTCCGTCGCTCGGCGACGCGCGTCCCGTCAATCCATTGCGCGCCGCGCCCGATCAAAACGACGTCCTCGTGGCCCTCCGTGGTGATCAATCCAAGCCGCGGCCCTTTCCTCTCGATCAAGCGATTCATGGCGATTGTCGTCGAGTAACGAATCATATCGATGGACGGCAGCAGCGCCTCCATCTTGAATCCTAGGGCGCTCGCTCCCTCTTCGATCACTTTCGAGAAACACACGGACAGGTCGTAAGGCGTCGTCGGCACCTTCTTAATCAAAGTCTTCCCGCTGTAAGTGAGCACCAGGTCCGTGAACGTCCCGCCCACATCAATATCAATCGAATTCATTCGGCAGCCTCGAGCCGCTGCGCGCGAATGACAAACTCACCCTTGCGCAGCCTGTCTTTCAAGCTGTCGAGATCGAACTCGATATCATGCGTGATGGGGTGGCCCGGAGGGAGATACTCGGTTTCGATTTGCGTCCCGCAACCCGGACAGTAAATCTCTACAATCCGCACCCAAAGCGGATCCGGCGAAAAATTGAACTCGCTCGAAACCAGCGGCGGATGAATTTCTCTCGGGTCGCGATCGTGCAGCAGGCAGCCCTTCTTGTAGTTCTCCCGCGCGGGACCTATCTCATGTCCACAGCGATTACACAGCCAGCGTTCTCGTTCCACATCCAGATCAAGATATTCCGTAACCCGGATACGGCCCTGTTGTTCGCCTGACATCGCGTTCCTCTCTTTAAACTTTCAACGCGGCGCTGTCCCGCGCCCAGCTACGACCGGTTCAGTTTCGCGTTCCCGAATCGATCGACAATCAGCGTCCATCCTTCCGGCACGAAATGCGTGCTCTGCGCACCTTCCAGCACCGCGCAACCTTCCACGCAATTCCCCGGCTGCAGCGACTCCCAGCGATAACTCCGCGCCTCGCGCTTCGCGCTTCCCCAGGCAACTTTTCGTGTTCCCTTAATCGCGTGCTTTGAATCCGGTCCTTTGAGAGTTCTCTCCGCCAGCGCCGGCTTGGGCATAGCCTTTCGAATTTGCACGCGAAGCAGTTCAATGGCGGACTTGTCGGCAGCAACACCCGTTTTTGCTTCGCACAGGGCGCGAAGGTTCCCAGTATCAGGAAAAAACATCTCCGGAAACGCAATCGGCATCGCCGCCTTGCCGGGACCAGAGACTTCCAGTTCCATCGAGTACTCGATCCCGTCCGGCTTGATCCCCTCGCCGAGCAAATCTCGCAGACTTTCCGCCTTGATGTCCTCCAGCATGCGATTCAGTTCGCCCGTGGCGCCGTCTGAAATCGAAGTGATCCGCGGCGTGCGCTCATAAACGTGAGAAATGTCGGAAACCGACGATCCGAACGCGCTGAACACGGGACCAAGCGAAAACAAATAAACATGATCCAGTCTGGCCTTCTCCGCAACGCCGCACGCAAACAGCCCGCCATTTCCTCCGTAGGCAAACAGCGTGTGAACAGCAAGATCTCTTCCCAATTCCGCGCCGGCCTGCGCGATCAGATTCGCCAGCGCGGTGCACGCCATCTCAATAATTGCCCGGCAAGCCTCTTCAACCGATATGTTCAATGGCCCCGCGATGAGCTCCTGAATGACATTCCGCGCGGCCGCTAACCGGATCGCTTTCGTCCCTCCAAGAAAATATTCCGGGTTGATAAGCCCTGAAGCCACGAACGCATCCGTGATGGTGGGCTTGTCTCCTCCGAGGTCATAGCAAGCTGGTCCGGGAAGCGAGCCCATACTCTCGGGACCAAGCGTTATCTCTCCGGGCTTGCCGTTTACCGGGGCCTTGACGACGCTCCCGCCGCCAAGGGCAATCGATCGCAGGTAAGGAAGCGAAATTTGTACCGGAATGCCAAAAAAATCCGATGGCTTTCTTTGTATGGCCTCCGAATTTCGCAGCACGCTCACTTTTGCCGTCGTGCCGCCGACGTCCAGTGCGATGACGTCGCTGGTCTTGTAAACCTTCGCCAGATGCGCGCTGCCATGAATCCCGAGGATGGGGCCGGACTCAATCGTGTCGATCGCTTTCGTCTTCGCAATTCCGGCCACGCCACCATTAATGTGGCTCACCAGAAACGTTCCGGCATAGCAGTGGCCTTCCCGCAGATCGTCCTCTGCCTTAAACAAAGTAGCGGCCAAGGCGCCGTGCGTATAAGCATTGATGATCGCGCAATACGTTCGCGTCGCGTCGTCGGAGCTTTTGGAGATATCGCTTCCCGCAAGCACCGGCACGGAACCGAGAAAGTGATCCGGATACTGCTCATCGATGATGTGCTTCACCTGAATTTCCCGTTCCGGTTTGCGGTGAGCGCCCGTCAGGCTGACGCAGATGCGCCGCACTCCGCTCTCCAGCAAAGAGCGAACTCCATTCATGATTTCGATATCGCTGGAGCTTTCGTCGATCCCGATCACGTCGCGTTCGGAAAGTATGTTTTTCAGCACGACGCTGTGAACATCCGGTCCGTACAAATCTTTTTCGTGGCCCCTCGAGATCAGCAATCCGATACGTGGTCCACGGTGTTCGGCAAGGACGTTGGACGTAATCGTGGTGGACCAGCGGATGAGTTCGAGATTTTCGAGCAGCGCGTCCACGTCCGCGTAGCCCAGTTGGCCGGCGCCCTGTGTCAGGCATTCGAACAAGCACACCGTCAAGTCATGCGGAGTCGTGTCGACCTTCACGCACGCGAGTCTCGCGCCGTCCGTGAAAATCCCATCCGTCAAAGTCCCGCCGATGTCGATATCCGCTGTCAGCACGCTGGCCTCAGGTCTTCGCTGAACGAACGATCCTGAGAAATTCTTCCGCTCGAATGGTCCACCCGAAAAAATTCTCCACATTGTAAATCGTCGCTTCCTGCAGCGACGCCGGCCCCGCGGGCATGGTGCCGTCGGCGATCAGGATCGGCCAATAATCCTGGAAGTACGCGTCTCGCAACGTGGACTCCACGCAAACATTTGTCGCGATCCCCGCGAAAAACAAATAATGGATGCCGCGCGTCCGCAGTTGGGAATCGAGCGTGGTACCGGCAAAGCCGCTATACCTCGTTTTCAGCACCACCAGATCTTGGGGCGCGGGCTTGAGCTCATCCACGATCGCAAAATCCCAGGTGCCTTCCGTCAGTAGCTTCCCTTTCAATTCCGGCTGGCAATTCATCAAGTGCATCGCCAGCTCCTTGTGCCAATTCGGCGAATTCGGCCCGCCGCTGTTGCTCAAATCCGGCTTGTAGCCCATCTGGACATACACCACCAGTACGCCCGCTTGCCTCGCCGCTTTTAGAATGCCTTTAATTGAGCGCACCACCCGCGGCGCATCGGAGATATCCGCTCCCGCGATGTCCAGCATCCCGCCTTTCGTGGCGAATGCATTCTGCATATCCACGACGACCACGGCAGCCTTGGTCAAGTCAACTTCAATCGCCCCCGGCCTGGAATCCAACTTTGGCATGGCTTCCTATCTATCTCGGCAAACGCTAGTCTCGCCCCGCCTCCAATATCTTTTCCGCAAGCCCCGCCGCGTTCGTGAACATCACTTCATGGCTTCCCGGCATCTGCACCAGGCGATAAAGTCCTAGCCGGTTTGACATCCGCGGATGCCAACCCCATTCGCCGGGCGGCAAAGCAATGTCTTCCGTGCAATTTATATAACTCTTGGGAATATCCAGCGAGTAGAACTTTTTCAGGTCGAGCTTGTCCTTGGAAGGTCGGAGCGGCTCCGGTGAGAGCAGTGCGTAAGTCCGCTTCGCGGTCTCCAGATCGCCATCATTGATAAACGCCTCTCGCCAAACGGGAAACGGCAGCAGGAAAGAATTGTCCGCGGATTCGCCGGCCATCTTTTCAAAGAGCGCCGCCGTAGCCGGTGGTGATTCGTCCATCACGCTGCAGCCGTCCCGGACGACAAATCCATTCTGAAAGACCAGTCGCCTGATTTTTTCAGGTATGACTTCGGCAACTTTGGAAATAAACGTTCCGCCAAAGCTGTGACCGACGAGAATAAAGTCCGAGAGTGAATTCTTTTTAACGAAGTCGACGATGGATTTCACGCACTGGGCGTGTGTGACGTTCCGGTTCGCTCCCTTTCCATAGCCAGCAACCGTGGGAGCGAAAGCTTTGTGTCCCTTGCCTTCGAGGTGGCGATAGACGCCCTCCCAAGCGCTTCCTTCATGCCAGGACCCATGCACCAGAACGAACACTGCCATGGCCACTTCTCCCAAGAATGGTTCGATGCAAAGGTGAAGGTCTTTCGCAATTCGGGCGAGGCGCAGCCTGCCGCCGATCGCTTTCGAGCTTAGAACGAATACTTCAGCGACAATTGGAATTGCCGCGCGTTGAACATTTTTCTCGGCGCGCCGAAGTCGGGATTTGGGAACGGCGGACCGGCTGCCGGGCAGGTGCCGACGAATGACGTCGGGTTTGTTTGAATGGCTATCGAAGCAGCGTCCTTATATCGAAGCGGCAGGGCACCACAGTAGTTGTACGTGCCATAAACGGAATCCACTTCGTCCACGTTGGGTCGGTTGAAGGCGTTGAAGGCATCCACCGCCACGTCTATCCTTTGCTTCTCGCGGAACTTGATGGCTTGCGAGAGGCGCAGATCAACCGTCTTCAATTTGTCGCCCCAGTACGTATTGCGGGCGGCAAGACCGACCCGGTCAGTCACCGGATTGGTGTCGTTGTTGGCGTCAAATCCCACGAACTCCGTGAAGGGACGCGCCCCCTGAAGGGTAATGATGCTGCTCAACTCCGTATTGCGCAGGAGGGTCTTTTGGGGGCCAGTGGCCGTGAAGTTGGCAATAAAGCGGTGACGAACATCCTGGTTGGAGTTGGCGCGCTCTAGGGATCTGTGGTAGAGATCTTGCGGCGTGCTCACAAACGTTGTGAACGTGCCGTCATCCAGCGTCTTCGAGAACGTGTAGTTGGCGTTGAGCCGGAAATACTGCCCCGCGCGCTCTGTCACGGAGATGTTCGCGCCATGATAAATGCTGTTCCCGCTGTCATCGGTGTAATAAAGCAGGCCGACGGGAATGAGCACGCTCTGGAAAAAGCTCTTGCCTGTAGGATACCCGACGGCGGTGGTGGGCGGCGTCGTGTAATTATTCCATCCACCGGGTGGTGGACCAGGAGTGGGATCTCCGCACTTATACAAGCCGGTTTGGACGGCTCCGGCGGCAGTTCCATTCGTCGGCGGACAGACATTCAGGTTTTCCGCGCGAACCTGATGATGTGAGGATACAAAAAGGTAGCCGACGTTCACCACCAGGCCGTGTCCCAACTCCCGGTCGATTTCGAGACTACTCTGCTCGGCGTACGGCATTTTGCTGGCTCTTTCCACCGTGCCGTCACCCACGGGCGAGATCTCGGGGATCGCAAAGTTGGTAACCATGGCGACGGGCTCATAGCTGCCAAACTGCAACAAATTCGCAGCCGCGGTTGCCGGCTGAAGATGACTACCGAATGGGTTAGAACCGGGGATAAACGGCAACTGGTTCAGGGCGTACGTAGCGTTGAAGGCGCCATCCCGAATACCCGGCAATGGGAAGTTTCCTCCCCCGGGGCAATTCGGAGTTGTCACCAAGCAAACAAAGGTTGTCGGCCGCTGCGGATGTGTGACGAAGAAGAATCCAATGTTGTATCGGTCGTTGAAGAGACCGAAACCGGCGCGAATGACCGTGTGTTTATCAGGAGAATACGCCAACCCAACTCTGGGCTGGACCGCCTTATAGTAGTTGTTGATCGTGCCGCTCAGACCCGTCTCATAGTCCCAACGCAGTCCATAGTTCAGCGTGAACTTGGCCGTAACGCGCCACTGGTCTTGAGCGAAAAAGCCTACATAGCCGTGAGTAATATCCGAGAAGTAGTCAGGAGTTGCAGAAGCAGGATAGGCCGCCTGCCAGTTGGTATTGACGTTGGGCGGAGTCATCCCGTCCACTACAGAATTGTTGCCTGGCCCTAGTGGTGCGGGCCAGAAGGCAACCGGCACACCATTCGCGACGTCCGCAAAGTTGATGCCTGGCCCAGGCACTCCTGCGGCGATACAGGCGAAAACACTCGGCGTCGGACAGTTGCCTGGGCCCGGTCCTCCGGAGCTGACTGCCCAATTGAGCGTAGGATCTCCATGGGTGCTGAATCCGGGCAGCGCCATGGGACACGGGCCTAAGTTAAAATTGGGAGTAAGAAACGGCGAAGGAGTGCCCCTTACCTGGTCCACGTAGTTAGCAAAGTCCACGAGGCAATTCACGCCAGGCAGAACGATGCGCATGGGAGAAAATCCCGGCCAGATGATGTGGTCGTTGACGTGGTTGTAATCAGCACCGAATTTGACCAGGTGCGAACCCTTTACCCAGTACACGGAATCCGCGAACTGACCGCGGCTCTCATACGTGGCATCAAAGATGCCGAAGTTATGACCCATCATCACCAGGTTCGGCAGGTCCAGGTTGGGCTGGCCGGTGACGCCCGGGTAGGTGGAGTGACGCCGTGCGTACTGTGCAAGCGCTGTGTTCACCAGACTCGGACTCAGCTGCGATGACACCGTCCCCACCAGAGACTGGTCACGCAAGAAGTTGTTATGGCCGCTCGACGAAGCCGCCAAGCCCCCGCCGTCGAGAGTGTCGCCGACAAGCACGTTAAGATTGCGCGCATCCTCGATGCTATAGCGCACCGAAAGCCGATTGGCTTTGCTGATCTGGTGGTCGAGTTTGAAAAAACCCTTGTCGGAATCTTGTGTCTTCAAGGTGCTTTCCTGCTCGGGGACAATTCCGAGCAGCGCTTTCGCCTGGTTGATCAAGCCGAAATTCTGGAGCAAGGTCGGAGATTGCACGGCCGCTTCCCCGCGCCGCTGCCCCTCGTAATTCATGAAGAAGAACGTCCTATCCTTCTTGATCGGGCCGCCAAGCGTTCCGCCAAACTGGTTTTGCCGCAGCGTATTCGGCACCGTCGTGCCAGAGACAGGCAAGGTGCCGTGTTGCAAGAGGTTGCGCGCGTTGAGAGCGTTGTTCTCAATGTAATCGTAAGCCGAACCGTGCAGGTCGTTGGTGCCGGACTTGGTGATGATGTTGACGATGCCGCCCAACGCGCGGCCTTGCTCGGCCCCGAAGCCGTTATTGACCACGCGAAATTCACTCACAGCTTCTTGAGAGGGTGTGCCACGCTGCGAGCCGGTGGCGGTGTTGATCGTGTCCGCTCCGTCCACCGTAACCAGGTTGCTGAAGTCGCGCATACCGCCAAAGGAGATGCGCGTGACTTCCGATTCCGTAAAGGTGGATTGCAGACTGGTGCGGCCGGTGGTGACGCCAGGCGTCAGCAAGACGAAATCGGTGAACAGGCGTCCGCTGATCGGCAACGACTCAATTTGATTGGTGCTGATGACCTGGCTGACCTCGGTGCGTGTGGGCTCGACGGGCGGGGTTTCCGTCGTGACCACCACCTTCTCCGCGCTCGATGCGACTTTCACCGTGATGTCGATGGTGGCGACTTGTCCGACCGTCAAAACGATGCCGGTCTGCGTGGACTTCGCAAACCCGGACGCTTCCGTTGTCAGCTCGTAGCGCCCTGGCGGCAGATTCGCGATGACATAGAGTCCGTTGTCATTCGAAACAGCGGAATAATTCCGGTTCGTGTCTTTTTCACGCAAAGTGATCACCGCCTTCGCGACGGAACCCCCGCTCTCGTCGCGGACCGCTCCGTTCAACTGCGCGTTGCTGGCCCCCAGTTGTGAAAAAGTCGGTCTCGCCAATCCTGCCAGAATGATCACCCCAAGGACGGCCGGTAACCCTAAACGTCGGCTCATGATTCACCCCTCTGCAAACGTTTCTAATCTTCGTTCACTCGAATCTTCGATATTTGAGAGTAACTTCGTTTTTTTTCAAGATACTATTGGAATTCTTCGTTTTTTCAATTTACGATTCGCATCTCCGTTTTCCCCAATGCCATGGGCAAATTTGGTTTCTTCCAAATGTCCGTTCGAATCTTCGTTTCCCAATACCATTCGCATCTTTTTTTTCAATTACCTTTCGTTTACTTCAATTTACGATTCGAATCTCCCTTTCTCTTTCGTTTTTTCAAACTATTGGAATCCTTGTTTTTCAGATTGCTAATCCCAAATAGACCCCCCACCCGTGAGCACCTCTAACGCCTCCCCTGTCCGTTTGTCAAGCCTTTAATCGAGCAATAGTGCGAATATCGCTCAAAAAAGAATTTCGCGCACTCCTCTGCTTCTGGATCACAGCCCTGCGTCCAGACCCGGTGCGCCTTTTGCACGCCTCGTGGCCGGAAGGAAAGAAGCTTTTTCAACTTGAGCGCGGCTCTCGGTTTTCCGAAATTAGGATTCGAACGGAAAGAAGGTCCCCGTTAATTACGATTCGAACGAAAAGATGTGCCCTTTAATTAGGATTTGAACGAAAAGGGGGCCCCGTTGGCACCGGGAATATAAAACTGGGCCGGCCGAAGGGAGCACGGCCGACTAAATGTAATTATCTATTTATATAATTTAAAAGTATCTACTTGGAATGAATAGAGAAATTCTAAAATAATTTAAATTGCCGCTGACACGGGTCCTTGTCGTGCTTTGGAACAGTTCCTTAAAAGACGGGTGAGCCGTAGACGCGGAAAACTGATTCCAGGGAACCCGCTGGCCAGCACCAGCCGATTCACTTGGCCAAGATGCTGCCGGGCAAATCGGGTCCAAAGACCACTTCTGCGCGTCAAAATACTGTACTAACTAATATTTAAATAATCGAAGACTACTTCCGTTCGGACGGTCCTTCAGCACGTATTAGCCTGGCGGCGAAGGTGCTCAGGGTCGCAGGTCCGTGGAAGCGAAGTTGGCCATCGCGGTCAAACCCGGTCCGATGGATTCTGAACGGACAGGGTTATCGCGGAAACACGCGTTAGAATCCCTGAGAGCAGTAACCGACTCCGCTTAGACTTTTATTGCTCCACAACGTCTGCACCGGGTACCCGCGGCCGTCGTTTCCGATCATATTGAACGGCGCACCCGGGACCTGGAGGCCATCGCCGACCCACGCGCATTTGTCGCCGATCTCCCAACCCTGGTAGTCGAACCAGCCCCCGTTCGGCACCAGGCCGGTGGACGACTCGGCGCCCGGGTCGGTGAGGGTTTCCGCGATCTCGTGACCCAGCACGATGGTGACGCCGTCAAGATCTCCCGTGGGCGCGGGATTGACAAAGTCCTTCCCACATCCGCCGCCAGCATTCAGCACATAAGGCATGTTCGTGAACGCGATGCCTTGCTGCACCCCTGGATAACCCGCCGGCGTCGTGTAGTCGTGCCAGGCGCAGTATTGGCTTTGATTGAAGCCTGCATCGTTGAACTTCTGCGGTGTGGCGATCACGAAATTGGAATCGGCCAGGTCGGTCGCGTGAAAGAATTGCACCGCTAGTGCTGCTTCGCGCGCAAGGTCGATGGGGCTCAGATTATCGTGAATGGGGTTGGTGTTGTCGTGCCATACGCCGGCCAACTGCTGCCGCGGGTTCCCGATCGTTGAATAGTTCCCGTTGTAATTGGATTGATAATACTGCGTGGCAACGTTTCCCCATGTCGTGCCGCCCATGGCGGAGACGAATCTGGTCATGAGCGCTCCAGCGCCATCGGGGTCGCTGACCGGGTTACCCACGCCGGTGTGATCGAATGCATTCGGCTGCCCCCAGCCCCAAAGGACAAGGTAGATTTTAGGGGTGACCTGGACGCGTCCGCCGAAATAGGCCATGTTGACGGGCATAGGCTGCCCCGCTGCGACGCCGGGTGGACAGGTGGGAAGTGTCATGCAGATGTCGATCGCAGGCGGCGTGATGCCGACCGCGGGCATGGCATGTGGATTGGTCGGGGCAGAGCGCACACAGCCGTCGCCGGTCACGTCGAATGCCTTGTTGCTCCACAGGGGCTGCACCGCGAACGAGGTGTGATTGTCCATGGGAACATTACCTAGACCCTTCCACGCACACTTGTCGCCGTTCTCGCTCCCCTGCAGGTCGTTCCAGCCGTCCTGGATGCTGGCAAAATTGTCTGGGTCGGTGACAGCCTCGGCGTACTCATGCCCGGTGACGATGCTGTAGCCATCGAAGACACCGTGACCAAAGTCATCGCTCATCACATTCACGGAATTCATTCCGCAGCCGCCGGTACCGAGACCTGGCCAGTTCATATTCAGGAACGGGATGAAGGCATATTGCAGCCGGTACGGATTCCCAAGCCCATTGATGCTGTCAGTCTGTGTGTGGTAGCCGCAGTAGACGGGCTGCCCTGTCGCTATTGTGGTGGGAGGTGTAAGGATGATGTAGGTCGCCTGCGGATCGTAATTGAAATGTGCGGAGGCCCGCATCGCCTCCACGGCGAGCGGATCATCAGCCACGTTTTCCGCCAAGCCAAGGGCGACGATGTCGCTGGGCACTGGCGCCGTGTCGGTCCACACGCCCTTGAGTTGTTTCCTCGGATTGGTGACGAACCCGCCGCCGCTGACGGCGGCGCAACTGGTGGTCCCGGCTGGGACATTGTTACAGTATTCCGTCTGGATGGCTGCCCAGGGCGTGCCGCCGAGATTGCTCAAGAATGAAGTGACGTAGTTCTGTAATTGCTGGCTCGTGTACGGCTTTCCGTTCACGTCAGTGGTCGTGAAACCGTTTGCCCAATCAGGTCCCCAGAAGATCAGATAGATCCCCGGCGTGGTCTCGACGCCGATGGCTCCCGGCCCGGCATTTCCACCGTGATAAATGAGGTCATTCGAGACTGAACTGGGGTTGGGCGCCTGCCCCGACGCCCAAAAGAAGTGTTTTTGATTGGTCGTTGCTGACGCTTGCGTGGTGATCACGGCCAGCGAGATAGCCACGAGCGCGAGCACTTGTAGGCCGAGGGCCAGCAGCCGTTCGAGAGTTTTTGTAGACATGGCCGTCTCCTTGGGGAGATCCCCGAAAGTGTTACCAAAGCTGGAAAAGGTCTCACCACGACGTGCGATGGTGTCACTAGTAAACGTCGTCTTTTTCGTCACGGTGCTCCCCCACTCTGAGAAATCCGTCGAGCGCTGTTTCAGATACGAAAACGTCACGTCAAGGACGTCGTGCGCGGAGCTTGATGATCATCTCGCCGGGAGACTACGGACGCGGAAGAGGAAATACCATCAGGGAAATTCTTGAAATCATTGCCAGGTGAATACCCTAATCCCGGATGTGGGGCTGCTGGGTGATGGCAAGAAACGCTTTAGCGAGTTCCGGCGCGTTTTACCAGGATTTCTTCGTCCTTGGGAAGGACGCCGACCCCGACATCCCCCTCCTGAAGCAAGCCAAGACGGAGTATGCGAAGCTGCAGTGATATGCGCCCTGGCCTTGATCCTTATGGCTGGCCGCCCTGCGGATACAACATTGAGCACATTCTGTCCCAGTCTATCGTTAATATAAGCCTCCGCGTGCCAGGCTACGGAAGGACGGCCGTTGATTGCGGTGGAATGCTGTCCTGGGCAGAACGCGGCGGCGGGGCGAGTTGCATAGGTAAGAGGGCCCATTCCCCCTCGCATCCTTACGGGTTATTTCTCCGAAATTCGTCAAGGGGGGAGATCTCCATGAGCTTTCGGACTAGGGCCACGATAGCAGCTTTCTTTACGTTCGCCCTGGTTTCCGCGGCGCGAGCGCAGGCACCGGTCCAGACATCGGCCCAGGCCACGGCACCGCCGCCCGACAATGAGTTCTACTCACTTCGCGAGCCCGCCGCTGCGGGGGACGCGCAGGCGCAATTCGCTCTGGCAAACCACTATTTTCGCGGCCTCGGCGTTCCCCAGGACTACGGCCATGCTCTGATCTGGTATCGCAAGTCCGCCGGCCAAGGTTATGCTCCTGCGCAGAATCAATTGGGCTACATGCATCAACATAAGTTTGGCTTGCCGCGGGATTACAAGCGCGCCCTAAATTACTACCGTTTGGCCGCGAACCAAGGCTATGCGCTCGCCGAGTACAATCTGGCGGCCATGTTCCAGAGTGGCCTCTGGGTCAAGCGTGATTATAAGCAAGCCTTCGAATGGTACCGCAAGGCGGCGGACCAGAATCTTTCGGATGCCGAGCAGGTAGTCGGCTACTTTTATCAGTGCGGATTTGGGGTCAAGCGCGACTACGCTCAAGCTCTAGCCTGGTATCGCCGCGCCGCCAGCCACGGCAACTCTAACGCCGAAAACCAGCTCGGCTACATGGCGGAGAATGGATGGGGCCAGCCGCAGAGTTACGACGAGGCTTTCTCCTGGTATTACAAAGCAGCGGAACATGGCAACGACCACGCCATGGAAAACATCGGCTATAATTTTCAGTATGGCATCGGTGTGGCGACCGATTATGCCAAGGCCAGGTCCTGGCTTTACAAGGCCGCCGCGCTCGAGAACAGCGACGCGGAGAATCAGCTCGGTTGGATGTATCAGTACGGGCAAGGTGTGAAGCCCGACGATGCCAAGGCCGTGACTTGGTACCGCCTTGCCGCCGACCAGGGCAACGTACACGGCAAGAACAATCTTGAGGCCTTCAAAGACGAACTGAAGGAACGCGGTGGAGGGTTCTGGGAATCCGCCAACGAGCCTGTCGGCGATGCTGCCATCGAGATGGTCCAGCGGCGCGCGCGCATCCGGGATCTCCGCGCCCAAATTACCGGACTGGAGACCGACGCCTTGGCTCAAGAAAATTCCGCCGACGAGCTGGCAAATATGGGCAACAACGGCAAGAAGAAGAATGATGCCATCGCCAAGGTTATGGATGCGTTCGGAACGGTCGTTGGCGTCAAGCCCCTTCTCGACGCCGCAAAGTCTCGCGAAGAAGCCGCTCGCCTGCGTGAAGAACTGGCTACGCTCGAGAATCAAGACAAATCCTCCAGCAGCGTCCCTGCCCCCTAACGTCTTCTACGCTCGGATGGCGTAACGCGCACTCTAGCCTGCTCTCCTCCGCGCTTTCGGGGAGTGGACTGCTCTGCCTGGCCGCTTCGCAAGGGAAGGTGCCCGGGCAAAATGTGGCCGGGAGTCCTCATAGCCGCGACGCCGTTAAGCGAAAGCGGGGTCGCTTAGGCGACTCCATATTTTCCCGATACTGGCGTGCGGGCCAAACGATTTGACGAGATCGGTACGCGAGGTTCGGTGTCGTCGACTTCGAGGGTGAGACCGTCGATGCCTCCGGTTTCGTTGACCTGTCCCATGCCACCAACGTAAGATTCATGTGATTAGCGTGTACGTGCACCTTTCCCCATTTTAGTTTTCGGCAGGAGGGCACCATGCGTCGAGAGCGGGCGCTGAAAATTGTATTGGTGTTGGTGGGATTGCTCTTTTCGGCTTTAGTTTATCCCTTGATGGTGTTTGTCAGGCAAGAGCCTGCGTTGGCGATGATGCTTAGCGTGTATGTCACACTCGGGATTTTCTTGCTGCTGGCTGCCCGTAACCCATCCGCGAATCGCAGCCTGATCGCCTTCACGGCATGGTCGAGTTTTGCCCATGCCGCACTTATGGCGGTGCAGGCATTCCGCAATCTCATCCCACGCGGAGAACTGCTGGGCGTGGCAGCCCTCGTCATCATCGGTGTAGCCCTGATCGTGTTCGCTCCGGCAAGGCGGTCAGGAGAGCTGGCATCCGCAGCCGGTGCGTAGGCTCGCATTTTTCGAAAGCGCCGACCCCGACATTCTAGTCCTGAAACAAGCTAAGGCGAAATTCGCGGCCGATGAGGGGCGCCCTTCAGGATTACGGGCAATCCGGAAGTAACGAACTACTTCCTAGGATCACTTACATATACGCCCTTTTGATTTTCCCAGTAGGCAATCTGTTGAACTCATTTCTTGTAACCAACCGCTTCACTTCCGGCATCAAACTGGTTCACGGTAGGGCCATAAGGAGGGATAATCATGAATTCCAAGCAAGTGGTTCTCATCACCGGTTCCAGCACTGGCT
>DATKEV010000171.1:0-66350 GCA_035511855.1 Candidatus Udaeobacter sp.
TTCGTTGCAGAAGTGGATGTTGCCTTCCTGTACTCCCTCGATACCTCGGATCGTGGTGTATTGGCCCAGGGTGTACTGCGAGTACGCCCCCAACAAGTGCGGGTCAATGTTGCCGTCCGCGACGATGGCCAAACCGTTGTACTGGGCGGTGATACCCGGCCAGACCGGTTCCCACATGGCCAGGGTGTCGTTGACCAGCTTATTCGGTGCCACTTGGGTATCCTGCGTGAGTCCGTAGTTGCTGGCCAGGTTTTGGCCATTCACTCCGCCCTGGTAATTGACCAGGATTCCCTGGGGAACGCCCGCGCCACCCCATCCCGTGGGGGAACCCGGCTGATAGGCGGTGTTGTCCCAGTTGATGGCCGTTGTGTCGCCATAGAGAGTGCCATCGTAACCCAGCGTGTTCCAGTAGCGGGTGCTGAACTGGACCAGAGTTTTCGTATTGTTGCCGAGGTTGTAATTGTTGATAGCGTACATCTTCAGCGACGAGAGGTTGGCCTTCGAGATGTCCACTTTGCGCAGCGTGCTGAACGGAAGGGCGAGCACGAGATGCTCAATGTTGGTCACCTCATTAAGAGTCCCAGAGGGGTTCTGGAAGGTGCAGGTGTAGGTGCCGTCCGCGTTAAGCGCGACAGCCACTAACTTCTGGCCGAGTTGGATAGTGCCGGCGGGAAGCTCGTTGGCTATGCCGTGAATGATCTGATAATTGCCGCCATGGACGTGATACTTTTCGTCGGTACCCGCGAGATAGGGGTAATTCGTGGGTTGAAACCCTCTTCCAGAGGTGGCGCTGTCGAAGTAGCCGAGAATGTAAAGCAGGTTCAGCGAGGACTGTGTCTCTGGCGGGCCTCCGTATTCACTGATGACGTCTTGGTAGCAGAGTTTTCCGAACGGCGCGCTCATACCGCCAGGGACATATTTGTTGATCCAGGAGGGCACCGACATGTTATCCCAGGAAACGGCGGTTGCGCTGTTTTTGCAATTGTAGCAGGGCGCAAAAGGCACCTCGAGCACGGCGTTATTGAAGATGGTCCAGCCGAACTTCTGCCAGTCCGCAGCGAGCTCCGCCTGGGTGTAGTAACTTCCGTTGAACCAGTAAACGTCTACCGTGCCGGGCGGATAGGCGGGGGTGGTTTGGTTGGTGCTGGCTATGTCGAGTTGCAGACCGTAACGATTGGCCAGACCAATCATCTCGGAGTGTTCGGAGGAAACGAACTCGCCATGCAGTTCGACGTACTGGCCATTGGCAAAAAAGGTTCGCGAACCGGGAAGGCGTTGGTTATAGTTGTAAAAAGTGTCTATGCGCCCGCCGACATGGTCATCCCATTCGTAGACGGTTGAGGCGCGGCCCCATTTCGTCCAGAGCCGATGCGCGCAGCGTAGGCCGGCGACCCCGCCCCCGACGATGACGATTTTTCCCAACTTGCCTTGACCACGCGTCCTGAGCGGCATAAAGCTGGACGCGGCCACGATGGCGGCGGCCTTTCCCGCGGTTTGCAGGAACTCGCGGCGTGTCTCACGTGCTTTCTTGGCGCGTTCTGCGCGAATTTCGGTGACTTCATCAACGGGCATGCCCGTGGCACGAGCCTCCGCGCAGATGGCTTGCGCCTCCCGTAACATTTTCGTCAGATGCGACCGATAGGATTTCTTCATTTTTTGCCTCCTCAGGTCCGCCGGCCCTGAAATCCGAGGGAATCTACACCACTTGCCAACCTTGCACGAACTTGAAATCGGAAACTCTTTTGGCAACTTCCTATAAGCCTGCGCCCCTGCTGTCAAGCGAAAACGGACCGCGGAAAAGACTACTCACATCATATCCTCTCTGTGGCCGCTGCTTTCGATGATCCCTATGAGGACGTGGTCGAGGCCAAAGAGCGGTTTGACCTGAAACGTTGGGAGATTGGGACCGCGATTCGGCGGGGCTCGATCCGCGATTGTGGTTGGATGACGGGCAAGAGGGAAGTAATCCCCGGGGTACGGTTAGCCGACGATCCGCCCAGAATCGCCGGATTCGCCGAGCACCAAGGCAGCACGAAGCTCACACCGCGCGGCCATCCAATCAATGCGACCGAGTCGGAGCGCAAGACTTTCGAGGCGTGTTCAAATCCATGCAGCGGGACTTCGCCGCAACGCTGGAGCAGTTCGCTGATTGCCTGGAGAAGGCTTGAATTTTCGGAGCACATGGCTGGCGGCCTGCACGACGGAAGATGTCCGAATCCGGGCAAAGCATCCCAAAATCGCGCAATGCGAGGCATAAGGCAGCCTGGCGTATTGGAGTAACACAATCACAGCAAAGAGCTTAGATTGACCGGTTCGGTGGATTGCTAATTGCGCTCCCCTCTGCGACAGCAGTTCGCTAAGATGCGGCAAAACTGATGCAAAGGTAGTGGTTGATTATATCGCTTGGGAGACTGACTTCCGGGAAGGAAGGGCAAAATCATGTCATTCATTAACGATCTGAGAGTGGCGTTCCGCTCGCTCGCTCGAACGAAAGGGCTGGCGTTCACGGTGGTGCTGACGCTGGCGCTGGGCATCGGCGCGAACGCTGCGATCTTCACGCTGGTGCGCGGCGTGCTCCTCAAGCCTCTCGTCAACCGCGACGAGGACCGGCTGATCTATATCCGCCAGAGTGCCCCGGGTGCCGGCGACGACAACTCAACGTTCTCTGTGCCCGAAATCCAGGATTTGCGCGTCAGCGTTAAAACTCTGAGCGCGTTCGGCGATTTCTCCACCACCGAATTCACGATGATCGGCCTGGGTGAGCCTCGCGTAGTTCAAGCTGGCGTCGTCAGTGGCAACTACTTCGAAGTCATGGGTCTCCACCCTGTCCTCGGCCGCCTCATCGGAGCTCAAGACGATGGTCCGAAAGCGGCAGGCGTCGTCGTTCTCACGTATCGTTTCTGGACGACCAGTCTTGCGAAAGATCCTTCCGTCTTGGGCAAAACCGTCCGGCTCGACAGCGGGCTCATGGGCGACCGTTCTGCCACCGTCATCGGTGTCCTCGAACCCTCCATCCCCTATCCCCAAGACACCGAACTCATCGCCAACATCGTCACCAGCCCGCATCACCTCTCTGCAACCATGGTCACCGGCCGTGTCCATCGCATGACCGAGCTCTTTGGCCGTCTCGCTCCGGGTGTCACCCTCGATCAAGCCCGCACCGAGTTGCGTTCCGCCTACGGGGCCATGGCCACAGCACACCCCGAAGCATACCCGCCCAAAGCCGCCTACCAGATCGGGGCTAAGCTGCTTCGCGACGAACTCACCTCGGGCGCACGGACCGTGCTGCTGGTGCTGCTCGGAGCGTCAGCGCTGGTCTTCGTCATCGCGTGTTCCAACGTGGCCAACCTGATTCTCACACGCACGGTTCGCCGCGAAGGCGAACTGGCCACTCGTGCAGCGCTCGGCGCAAGCACCGGTGCGCTGCGCCGGATGCTGCTGGCCGAAAGCCTCCTGCTCTGCGGCGGTGGGGCTGCGGTCGGCATATGGAGCGCGCAGCCGCTGGTGGCCATCCTAGCCCGCTACGCCTCGCGCTTCTCGGTCCGCGCGCTGGATTTGACGGTCGATTCCAGCCTGCTCTGGGTCGGAGCGGCGCTGGCCATCGTCGCCGCGGGAATTTTGGCGTTTGTCCCGCGCCTGCCGTCGGCCAACGCGCCCACAGGCCTTAGCCTATCGAGCGGCAGCGTACGAATCACCGGCAGCACGAGCCGCCGCCAGCGCATCTTCGCGGTGACCCAAATCGCTGCATCCTTCGTGCTGCTGGCCGGTGCAAGCACAGTCATCACTACGCTCATCGCCTTGCAAACCGCGCAGACAGGTCTCGACATGGGCCACGTCCTCACCATCAATGTTCCCCCCATGTCCCACGGAAAAACGCCTGAGCAAGTGGTCGATTTCTACAAAGAGTCCATTCGTCGCATTGATGCGCTACCCGGCGTGAACCAGACCGCTTTCGGCCTGTCTGTTCCCTGGCGCGACGTCGGCTCCAGCGGTTTCGCTCTCCAATTCTGTGCCGACGGTCATGTTCATACCCCCAACGAGGACCCTCGCGCGCAGTTGCGCGTCGTCTCTCCCGGATTCTTTGCCGCGCTCGGCGTACCCATCCTTGGCGGCCGCGATTTCAACGAGCTCGACGGCCAAAAAGGCAAAGAGCCGGTAGCTATTGTCAGCGAGACTCTCGCAAAGCGCATGTTCCCCAATCAGGACGCCATGGATCGGCATGTTTATTGGACAGATCCCGTCATGCAATTCGCCCCCGGCATTAACCCCGCCCCACACCGCATCATCGGCGTCACCGCCGATATAGATGACGAACATGTCGTCCCCGAGCCCATCGTCACTATCTATATGCCTTTTGAAGAGGGTCCCATCTTTGGCGGCCGCCTGTTCATCCACACCGGCGCGGATCCTTATTCGCTCGTCACGCCAGTCACGCGCATGATTCGCGACATGTCCGCCGATCAGCCCGTTGAGCACGCTGCCACTCTTGAAGACGTCCGCGCGGAGGTGCTCACGCCGGACCGTTTGAACTCGCTGGTGTTCGGCGTATTCGCGGCTGTGGCATTGGCGATTGCCGTGGTGGGCGTCGCAGGCGTGCTGGCGTTTTCGGTCAGCGCGCGCACGCGCGAATTCGGCATCCGGCTGGCGCTGGGATCGCAGCCGCAACATCTCCTGAAAGGTGTCATCGCCGAAGGCGCCTTAATGGCTGGGGTGGGTGTGCTGGCAGGCGCGGCATTGGGGTTCGTGCTGGCCCGTTTGGCGGGCAGCTATTTCCCGGACGTGAAGATGCCGGGCACTTTGCCCGTGGTCCTCTCTGCCTTCGTGCTGATGGCGGCAGCGGTCGTCGCGTCCTGGGCCCCGGCGGCGCGCGCCGCACGCATCGACGTCATCCAGGCTCTTCACAGCGAGTAAATGCACAGGGCGATCCGCCCGTCACTGCCGAGGTGATTCGAGCTCCTTCGTCACCGCATGTACTATTCGTTCGTTTTGTCCCCGTGATGCTTAGCGGGGCGGAAGAAGTGCCTTGTCGTAAACCTGGACACCTGTTTTCCCACGTGCGCGCCGATTCGGGTCGAGTTTCTGTAGTGCATTCCGCCATAAATCCGGGCGTCGAGCACTTCCTCCAGCGCGTCTGAGAGGCGATCATAAGTTCGGACAGGGCTGACGAGCCCCGGAACGTTGCTGTCCATCGAAAAACCGACCTCGTCCGTGCCAAACAGATAATTCACCCGATGAGGTGATGCGGCGATGCTTCACCGAGTCCGAGGTCGTGAGGCGCATTCGAGCGCCTCAGTAGCCAGCATCCCTGACGACTGAAGTGTCTAGTCGGCACGCTCGTTGCGGTTCCGAAGCAACTGCACAAGATTCGTTCCGGTCGCAACGGCTTCAAAATCGTCTTGGCTCAACACCGCAATGACGATCTCCCTGTTTTGGAAGGTCTTTAACTGCTCTCGCCTCCGTGAAATGCCAAACCATACAGTGCCGAAAGTGGGCGTGATAGTGTCTAACTTAGCAGGAACCATATGAGCGCGAGCCCTGCTTAGCTCATGCCTGTCAGCATTGCACGACTGATTTTGTGTACAAGTTGTGTACAACAAGGCGGGTTTGAAGGGCCTGAAAATGGATCTAAGCAACGCCGAACCAACAACAGACTCTTAAGTTACAGGCCCGACGAAAATACAGCTCTGAAATTCTAGCCGGCCATGGAGGCTGTTTACAACTTCATCCTTGCTGGAGTCTCACTCGACGGAGAAAGGCAGGTTTTATTGTACGAAGCCCACGTTCGGCGCCGGCCCACTTCCTTCGGGCGATTCCTTGATGGGACCGAACTGGGCTTCGTACCGAGAAAGATTCTCTCCCAGCGCGCGCCAGATGCGCTTGGCGTGTCCCGGGCTAACAATCATGCTGCTTAGCAGCTTGCCTTGAGCGCCGTTCGGGAAAATATAGATAAAATTCAGAGTGAACTCTTCCAGGTTGTGGTGAATCATCACCAGGTTGCTGTACTGCCCCTGCAGTTCCTTCTCATCTGCCTTGATCTGCACCTGCCCCGGCGCGGGCTGCTGTTGGTCCATTTGGTTTCTCTCCCGGAGTGACCCTTCGAACTTATCACAAGCATAGGCGCTTCGCTCGCTCCTCACACTGGCGGCACGGGCAGCGCTTGCCTTGTTATCAAGAAGCGACTCAAGTCCCATTGACGCGCAGGTTTATTAAGTGTAGTTTAGTATTCGTATTTAGCATAGTTAACTAAAGACATGGCGCGCGCGATTCCGCCCCAACTCGAAACTTCTCTGCAGTTCGCCGACGACTCGTCCTCCGCTCTCTATTCCGGATCCGCATCGCCCGCCCGGGGCACGGTGCCATCCTTGCCCGAAGCTCATCGCACCATCGTTTTTTCACCGGGGGCTTCTTGGTTGAGAAAAATGCTGGCGTTTGCCGGCCCTGGCTACCTGGTCGCCGTTGGTTACATGGATCCTGGGAACTGGGCCACGGACATTGGCGGGGGCTCAAAATTCGGTTACAGGCTTCTCAGCGTCATCCTCATCAGCAACTTGATGGCGATGTTTTTGCAAGCTCTCTCCGCGAAACTAGGCATCGCCTCCGGCCGCGATCTCGCGCAGGCATGTCGTGAACACTATTCCCGAGGTACTTCTCTATTTCTTTGGATCGTCTGCGAGGTTGCTATCGCTGCCTGCGATCTTGCCGAAGTCCTCGGTTCCGCGGTGGCACTAAAGCTCCTTTTCGGCCTACCGCTCCTCGCGGGGGTTTTGATTACGGCGTTTGACGTGCTGATCGTGCTGGCACTCCAGGGCCGCGGTTTCCGTCTGGTCGAAGCCTTTGTTGTGACGCTCATGGCCTCGATAGCCGCTTGCTTTGCCTATGAGATTTTCTTCGCTCATCCGCTCTGGCGCGAAGCGGCGATCGGCTTCATCCCCCGGGCCGAAATCCTGCGCAATCGCGAAATGCTGTACATTGCCATCGGCATTCTTGGCGCCACGGTCATGCCGCACAATCTGTATCTACATTCAAGCATCGTCCAGACGCGCGCATTCGGCTCATCCGTCGGGGACCGCCGCGAAGCGGTGCGTTACGCCATTTTCGACTCCACGCTGGCCCTTGGCTTCGCGCTCTTTATCAACGCCGCCATTCTCGTCCTGGGCGCGGCCGCATTCCATACGCGTGGGCTGAACGACGTCGGAGAGATTGCCGACGCCTACAAACTTCTCAGTCCCGTCCTTGGTGTAAGTCTTGCCAGCACGCTCTTTGCCTGCGCGCTGCTAGCCTCTGGACAGAATTCCACGCTCACCGGAACCTTGGCGGGCCAGATCGTGATGGAAGGGTTCCTCGATTTACGGCTAAAGCCCTGGCTGCGCCGACTCATCACCCGCTCGATCGCGATCATTCCGGCCGCGCTGGTGATTGGCATCGCAGGGGAAAACAAAGTTACTTCGCTGCTCATCCTGAGCCAGGTCATTCTCAGTTTTCAACTGCCCTTCGCGGTGATCCCGCTCATCCAATTTACTGGCGACCGCGCCAAGATGGGCGAATTCGCCAACTCTCGCCTCACTCAAATCGTCGCCTGGATCGTTGCCGCGGCCATCTTGTTCTTCAACGG
Source organism: Candidatus Udaeobacter sp. (assembly GCA_035511855.1). Classification (GTDB taxonomy): domain Bacteria; phylum Acidobacteriota; class Terriglobia; order Acidiferrales; family UBA7541; genus Acidiferrum. The sequence goes on from DATKEV010000171.1 coordinate 7,613, forward strand.
CGAACTCCTCTGGCTGATCTTCCGCGCGGCCTGATTCCTCTCTCTTCCCTTTACTGCATTTCTCTTATTCTTTCTTCTCTGTGGACTTCTGTTCTCACTCCAAGGCTTTCTAAGTCACCGTGGATATGCGAAGATTTTCGTGGTCATCATGCCTGCAAATGTCCCGAGCAAGCGCAAAGCCCAGAAGATTGTTTTCGCTCTACTTCTCCTGCTGATCTGCACCGTGGCGGGCTATTCGGTCTACGAAGAGAACAAGCCATGGGTCATTCCCGAGGAATTCAAGAGGCTTAAGAACCCCCTACCGGCTTCGGATTCCAACCTGAAAGCGGCCCGCGACCTTTACCGTGACGAATGCGCCCAATGCCACGGCGATCACGGCAGGGGAGATGGACCGGAATCCAAGATGCATTCTCCGGCTCCTGCGGACCTCACCGACGCAGGACGCATGAACGGTGTGACGGACGGCGAAATCTTTTATCAGATCACCGTGGGCCGAAGACCCATGCCGTCATTCAAGAATCGCACCACTGAGGATCAGCGCTGGCAGGTCACACTGCTGGTGCGCTCTTTTTCGCGGAAGAGTACAGCGCCAGACAAGAAGTCTGACGATGCAGGCGAAAAGCCGCCATCCCACTAACTTTTCGAGTCTGAGAAATAGGATGGTATAGAAAGCTCCGTGCTTCTTCTCCATTTCCAAAAATTACTTGCCGGATATATCATCGCCTAGCGAAGGAGAGTTATGTGTCAATTTTTATTTGTACTCGTCTGCGTTTTCGCTTTTTCCGGCGTCACGCACGCCGCTCCGGGGGCCGTTCGATGCGGCAAGCTGCTCGATGTCCGCTCCGGTCAGATGCTGACTGACCAGGTCGTCCTCTTCGATGCCACGGGGACAATTAGTTCGGTCGGCCCTTCCTCTTCGACAAAATTGCCGAGCGGAGTTACGGCCATCGATCTTTCGAATGCCACGTGCCTCCCCGGTCTGGTCGATGTCCACACGCATCTTACAGGCGATCCTGCCAGCCACGGCTACTCACGCCTCGGCATTTCCATTCCGCGCGAAGCCGTCACCGGGGTGAAAAACGCCCGTCTTACACTCCGCGCGGGGTTTACCTCCGTTCGCAACGTCGGCGCCGACGGCTACACGGACGTGGCCCTTCGCGATGCCATTGACGCCGGCGATATCGAAGGGCCGCGCATGCGCGTCTCCGGCCCGCCGCTAGGCATTACCGGCGGGCACTGCGACAACAATCTGCTCCCCTCGGAATTTCACTACAAAGCGGAGGGCGTTGCCGACGGGCCCTGGGCCGTGCGCGCCAGAGTCCGGGAAACCGCCAAGTACGGGGCCGATGTCATCAAAGTCTGCGCTTCGGGCGGCGTGTTGAGCAAAGGCGATCAGCCAGGAACCCCGCAATATACTCTTGAAGAGTTGCAAGCGATCGCGGAAGAAGCCCATAAACTTGGCCGCAAAGTGGCCGCCCACGCTCACGGCACGCAATCCATTAAAGACGCCATACGCGCGGGTATCGACTCCATCGAGCACTCCAGCCTCATTGATGACGAGGGCATCGCCCTCGCGAAGCAACACGGAACGTATCTCGTCTTCGATATTTACAACGACGACTACATCCTGGAGGAAGGCGCGAAGGCCGGAATGCTGCCCGAATCCATCGAGAAGGAAAAGAAGATCGGGCGTCAACAGAGGGAGAATTTCCGTCACGCCTTTCAATCCGGAGCAAGAATGGCTTTCGGCACTGACTCCGGCGTGTATCCGCACGGGGACAACGCCAAGCAATTCGCCAAAATGGTCGAGTGGGGCATGAAACCCCTTGACGCCATTCAGGCTGCCACCATCAACGCCGCCGATCTAATGGGCTGGCCCGACAAGATCGGCGCTCTCGAAACCGGGCATTACGCCGATGTTATCGCCGTCAGCGGCGACCCCCTCTTCGATGTGCACGTCCTCGAATCCGTCAAATTCGTCATGAAAGGCGGCGTCGTCGTGCGCAATGATCTGGCTACAAAATAACTCAAGCGCGAAGAGCAGCGATATAAAGCGAAGGGCTCCGACGTTGTCGGAGCCTTCGAACTTTGCGTTCTGGCCTTCGGTTCTTTAAGCCGACGCAACCTTCACCTGGGACAGCGCCGCTGCTACTTCCTTCAAATCCGGTACCACCGGAATGTCGTAGTTCTTGAACCACGCGACTTTTCCGGCCTTGTTCACGATGGCGATGGCACGCCCGGTGATCCCCTTGTCGGCCAGATACACGCCGTATTTCTCGCTCATTGCTCCGCGAGGATGAAAATCCGCGAGCAAGGAATACTTGATTCCCATCTTCTCCGCAAAGGCTTTGTGCGACCAAACGCTGTCCACGCTGACGCCCAACACTTCCGCATCCAGCGTTTCGAATGCCTTCATGTCATTCACGAAGCAGATATGCTCGTTGGTGCAAGTCGGGCTCCAGTCCAGCGGGTACCATACCAACACCACATTCTTCTTTCCCGCGTAATCCGAAAGCTTTACTTCCTTTTTTTCCTGATTCGGCAGTGTAAAATCAGGCGCTGTCTGTCCCACAGCGATGCTCATATTTTTGTTCCTCCTATGGTTCCCAAGTCCTGACAGCATCTTACCGAATCCTGCCGTAAACCGCCAAACTCCCAGATTCCTTCCGTGCGCGCGTTCAGGATGCTTACTGTTAATGTCTTTTTTTCTTTGCATCCGGGCAGTACACTCTGCCCAGGAGAACTTCATGAGCGCCGAAGCCGCTCGCCGCGCTCCCCTCATGCCCCTTAAAGAGCTAGTCGTCCTGTACCGTTCCCTCGCTGGCGAATTTGGCAAGCCTGTTGCTCTCTCGGCGTTCCCGCTCTCACCCGCCGAAACCGCGCGGCTCTTTTCCGGTTACGAGGAGGACTATCACATCAGCCGCTTCTTCCATTTCTCGGAAATTACCGGCACGGGTTTCTCCATCAACGGTTTCCTCGCCACCCACGTCTCCATCGACGCCGAAATTGAAACCATACTCTAAGGGTATGCTTCGGCGCCGCCGCGCTTTGTGCTTCTTTCCCTTCCTTAGACGGGGCAAAGAGATATACACGAATCCGGGGAAAATACTACAATTCGCAGAACTTAGAGTAAGGGCAGGGGTGAAGGGTCATGTCTCCCGAGGAACTGGCGTTCAAGCTCGGAGTCAAGCAGCTCTTCGCGGAAAAGTTCACGCCAGAACTTTCGATGTACATTTGCTTTGTTCCGGGCGCAAAGGCAATTGCCTCCTGGCATGAGCTGCGAAGAATCGCGCCGGGACTGGGTTACTGGCCGCTTGTACTCGGGGACAATCGGACCTATGAGCAGACTAAGAAGTCGTTTGAATCCAGTGCAAAATTCGCAGGCAGACGCCCGTCCTCTTCCGGAGCAGCTTCAGCGCAAGAATTCTTCGAGGCCAGAACTGAAGATCTCGGAGATGAGTTCCCCACGGGCTCCTGGCCCGTCAAACCGATTCCTCCCCACGCGTTTTATCTTCCCAGTGAATTTGACAAGAGAACCGTGATGGGGCTGCTCCCAGTCACGCATTCCTCACAAGTCTTGCAGATTGTGAACTACGGTGACTGGAACGCTTGTCCCCCGGTTCATGAGCATGTAGCCGTTCACGACTATTGGAACGAGCGCTACGGCGCGGAGATCGTCTGCCTTTCCAGCGACATTCTGGAGATGCATGTAGATCGGCGGCCCGCCGATCGCGAAGAGGCCCTCGCTCTTGCCCGAGAGCAATATCTCTATTGCAGCGACCTCGTGGAGCAGAGAACCGGCACCATCCAGGAGCTGGCCGCAGGCCTCATGGTTTCTGACGCTTGGTTCTTTTGGTGGGACTAAGCCGGCCAAAGAGGTCCTTCTCATAACTTCGTCCAAGAGAAGTGCCAGAATAATCCCGATTCCTGGCCACCTGCGGCTCCCATAAAATGAGGTTGAAAAAATTTGGTTTTTGACTACGCTACAGTCACACTGGAGGTCATCGAATGGCTGGTTCCCCCACACTTTTGCCGGAGTCCCGGTTCGGCAGCACCCTTCGCCGCGACGCCTGGTGGATTGAGATTCTCCCGGTCTTCATAATCCTGGTCGGGTTCGGGATTTACGCCACTCTGCGCGCGTTCGAAGGGAAGTTTTATTCCTGGGGACCGTACCTCTCGCCTTTCTATTCGCCGCTTATCGATCCGGAGCACCACTGGTGGAAATTTTCTCCTGCGCTGCTAATCCTTGCCGGCCCTCTCGGCTTTCGAGCAACCTGCTATTATTACCGCAAAGCGTACTACCGCGCGTTTTTCCTAGATCCCCCCGCCTGCGCGGTCGGTGAACCCGCGCGCCGCAACTATCGCGGCGAAACCGCATTTCCCTTCATCTTGCAAAACGTGCATCGCTACTTTTTTTATCTCGCGGTTCTTTTCATCTGTTTCCTTTGGTACGACGCCATCCGGTCGTTCTTCTTCGATGGCCACTTTGGCATTGGGGTTGGCACGCTCGTCCTGACGATCAATGTCACCCTTCTCTCGCTCTACACTTTTTCTTGCCACTCCCTCCGTCATCTTGCTGGCGGCAAACTCGATTGCTTTTCCTGCGCGACTTTTGGCCGTTCGCGCTTTGAAGCCTGGAGCTTTTTCAGCTACTTGAACGAGCGCCACATGCTCTTCGCTTGGTGCAGCCTCGTTTCGGTTGGCTTCGCGGACTTCTACGTGCGTATGGTGGCCTGCGGGACCTTCCGGGACCTGAGGCTCTTGTGACCGCCCACTACGAGACCCGCGAACACGACGTTTTGATTATCGGGGCTGGTGGCGCCGGGTTGCGCGCCGCTATCGAAGCGCTCGCGCAAGGCGCCTCCGTCGGAGTGGTCTGCAAGTCGCTTCTCGGAAAGGCGCATACGGTCATGGCCGAGGGCGGCATCGCCGCAGCCATGGCCAACGTGGACCCCGCTGACAGTTGGAAGACTCATTTTCGCGACACCATGCGCGGCGGAAAATTTCTAAATAACTGGCGCATGGCCCAGCTTCACGCCCAAGAATCTCCCGATCGCGTCCGCGAACTCGAGCAATGGGGCGCTCTTTTCGATCGCACGGAGAGCGGCGACATACTTCAGCGCGCTTTCGGCGGGCATACCTTCAAGCGCCTCTGCCACGTCGGCGACCGCACCGGCCTCGAAATGATTCGCACGCTGCAGGATCGCGGCGTCCAGCAGGGGATTGACGTCTATATGGAATGCACCGTCACTCGGCTTTTAACGGACAACGGGCGCGTCTCTGGTGCGTTTGCGTATTGGCGCGAGAATGGCCGCTTCATCGCTTTCAGAGCTAAATCTGTCGTCATCGCCACCGGCGGCATTGGCAAAGCCTGGCGCGTTACTTCCAACTCCTGGGAGTACACGGGCGACGGCATGGCGCTTGCCTATGAAGCCGGCGCCGAACTCATGGACATGGAATTCGTGCAGTTCCATCCCACGGGCATGGTCTGGCCGCCCGGCGTCCAAGGGATTCTCGTCACCGAAGCCGTGCGCGGCGAAGGCGGCGTCCTGCGCAACAAAGCCGGTGAGCGCTTCATGGAAAAGTACGACCCCAAGCGCATGGAGCTCTCGACGCGCGATGTCGTCGCCCGCTCCATTTATACCGAAGTCAAGGAAGGCCGCGGCACTGAACACGGCGGCGCATATCTCGACATTTCTCACAAACCCGCCGAGTACGTGAAGAAAAAGCTGCCGAGCATGTACCACCAGTTCAAGGAGCTCGCGGATGTGGACATCACGAAGGGCCCGATGGAAGTCGGGCCTACATGCCATTACATGATGGGTGGTATTCGCGTGGACGCGGAAACCGCCGAATCCACCATGCCCGGCCTTTTTGCTGCCGGCGAAGCAGCTGCGGGTCTTCACGGCTCGAATCGTCTCGGCGGTAATTCGCTTTCCGACCTCTTGGTATTCGGTCGCCGCGCCGGCCTCGCGGCCGCCCAGAATGCGAGGCGCACATCAGCTCCTGGCGTCGACAGCTCGCAAATCGATCAAGCCGAAAAAGAATTGCTTGCTCCCTTTTCCAACTTCGGAACGGAAAGCCCTTACGCCGTGCATCGCGACTTGCAGGAAGTCATGCAGAATCTCGTTGGCATCTTTCGCACCGATGAGGATTTGAAGAAAGCGCTCGCCGAATTGGAAGAACTAAAAGTCCGCGCTTTCAAAGCGAGTGTTGAAGGCTCGCGCCTCTTCAATCCCGGCTGGCATCTTTCTTACGATTTGAAGGCCATGCTCATCGTCTCCGAAGCCGTCGCGCACAGCGCCTTGGCACGTACGGAAAGCCGAGGAGCACACAGCCGCATCGATCACCCGAATCTCGATCCCGTCTGGGAGAAGAAACACAACATCATCGTGAGGGAATCCGGCGGCATGAAACGCCGTGAATCTCCGATCGAAGAGATGCCTGAGGACTTGAAGCAGATTCTTGCCGAGGACAAATCGTGAAACGGTTCTCGATTTGTCCGGAAAGATGAGGGGAAGAAACACATGAAGGAAGCCACCCTGCGCGTTTTTCGCGGCGATTCGAACGGCGGGGGAAGCGTCGACTACTCCGTCCCCGTCGCTCCCGGCATGGTTGTGCTCGACGCGCTCCACTACATCCAGGGCCACCTCGCTCCCGATCTCGCCGTTCGGTGGAATTGCAAAGCAGGGAAGTGCGGCTCCTGTTCTGCCGAAGTCAACGGCCGACCCCGCTTGACGTGCAAAACACGCATGGACGATCTCCCGCAGGACCGACCCGTCACCGTTCTGCCCATGAAATCTTTCCCGCTGATCAAAGACCTTGTCACCGACGTTTCCTGGAACTATCGCGTAAACCGCAAAATCCCGCCGTTCGAACCCCGCAAGGGTGTGGAATGGAAAATCTCCCAGCTCGACGTGGACCGCGTCCAGGAGTTTCGCAAGTGCATCGAATGCTTTCTGTGCCAGAACGTTTGCCACGTACTTCGCGAGCACGACAAAAAGGAGCAGTTCGCCGGACCGCGCTTTTTCGTTCGTGTCGCCGGGCTCGAAATGCATCCGCTTGACGGGCTCAACCGTGCCGGCTTGCTGAAAGATCATCTTGGCCTGGGATATTGCAATATCACGAAGTGTTGCACGGAGGTTTGCCCTGAGGAGATTCGAATCACCGATAACGCCATCATCCCGCTCAAAGAGCGTGTGGTCGACCAATTCTACGATCCACTGACTATGATCTTTCGCGTGTTTGGCGGCGGCAAGGAAAAAAGTTTGTAGCGGCGGGCTTATCCTGCCGATGTCTCACTCCGATCAAGGAGGCTCTATGGAACACAAACTGAAATCCATTTCCAAAGCGGGTATTCCCGAGGCCCTTGCCAAAGTGGACCTTTACCGCTACCTTAACGAGCCCGAGGAAGCCGAATCCATTTGCCGCGATATTCTTGCTGTGGATCCTGAACACCAGCTCGCTCGCCGGATGCTCGGCCTTGCCATCACTGACCAATTTACCGGCGCCTCGAGCGATCGTTACGCCGAAGTGCAATCCATCTTTCAAGGATTGCGCGAGCTATACGAGCGCTTCTATTACACGGGCCTACTGTTCGAACGCCGTGCGAAAGCGCAACTCCTCGTGGGCTACGCTCCGCATATCCTTTTGCCGCTAGTGCAAGAGGCGATGCGCTGTTTTGCTGAAGCCGAGAGAATTCGTCCCGCCGGCAACGATGACAGCATTCTTCGATGGAACCGATGCGTCCGGCTTCTGGAAAGCCGCCCCGATTTTCATATTGAACCTGCCTCCGCCGCCTTCGACACCGAGGACACGCCGCCGGTCAGCCCTGGTCTTCGCCGCGCTGGCGGCGACCACTGAGGTTTGCAAACAGGAAGAACTAAGAAGATATTTGGGCTGTAACCGCTCGATGAAACCGCCGTGACAGTTTATCGTGCTCTTCACGGATCGCTGGTGGCAGACGGTGACCGAATTTCGCAAAAAACTCTTTCGTGTCTATATTTTCCGATTCCCAATCCTGCTGCTTCACACCCAGCAATTCGTTTAGCGCGGCCTCAGAAATGTTCAAGCCGTCGAGCGTCAATCCATTTTTGGACGGTACAAAACCGATCGGTGTTTCCTGCGCGGCGCCGCGGCCCTCCACGCGTTCGAGAATCCATTTCAATACGCGCACATTTTCGCCATAGCCGGGCCACAGGAATTTCCCATCCGCTCCTTTGCGGAACCAGTTTACATGGAAAATCTTCGGCGGTTTTGAAATCTTCTTCCCCATCTCCAGCCAGTGGGCAAAATAGTCCGCCATGTTGTAGCCGCAGAAGGGCAGCATGGCCATCGGATCGCGCCGCGTGATGCCCACGTCGCCTGTGGCCGCCGCGGTGGTTTCCGAGGCCATCGTCGCGCCCACAAACACGCCATGCTGCCAGTCAAACGATTCGTAAACCAGCGGAGCCAAGCGCGCGCGGCGTCCACCGAAAATAAACGCCGAGATCGGCACGCCCTCCGGTGCATTCCACTTCGGCGAAATGCTCGGCGATTGGCAGGCCGGCACGGTGTAGCGCGCATTCGGATGCGCCGCTGTCCCCTTTGATCTATCCCACTTTTCGCCCTTCCAGTTGGTCAAGCCTGCAGGCGGTTCGCTGCCGATTCCTTCCCACCAAGGCTCCCGCTCTGAAGTCATGGCCACGTTCGTGAACAGGGTGTTTTTCCGCAACGCGTGCATCACGTTCTGGTTGGTCTTCATTCCTGTGCCGGGTGCCACGCCAAAAAATCCCGCTTCGGGATTGATAGCGTGCAAATATCCGTCGTCCCCGACCTTCATCCACGCGATGTCGTCCCCAACGGTCCACACGCGATAGCCCCGGCTCTCCAGCGCCGACACCATCATTGCCAAGTTCGTTTTTCCGCATGCGCTTGGAAACGCCGCGCCCATGTACGTCACTTTGCCACCGGGCGATTCCAACCCCAGGATCAGCATGTGCTCCGCCATCCAGCCCTGTTCGCGCGCCATTACGCTGGCAATGCGCAGCGCAAAACACTTTTTCCCCAGCAGCGCGTTTCCCCCGTAGCCTGATCCCACGCTCCAGATCAATTTCTCTTCCGGAAAATGCAGGATGAACCGCCGCATCGGATCCAAATCGCCCAATGAATGAAGGCCAGGTACGAATTCACCGGAAGAACCCAGACGGTCGATTGCGACTCTGCCCATGCGCGACATGATGTACATGCTCGACACGACATAGGGGCTGTCCGTCGCCTCGACCCCGACTTTGCTGATCGGCGAACTCACCGGGCCCATGACGTAGGGCACCACATACATGGTTCGACCGCGCATTGCTCCGTCCAGCAGTGCGCCCACTTTGTGACGCGCCGCGCTCGGATCCATCCAGTTGTTCGTCGGCCCCGCCTCTTCTTTTTCCTGCGAGCAAATGAAGGTCAAGTGTTCGGTCCGCGCGACATCATTCGGACTACTGCGATGCAGGTAACAATTCGGGTAGGTTTTCTCGTTCAGGGCGTAGGTATCCCCACCGCGCAACATTTCGGCGATCATGCGCTGATACTCGGCCTCGGAACCGTCGCAATACACCACACGATCCGGCTTCGTCAGCTTTGCCGCCTCGTCGACCCAGCTTTCTAGTGGAGTAGCCACTCATCCCCCTGCTGGTCCAGTCGCTCGGCACCCCGCGGTCCAGGATGCGGCGCTCCGGCCGTTCGCGAGGCCGGGCCCACTTTGGATGAAGATCCCGGCCACGCCGGGGTCGTAGAGCGAATGGACTCGTCTATGCCATATGGCTCAAACAGAGGAAGGAACTCCCGGCCAAGATGGCAGACATCTTGCTTTTACCCGTCCACAGTCTATGTTAGCCGTCGCCGCGTGCGCAAGCCGTGGTGTTGCGGAACGCTGCCTTTCTGCCGCATCCTTCTTTTCCTCTTTCCGGCTCTCTCATGACCGCGCTTCGGTCGCTCCTTCTCTGTTGTAAACTCGCCTCTCTTGTCTACTCCAAGCCAATTCGAGCGGTTGCGCGTGGTGCTCGTGAACACGCGCAATCCCCTCAACATCGGTGCTGCCGCCCGAGCGATGAGCAATTTCGGCTTCACTCAACTGCGCGTCGTGAATCCCTATGAACTCGCGTTTCGTGAAGCGCGATCGGCGGTTGGCGCCGCTACTCTTCTCGCCGCTGCCGAAGAGCACAAGAGCGTCCGTGAAGCCGTCGCGGACTGCACCTTGGTCGTCGGCACGACCGCCGTCGGCAGCCGCGAGGTGCAACATCCGGTGCGGCGCCTCGAACAAGCCGCGCTGCTCATTCGCAAACGGCTCGCCGGTAGCCCCGTCGCCCTTCTCTTCGGATCTGAAAAGCGCGGGCTCTCCAACGAAGACTTGAGCCACTGCCATTGGCTGCTGCGCATTCCCACGCGCGAAGAGCACCGCTCGATGAACCTCGGCCAAGCCGTGGCCGTCTGCCTCTACGAAATCGCGCGCGATTCCAAAGTTGTCCGGCGAACCGAGCGCGCTGTCGCCGCCTCCGGTGACCTCGAGCGAATAACCGCGGTTCTGCTCGACGTGCTTCGCACGAGCGACTATTTGAAATCGACATCGCTTGCCGCTTCGAGAACCCGCGTGAACTCCAAGCCTGGATTTCCCTTTGCACAAAGTCCGGACCAAGCCCCCAAGAAGCACCAGGAAGAAAAAATCCGACGTCTTGTGCGCCGCCTTAATCTTTCCGCTGTCGACGCCGACCTGTTCCTAGGCATCCTTCGCCAAATCCTTTGGAGACTCCATTCCAGCGACAATTCGTAGCACTAAGGACCTATTTCTGTTTTGTCTCCCTATATCCACACTTTTCCCGCCCTCCGCTGGGGAAAATGGTATTGTTGTGGCTGCCCTAGACGCTCTCGAGACCACGCACGCGGGTCTTCAAAAACGCAGATCACCGGAGACTACATGGAACTAAGCGCCACGCAACCAGCACGCCCCTGGGATCGGCCTTTCTGGAAGCCGGTTCACGGCAAGGAAGGCGTTTTCACCTTCCTCATCCTCATTCACGTCCTCTCCTTGATCGGGCTGATCCTTTTTCCGTTGCCGAGTCTCAAAGTCATAGGATTAACTTTGCTCTTCATTGCCTTCGGCGGGCTTGGCACCACGGTTTGCTACCACCGCATGCTCGCCCACAAGACCCTCAAGACCAACCGCTCTATCGAGCAATTCCTGATTTTCTGGGCCATCTTCAACGGCTCCGGTCATCCGGCGAGCTGGGTCGCGTACCATCGTTTGCATCACTCCGTCACGGACACCCCGGATGATATCTCCAGTCCCAAGCAGGGCGGATTCTGGTGGGCGCACCTGCGCTGGCTGTATCAAACCCAGCCGGCCGACAAGCAGCGTTGGGCTCCGGAACTGGCTGGCGGGATTTACAAGTATTGGGGCTGGTTGGAAACGCCAATCATCGTGCTCTCGATTTTCAGCGGGCTGCTACTGGGATTTGGCTGGATGGGCTTTTTCTGGATAGGTGCCATGCGCTTGGTCTATACCTTGCACTTGCAGTGCCTGGTGAACAGCCTGACGCATCTCGGGCACGAGCGCGAAGGCGACTCCAGCATCAATGTCTGGTGGCTTGGCCCGTTCCAAATCACAGCGTGGGGAGAAAACTGGCACAAGAACCATCATACACACGCGGGCTCGGCGCGCCTCGGGTTGCGCTGGTATCAGACGGACATTGGCTGGTATTTCATTTGGCTTCTCGAAGCCGTCGGCCTGGCGCACTCCGTCAAGCGCCCCCGCGCCTCGTAACCAGGCCCTTCGGATACTGAGACTGCGACCGGTTCGCGCGCCCCATTTTCATTCTCATGTATGCGCAAAAATTTATCGTGAACGTGGTGATTCGCGGGGAGAGCAGCGCCTGCCCGCTCGAGTGGCTCGACCAGTTTTGCATGCGCAATTTCACCAACTCCGCTGATTTTGACGACACGCTTCCCGTGGCCGATGGCAAAGTCGAAGCCAGTTTTCGGCTTTCTCCGGAGCGGTTCGCCGAAGGACTGGGCGCGTGGCTCACCCAGCGCGGCAAAGGCGAAGGCCAGCCGGTGGTGGTGCAGGTCAGTCGCAAATAGTTGAATGGAATTTCCCGGCGCGACGAGGTTCGGCTGAGACAAATCCGCTCTAGTCTGCGGAATCGCGCTTTTCGCTGTGGAGTGCGGCGCGAATCTGCGGCAAGGCGGCCAGCGCCGCGGCTTCGCCGGCTGCGATCATGTCCGGCGTCTTCGAGAAATCATCCCACACGAAGAGTTTTACATCGGGCTCGATGATGACGTCCGCCTGCGTGCGCCAGGCGAGATCAGAATGGCGCTGCAAGATGTTAAACGCGCGGCTGAGAATGTCCGTAAAGGTGCGCGGCTGTTCGACGGTACCTGACTCCAGGTACACCGCAATGACGATATCCGCACCCAGGAGCAGTGCGCCCTCGACGGGAACCGGAGCAGTCAGAAAACCGTCCACAAGCGTGCGGCCTTCATGCTGGATCGGCAAGAAGAGACCGGGATACGCACAGGAAGCGCGGATGGCCGGTACGAGAGGTCCATGCGAATAATAGACGGACACACCCGCGTTGATATCCGTGGCCGCGATGGCGAGCGGTGTTTTCAATTCCTCGAAAGTTTTTGCGGAAGTAAAACGAGTGAGATACTTTTCCATGCGTTGGTTCGTTGCAAGTCCCAGCCAAGAGGGTGTCCAGCGGCCAAAATCCGCGAAGCTCGTAGCGCTACCAACCTTTTCCATATTTTCGAGCGATGACCCCGCGCAGTATCCTGCGCCGATCAGCGCGCCTACGCTTGTGCCGGCGACACAGTCGATGGGGATGCTTGCTTCGCGGAGAACACGCAGGACGCCAATGTGGGCAATACCTCGGGCAAAACCGCCAGCAAGCGCCAGGCCAACGCGCGGCCGCTCCTTCGGCTCGTCTTGCACACCCTGAGCGAGCGCACGAAATTTGTCTTTTGCGGTCCGGAGCCAGCCGAGAGGGCCGGAGATATTGGCTTCATTTCCCATGCCTCTATTTTAGTGCTAACGCGCAAGATGGCGCGGGCGTTTGACCCCCGCATGCCGGTTTTGTAACCTGTCCTTCCGTATAAATCCAGAAAAAGGGGCGCTATGAAACGTCGCATCGAAAAGGCAGTGGTTCTGGGAGCGGGAACGATGGGCTCACGAATCGCGGCGCATTTCGCGAACGCTGGGCTGCCGTGCATATTGCTGGATATTGTGCCTCCGAATTTGTCAGCGGATGCTCCGTCGGCGGAGCGCAACAAGATCGTGCGCGCGGGATTGGACGCCGCGAAGAAATCGAAGCCCGCTGCATTCTTTACAGCGGCGCTGGCCGAAAGAGTCGCCATTGGGAATTTCGAGGACGACCTGGCGCGCTGCGCGGAAGCCGATTGGATTATAGAAGTCGTCGCAGAAAATCTGGAGATCAAACGGAAATTGCTGGCGCGCGTGGCGCAGTTTCGAAAGCCGGGGGCCATTGTTACCACAAATACTTCTGGTTTGCCAGTGCACCTGATCGCCGAGGGGATGAGCGAAGGATTTCAGCAGCATTGGGCGGGGACGCACTTTTTCAATCCGCCGCGATACTTGAAATTGGTAGAGGTGATTCCGGGACCGAAAACGTATAGCGAAGTGGTCGAGTCACTGAGCGAGTTTTGTGACCGGTGGTTGGGCAAGGGCGTGGTGGTGGCGAAAGACACGCCGAATTTTATCGCTAACCGCATCGGAACATTTTCGATGCTGAATGCGCTTCGATTGATGGGAACACTCGACATGACCGTGGAGGAGGTAGACGCGTGCACCGGGCCGGCCGTGGGTTGGCCGAAGTCGGCAACGTTTCGAACGGCGGATCTCGTGGGGCTCGATGTGCTGGTGCACGTGGTGAAAAATATTTACGATACAGCGCCAGGGGACGAATCCCGCGAGCGGTACAAGGTACCGCCGATTGTGGAAGAGATGGCAAAGCGTGGGTGGCTGGGAGATAAGACCGGCCAGGGTTTTTACAAGAGAGTACGGGGCGAAGGCGCAAAGGAAATTCTGACACTCGATGTCAACACGACGGAGTATCGCCCGCGGCAAAAGGCGAAATTCGCTTCGCTGGAAATGGGCAAGACCATTGAAGACACGCGCGAACGGTTGCGCGCGCTGATAGGGCCCGTGATCGAAGGCCAAAAGGGAGACAAAGCGCAACAGTTTCTGTGGGGCGCTCTCTCGGAAACTTGTTCCTACGCGGCCCGGCGCGTTCCGGAGATTTCCGACAGTGTCGCGGACGTCGATCGCGCGATGCGCTGGGGCTTTGGCTGGGAACTTGGGCCGTTCGAACTCATGGATGCGATCGGCGTGAAAATATTCGCCGGACAACTGCAGAAGGAAGCACGGGCGGTGCCACCGGTGATCGAGAAACTACTGACGAGCGGCCGCGAGAGATTTTACGAGTCGGAGAAAGGCACGGTCTCTGTTTTTGATATTGGCAGCGGCGGCTCGAGAAAAATTGAGGAGCCGAAAGGCATCATCATCCTGAAATCGCTCAAGGATGCTGGACGCGAAGTCGGACGGAATTCCGGCGCGAGCTTGATCGATTTGGGCGATGGCGTGGTGTGCTGCGAATTTCACGCGAAGATGAACGCCATCGGCGCGGACTTGATCACCATGCTGCATAAGGGATTGAAGCGGCTGGAGACCGACTTCGAGGCCATGGTGATTGCCAACCAGGCGGTGAATTTTTCCGTGGGTGCGAATTTGATGCTGGTGTTAGTGGGTGCTCAGGAGCAAGAGTGGGACGAGCTACACATGGCGGTGAAGCAGTTTCAGAACATCAACCTGGCGATCAAGTACGCGCCGAAGCCGGTCGTGGCGGCGCCGCAAGGCATGGCGCTGGGCGGCGGCTGCGAGGTCAGCCTGCACTCGGCGAAAATTCAAGCTGCGGCGGAAGCCTATATCGGCCTCGTGGAAACGGGAGTGGGGTTGATTCCGGGAGGCGGCGGAACCAAGGAGATGTTGATCCGCGCGAATGAACATGCTGCGGGCGGCGAGGACTTGGATTTGTTCCATGCGTTGAAGCCGCTGTTCGAAACGATCGCTATGGCAAGAGTGGGGACGAGTGCGGAAGAGTGCCGCGACCTGGGATACTTGCGGCGCGAAGACGGCGTATCCATGAACCGCGACCGGCTGGCTGCCGATGCGAAGGAAGCCGCGCTAGCGCTGGTGCGCGGCGGCTACAAGCCGCTGGCGGCGAGCTGGCCGGAAGGCGCGCAGACCACGCAGATCAAAGTGCTCGGCGAACAATTTCTAGCAGGTGCAAAGCTGGCAATTCACATGATGCTTCGAGGCGGCTATGCTTCGGAATACGACGCCCACGTGGGCCGCAAACTGGCAAACATTCTGGCAGGCGGCGCGCTGACGTCGCCGCAGCGGGTCAGCGAGCAGTATGTTCTGGATCTGGAGCGCGAAGCCTTCGTTTCGCTCTGCGGCGAGAAGAAAACCCAGGAGCGCATTGCTCACACTCTGAAGACTGGCAAGCCGCTGCGCAACTAGTCCGAGAAGGACACGACGGCGCGATACACTTCGCGCCTCTTCATCAGCTTGTAATCATATAAAAGCGTATTGAAAATACGATCGTACGTAGTGTATTCTGTTGATTTGCAGGAGGCATCTTGCAGAAACTGTTGCCCCCGCGGGAAGCGGCAAACGTCCTTGGCGTCAGCTATCCCACCTTAAAGCAGTGGATTTACCACGGAAAAATCAAGTCGGTAAAGACGCCCGGTGGGCACCACCGCGTGCCGGAGAGCGAAATTGACCGGCTGATTCCCAAAAAGCTGCTTCGCGGCGACATCGAGTCCCGGCGCGGAAATTTCCGCAAGATCAGCGGCCGCAACCAGTTGATCGGCAAGGTTCTCGACGTGAAGTACAGCGGGCTGCTAGCCCAGATAACTCTGCTGATCGGGGAACAGCATATCACGGCGATCATCACCGCGGATGCGGCGAAGGAAATGCGCTTGAAACCTGGAGAGCGGGCGGCAGCTCTGGTTAAGTCGACAGAAGTGATGATCCTGAGGGTGTAAGAGGGAAGTTGCCCGTGACTGGTGATTTGTGATTGATGGAGAAAGAATCCTGCGCTTCTGTGCGGGCTCGTTCACGATTGTTGCATTCCTAGTTTCGGCTTGTTCGCACACGAAAGCCCACGAACGCGCGATTCGAGTTGCGGCGGCCGCAGACCTGAAGTTTGCCATCGGCGTGCTCGCCACCCAGTTTGAAAAACAGACTGGAACTAGAGTGGATGTGACCTACGGTTCGAGCGGGAATTTTTTCTCGCAGATACAGAATGGTGCCCCCTTCGATCTATTTTTTTCAGCAGACATTGAGTATCCGGAAAAGTTGGCGGCGGCCAAGCTTGCGGAATCGGACACGTTGTATGAATACGCGGTAGGACGAATCGTCATTTGGGCTCCGGCGGAATCAAAGTTGGACCTGACCAGGCTGGGGTGGAAGACACTGCTGGATGCAAACGTGCGAAAAATTGTTATTGCGAACCCGGAGCACGCGCCGTATGGACGCGCGGCCGTTGCTGCTCTGAGAAACGCAGGAATCTACGAGCAAGTGAAGACGAAACTCGTGTACGGCGAAAATATTTCGCAGGCGGCGCAATTGGTGCAGTCGGGAAATGCCCAGGCGGGAATCGTAGCAATGTCACTGGCAATGTCCCCAGGAATGAAAGAGGGGAGGTACTGGGCGATCCCCGCGTACATGCATCCTGCGATCGAGCAGGGAGTCGTTTTGCTGAGGGGAGCAAGCAACAAGGATGCGGCCCGGTCGTTTCTCGAGTATGTGCAGAGCACGGCAGGGCGGGCTGAACTAGAAAAGTCGGGGTTCGCGATTCCTCCAGCGCGAAAACTGTCAGCCGAGAAGGCCAAGAATTAGAAGTCCAGCAAGGAGGCGACGGAGCAGAAAGAAATGGAAGCGCTGTGGTTATCGTTCAAACTGGCGACGTGCGTCGCGATGATCTTGCTGGTCATCGGCATGCCCGGGGCGTATTGGCTGGCGTATTCGCATTGGCGCGGGAAATTCCTGCTTGAATCAATGGTGGCTTTGCCGCTTGTGCTGCCGCCTACGGTGTTGGGTTTTTATGCGCTTGTCGCGATGGGGCCGCACGGGCCAGTCGGAAAATTGTGGATGGCGCTGTTCGGGCACGGGCTGGCATTTACCTTTGAGGGACTGATCCTGGCGTCAGTGGTGTACAGCTTCCCGTTCGCGGTGCAACCCCTGATGGCCTCATTTGAATCGGTCGATCGCAAGCTGCTGGATGCGTCGGCCGTGCTCGGTGCCGGAAGTCTGCGAACCTTCCGGCGCGTCATCCTGCCTCTATCGTTGCCGGGTGTAGTGACCGCCATCGTGCTGAGTTTCGCGCATACGTTGGGAGAATTCGGCGTCGTGCTGATGGTGGGCGGAAACCTGGAAGGTGTGACGCGAACCGTCTCGATCGACATCTATGACCGGGTACAGTCGCTGGAGTTCGGCGAAGCGAATCACCTGGCGTTGGTTTTGCTGGCGATCTCGTTCACCGTATTGTCTGTCGTGTACGCTGTGAATCGCCGCGTGTGGACTCCGTGGCCCACGAAGTGAAACCTGCAGTGCTCACAGCGCAAATCCGCAAAGAGCGCCACAACTCGCACACGCCCTCTTTTCTCCTGGATGTCTCCCTTGAAGCTTTCCCCGGCATCACCATTCTGTTTGGGCCTTCCGGCGCAGGAAAATCTACGCTCATGGATTGCGTCGTGGGGCTGGTGCGGCCGGACGCGGGCCGCGTTGCAATCGGCGACGGTGTCCTCTTCGATTCTTCACTTGAGATGAATCTCACCCCACAGAATCGGCGCATCGCCTATGTCTTTCAGACCCTTGCGCTGTTTCCTCATCTGACCGTCGAACAAAACGTCGCCTACGGCCTTCACAGACTTGCACCGGAAGAACGTAATCGGCGCGTGAAGGAAATCCTCGAAGGCTTCCGAGTGGAGCACCTGAGCAGACGGAAACCCGGCGCCATTTCGGGAGGAGAGAGGCAGCGTGTGGCTCTGGCAAGATCGCTGGTCACCGATCCGCGCGTGTTGTTGCTGGATGAGCCGCTAACGGGACTGGACGCCGAGCTCAAAGCCGCGATCGTAGACGATTTGCGCGCGTGGAATGCGGCGAAGCAGATTCCCATCTTGTATGTGACGCATAGCAGAGATGAAGTGGACGCCCTTGGCGAGCGCGTGCTGGCGATGGAAAACGGCCACATCATGAGCGCTGGCGCGCCAATGGATGTGCTCGATGCGCCGCGGCGGAAAAGACTCGCGCAGTCCGCCGGATTTGAGAATTTGCTCGCCGGCGTGGTCTTGGACTTGCGTGAGAGGGATGGCGTGATGCGCGTGCGACTGGGAGAAAGCTCCTGTGAGATAGAAGTTCCACTTGGTTACGCGGCGCCCGGCGATCCCGTGAAAGTCGCCGTTCGGGCCGGAGACATTTTACTGGCGACAGAAAGGCCGCATGGGCTAAGCGCGCGAAACGTATTGGAAGGGCGAATCGAATCTCTGGAACGCCGCGGCACGATGGTGATTGCGCGAGTCGATTGCGGAGCAAAGTTTATCGTGCACATCACGCCGGGGGCGGCGCGAACCCTCGGGTTATCGGAAGGGCAGAAGGCCTGGCTCGTGCTGAAAACGCACTCCTGTCATCTGGTGGTTTAAACGGATCCGAAACAGGGGTTTCTCGGGACTTTGCCTTCGACGGGGCAGCAACGGCCGGCTTGGGCGCGGTCGGAACCGAGAATTTAACTTGGTCGGCCTCCAGTGTGTTGTCCTTGGGTGTAGCGTGAATTACCACAAGGTATCCGATCGCTAAATCGGAGAACTTGGCGGGTTTGTCCTGGTTATTGGAGCGCAGCAGGTACACAGTCGAAGCGGCCAGCTTCACTTCCACTGGCTTGCCATCCTTGGCCCTCACCGATAGGGAATCGGGGCCAATTTTCTCCACTGTGCCCTGGACGTGAACCTTGTTGCCGTGCGCCCATACTCCCCCGGCGATGACCCCTAGCGCCAAGGTGAGCACGCCGATGTGAAGCTTCATGGAAATCCCTCCTGAATATCCGCGGCTCTACCCAGAATACCTCATTTGCGAGTTCCATTCTGTGATTCCGGTTTGGCCTTTGGCGTTGCTCCGTTTAAGAAATCATTCTCCTGCTCTTCTTCCTGGCGGGCATCGGGCCCTCTTGGATTGTAATGCTCCATCTCCATGCGTTCCGCGACGCTCAGGTGAGGCAGATGACGGATGAAATGGACCAATTTCCAGTTTTCCATGTCGGCGACGTGGTTCCCGCCCGTTCCGTCATGCTCCTCTGGAGGGAATGCGGGCATGCCGGTAAAGCGTACGCCATTCTCGATGATCCAGAATATTTCCCCATCAGAGAGATTTTGAGTTTCCGGTAAGCGCAAATCGGGTGGCTTCGGGTAGAGGCCCCTGCCGATCATCGTGTTGCCGCCGCCATCGTTGTCGTGGCACATGGCGCAATGATCGGCAAAATGAAGCCGCGCCTCGCGAAGATCTTCTGCCGAATCGAGCAACGGATTCTGCGTCGCGCGCACGCTCGATGGTATCGCTAGGTGACGCACCTTGCGGGCAATCGCGATTTCCATCTTGGTTGGCCTGGCGCGGGAGCTGAGACCATCGTGAAAGAAAGTGGAGGCAATGGCGGCACAAATTCCCAGCATCGCGACCCCGATGAAGACGAAGATGGAACTGCGTCTCATGGTCCTAAAAGTATGGTAAAGGATGCAGGCCGCAGCAGCCAGCAGCAAAACCCTCGGTCCTGAACGGCGGGACTCCCGATGTACTCCCGATGTAGCTAGGATCAGGGGTACTTCTGGTAGGATACTCAGCAAATGAAGATAAATCCGATCGGCGAACTCGTTTCCGTGACGAATGACGCGCGGGCTCACAGTACCGTCATTCCTGGAACGCCCGACCTCTCTGAGAAACGAAATTTGGTTTCAGCGTTGGAGGCTTGTCCGTCGGAGAGTCGGGAGTGTTTGCAAGCCGCGATGACCGGCGCCGAACTAAATTTCGAGCAAGGTCTCCTTCTCGCCACCGCGGAAGGCCCCGCGCTCGACGCCCTCGTCGGGGTCGCGGATCAACTCCGCCGCGAGGCGGCGGGTGAGACGATCACGTACGTCGTCAACCGCAATATCAATTTTACGAATGTATGTTTCGTTGGGTGCAGTTTCTGCGGGTTTGGACGCGGGCCGGGCGCTACGGATGCCTATTCCCTCTCTTTCTCGGAAGTGGTGCACCGCGCGCAGGAGGCTTGGAACCGCGGCGCGACGGAAGTCTGTATTCAGGGTGGTTTGCCGAAGGACCTCGACGGATTTTTTTATCGCGATCTGCTGCGTGCGGTGAAACAGGCGATTCCCGCTATTCACGTGCATGCCTTCTCGCCGATGGAGATTGATTACGGCGTGACAAAAACCAAAATGCCGCTCCGCGAATATCTCCAGATGATGAAAGCCGAAGGACTCGGAAGCATCCCGGGAACAGCGGCCGAAATTCTGGACGATCGCGTGAGGAAGGAACTCAGTCCTAACAAACTGCCGGTGGCTCGCTGGGTAGAAATCATCACGACTGCACATGAACTGGGAATTCCGACGACTTCCACGATGATGTACGGCCACGTCGAAGAGCCAGCAGATTGGGTGCGGCACATTTTGCTGCTCCGTTCCATCCAAAAACGCACCGGCGGATTCACGGAGTTTGTGCCGCTCGGATTCATCCATGAAAATACGCGGCTCTACCGTCACGGTGGCGCGAGGCCGGGTGCCAAGCGGGAAGAACACCTGCGCGTGCACGCTTTGTCGCGCGTGCTGTTGTATGGGGCCATTAAGAATTTACAGGTCTCCTGGGTAAAGCTGGGATTCGACACATCGCTCGCGTGCTTGCAAGCGGGCGCGAACGATTTCAGCGGGACCTTGATGGAAGAAAATATTTCGAAAGCCGCGGGCGCCACCTTTGGGGAATACGTTTCGCCGGAGGAATTTCGCGCGAAGATTCGGTCGATTGGCCGCGTGCCGGCGGAACGCACGACCACTTACAAAATTCGAAGAACTTTTGGTATCGCTGCGGACGAAACTAGCTCCGCGCATCTGCACCTGCAAATAGCTCGCGAACTCAGCCACCAACCCTATTCAGAAGGCTGCTACTGAGGGATTCCAATGCGCGCACTCCTCTTGCCGGTGAAAGACCTGAAGAATGCCAAAAAAAGATTGTCGAATGTGTTGACCTCGGAGGAAAGGTTCGGACTTGCGGAAGCTATGCTGGCGGACACGATTCGAGCGGTGCGCCGCGCGCGGCTGGCAGAAAAGATTTTTGTGGCCACGAGCTATGAGCCGGTCATGAATATCGCTGAGGAATCTGGTTGGGAGATCATCCGCGAAACGCAGCAAATATCCGAGAGCGATTCCGTGGATGCTGCGTCGCGGATCTGTGAAGAGCGAGGTGTCACCGGATTGCTCCGCGTGCCGCTGGATTTGCCCCTGCTGCGTTCTCAAGACATCGATGATTTGCTCGCTATCGACTGCCAAGCGCCTGCCCTGGTGATTGTGCCCTCGCGCGACGGGACGGGCACGAATGCGATGTTGCGGACGCCGCCCACTATGTTTCCATCAAACTTTGGAAATGGGAGTTTTGCGAAGCATCTTGCGGAAGCTGAAAAGGCCAGGGCGCACATCATCGTCCGGCGCAATGCCCGGCTCGAGATGGACGTAGATGACGAGAGTGATTTGCGCGCGCTTTTGGAGCAGGATTTGAAGGAGACGGAAACGGGTAAGTGGCTTCGTGACAGCGGAGTGGGCGCAAGGCTCGATTCGAAGGCGGAAACCGAAGCCAAGTTTGCCGCGGGAAGTTGAGCGGCGGGTGAATGATGAGGCGGAAAGTATTTTCAAGTATCGATGAAGTTGTCGCCGATATTCCCGATGGCGCTCGAATCATGTTCGGAGGATTCGGCGGCGCCGGTTTTCCGAATAACCTGATTCAGGCGCTCGCGAGAAAGGGCACTAGGAAGATCACCGCAATCAGTAATAATTGCGGAACGCGCGAAGGGGAGTTGGGGCTGATGTTCAAGAACAATCAGATCGGCCACGTCATCGCGTCGTTTCCGGGTCCCCATGCGAATTACTTCCAGGATCGCTACGCGGCCAAGGAAGTGACGCTGGAGCTCGTGCCCCAGGGAATTCTCTGCGAGCGGATGCGTGCCGCCGCTGCAGGTCTGCAAGGCTTTTATACGACGGTCGGTGTAGGCACGGAAGTGGCCGAAGGAAAAGAAGAGCGAGTCATTGACAACAAACGGTGCATTCTGGAAATGCCGATTCATGCGGATTATGCGTTCATCAAAGCACAGAAAGCAGACGAGCTGGGGAATCTGACGTACCGGCTGGCGGCCAGAAATTTCAACCCGATCATGGCCACGGCGGCGAAGACCACCATCGCGGAGGTGGAGGAAATTGTTCCGGTCGGCTCGATCGAGCCGGAAAATGTGATCACTCCGGCCATTTTCGTCCACCGCATCGTGCAGGCGAAAGGGCTCCGTTATGACGGCTAACGGCATTCAGAAAAAGGAAATGCCGGGCAAGCCGCGTTTGACGAGGGAGCAAATCGCACAGCGCGCTGCGCTGGAATTGCCGGACGGCGCGTATGTGAATCTCGGATGGGGAATCCCAAATCTAATTGCGAACTACTTGCCGCAGGGCATCACCGTGTATTTTCACAGCGAAAATGGAATTTTGGGAATGGGTCGACGCGCGCGCGCGGGCGAAGAGGATTTCGACCAGGTGGACGCGATGAAGGTCCCGGTAACACTGAATCCGGGAGCATCTTTTTTTCATCAAGCTGACGCCCATTTGATGACGCGCGGCGGGCATTTGGACGTTGCGGTGCTTGGTGGCTTTCAAGTATCTGAAAAAGGTGATCTCGCGAACTGGAAGATTCCTGGAGCCAAGGGTTCCGGTGGGATCGGCGGCGCGATGGACATTGCCGCGGGCGCGAAAACCTTGATTGTTTGCATGGAGCACACCACCAAAGAAGGCGCGCCGAAAATCGTAAAGCAGTGCACCTATCCGCTGACCGGATTGGTCTGCGTCGATACCATCGTCACCGACCTCGCGGTGATTGACGTAAAGCCGGAAGGATTGGTCCTGCGGGAAGCCGCACCCCGATGGACGTCCGAAGAAGTGCAAAAGCTGACCGGCGTGCCGTTAATCGCGAAAGGCCGTGTTCCCGAAATGAGTTTCGTCTGATTTCGCAGGAGGAATGAAATGAGCCAGGTGATTCCGGAAAACTATGCGGATTTGTTGGACAAGCCGGCGTTTGGAAATTTGGGAACGTTGATGAAGGATGGCAGCCCGCAAGTAACGCCCGTATGGGTGGACTACGATGGTAAGCACGTTCGAATCAACTCGGCAAAGGGTCGTGTGAAGGACAAAAATATTCGCCGTGATCCCCGTGTCTCGATTGCGCTGCAGGATCCGGCCAACCCCTACCGTTATCTGGAAATTCGCGGCCGCGTCATCGAAATCACCGAAAACGGCGCTGACGATCACATCGACAAACTGTCGCAAAAATATCTGGGCAAGCCCATCTATCCATTCCGGCGGCCTGGCGAAGTCCGCGTGCTCTACAAGATCGAACCCGAGAAAGTCAGCTCAATGGGCTAACGCTGCGAGCAACACTCCAGGTCCGCGCGCCGGAGGGCAATCTGTAACTGATCAGTGAGAACTGGCAACTTCAGGCTCATAGCCTGGCCGCGACCCGCGCCGCGATGCGGCTGTCGGGCGTCCGCAAGATCAGCACAAGACTGTCGGTGAGTGGAACTCCGGCGCTGGGGACCTCCCATTCCCACGACCATTCGAATCGTTTGGGTAGTTCCGCTGCAAGGGCCTTGGCGTAGGGAACGACCACCTCCACCGACGAAGAAATTTCCTTGCTGTCATTAATCGGCCGCAAATCCACGCCTCTCTTCCAGTACAAGGAAAGCTGCATGGTGCGCATCATTTCGCGCGTCAAATAGATGCGCGTTCCCTCCTGCCGGTATCCAGGATCGCACGGCTGATCGCGAATGACGAACGAGAGATAGAGTTTGTCAGGGAACTGCGTGACGGTTTCCGCGCCGCGGCGGAAAGTAGCGCCACGGACATTTTCTGCTCGCTTTAGATTTTCGAAGAAGCCCGGCGCATCAACCCTGCCGGCCACGCGGAAGCACGCGCCATTCGCGAGCGATCCATCGGTTACGAAGGCGACCCCGCCGGCGTAATACACGGCGTTCTTGTCATGGGACGGCTGCGAAAGGGAAGCAGCGGGCAAATTTGTAAGCAGAAATGGAAATGCGAAACAAGCCATCCTGGAAAGTGAGGTGCGCATGAAAATTTCTCTTCGAGAAAACTTTACGGCCTACGGCGCGGCTAACAAGAAAGAGAAGCGACCGAGTGTGTGAATCGCTTTGCCTTTGCCCGCGGGCTTGAAGTCTCCCTGGCCGGAGCGCACTGCTTCGATCGCGCCGACGAGTTCTGAGAGGACCGACGGCTGCGCGACGGGAATGTTGTGTGCGCCCAGAACAACCTTTACATCCGGAGCCAGCAAGGCTAGCCGCTTCACGGAAGCAACATAGGCATCGAGATTGGTTTCCGGGCGATAAAGCCAGATGGGAGCCGGGTAGTACGTGTCACCCGTGAAAAGCAGTCCATTTTCACGGTCCAGCAGCGAAATCGCATCCGGCGTGTGACCGGGCGTGGAAATGACTTCCAGCGTGCGGCCGCCAAGATTGACCTTGAAGCCGTCGTGGATGAAGTGCGAGATTTTCCACGGCTTCGTGGAGTAAGTTTTCGGATCGAATCCCTTGGGCAAATCGCCGCACAGTTGGTCCGGCGTGATCTCCGCCTGCGCGTCTTCTCGCGATCCCCGTGCGTTAGTCCGCGTGAAATCAGTGTCCATGCCGTAGACGAAAGCGAACTGCCAATTGCCGCCCACGTGATCGTCGTGCGTATGCGAGTTGAGTACGACAACGGGGCGCGACGTCAACCGCGTGATAATTTTGCGAATGTCCCCGATCCCCATTCCGGTGTCAAAGAGAACCGCTTGTTTGTGGCCGACGATGAGATAAGAGATAGTTTCTTCCGCCTGATGCGGTTCGTACATGGCGAAGACTCCCGCCGCGACTTTGTAGACTTCGAACCACGATTCGTTGGGCAACACGCGCTCGAGCGATTTGTATTCAGGGCGCGGCAGCGGGCGGCACCATTCGGGTTTCTCGGTTTGTGGCAAAGGCCGAGCCCGACCTGCCCAGTCAGGCGAAAGGAAAGAAAGACTTAAAGCAGAGGACAGAGAGACCGGAGGGAAGAGGGCACGGAGAAGCCGAGGCCCGGCGAGGGTCGCTGCCGCTAATGATATTCCGAGAATGAAGGAAGTAGTTTTCATCTGGAAGAAGAAACGAAGATGGATTTGGGAATCATCATGTGCACGCCTTTGTTGCCATCGACGAGCTCGGTGATGTGGAGATCGGCAGCGACGCTCGAGAGCATGTAAGCGTCGTCGCGCGCGAGATGTTTTTCGGTCATCAGGAAATCGATCATCTCACGCACGGCCAGCTTTGTCGCTTCGTTCAAATCTTCATGCAGGCCCATCGTTATGAAATGAGTAGGAGTCTCGGCGCGGGGCCAGCGGAGATGCATGTCTTTGCGCACGACGAATTGAAACGTGCCGATGAGCGAGGTTTCGAGCGCGGTGATGTCCACTTCACCGTCGCCTTGCCCCACGTGGCCGTCGCCAACTTCAAAGAGCGCGCCGGCTGCATGAACGGGAATGTACAGCGTCGTTCCCGCGACCAAATCTTTGTTGTCCAGATTGCCTGCTTGAATCCACGGCGGATTGCTGCTGAGGCGGCCGGAAGTTTCTGGCGGCGCGACGCCCATGCTGCCGAAAAAAGGGTGCAGCGGAATCTCGATGCCCGGAGCGAAGTGCCCAATCATGCGCTTCTCGTCGAGCGGAATGATTTTCATTTTCGGGTACGGAAAATCTTCCGGTAGAAAACCCCGGCCGGGGCCAAACGCGTTGTACGCATAGGGAATCGCCAGCCTCGCCGCGAGGATTCGTACTTCAAGCACATCGCCGACTTCTGCGCCTTCGATGTAAATCGGTCCTGTAAGAATGTGTGCACCCGGGCCCTTGTCCCTCACTTGGTCGGTGATGTCACGAAGCGATTGCTCGACCTGCTCGGCGGGCACACCGGCATCCTCGAGCCGCTTCGGGCTGGAGGTAATCAGCGTCTGGATTTCCACCGTGTCGCCCGATTTAACGCTCAGCACCGGCGGTGTTTTCGCATCGTAGTAGCCCCACGTCACGGTCTTCGGCGTTGGCTTCAGCGTATAAGTGGCAGTAGCTCCATTTTGTTTTGCCACAATGAGAGAAACACAGAGCAAGGAACTCAAACCCGCAAGGACAATCCGATGTGTCATTGGTACTCCCGACTTCGGAAGACAAGCAACCGTAAGAAGATGTATTTCGGTGTAGTCCGTGCCACCAAATCACTCGCCGTAGGGGACCCAAATATTTTTGACCTGGACCGCATGGTCGAGATACCAGCGGCCTTCTCCTTGCCTTACATCAAACCAGTCAATGGCGCGGCCTTCGTTGGTAAACACCTGTTTCAGATTTCCAACCGACAAACTTTTCACGGCTGCTGCGCTGGCCTCGTCGGTGAAGCTCCAGACGCCGTCGACGTCGTCGTGCTCGGCGAGCGTTTTCACGAGCTCCCTGGCACGGCCGGTGACGATATTCACAACACCGTCAGGCAGGTCGCTCGTCTCGAAAATCTGATAAAGGTCGCTGGTGATCAGTGGATACTTTTCGGATGGAATGGCGATAACTGTGTTACCCACTGATATGGCGGGCATCACCAGCGAGAAAAATCCGAGCAACGGGGTATCAGCCGGACAAACGATACCCACCGTGCCGACAGGCTCTTTCATGGCCAGTGCCACGTTACGGAACGGTGGATTGTGTACCGCGCCCTCGTATTTATCTGTCCAGGCTGCGTAGGAAAAAATGCGTTCGGCGCTCAGACTCACTTCTGCTTCCGCTTGTTTCTTTCCGACGATGGCCGCGAGGCGCGCCGCAATTTCGTCGCTGCGTTGCGAGAGATTTTCCGCGATATAGAAAAGAACCTGCGCACGATTGTGCGCGGTGGCCTTGCCCCAAGTTTCAGCTTTGCGCGCCGCTTCGACGGCGTTGCGAATGTCTTTGCGATTACCCAGCGGCGCTTCACCAAGCAGGCGTCCATCCGCGCCGCGCACTTCGATGCTGTACCCGGAGTCCGGCCGAGCCTGCTTGCCGCCAATGTAGAGTTTAACGGTGCGATCGATAGGGGGAGCGGCAAAATCAACGGACTTGTCCAGCGGTTGATCAATCGCAAGTGGCGTAGCGCGAACGGGCGGCGCTTGTTTGAACCACACAGGTTCGAGATATTCGAGCAAACCTTCGCGGCCGCCTTCGCGGCCGTAGCCGCTCTCGCGATAGCCGCCGAAGCCGCAGGCGGCGTCAAAGAGATTCGTGCAGTTCACCCAGACAACGCCGGCTTTCAGCTGCGCGGCCACGTGCAGAGAAACATTGACGCTTTCACTCCAAACGCAAGCGGCCAGGCCGTAGACGGTGTTGTTGGCGAGTTCGACGGCTTCGCGCGGCGTGCGAAATGTCATTGCGGCCAGAACCGGGCCAAAGATTTCCTGTTGGGCAACGACGGAACTCGGATGAACGTTGCTCAGCAAAGTCGGCGGGAAGTATAAACCGCGCGTCGGTAGCGGAATCGACGGCTGCCAGCAGGTCGCGCCTTCGGCCACGCCCTGATCGACCATGCGCTGGATGCGCTCCAGCTGCACGCGAGCGACGATCGCGCCGATGTCAATGGCCTTATCGAGCGGCGGGCCGATGCGTAGCGTGTTCATGCGGTCCTGGATTTTGCGGATCAATTTCTCGGCGATGCTCTCCTGCATCAACAAGCGCGAGCCCGCGCAGCAAACCTGGCCCTGGTTGAACCAGATGCCGTCAACGAGGCCTTCCACCGCGCTGTCCAGATCCGCATCCTCAAAAATGATAAAGGGGGACTTGCCGCCGAGCTCAAGAGAGAGTTTCTTGTGGCTTGGCGCCGTGGCCTTTCGAATGGCACGCCCGACTTCTGTCGAACCCGTGAACGCAATCTTGTCGACATCGGGATGCTTGACCAGGGCTTCGCCCGTTGAACCGTCACCCGTGACAATGTTCACGACGCCGACAGGAAGCCCGACCTCCTGGCAAAGGTGTGCGAACGCGAGTGCCGTCAGCGGTGTGAATTCCGCCGGCTTCAGGACGACCGTGTTGCCTGTTGCGAGTGCGGGTGCAATTTTCCAGGCCAGCATGAGCAGGGGAAAATTCCACGGAATGATCTGACCGACTACGCCGCAGGCGGTGTAGTAAGGGAATTCCTGCTCGAACAACTGGGCCCAGCCCGCGTGATGATAAAAATGTCGCGCCACCAGGGGGATATCGATGTCTCGGCTCTCGCGGATGGGTTTGCCGTTATCTAGCGTTTCGAGAACGGCGAGCCAGCGCGAATGCTTCTGTACCTGGCGCGCCAACGCGTAGAGGTAACGTGCGCGCGCATGAGGAGTCAAAGCTTGCCATGCGGGCAACGCAGCCCGCGCAGCTTTCACCGCCGAGTCAACGTCTGCCGCCGATCCCTGCGCCACGGTCGCGAGTTTTTCGCCGGTGGAAGGATCGCTTGTATCAAAGGTTCCGCCCGAAAGGGGCGATCGCCAATCGCCGTTGATGAAGTGACCGAAGCGCCGGCCGTGCCGATCCAGCCAGGCAAGAGCTTCCTGCGGATCCTCGGGCGCGGGGCCGTACTCCATGGTCATGAATTTTTCGACGATGCTCATTCGGTTCTTCCCGATCCGTTCTTTGTCGGTAAGCCAACTCCCAACTTATGCTATGGGGTGGCGGTAATCGGCCGAATATCTTCCGGTGGCGTGATGCTCAAGTTGCCGTTCTATGTCTGCGAGCATGCTACTTGCGCCGAACCGGAACAATTCCGCTTTCATCCAAGAACTGCCCAGCTCCTCCTTCATCAACGCCAGCCAATCGAGCGACTGCTTCGCCGTTCGAATGCCGCCGGCAGGCTTGAACCCCACAGCCATGCCCGTTTCCTGCGCGTATTCGCGGACCGCCCGCGTCATGACTAGGCTCACGGGCAGCGTCGCGTTGACGGGCTCCTTGCCGGTCGATGTCTTGATGAAGTCGGCGCCGGCCATCATGGCGACAAAGCTGGCGCGCGCCACATTGCGCAGCGTTAGCAAGTCGCCGGCGCCCAGAATCACTTTTAAGTGTGCGGGGCCGCAGGCTTTCTTGAATGTGGCGATTTCGTGGTAGAGCGCCTGCCAGTTTGCGCCGAAGACATGCGCGCGAGTGATGACCACATCAATTTCATCCGCACCTGCCTCGACCGAGTGGCGAATTTCGGCCACCCGCTCAGGGAGAGGAGACAGCCCAGCGGGGAATCCCGTAGAGACGGCCGCCACGTGAATTCCCGTTCCTTCGATGGCCCGCCGCGCGGTCTCCACAAACCTGTGATAAACGCAGACGGCGGCAACCTTGATAGCTAGGCTTTCGATGCCGAGTTTTTGCACAAGCTCTTGTTGAATGGGCTGGCGCGCCTTTGCACACAGGCGGCGAACGCGCTCGTCAGTGTCGTCGCCCGAAAGCGTCGTGAGGTCCATGCACGTGATGGCCCGCAAGAGCCACGCCGCCTGCCACTCTTTCTTCACCGTGCGGCGCGTAGAGATGGTTTGCGCGCGTCGCTCGACCGCGCTGGTGTTTACGCGAACGTCATTCACCCAATCCAGGTTCAGCGGAATGCCGCTGTTCGGCTGGAGATCACGTCCGGCGTAGTTCGCGATGGCCGTGTCAGCAGGAGATATGGCCGCTGGTTGGGAATCGCAACCCGGGTTAGTCCGGTTCTTGATCTGTGAATAGTCGCGCTGATTCATTTGAATTTTCGCCGCACTCTGAAGACTGATCCGTAGACTCCCATCTTATCACCTTGAGAAACGCGGTTCACAGGTGTGTGCCGCGATTGTGCGACTCTTCTCAAAATTCCGCCCGGGCGCAAAAGAAATTTTGCCCCTGGGAGGAAATCTACGACGCCAACACGTTTCGGAGCATGAACCAGAGATTCGCCGGACGTTCCGCGAGGCGCCGCACAAACCAGGGATACCAGTAGCTGCCATAAGCAACCAGGACGATAGAAGTACAGCCCTCCCTTGCGAGACGCTCCTGCTCGGCTCGCTGGATACCATAGAGCATCTGCACTTCAAAATCCGCTTTGGAAAATCCTTCGCCCGAAGCAAATTCAGAGAGTCGCCGAATCAGCGCCACATCATGTGTAGCGAAGGCCACGCGGATGCAGCCTCCCTCCTTTTTCGCGCGCAGCATCTCTTGTGCCAGGGCAAAATAATTCTCATCCACGACTTGTTTCCGCGGATAAGCGACCACGGGAGACTCATGGTAAGCGCCTTTGACAAGCCGTATCGAAGGGCGCAGGGAGAAAAGCCGCGCGAGATCATCCTTCGTCCGGTAAAGATAAGCCTGAAGACACAAGCCGACGTTGGGATACACTTGCAGCGCGCGCCGATAGATATCGAGCGTCGCGTCCACGTAGTTGCTGGCTTCCATGTCCACCCAGACGATGGCAGTTTTCTCGGCGCGCTCGATGATGGACTTCAAATTCTCGAAGCAGAAATCTGCCGCCAGATCCAGACCGAGTTGCGTCAGTTTTACCGAAACTTCCGCTCTCAGGCCGCTCTGCCGAATGCGATCCAAAATCTGGATGTAGTGCTTAGTAACCTGCTGCGCCTCGGTACGATCGGCGATATTTTCGCCCAAATGGGTGAAAACCGTTCTGATCTTTTTCGTTTGCAATATCTGTGCGGCCGCCAGAGCGTCATCCAATGTTTCTCCCGGCATGAACCGCGAAACAGTCCGGCGAACAAACCGGTAATGCGAGGCGCGCTCCCGCAGCCACTTATTTTGCGACGCCGCCAGCAGCATCGTCCGCATGAAACTCATTCTCGAATTGCTCCCTTGCCCCGAATTGCCTCGGTGTCGACTTCCGGCACAAGGTACACATTCTAGACTAGATTTCATGGCGAGGTGTTCAACTGAAAGGCTCGGGGGGCAGGCTTTCGAAATCATTGCGACTTGGCAAACGACTCGGCTGGTAGCGTGAGGGCTTCCGTGGCCACGGCTTCGCTCGAGCCGTGTACCGCCAAGGCTTCGCGGCCCAAACGTGCTTCGCTTTCCGCGCGTGCTTGGACAACAATCGCGAGCACCGGCCCCGGCGTCGTTTTCACCAGCTCGTCAGCATGTAGAAAGCAGGCCAACACGAAACGCTCCGGGAGGTGATTGTCGTGCAGGAATTTTCCGTAATTCAGCCAATCGCTTGCTGCGCTGACGGGATCGGCAAGCGAAGCATCAAGAACCAGCGCGCGCTGATAGGCTTGTGCCGCCGCGCGAGCGTTTCTTTGCTTCTCTTCCAGGTCGGCCAGGTGCACGAGCGCCAGGCTTTCTAGCGTCTTGTCATTCGCTTTTTCGGCAAACGTGATCGCTGCTTCATATCCCTTGAAAGCCTCGTTTGGCTGATTGATACTTGCATCCGCGTCGGCCACTTTGATCAGCGCAGCGAGAACACCTGCCGTTTCATTCGAATGTTCCTTCGGATGAGAAGCCACAATCTCGAGGTAAGCTCGATAATGCCGCGCCGCGGCCTGCGCTTCCCCGCGGCGTTCAAGCGCTTGCGCAAGGTAGAGCTGCGAGTTTGCGCGTGCCGGGTCATTCGCTACTGCGCTTTGCCAGCTATCGATGGCTTCCTCATCATGACCCATCCGCCGCGCCAAGACTCCGAAATTCACTAGTGCATCCGAGTTTCGTGGCCAACGCGCCAAAATTCTCTCATACTCAGCGTAAGCATCTGCATCGCGCCCCGCTTCGATCAATCCCCGGGCGTACGCTTCTTGCTGTGAAAAATCTCCCGGACAAATTTCTGCCGCGCGCCGAAGCGACGCAAGCGAAGCATCGCGTTGGCCCGCCTGTCTCGAGACACGCGCAAGTCGCGCCTGTATAGAACTGTCGTCAGGATTCAATTTTGCCGCGCGTTCCAGCGAGGCGAGGTTTTCCACCTCGCTCGACCAGTAGAAATGCACTTGGTCGATGGCTGCGCATCCCAGGAGTAAGACTGCGGTCGTAGTTCGAATTGAGCGCGCTCCTTTTGTTGGGCCAGCCAACCAGCGCGTCGCGGCGCGAAATGCGCTTTGCCCGCTCATCACACTGTCGCACGTGCCGCCCCCCGCGTTGAGCAGGAGCGCCGCCACCCTCGAATCGCGCAACTTCCAGAGCGCCCCATCGAGCATGAAGTGATGGATATTAACTAGCGCCGTAAACGTCAAGAAACTCGCGGCGAAATCAGCATGAAAGACGCGGCTGACTATCCACGGCCCTGGAATGAACAGTGCAATTCCTCCGGCGACGAGAGTCAGCAGGTACCGCGAAAATTTCCATTGGGCATCGCCGGCCACGCGAGCTTCGCGAGCTTGGTAATAGCTCGTGATCCAGAGATATTGCGTGGAATGAAGCACCGCGAGAATCCCGCTGCTGTAGCGCGTCTGCGGAATATCCCGGCCGCCGTAAAGCTCGATCATCGCCGGCAGCAGAAACCACAGGAATTGCGTCACCGCTAGTGTCAGCGGGGCTACGATCGCGCGCAAACTGCTGCGCCGGGCCATGGAAAATAGCGCCCAACCCGTCGCCGCGGCAAAAAAGAGCGCCAGCGCCGCCCTTGCAGGCAACGTAAATTTCGCCGGCAAGCCCAGGGAAAGGATCAGCGGGTCGCCGGAGGGTCCCGTGTGAAAGCTCAACATCAAAAGCAGGAACGACGCGACGAAGGACAGTTGAATCGCATTCCTCTCGACGGTGCCCGGCGCTAGCCCCGAGCGTCGCGCGAACATCATCAATAGCCCGAAGTTTTGTCCCGTGTAATGCCACGGGCTCCAGCAGATGTACAGCGTGAAAATCCACGGCAGCAGCGGGTACCACAGGTGCGCCACCAAGCCAGCCACCGCCAGGAGTAACGCGACGTGCACGGTGAACAGGCGATATCTCTGAAACTCCGTCTGCGTGTGATACGCGCGATAAACCGTAGCCATGAAATGCGGGTAGTTGAACAGCAGCGCAAGAAAATAGAACGCGACAGTCCAGGCGTGGGAATGAGTGTTCGTCGTGTAGAACGAAATCAGCAGCAACGGCGCCGACCATGCCCCGCAGCCGACGACCAGATCGATCCACGGACGATAAATCCACGGGCTCTGACCGGGAATGGATGCTGGAGCAGTCCGCTCGGGCTCACCTATCAGTGTTGTGCTCATCTTTACGCAGAGTAGCGCAGAGACTCGCTCTCCGCTGAGAGACGACGAGCGGGAAATGTGGAATCGGTTACTTACGTTTTGGATTCGGGCCTAGGAAATGGCTAGGATGCGGAGCAGCATCCCAGCCAGCGTTCCGCCGATGAGCGGGCCGATCACGGGAATCGGGGCATAGCCCCAATCCGACCCGCCTTTCCCCGCAATCGGAAGAATCGCGTGCGCAATGCGTGGCCCGAGGTCGCGGGCGGGATTAATGGCGTATCCCGTCGGCCCTCCAAGTGACAATCCTATCCCCCAAACCAGGCTGCCCACGAGGTACGGGCCGAGCCCGGCCGCGGGGCCTGCCGAAGCAACACTCTTCGAAAAAATGGCACCGACGACAAACACCAGAACAAAAGTAGCGATGATTTCGCTGAACAGATTCGCGACGGAATTGCGAATCGCCGGCGCGGTGCAAAAGCATCCCAGCTTGGCGACACTGTCCGGCGTCTCTCTCCAATGTGGAAAATAGTGCAACCAGACGAACGCTGCACCCAGCATGGCCCCGAGCAGCTGCGCCGCAAGGTACGGAGCGAACTTCGAAAAATTGCCGTCCCGCACGGCGAAACCCAAGGTCACCGCTGGATTCAAATGTGCATCGCCGCTTCCGCAGGCCATCGCGGTAAAAACTCCGGCCATCACCGCGAGGGCCCATCCCGTCGTGATGACCATCCATCCGCTGCCTTCCGCTTTTGAGCCCTTCAGCAGCACTGCGGCAACCGCGCCGTCACCCAGCAGGATCAGCATCATCGTTCCAAGAAATTCTCCAAGCAATGGTGATGCCATTTTGCAAAGCCTCCGTCAGGATTCGACCCAGTCGAACGAGCGAGTAACCGCTTTTTTCCACTCTTTATAAAGCCGTGCGCGTTTTTCTTTTTCCAGATGCGGCTTCCACGTATGGTCAATTGCCCAGTTCGCACGTAATTCATCCAATCCGGAAAAGAATCTCACGGCCAGGCCGGCTGCATAGGCCGCGCCGAGGGCAGTCGTTTCCTGAATCACAGGACGAACCACTTCGCGGTTCAAAATGTCCGCTTGGAATTGCATAAGCAAATCGTTCGTCACCATGCCGCCATCTACACGAAGGCTCTGGAGTTCAATCTGAGAATCTTTTTCCATTGCCTCCACGACTTCGCGTGTTTGAAACGCCGTCGCTTCCAACACCGCGCGCGCAATGTGTCCCTTATTTGCATACCGCGTCAATCCGGCAATGACGCCTCGTGCGTTCTCTTTCCAATATGGCGCGTACAGCCCAGAAAATGCCGGCACAAAGTAAGCGCCGCCGTTGTCATTGACCGTGCGCGCAAGTCGTTCCACGTCCGAGCTCTTCTGAATCATGCCCAAATTGTCGCGAAGCCATTGCACAAGCGCCCCGGCAATCGCGACACCGCCTTCGAGCGCGTAATGCGCAGGTCCGTTGCCGAATTTGTAGGCCACTGTGGTGAGCAGGCCGAATTTCGAAGGAACAAGCCGTTCGCCGGTGTTCATCAAGAGAAAACAGCCTGTTCCATACGTGTTCTTCACTTCGCCGGGACGAAAGCACGCCTGCCCGACCAGTGCTGCCTGCTGATCACCAAGAATTCCCGTGATCGGTACGCCCGCGATGCAGCTCAGTGCCGCTTCTCCGTACACCTCGCTGCTCGACCTCACCTGCGGCAACACCGCCCTTGGAATTTCAAATGCCGCGAGTAGTTCTGCATCCCAGTCCAGCGTTTTCAAATGAAGCAGCTGCGTGCGGCTGGCGTTGGTCACGTCCGTCACATGTATTCCGCCCTTTGGCCCGCCCGTCAAGTTCCAGAGAAGAAATGTGTCAATATTTCCGAAAAGCAGCTCGCCTGCTGCCGCCTTTTCTTTGGCGCCGGGAACATTCTCCAGAAGCCAGCGCAGCTTCAAGCTGCTGAAGTAGGTACTGAGCGGCAACCCGGTCTGTGGGCGGAAGCGGTCCTGGCCGCCATGGCGGCAAAATCGCCCTACCTCCTCGGCGACTCGCGTATCCTGCCAAACGATCGCGTTTGCCACCGGCCTGCCCGTTTTGCGCTCCCAAAGAACACTGGTTTCCCGTTGATTCGTGATGCCAATGGCAGCCAGATCGGACGAGCGCAATCCGCGTTGCGCGAACGCCTCCTCAATGACCTCCTCCGTGCGGCGAAGTATTTCCAAACCGTCGTGCTCCACCCACCCAGGCTTCGGAAATATCTGCTCGTGTTCTTTCTGTGCGACCGCGACCACTCGCCCAGATTTGTCAAAGACCATGAATCGTGTGCTGGTTGTGCCCTGGTCGATCGCACCAATGTAGTCTTTCACGGAAATGACCTCTTCGTTCACGCCGCAGCATACTACGCCATTTTGGTCGCTGCCGAACGACAAGTCGCGCAAGACCCGCCAACTCTGGCGGCGATGGCCCATGCGGACACCCACGCGCGCGGGGTGTGCCTTTTGATCGTCTTGTGCATCTAAATAAACTGGGGATGGATTTAAGGAGCTATTTTGATGAGCAATCGATTCATTAAGGGACGTCTGGCTCTCGCCACGACGGCGTTGACGTTGATTTTCGGGCTAGCTGTTTCAGTGGCAATTGCCGCCGAACCAGAGAATGTCACATTCACGGTGACCGCAGCGACCAAAAAAGGCAGCGATGTACCCGCCGTTGCGAAGAGCGATGTACAGTTTTTTCTCAACAAACAGCGGACGCCGGACGCAGATTGGAAGCGCGGTGAAAAGCTGTATCTTGCCGTGTTGATCGACGATTCGCTGGACAGCAACGTTGCCAGCCAGTGGAACGACGTAAAGGCATTTTTCTCCGCGCTCCCGGATACGGCCTATATTTCCGTGTCCTACTCGCGCAATGGCGCAGCCATGGTGGCTCAGGATTTCACCAACGATCATGCGCTCGCTGCCAAGGCTCTCCGCCTGCCGCTCGGCGAAGGAGGCGCGTTTTCAAGCCCTTATCTTGCGCTGGAGGACTTGATGAAGCGCTGGCCATCATCCGCAGACCGGCGTTCCATTCTGCTGATCTCTTCCGGGATTGACTACTTTCGCGGAGATTTCGGGCCGACCAGCCCGGACCTGGATACGGTGACCGAACATGCTCAGAAACAAAACATCAACGTCTGGTCCATCTTTGCTCCGGACGCTAGGCACAGGTCGCGGAATTCCTTTCTTGCCTGGAGAGGGCAGATGAATCTCAGCCGACTGGCGGAAGAAACAGGCGCTGAATCCTATTATCTCGGTACTGCACCGGCGGTCACCTTCAAGCCGTATCTAGACGAGATCACCACCCACCTCAACAACCAGTACCTTCTGACTTTTGAAAGCAGCGGAGGAGAGAAGGGACGTTTCGAGAGTGTTCACGAGACGACGGAACTTTCTAACGTCGAATTATTTTCAGCGCCGCGTGTCTTTCTGCCCGCGGTTAGATGACGGCATTCGGCGGGTTCGGCCAAGTGGGTAAAAGAAAAGGCACGGATTCGATCCGAGCCTTTGTTGTCCCTCGCGATGCGCGCCCGTCCGCGGCGGGACAGATTAGTCATCCGACCCCGTAAGCGCTGCGGCCCGGGTAGAATCTCGGATGACCAATTCCGGATTCATCTTATGGCGCGAGATGTTCCAATCTCGCTTCTCCAGTCCGGCGTTTACGCCCTCCATCACCAGGTTTACAGCTAGATCGCCCATGGCTTCGAGCGGTTGTCTCACCGTCGTCAGGGCCGGGGCAGCCAGAGAGGAAAGCGGCACATCATCGAAACCGACCACCGAGCAGTGTTCAGGCACCTTCACTCCAGCCTTGGTCAGCGCGCGAACAGCGCCTAGCGCCGTCAAGTCATCGAACGCCATCAGCGCCGTGAAGCGCTTCTTCCGCTGCAACAATTCCTCGGTGAACCGGTACCCACCTTCGAAACCGGAATTCGGGTCGAAAGAGTCCGGAAGCTGCAAAGTGAGCGACGGATCGATCTCCAGTCCGGCCGAGTGGGCAAATCTTTGGATGCCCTTCCATCTCGGTGCAGTGTCAATCAGCATCTTTGGCCCACGGATGAACGCGATTTTGCGGTGCCCGAGATGGTGAAGATGCTCCAGGGCAAGCCGCCCGCCCACCTCGTTATCCACCATGACGGAGCTGACCGTGTCGCCGGGCATTTCCCATCCGATGGTTGCAGCAGGTATGTTCCGTTTGCTGACATCGGCGAGCAGGTGAATATCCACGAACAGCCAGTTGGCAACAACGATCAATGCTTCCACGTGATGATCGAGCAGCATCTCCAGGTAGCGTTCAAAGCGGTTCCTCTGGTTATGCGCGTCGGCAAAAATCGGCACGTACGAGGACTGATAGAGGGCATTTTCGATGCCGCGCAACACCGGTGTGCAGAAGGGGTCGGTGATATCGACGAACAT
The DNA here is from genome assembly GCA_035511855.1 of Candidatus Udaeobacter sp. Classification (GTDB taxonomy): domain Bacteria; phylum Acidobacteriota; class Terriglobia; order Acidiferrales; family UBA7541; genus Acidiferrum. The sequence continues at coordinate 45,578 of DATKEV010000171.1, forward strand.
CACGCCAACGCTGTGGCTTCGCTTGCTTCGCAAAAAACGTGCCATGGCGTTCGGCCGGTACCCCAGCTTTTTCGCCACTTCTTCGATTCGTTTTTTCGTGGTCGGGGCAATGTAGCGCGCCAGCGGCGCATTGTTCAGGACGATGGAAACTGTTGCCGGTGAAAAGCCGCTGCCCTTGGCGACATCCCGCATGGTTATGGTGAGGTTCTTGCCGCTTGCCCTTTTCACCAGAAGTTGCGTCTCCGATAGCATCATCATCCTTCCAGAGCCATCAGATATGCAATGGCCGTTCCGCGGCCGAGTCCTTATTCCGCGGGCACCTCAAATGAAAGCTGCTCCCGGAAGCCCCGGGTCTTCCACACCCCGAAGGCAATCCCCGTGATCATCCAGATGGCGCCGATGATCTGGGCCGTGTGATCGAGGCTTAGCCACAAGCCGAGGCAGATCAGAAAACCTAGAATTGGCGGGATCAAATTGCCCAGTTGCTTTTGCGGACTACGAACGTAATAGCGCAACAAGGCCGCCAGGTTCACTCCCATAAAGGCGATCAAGGCGCCGAAATTCAACAGGTTCAATCCGCGTTCGTAGGTGAGAAAGAACGAACCGACAAGAACGATTGTGCCCACGAAAAGCACGCTGTTTCGCGGGATGTGATGCTTGGGATCAACGGCTCCAAAGAAGGACTTGGGCAGAGCATTGCTCCGGCCCATGCCATAGAGCAGGCGTGCGGCGCCCAGTTGCGCGCCCAGGCCCGAGCCAAAGTTTGCGACGATAAGCGTGACGCCGACAATTTTGAAAAGCGGCAGCCACGCGCGCGCAGCTACGAAGACGTAAGCTGTATCGGGATTCTGAAACGGCTCGGAGGCGGGCCAGATCAGTTGTGCCACGTAAACTTCCACGGCGGAGAGCAGACCGATCACCACGCAGGTCAGCACGGTGGCCAGCATGATATTTCGCCGCGGGTTTTCGGCTTCCTCGGACAGCGTGGAAATGCCATCGAAGCCTATGTAGGTTAGAACGGCGATCGATGTGCATCCGAAGAGCCGCGTATACGTGAATGTTTGGGGATCGTAGAGCGGCCGGGTGAAGAAGATTGGGTCATCGTGTGGGTGGCCAAGAATGTAACGAGCCGCGGCCACGAAGACGATCACGATAACCGCGCTCATCCCCGCAGCCATGCCGGCATTCACTCGCGCGGACGTTTTAACGCCGCGTATATTCAGCAGCGTAAAAACACCGGCGAAGAAGATCTGCCATCCCCAGACGGGAAGACCGGAAGCAAAGTCGTGGGCTTGCTGTGCACACCAAATCGTGCAGATAAGCGGATTGAGCATGTAGTCCATCACCATGCTCCATCCCGTTACGTAGCCGGCCGCCGGATGGATCTCCTGGGCTACGTACGTGAAAGCGGATCCGGCGCTGGGATAGGCTCGTGCCATGCGGCCATAGCTGATCCCCGTGAAGAGCATGCCCACCATGGCGAGGAGGATGGCCGTGACTACGTGGCCATGTCCGCGATCGCTGAGCGCGCCGAAGGAAGACATCGGCGCCACCGGCTGAATCACGATCACCCCATAGAGGATCAGGTCCCAGAGCGTAAGAGTCCGCCGTAATCGCGGGCCGGAATCGGCCGTGGATTCTTCGGTCAAGCACCTCTCCTTTTTGCAGAGGAGTTACGATTCCATCCCAACGGACTTCCTGGCCGCGCAATTTCCGTTTCCGGCGGACAGGCCCCCGCCCGAGCTCGCACCCGGCACCCGGCACCCTTTATTCAATCGTTTCAATACAGCAGTGTGCGCAAATCTCTCCTCATCCGCAACACCAAAAATTCGTCCGCGCATGCTTTTGCGAAATGACCGCTCAACCGTGCCTCTCTGCCCTGAACTCTCGTACAGGTTCTGATATCCGCGGCCCGGTATCTCTTGGCTAACTTCGGTCGTGCTTAGTCGGCAACGCATTGTCCGCAAAAGTAGTCTAATTATTAGGGGGCCCGCTCGGAACCATAAATCCGGTCGGGAACCAGAACCATGCGCGAGACCACCATCACCATCCGACGCAGTCCCAGCATTGTCTTCTTCGCGCATATTGGCGGATTTCTTTTTCTGCTCCTCGCCGCTTATTGGCTACGCCGCATTTCTGTAGAGCCCGACACCCTCCTGCAAGGCTACTTGCAGGTCATCAGCGGCTTGCTGGCTTTTGTCTTCGCTGCTGTAACCCTTGTTCGTTTCCAGGGTACTCAGGATCGCATTTCCTTGATCCTTGGTGCCGGATTCCTTCTTTCTGGAGCCCTGCTCACGGCCACAAGTGTCCTTTTTTTTCAGTTTCTGCCGGATGCGCCGCTGCGGCTCCTTTGGGCGCCCATCGCCTGGTGGCTCGGTCGAATCGTTTTGGCGCTGTTGCTCATCGTTGCTCTGCTCGTTGAGCGATTCCTCCCGCGTTCCCGCCATCCGCGCCAGGAAATCGCTGGCGCGCTGCTGACGGTTATCGCTCTCACCTACGTCCTGGCCGTCGCCCTCCGCCGCTTGCCTCCGGAAGTCTCCCCGCACCCGGGCGCATTCTTCCCGATTCCCCAGCAACTCCTCCCCGGGCTCATCTTCTTGGTCAGTTTGATCTGGTATCGCCGCCGGCTAGCCAGCGAGGATTCGGCCTTTGATCGCACAATTTACGCCGCCATCTGGTTAAACGTCGCCGCTCAGCTCTCTGCCGCGCAATCGGAGCGCTTGCTCGACGCGCCCTTCGTCTTCGCCCAGGGACTCGTGGTGATGAGTTACACCGTCGCCCTTGGCGGCGCGCTTCTTGACAACTCGCGCCTCTTCGAGCAGGTTCGCCATCTCGCCGTCAGCGATCCGCTCACCGGCCTTGCGAACTACCGCCGCCTCCTCGACGTCCTCGAGAACGAGACCGAACGCACCAACCGTAGCGGCCGCCCTTTCGCCGTGCTCCTTCTCGACCTCGATGGCCTGAAGAAAGTCAACGACAAATACGGCCACCTTGTCGGCAGTCGTGCCATCTGCCGCCTCGCCGACATTCTGCGCATCCACTGTCGCGCTATCGACACTGCTGCCCGCTACGGCGGCGACGAATTTGCTCTGGTTTTGCCTGAAACGGAGGAGGAAGAAGCGCGCTATGTCGCCGGCCGCATCCGCGAAGTCATGGCCACTGACCACGAACAGCCGTCGCTCTCGGCGAGCATTGGTATTTCTGTGTATCGCGGTGACGGCGAACGTATCGAGAAGCTGCTCTCCGAAGCGGACCGCCATCTCTACGCAGAAAAAGCGCGGCGGGTTAAGCGCGGTGCCGCCGCGCTGAATCCCCGTCGCCGTAACCCGAAACTCTGATCGCCGCGGGTTGCCTGAACTATTTTTTCGCGTCCGCCATCGCAGCGTAAGGCGCAAGCTGCTCGGTGATCTTCGCTCTGTCCCCTACGACGACAATCGTCATCTCCTCTGGTTTGATGTATTTCGCGGTCATCGCTTGCACTTCCGCCGGAGTAACCGCATTCACCTTCTGCACGTACGTCTTCAAGTATTCTTCACCGAGCCCCTGCAGATCCACATACCGCAGTTGCCCGATCAGCGCTCCTCGCGTCGAATTCTGGATCACGAAAAGCCCTGAGAGGAAGCTCTGGATGTCCTTCAACTCCGCCGCTGGTGGCGCTTCCTTCTGCAGCCGTTCAATTTCCCCGAAAATCTCCTTCAGCGAAGCTCCCGTGGCCGCCGTCGTCACGTCCGCCACTTCCGCCCAATAGGCATCGTGGTAGCGTCGCGAAATCTGGCTGCTCGGCGAATAGGTGTAGCCCTTCTGCTCGCGGATGTTCGAAGTAATGCGTGACGCAAACGATCCGCCCAGCAGCGTGTTCATGACCGCCAGCGGAATCGTGTCGGCGCTGCTCGAGTCCGCCACCGGCAGCCCGACGTACAGCGTGGACTGCGGCGCATTTGGCCGGTCCGTCACGTCCAGCAAGCGCTGCGCTTTCGGCTTCGGCACGTTCTGCGCTGCGGCCGGACCCTTGGCCCATCCCGAGAACCCGTCCGCGATCGCTTTTTTCACCGCCGCGGTATCAAACTTCCCCGCAACATAAAGGTGCGCCCGCTCCGCGCCGTAGTTAGCCGCATAAAACTTCTTCGCGTCCTCAATCGTTATTTTGTTGACGCTTTCCTCTGTCGGCAGGACCGACCCGTACGGATGCTCGCCATAGAGCAGTTTCCGGAAGCGCGCCAGCGCGATCTGCCCCGGCTGCGATTTCGCCACCGCGATGTTGCGCTGCAAGTCCGCCTTCAACCGCGGCAATTCTGATTCTGGCCACACCGGGTGCTGCGCCACGTCCGCCAGCAGCTTCACTGCGTCCGCTGCGGACTCCGACAGCACATCCAGATCTAGCGTGGTCTCATCCGCGCCGGTTCCCACCCCGAGCGTGCTGCCCATGCGCGCGGCTGCTTCAGCCAGCGCCTTCGCGCTCATGGAAGTCGTTCCCTCCTTCAACAGCTCGCCCGTAATGTCTGCAATGCCCAGCAATTCTTTCGGCTCGTTCAAATTCCCTGTTCGCAGCGTCACGTTGATAGTCACCTTCGGAATGTTTCCGTACGGCACCAGCGTGACCTTTATCCCATTGGCCAGCACGTACGTTTCGTGCATCGGCAGCGTGAACGCTTTCGGCGAACCGCCCGTCGGCGGCTCTTGCTTTTGCGCAAACGTAGGTGCGCTCACTAGCATGAACATGGCCAGAACCAGAAAGACTCTTTGCCTCTTCGTTCGAATCATCGCTTCCTCTCCCCTTTACTGGTTCTTTTCCGGTGCAGCCGCTGCCGGCGCCTGTTCGACGGGTTTGATATTCAGAACCGTCCTGTTTTCCGGCCGCAGGTACTCCAGCGCCGTTCTCTGGAGCAATTCCGGCGTGACCTTTTCATATTCGCCAACCAGTGCGTTCACCCGCGCCGGATTGTCGTCAAACAGCGCGAAGCTCGCCAGCAGATCAGCGAGCCCAAAGCCATTCCGCGAACCCAGCGTGTCATACAGATCCGATCGCAGTTTCACAATCGCGCGATCCAGTGCCTTCTGATCGAGGGGTTTCGTCCGCAGCGGCTCAATCTGTCCGTCGATGGCCTGCACAATCGCGTCCGGGCTGGTCGCCGGATCGTAAATCATGCTGATGATGAGCAGCATGGGCCCCCGATAATTCCACGGATTCCCCAGCAGGTTGATCCCTCCCTGCACGTCTCCGGTGATCCCGCGCTTCTGCACCAATTCCTGATGCAGCAAGCTGTCGTCGCTTTCGATCAGCAATTCATCTAGAAGCCCCATCGCGTAATACTCCGGCGTGTTCCGGTCCGGAACGTGATAGGCGAGCGCAATCGCCGGACGTTTCGCCAGAGCATCGTTCTTATTCGCATGCCTCTCCTTTTCCTGGCGTGGCTCGGTTAGGTCCGGCTGGGGCGGAACGTCCGAGCGCTTCAACCCCGCGAAATATTTCTCCACCATCTTTTTCGCTTCCGCCGGCTCGAAGTCACCGACAATCGCCAGCGCCGCGTTGTTCGGCGCGTAATACGTCTTGAAAAACGCCTGCACATCGGGAAGCGTGGCGGATTCAATATCCTTCAAATCGCCATAGAAATTGTGCGCGTTGTACCAGTTGGTGTTCGCGTATTGCGGCATATCCAGCCACGGAAACCCGCCGTAGGCGCGGTTCAGCACGTTCACCTTCACTTCGTTTCCCACGACGCCTTGTTGGTTCTTCAAATTTTCTTCCGTCACCGCCAGCCCGCCCATGCGGTCCGCTTCCGCCCACAGTGCCGTCTCCAGCTTGTTCGACGGCAGCGTCTCGAAATAGTTCGTGAAGTCGAACCGCGTGGACCCGTTCAAGACTCCGCCGTTCTTCTGCACCAGCTTGATGAACTCCATCTTTCCCAGGTTCTGCGAGCCTTGGAACATCATGTGCTCGAACAAGTGTGCGAAACCGGTGCGGTCTTTGGGCTCGATACGGAATCCAATCCGGTAATACACCCCCACGCAAATCGTCGGCGCCGTGTGGTCCGGAGAAAGCACGACTCTCAATCCGTTCGGCAACTTGTAATACTCCACCGGAATTTTGAATTCGGAGGCGCCGGCAGGCCCGGCGTTCGCCGCCGTAGCACACAATGAAATCAGAACGGCGAAAAAAGCCAGTGCCCGTGCCGCGCGGTACATTCTCAATTCCATCTTTCCCCCTGCTTTCTAACCTTAAGATTCTGCACTGCGGTGGGCCGGAAATGCGGTGAAAAACACCACCCCGTCTATAAGAGACGCATCCCAAAGCCAAAAGTTTCCGCAAGTTAACGGTCCTGGGGCGGGCCATCAGTATACCGCCCGGTTCTGCGTTGTGGCCTTTGTCTCTAGTGAAAATCTCGGTTCCGCCGGCGCTCCGTCCAGCAGTTGTCCCGCGATGTACTCGCCAACCGCAGGCCCGTGCTTGAATCCATGCCCCGAGCCGCCGCCAACGAACCACACGTTTTCCAAGTCGGGATGCCGGTCAATCAGAAAATCCCCGCTCGACGTGTTTTCATATTGGCACACGCGCGTTTCCACAATCGGCGCATCCCGCAGCGCCGGGAAACGCCGCGCCACGTATTTTCGGGCCTTCTCCGCCACCTCGGTTGACACTATCCTCGACTGCGTATCCGGATCCACCCGCTCGCCGTGATGATCGAACGCAATCTTCAGCCCCCGGCTCTCGATATCCGGCATGCCATAAACCAGGTCTTCCTGGAACAGCCACGTCGGCAGCTCCGGAGGCGCAAACCGCGAGTCTCCCGCGGGCATTCCAAAGAAAAATACTTCCTGCCGCGAAGGAAAAATCCGCGCGCCCAAAACGTCCGGAAAAACTTTCGCGAACCACGGCCCGCAGGCGAACACGAATTCTCCCGCAACGATCCGTTCGCCCTGGCTCGTCGTGATAGATTCCACGCGGCCCGCCTCTCGCGGGTTCATCGCCTGTGCGCAACGATATTCGGCGCCCAGCCGCACGGCATCCTCGACCACCGCCACCACCGCCCGTCGCGCCATCAGCACGCCGCTCCCGGGCTCAAGAATTGCTTGCGCGATGCCCTCAAACCCGATTTGCGTATACCGCTTTTCAAGTGCGGGACGATCTAGTTCTTCAAACAGAACACCGCAGCGCTTCAGCGTCGCGGCAGTTTCCCGCAATCGCCGATCCGTGCCGCCGCCCATCCACAGCACGCCAGTCTCTAGAAAAAGTGGCTGCTTCTTCGCGGCAAAGAACTCTTGCCACTGCGCCAGCGACTGCTGCGACCATCGCGTGTACAGTTCATCCGCTCCATAGCCCATTCGAATGATGCGCGTTTCGCCACCCGAGCTGGCCCTCGAGTGTGCCGGCCCATAAGCATCCAGCAGTACCACTCGCTCGCCGCGCTGCGCCAGATGCCACGCCGTCCACGCGCCAAAAACGCCCGCGCCAACCACCGCCACGTCGTATGTTTTCTGCCCGCTCATCGCGCAAGCATCTTATCAAATGCTCTTCTCCAGCGAAGTTGTGCGCCAGTCTCCGCTTGGCCCTTTGTGCGTCCGCGCGGGCCCTCCACGAACCCCATTTTCTGCACAGACTCGGGCACATGATTTCACAACAATTTCGGCTCCCTGGACCCGACTGGATTATGGTTGATAAATGCCGGTCGTCGGTAGGTGAGCGGATGCGCTCGGCATCCAGCGGGCGGGTTACGGCTCGAACCAGAAATTGATGGTGACGGTAATGTGTGCCGCCACCGGCCTGCCAAGCTGTGTGGCAGGCTCGTAGCGGTACTGCTTGAGGGCGTCCATAGCGGCGGTGTGAAAAGAAGCCGGTCCTGAAAGCACCTTGATCGATTTCACCTGTCCTGTGGGATCCACGACGGCGTCCAGCGTCACGTTGCCGGTAACAAAATCCCGCAGGGCATCCGGCGGAGCAATCGCACGGACCGAGTTGATCAGTTTCGGGGGGACGATAGGTGCTTCATCCAAAGAAGCCGCCGCCGGTTCTGATGCGGCTTCGCTCGATGGACGCCGCACGGCGCGCTTTGCGGCGGAGGCGCCGGCCGCTGATTTTTCCTGGACCACCGCCGCATCGGTCGCCATCTCGCCAGGTGCGGGTGGCGCGGGTACGGCGAGTGTGGAAGGTACGGCCCCTCCCGCAGGCGCGGGTCCTGCCTGGTCATGCGAAGCGGCGCTCGGCTTGGGCGCAGCGACGGCGCTGGCCCGTGTTGTCGTGCTGGAATTGGAATGTGCGTCCGCCGCCTTCTGAAGCGCCGAGCTCTCGGCCGGACCAGGGGGAGCGGCGATGCTTGAGGCCACGCCGGAAGAAAATTTCTTCGGCTGAGGTTGCCACGATAGCCGATGCTGGTACCACGCTGCGCCCCCCGCAACGAGCAATAGCGCTGCGGAAAGTAGACCGATGCGCAGCGCTCCCGGTCGCCGGCTCGTGGAAGCTTTCTGCTTTGGTTTCGAACGGCGCTCGGCTAATGCTTGTGCCTCCTCAAAGTCGAGCGCCGGCTTCGGCAGGAGATCTTCTTCGGAAGATGAGGTCTCAGCGCGGTCTACCGGCAGTCCGGCGGACTCACGAGGAGCAGTAGCGGCGGCGCTTGTGGGAACATCGGGAGTCACCGCGTTCCACAATTTTAGTTGCTCGCGCAGCGCCTCGACTTCCCGCCTCAACGCCGTGACTTCGTGTGCGCTGGGAGCGCGGGCCGGCGCGCTTGCTTGGTCAGCGATGGCTTGCGGCGCGTTTGCCGGCGGAAGTTCCGGCATTTCCGGAAACTCGATGCCCCAGAATCCGGCCGAGGGTTCGCTGAATTCCACCTCGACGTAACAACTCGTGGGCCGGAAGTCCCGCTTGCGCTTCACCTGCGCCACGACTTCGCGCCTGGTTCCCTTGTTGGTCAGAAAGAGCAATTGTCCGACAGCCACCGCTGCGGAGAGCCGAATCATCCCGCCATTCTCAAAAGCCAGAACCGTGCTTGCCTCTTCCATGAACAGCTTCCGCTGGCCGCTGTTTTCTCCTGGGCGCGCGCCGGTAGCGATCACCGACACTTCGTGAGCTATTGGATTCTTCATTATAGAGGCCTGAGCGCTTGCCCTAAGCGTTGTCGAAGAGCTCGCTGGCGGCGAGGCGGTAGAATGACGGTTGTCCGTTGCGGAAGCCACAATAGGATTGTCCCTCGTGCGCCGCGGGTCGATCTATCCCCAGAAAAGCTCGGGCTGCGGAGAGCCCCCACGCGACAGCACAAAGAGGTCTTATTTTTGCAGCCGGCGAGCCCGCTGGCCATAGTACAGACGTACAGCAAGGCGCAAGCTGCCCCAAAGGACAGCACGCTCGAACCGCATCAGCCGGACGTTGCTTCAGACTTCCCCAACGAAAAACTCTTCCGTCCGAGTACAGGAAGCTGTACGATTCTGGCTTTTGCGCTCTTGTCACCGGAGGATTCTGTGAAATTGTCTCGCCAGCCCCTTTATGCCAGCATTTTTTCTTTGGTTTTCCTTTTTGTGATTGCCGCCGCGGCGAACGCTCAACAGATCGACCCCAAGACCTATGGCGGGATGAAGTGGCGCCTCATCGGCCCTTTTCGCGGTGGCCGCGTTCTCGCGGTTGCCGGTGTGCCCAGCCAGCCCAACACCTACTACTTCGGTGCGGTGGCCGGCGGCGTTTGGAAAACCACTGACGGCGGCGTTTCCTGGGATGCCCTCTTCGATAAGCAGACGACTTCTTCCATCGGCAGCATTGCCATTTCTGATTCCGATCCCAACGTGATTTATGTCGGCACCGGCGAGGCCTGCATCCGCGGCAACATTTCCTTCGGTGATGGCGTCTACCGTTCGAACGACGGCGGAAAAACCTGGACCAACATCGGTCTCAAAGACACGCGCCACATTGGCGCGGTCATCGTCCACCCCAGCAATCCCGACGTCGCCTTCGTCGCGGCCCTCGGCCACGCTTACGGTGCAAACACCGAGCGCGGTATTTTCCGTACGCGCGATGGCGGCAAGACCTGGGAAAAGGTTCTCTATCTCGACGACCGCACCGGCGGCATCGACATCGTCTTCGATCCTCAGAATGCTCACGTCCTCTTCGCCGCCATGTGGGAAGGCTACCGTACGCCCTGGACGCTCAACAGCGGCGGCGCCAAGGACGGTCTCTACCGTTCGAACGACGACGGCGCCACCTGGAAGCGCGTCGAAAGCAACGGCATGCCCGATGGTCCGCTCGGAAAAATCGGCGTGGCCGTTTCCGGAGCCGACTCGAATGTCGTCTACACGCTCATCGAAGCCAACAAAGGCGGCCTCTACCGTAGCGAAGACGGTGGCACAAACTGGACTCTCGTCAACGACGATCACCGCTTCCGCCAGCGCGCTTGGTATTTCACCCACCTCTGGGCCGATCCCAAAGATTCCAACAAACTCTACATCGCGAACACCGGCCTCTTCCGTTCGAACGACGGCGGCAAATCGTTCGAACGCCTTAACGCGCCCCACGGCGATCATCACGCTTTGTGGATCGATTCCAATAACCCCAATCGCCTCATTAACGGCAACGACGGTGGCGCGACTATCTCCATCGACGGCGGAAAGAATTGGTCCACGCAAGCCAATCAACCGACAGCCCAGTTCTATCACGTCACCGCGGACAACGATTTTCCGTATCGCGTCTATGGCGCCCAGCAAGACAATTCTTCCGTCGGTATCGCCACCTCCAGCGACCGTGGCTACATCGACCGGGCCGATTGGGACGCCGTTGGCGGTGGTGAGAGCGGCTACGTTGCTGTCGACCCGCGCGATTCGCACATCGTTTATGCCGGCTCCTATTTCGGCTACATCACGCGCCTCGACCGCCGCACCAATCAAACGCAAAACATTCAGCAGTGGCCGCTAGATCCCGACGGCTACAACGCGGCCGCGCAAAAATATCGATACACCTGGACCATGCCGATTGTTTTTTCTCCCAACGATCCCAATGTTCTTTATCACTCTTCTCAATTTCTCTTCCGTTCGAGAGACAGTGGCCACTCTTGGGAAACCATCAGCCCTGACCTTACCCGCAACGACAAATCAAAGCAGCAGGACTCCGGCGGCCCCATCACCAAAGATCAGGCCAGCATCGAGTTCTACGATTTGATTTTCACCACTGCGGAATCGCCCAAGCAAAAGGGTCTGATCTGGGTCGGCACGGATGACGGCCTGATTCAGCTGACTCGTGACGACGGCAAGACCTGGAACAATGTCACTCCGAAGGGTTTTCCCGACTGGGCCATGATCAGTTTGATCGAGCCCTCACCTTTCGAAGCGGGTACCGCCTACGCCGCGATTGACGCCCACAGACTCGACAATTTCAAACCATACATTTTCAAGACCACCGATTTTGGCAAGTCATGGACGCCCGTCACCACCGGCTTGCCCGATGGTTCCTATGTTCACGCCGTCCGCGAAGATCCCGCGCGCAAAGGTCTGCTCTACGCCGGAACGGAAACCGGCATCTGGGTTTCCTTCGACGACGGCGCGCACTGGCAAGCGTTGCAACTCAATCTGCCGACGACTCCGGTCCACGACCTCATCATCCATGGCGACGATCTGGTCGTCGCCACGCACGGGCGCGCGTTCTGGGTGCTCGATGATTTGAGCCCGCTTCGCCAAGCAAACACCGCAGTCGCCACCGAAGACGCGCATCTTTTCACTCCACGCACGGCCATTCGAACGCGCTCGGGCCACACGCGCCGCCGCCGCTACGCCATCGGCGAGAATCCCCCCGATGGCGCAATGCTCTACTACTATTTGAAGGAAGAGCCCAAAGATCCGGTCAAACTGGAATTGCTCGATGCCGATGGAAAAGTCATCCGCGCCTTCTCCAGCGAAGAAAAGAAAAAAGAAGTTGCCTCCGACGAGTGGGAAAGAGACGAAGCCGAAGAGCACATTCCCGCGAAAGCGGGCTTGAACGAATTCACCTGGGACTTGCGATTCGAATCGCCCAAGAAAATCCCGGCAGCCATCTACGACGAAGGCGATCCCACCGGCCCGTTGGTCCTGCCCGGGGAATACCGGGTGCGGCTAACTGTGGCCGGGAAAAGCTCCACGGCATCATTCGAAGTGAAAATGGATTCCCGCGTGAAAACTTCCGCGGGAGATTTGCGCAAACAATTTGACCTGATGCTGAGGCTACGCGACCGCCAGGACGAAATGAACAAAGCCATCCTTGCGATTCGCGATCTCCGCGCGCAGCTCCAGGCGCTTGAGAAGCGTCTCGGTTCGAACGATCCGGAGAAAACGCTGGTCGCCACTTCCGCGGATTTGCGCAAGAAAGTCAGCGCCATCGAGGAGGAACTTATCCAGGTCAATTCGAAAGCCAGTGAGGATGAATTGAACTACCCGACAAAATTAAACAGCAAGCTCGGCTACCTGAACCAGGCCGTCGACAGCGCCGATGCCGAGCCCACCGAAAGCGAACTCGCCGTCTACGCCGAGCTCGACCTCCAGCTCGAATCGCAGCTTTCGAAGTGGCGCGAGGTGCTTTCGCAAGATGTACCCGCGCTCAACGACGCCATGCACAAAAATAACATTCCGCTCATCGCTCCAGCCGCAGCGAAATCCAACTAGCGGGGCGCATCCTTTCTTTGTAGGGGCGCAGCATGCTGCGCCCCTATTCGGCACTCTACTTTTGAAATGCGGCTGTGATGGATTTTGCCCAGTGCGAGAGGTGATTGAGCGATTCAGTGTGCGTGGGATCGAGATGCAGTGGCGTGATGGAGACGGCGCCGGAAAAAATCGCCGCGTAATCCGTGTCCGGCTCGACATTTTTGTCGAGTTTCTGTTCGTACAGCCAGAAGTAGCTGTGGCCGCGCGGATCTTTGCCTTCGCTCAGCTGGTTGCGCGTGATTTTTTGCGACTGCCGCGTGAATTTTACTTTTCCGTTCCACGGCTCCGGCACGTTTACGTTAAGCAGCACCTGGTCCGGCAAGCCTTCTTTCAAAATCAATTCCGCGGTGGTGTGCGCTACGCTTGCGGAATTTTCAAATTTCACTTCTGTTTTTTTCGAGCACAGCGACATCGCCACCGACGGAATGTGGTGCAGAGCGCCTTCGCGCGCCGCGCCCACGGTGCCCGAGTAATAGACGTTTTCCCCGAGATTCGCGCCGTGATTGATTCCGGAAATCACTATGTCCGGTTTTTCCGGCAAAAGTTTGTGCAGCGCAACGATCACGCAATCCGCCGGCGTCCCGTCAATCGCCCATTCTCTCTCCGCGATCTGGTTGCACACGATCGGCTGCCGCAATGTCAGCGACTGCGCCGCCCCGCTGCGCTCCAAACTCGGCGCCACAATACTCACCGTCGCAAAATCTTCCAGCGCCGCCGCCAGCGCCCGCAGTCCCTCGGCCTGATACCCATCATCGTTCGTCAGAAGAATATGCGGCATAGTTCTAAAAATTCCATTGCTTCACTTTCCCAAGAAAGTCAGCGTGCGCGGCTTTCCGTCGGCGGGAGTGCGAGGCGGCGTTCCGTGGCCGAAAAAATGGTCGGGACGACTGGATTTGAACCAGCGACCTCACGCACCCCAAGCGTGCGCGCTACCAGGCTGCGCTACGTCCCGACCGTTAAGCTGACGACGATGCGGCGGGAAACTGGGAGGGCCGAATCGCAGTAGCATTCTGCATCCACAAGGCTATCACCGCCTTTCGAGAAGCGTCAAGAAAGCTTGCAGCGTATCGCGCAGATCCAGCAGCATCTTGCGGTTCAGGAGTTGCGCTGAACTTTCGGGGGCCGAAACAGAATGCGCGACTTCGTTTTCCGCTTCGCTCGCGTGTCCCCTGAGGAAGCGACGGGCGCCAGCAATCGTGAATCCTTCGTCGTAAAGAAGCCGCTTGATGCGGAAGACCAAGTCCACATCTTCCTGGCGGTAGAGGCGGCGGCCACCGGAGCCTTTCCGCGGCTGGAGCATGGGGAATTCAGTCTCCCAGTAGCGCAGCACGAAAGGTTTCAATGCCGCGAGACGCGCAACGTGGCCGATGGTGTAGAGGCCTTTTTCGGCGGCGGTTTGCGTGGCTATTCCGTTGCTTGGCATGTTGCGATCCTGCCGGAAGGGACGCCGCTATCGTAGCAGTTTGCTGCGCGCTAATGTAGTGGCTGGCGATCATTCGTCACTATTGGGGGATTTGCGGTCGCGTTTGCGGAGGCGCTGGACGAAGCGGACGGGCGTGCCGGCGAAATCGAATTTGGCGCGCAACTGATTCTCGAGGAAGCGCTCGTAACTGAAGTGCAAAGGGGCTTTCTGATTCGTGAAGATGAGAAATGTGGGCGGAGCGGTTTTCGCCTGCGTGATGTAGTAGATGCGCACGGGGCGCGCTTTGGGCGTAGTACCGCGCTGGAGGTCAACTTCTTCCTTGAGCCAATTGTTGAGAACCGGAGTGGGAATGCGGCGGCGCCGCGCTTCCCAGCACTGATTGATCAGCGGGAAAAGTTTATCGGCGCGCTCGCCGGTTTTCGCGGAGAGAAAGACGATAGGCGCGTAGCTCAGAAATTTCAATTTGCCGCGAATCATTTTTTCGTAGTCGAACATCAACTGCCCGGCATCGAAGTTTTCCGGTTTGTGCCGTTCGCCGGGAGCGCGCCGGGATTTGCCTTTCGCCGTGGCCGCATCGCGTGACGCGGCCTCGCGTGCCGCAACGACCGCGAGATCCCATTTGTTGATGACGATGACGACGGAGCGGCCGGACTCTTCGGCGTAGCTGGCGATTTGCGCGTCGCCTTGCGTTACGCCTTGCTCGCCATCGACGACCAGCAGCGCGACGTCGCAGCGCTCCAGGCCACGGCGGGCCATTACCACGCTGAGTTTTTCCGCGACCAGCGTGGTCTTTCCCTTGCGGCGAATTCCCGCCGTATCCACGAAGCGGTAGTCGCGGCCCTCGCGCGAAATTTCCGTGTCCACGTTGTCCATCGTGGTGCCGGGAGTGGGAGAGACGATGGAACGTTCCTCGCCGGCCAGGCGATTCAGCAACGTGGATTTGCCGACGTTGGGGCGGCCGATGATAGCGACTTCGATGATGTCGGGGTGCTTTTCTTCTTCGGCAGACGTGACGACGCGCACTTCCGCGAGGGCGGCGTCGAGAAGATCGTCGACACCGGTACCGTGCTCGGCGGCAATAGGGAAGACCGGAACGCCGATGCGATGAAAAACGGCGGCGTTGGACTCTTGCGACATGGCGTCGACTTTGTTGACCGCAATCACAAACGGCTTGCCGATCGTGCGCAGCATGCGCGCCAGCTCTTCGTCGAGCGGCGTGAGGCCAGCCTGTGAATCGACGACCAGAACAAGCAGCGCCGCTTTGTCGATGGCCACTCGTGCTTGCCGAAGTATTTCCTTCGGGATGACGGCTTTATCGTCAGGGACGATGCCGCCCGTGTCGACGACTTCGAGCACGCGGCCGCGCCACTCGGCTTTGCCGTAGATGCGGTCACGGGTGATGCCGGGCTCGTTGGTGACGATGGAGCGGCGCGTTCCGGTCAAGCGATTGAATAGCGTGGACTTGCCCACGTTGGGCCGTCCGAGGATGACGAGAGATGGGAGAAGCGCAGTCATGAAATCGAGTGGTGGAGTGGCTCTCCACTCTACCGTATCGAGTCCCCGGCCCAAAGCTGTGCGGAGAGCCGCATGACCGGGCATAAGTTCCGGAATGGGAGGAGACCTGCTTCGTGGGATTTCTAGTTAACAATAACACCCGTGGATTCTAAAAGCTGTTCTGACAGGCACAGCATTTTTATTTATCAAAGGAATTATCTATCCGGTATTTCATTGAGGGCTTGGCCGGCGGTTCCGCGCTAGACATAAGGGTGATGACGACTTGGATTTACAATCCATACTTCTGGCTCGCCTCTGTTGGAACGCTAACGGTCGCGTGGGCCCCCGCTCGAACTTGGCCGGTCAAAGTTCGATAGGAATAGTTCCTCCAGAGTGGTGAGCGTGTGTTGCGGCGCTTAATCGCGAGTGAATACGACGAAGCCGTTGGCGGGGATGATGATGTTGGCGGAGGCCGGCAATCCGTGGAGCGGGGGGCCGGAGGCGGAGATGGCTCCGCCGTTGCCTGCAGCGATGGGATTGGGAAAATTGTCGTAGACGTCGCTGTTGAAGGCTTCCGTCCAGCGGCCGGGGAAGGGGAAGCCGATGGCGTAGCCGAACCAGGTGGATTCGGCGAGCGTGGCAACGACAATGACGTCCTGCCCCGCGCCCTCGAGCCAGCGGTGAAAGGCGATGACTCGGTTCTGATTGTGAACGTGGAAGGGATTGACGCTTTCTCCGCGCAGAGCGGGCTCATTCCAGCGCAGGTGGATCAGGTCCTGGGTGAAACGCAAATGGTTCACCATGGCGGGATCGGTTCCGGCGTTCAGTCCGGCCCAGGAAAGTGGGTTTGGCGAGTTGGGATGCCAACTCCATTGGTTTTTTTCGAGAAATTCCTGGCCCATGAAGAGCTGGGGAATTCCGGGAGCGGTAAGGAGCAGTCCTGTGGCGAAACGCGAGCGGCTGCGCGCATACCAAGAACGATGATCCGAGCTGTCGGCAAGAGTGGGGATGCGCGGGTCGGCACCAACTTTCACGATGTCATGATTTTCCACGCAGGTGACGGCCTGCCAGCCATGGGCGAGGCCCGAAGGATGGAGATTGCCGGCGATGGCGTCGAAATTGACGGCGGCGTTCTGTCCGCCGGTAGCGGCCCCCACCGCGCTGCGGATGGCACCGCGCAAGCCATCATGTTGCAGCACGTCAAAGCCCGCGCCGCCGCTGTCCACAGGCGTCACGAGCGATAGAGAAGACCGCGGATAATCGCCGAACTCGAAGGGCCAGAACTCGGCGTTTTGCAGAAGGCGAGGCTTGAGCGAGCGAAGCGTGTCCGTGAGATCGCGGCAAAAGTTCCAGCCGGAATCCTTATTCATGGAAAGGAGGCCGCTGATTTCGTCATAGCGAAAACCGTCGGCATGGAATTCTTCGATGTAGTACCGGGCGTTGTTAATGAGGAACTGCCGCACATCCTCTTTCCAAAGAGCGAAGGAGAGGCCGCCCGTGCCCCGGTCCTGATCGGTGAAATAGAGGCTGTCGTTGTTGTTCCCGCGATTGATGGCGCGGTCCCAGTAGTAGAGGCATTCGTCGTCAGGCGTTTTGCCGTCCACCGTGAAACCACCCGCGTGGTTGTAAACCACATCGAAGACCACGGCGATACCGTAGGCATGGCAGAGATCCGCGAGAGCTTTGAGTTGAGCAGGTCCGGGAGTAATGTCAGCGAGGCTTAACGGCGGAAAGCCTTTGGCTGCCAACAAGCCGTTGACGGTGGCGAGGTGCGCGGTGAGTGCGGCTGTATCGTTGATGACATAGGGGAAGTCCGGGGAAAAATAGTCGGCGCCGTCATAACCCATCGATGGGTCGGTTTCGACTTCGTCGATGGGCAGAGGCTGAAGGACATTGATGCCGAGAGCGACGAGGTAGGGAATTTTCGCGATGACGTCGAGAAACGTGGAGGCTACCCCGGGCGCGCCGGGATTGTAGGTTCCAACGTGAAGCTGGTAGACGATCATGTTGGAGAAATCCGGCGTGACAAATGCCGCGTCGTGCCATGGGTAGGCAGTGGCGGAGCGGATGAGGCACCTGCAATCGGGAAATGGTCTGTCGGTGGCGAGTTCGCGCGCGTAGGGATCGCGCTTGGGGCCGGTAGATCCGGGACCGACGACTAAGAAACCGTACGGATCGCCCTCCCCGGCGGTGTCAACGAAACCGGTCCAGTAGCCGTTCGCATCTTTCGCGAGCAGCAGGTCATGGGACTGGCCAATTTTTGGCGTGCCGGCAAATGTGCCGTTGATATAGACCGCCGAAGCGAGCGGTGCCCAGGCGCGAAAGGTGGCGCCACCGCCACTGACCAGGTATGCCCCCATGGGAGTCGAAGGAGAGATGTTGGTCTGCGAGATCATGCGAGGGTCCTCCGGGAAAACTAATGCTGCGCCAAGTAACCGGCGAAATGAAGTCAAAATAACGTAAACCGAAAATGAATGGCCTAAACATGAGTCTTACTGGCTGTGCTTGCGAGCGTCCGCGATCATGTAAAACCTGCAAGAAGAAAGAAATGGGGGCAGCGGCTGGGTGGGAGGTTCACACGCAGTGGGGAACGCGGTATGTTGTAAGCCCGGAGGAAACGAGAATGCACAGAAATTATTTGGCGGTGGTGGGTGCAGGAGTGCTGCTGGTGCCATTCCAACGATTTGAGCCAAATGACAGTCCAAGGATAGGGCGCGAATATGGAAACAGTACTTCTCGAGGGGATTTGCTCGAACAAGTTGGAACGGCACTAGCGGCGCAGGCGCCCAAGCCGGCGCGGCCGGAAGTGCCGGAAAGCTTGACGGCGCCGGCGGGTGAGGAGCTGATTCTGGTGGCGCACGCGAAAGGAACGCAAATCTATACGTGCCAGGCGGGAGCGGACCAGAAGTTCAGCTGGGTGCTCAAGGCGCCCGAAGCGGACCTGATGGACGCGACGGGGAAAAAGATTGGGCATCACTTCGCAGGGCCGACTTGGAAGCACGAGGACGGAAGCGAAGTGAAGGCCAAAGTGGTCGCGAAGCAGGACGGGCCAAGAGTCGAAGCGCCGAAGCCGCAGGCCATCCCTTGGCTGCTGCTGAGCGCGACGAATCACGGAGGAGAGGGAGTCTTCAGCCGCGTGACGAGCATTCAACGGGTTCACACCGAGGGTGGGATGCCACCGCAGGCAAATTCCTGCGCTGCATCAACGAGCGGCGAGGAGTCGAAGAGCGCGTACTCGGCGGATTACTATTTCTATGAGGCTGGGCCGAAATAAGAATCGAGCCGGTTTACGCGGCGGCGATTAACTTTAACGTAGGTTTCGGGCGCGGTTTGGTCTTGTTTGCGAGCAGCTCGCGTTCGGCGCGTGTCCAGTCGTCGAGCGGATTTCCCGGCGCGCCGTTTCGTTGCAGGAAAATTTGATAGGCGCGCAGGGCGATGTCTTCGTGGGATGGCCGGGTCTTGGTGGTCCGCGGCTTTCTCAACTTTGGCGAGGAACTTACCCTCGTCTTGGGCATAGGTTGTTTTCTCCTTTCGACTACACTCTGAATACTACTCGCAGCGGAAGCGCGTCGCCATGCAAAATTCCGATCATTGCGATTCGCGTTCCCGTTTGATTACAGCGCAAGTGGCGCGGCCGAGAGGTACAGTCGATTTCTGGCGGTATGGTGGCAAAGCAACATGAGCTGAACGTGCCCTGTCGCGGGAGCACTCAGAAAGTGAATCCCGATTCTGATAGAGTGCTGCGTCGAGACGGAGATCAGTGATCACCATCAGATATCAGGGATCAGGACACGCGAGATGAACTCTGGTGAAAGCTGGAGTGCGTCACGGCGCTCTGCTGTGGTCGTAGGGGTCAATGGGGCCGTTAGGGTTGTGATGGGTCTGTAACGATTCAATGCCGCAGCAATATTGCGGGAATGGGCTCAAAGGGCCAAAAGGTAAGGCGGATGGGCCTCATCTACAGCCCTAAGTGATTGAAATACAAGTGAATTAGGGACGCGAGCAGGAAGAGCGGAGTTTTTGCAAAGTGTAATATTTGCAGGCCTCCGCGCGTACTAGGGTATGGAAACGCTGAGACCAGGCCGGATGAGCGCGCCGGGAACAACGGAATCGACGGAGGTGATCACCCGTGCCAGGGCGGGTGACGCCGAGGCGTGGGGCGAGCTTTACCGGGAATACGCTCCCGCAATCTTTCGGTTTTGTCGGCGGGCGTTGCCGACCCGGGAAGACGCCGAAGACGCCACCATGGAAGTTTTCACGAAATTGCACGACAAGCTGGGGCAGTACGACATGACACGCTCATTCACGGCATGGCTGTATAAGGTGGCGGCGAACCATTGCTGGGACACGCTGCGGCGGCGCAAGATTCGTCAAGACAAGGAAACAGGCGATCTGGAAAATGTGCCGCTCGAGCACCCGGATCCGAACCAGTTGGACCGCTTGATCGAAGAGCGCACCAGCGAGGAAGTGCGGAGGGCTCTTGATAGGCTGGGCGCGCGGGCGCGCATGGCCCTGGTGATGCGTTATTACTCGGATATGAGTTACGACGAAATTGCCGATGCGCTGGGAGTGCGGCGCGCCTTTGTGGGCGTGGTGCTGCTGCGAGCCCGGCACGAGCTGCGGCAGGCGTTGGAAGGCAACGCGGCGCTGGCGGCGGGAGGAGCTTCATGAGCGAACTGCGGAAGGACAATGGGAAGCATCTGGACGAAATGACGCTCCTGCTGTACATCGAACGGCAACTGGACCGCACGCGAGCGCTGGAGGTGTCGGCGCACGCGCAGGAGTGCGCATCGTGCCGGACGCTGCTGCGCGCACTAGAGCACGAATCCCGGCTATTGACACGAGCAATGCTGGAAGAGGATGAGGCACTGCCAGCGCGGCTGGCGCAGTTCCAAGAGAGGGCGCGGAAGTCCATGCAATGGATTTGGGGGCTGGTGTTTGGCTTGGCGGCCACGGGAGCTTACGCGCTGTATACGAGTTACATTCAGCCTTGGCAGGATCAACTGGAGAAGGCGGGATTTGGCGGATCGAATTTACTGGGACTGCTGATTTTTCAAGGCGCACTGTGGAAAGGATGGCAATCCGTGATCACACTCCTTGAGGTGCTGGCGATGGTGACCCTGGCCGGGCTGGGAGCGCTGTTTTTCCGGCGGCGCATCCGGCGCGGGTCGGCGCTAGCGCTGGTGTTCGCGGGATTCTGCACGGTGCTGG
>DATKEV010000172.1:0-22023 GCA_035511855.1 Candidatus Udaeobacter sp.
TCCGTGGTTGTCTCCCGGTGATAGCCGGTCACCGGGTTGGAAATCTCCACCTTCGCGTTTGGCACCGTGGCACCGGACGGATCCTTTACAACGCCGTCAATCGATCCCGAATTGCCCAACTGCGCGTGGACAGGCGTGGCAAGAAGCAACAAGCTCAAACTTAATATCAGAAATCCGTAGCTGCGAAATCTCTGGAACATTTTTCCTCCGACCCGATACGGGAAAGGTTAGTTGTGGAGTAGGTCCGCCAAAAAGTGCGGCGGTTGTCGCCAGCCCATGGAAGGCTCGCCGACGGTCGGACGGAAGCTCAGAATGTTACGCGGAAGGAGGTGCGCGGGAGGCGCGATGCAGCGCGAACGAATCCAGCGGAGAAACACTATCCGGCAGCGCAGCGTGCCAGGCGACTTGCTGTGCTTCGGGGATCAAATCCAGAGAAGCGGCTGCCAGGGCCGGCATGTGCAGGGCTTGGCAAACGTGGCAGGCAGTTTCCGGCCCACCGGTGTGCTGATGGACGAACGCTCCGCCAGCGGCGAAATACAGCAGGGCCACGCAGCCTAGTATGGCTAGCGCGCGCTTGCCGCACATGAGTCTGGCGAAATCCATTTGTCTAATGCTGCACACGTTAGTGTAGCAGCTTAGACGGACGAGGGCACCGCTTGGTTGCTTTAACCGCACAGTCTGGAATGCTTGACCCCGCAACCAATCCCGCCTAAGCTCCGTCTTAGCAAGCACATGCATCACCACACATCGCGAATAGCCGTTTTGGCGCTGCTGCTGGCGGTCGTTTTTCTTGGAGCGCAGTTCCACTTCTGCACCGAGTTGACCGCTGGACCTGCCGCAACCCATGTCTGCCCAGTTTGCAGCGCAGCGACTTCCGCGATGGTCAGCGAAGCGCTGTTGCTGACGGTTGCGTCTGTCTCCGATCGATTGGAAAGTCCCGGTGCCCGGCTCGCCTTATCGATAGACATCCCTCAGGGCATTTCGCCGCGCGCTCCTCCAACCTCCGGCCGCGTCAGCTGACCGGGTACTCTCGACTCTGCAAATTACTTTAGGAGTGGTGCTATGAAGAGAGCTGTTCTGGTGTCCGCGATTTTGCTTTTGTGTTCTGCCTCGCGCGCGCAAGAAAGTACGGCCGCCCAGATGTCCGGAGGGAACAGTTCTGCGCTGTCGCCGCAAGAGGCCCGCATGAATGCACTGGAAGACCGGGTGCGCACGCTCGCCGAAGAGGTCGCCGTGCTTCGCGGAGAGCTAAAGGCTGTCCGCGACGCAAAATCTGCAGAGCCCGCCTCAGACCCGCGCATTCTATTGGCCGCTGCGCATGTCGAGCCCGGCATGCTTCTTGCAAACCCATCACCGATCGCCGCGTCTGCTCCGCCCGAGCCTGCGCCCGGAGCGCCGCAGATGGCCCAGACGCAAACCTATGGCGGCGCTACCTCGAACGCCAAACTCCTCAATCCCGACATCAGCCTGATCGGCGACTTCATTGGCACCGCCGGCCACAACGAAGTCTCCCCCTCCCGCTCCCTCGAGCTCCACGAATCCGAAATCGGCATGCAAGCGATCATCGACCCGTACGCCCGTGCCGATGCCTTCATCTCCTTCGGGGAAACCGGCGTCAGTGTGGAAGAGGCTTACGTCACCTTTACGTCCCTGCCCGCAGGGCTCCTGATGAAAGTCGGCAAAATGCGCGCCGACTTCGGCAAGGTCAACACGACTCACAACCATGCGCTCCCGTGGATCGATCGGCCGTTGGTCACGAACAATCTTGTGGGAGGCGAAGATGGTATCGACGATGCGGGCATTTCGCTCTCGCGTTTTATTCCCGCCCCTAAGGGGTGGTTCATGGAGGGCACCGCGCAGGTTTACCGTGGCGATTCCGATGATGTCTTCACCGCCTATCGCCGCCAGGATCTCGGCGTCGTCGGGCACGTTCGCGCCTATCGCGACCTCAGCGAGTCCACCAATCTCGACCTTGGCGTCTCTTACGCGCGAGGAAACAGTGCGGGCCTGATCACTGCGCCGAATCCTTCTGCGTTTTTCACCAACATATATGCTGGAGACGCCACGCTGCGGTGGAAGCCGTTGCGGCGCGCAATTTACAAGAATCTCCTGCTACGTACCGAACTCTTCTGGAGCGCTCGCGACCAGCTCTCCCCACTGAATATTTTCCAGACGCAGCACGCCTTCGGCATGTACGCTTCAGGCGAATATCGCGTGAATCGCCGCTGGACGGTAGGTGGGCGCTTCGACCGCAGCGGGCGCGCCACGAATGCGAATCTGACCGATACGGGCTTTTCCGGCATACTTACTTATTGGCCCAGCGAGTTTAGCCAGATCCGTGGGCAATACCGCTTCGGGCATCTCGCGCTCGCCAATCCCGGCGATTTCTCAAACGCGAACGAGTTTCTGTTTCAGTTTCTATTCGTGATGGGCGCGCACGGGGCGCACCCATTCTAGTTTTTCGCTGCTTAGGGAGAACCGCCAATGCATAGACGATGTAGCTTCGGCGAGCGTCTGACCGCACTTTTTGCGACGCTTGCATTCGTGACAGCGCTGGTCGGACCGCCAGGCACGCGCGCGGCCAACAAAATCCAGATCATGACCGCTACTACAGACCTCGCCTCGCTGGCCCAGGAAGTCGGCGGCGACAAGGTAGATGTGGAATCGATTGCGCGTGGCTACCAGGACCCGCACTTCGTCGACGCCAAGCCCAGCTTCCTTCTGAAGTTGAAGCGCGCGGATCTGCTCATCGTCGTCGGGCTCGAGTTGGAGATTGGCTGGCTGCCGCCCCTGATCACACAGTCGACAAATCCGAAGATACAAGTGGGCGCACCGGGATATTTCGATGCCTCACGCTTCGCGAAAATTCTGGAAATTCCCACCGGCCAAGTAACTCGCGCCGAAGGCGACGTGCATCCCCTGGGGAATCCGCACTATTGGCTGGACCCGGAAAACGGCTTGCGCATCGCCAAAGGCATTGCTGACAAGCTCAGCCAAATGCGCCCGGACGACGCTGCTTACTTTGCGCAGCGGTACGCCGATTTCGAGCTGCGGCTGAAGCAGGCGGATCAGCGTTGGCTGGCGGAGATGCAACCCTATGAAGGGCGCAAGATCGTCACCTATCATCGTTCTTGGCCGAACTTCGCGGAACACTTTCACCTGAACGTTGTCGGTTACGTGGAGCCGCGACCTGGCATTCCGCCGAGCCCGCAGCACACCGTCGAACTCATTCGGCAAATGAAGCAGGAGAACGTCAAGGTGATTGTGGTCGAACCCTACTTCGATTTGAAGACACCGAATGCGATCGCGCGCGAAACAGGCGGGCAGGTGCTGGTGCTGCCGCCGTCGGTGGGGGGCGAGAAAGAAATCACCGATTACTTCAAGCTGTTTGACTACGACATCAGCAAGCTGAAGCAGGCGTTTGACGCCACTCACTAGCTCAGGAGACCGTGCCGATGGAGATTTTTCTTTTTTTGCTCGCGCCGTTTGTGGCCAGCCTCATTCTGACCGGCATCCATGCCTACCTCGGCGTGCATGTTGTGGAACGCGGGGTAATCTTCGTGGACCTGGCCTTGGCGCAAATCGCCGCGCTGGGCGCCACCGTTGCAATTGTGGCGGGTATGGACCCGCACGGGCAGAACTCGTATTGGCTCAGTCTTGGATTTACGTTTCTAGGCGCGGCAATTTTTGCCCTGGCGCGGACGCGTCGCGGACACATCCCGCAAGAAGCCTTCATCGGCATCGCCTATTCAGTGGCCTCCGCCATGGCAATTTTGCTGATGAGCAAGGCTACCGGCGAGACCGAGCACCTCAAGGACATGCTGGTCGGTAATATCCTGGCGGTCTCCTGGCCGGAAGTGCGCAAGACGGCGATTCTGTACGCGCTGGTCGGTGTTTTCCACTACGTGTTTCGCAAAAAGTTTTTGCTGATTTCCATGAATCACGAGAAAGCGGAGAGCTTGGGCGTGAGTGTGCGCTTCTGGGATTTTCTTTTCTACGCTTCATTTGGATTTGTTGTTACTTCGTCGGTGGCCATTGCCGGCGTGCTACTGGTCTTTTGCTATCTGATTGTTCCGAGCGTGGGCGCGATGCTTTTTGCCGATCGCATCGGTCCGCGGCTGGCCATCGGCTGGACCATGGGCACGCTCGTCTCTGCGCTGGGCTGCTATCTGAGCGTCCTGCTCGATACGCCCACTGGTGCAACGATCGTGGTGACTTTCGGCGGCGTGCTGGTGGTGATGTTTCTTCTGCATCTGGTGGTACACCACGGACGAAGCACGGAATTGGCTGGGTCGCGCGCAGCGCAGCGCGAGCTGCCCCAGGAAGGTGTCGCCAGTCAGCGTCAGTAGATCGCCGACTGCGGGCGGTCAGAATTCGCTCCCGCGGATGTGTTAAAATAATGTTCCCAAGGACGTCCCAGGGAGCGACCACGGCATGAAATTTGGAGTTGTTGTCTTTCCGGGCTCCAACTGCGATCACGACGCGTTTTACGCCATCGCCAACATCCTCAAGAAACCTGTGGAGTTCATCTGGCACCAGTCGCAGGACCTAGGTAGTTGCGACGCCATTGTCCTGCCCGGCGGATTTGCGTACGGGGATTACCTCCGCACGGGAGCCATTGCGCGATTCTCGCCCGTGATGAAGGCCGTGGAGAAATTCGCCAAGTCCGGCGGCATGGTTCTCGGTATCTGCAATGGTTTTCAGATTCTTCTCGAAGCCAGCCTGCTTCCTGGCGCCATGATGCGCAATTCGGGTCTCCGCTACATTTGCCGCCACGTGTTCATCCGCGTGGAGCAGACCGAGACGCCGTTTACGAATGCCGCTTCGCAAGGCCAAGTCCTGAAGATCCCCATCGCCCACAATGACGGCAACTACAACGCCGACGAAGCCACGCTTGCTGAGCTCGAAAAAAATCGCCAAATCCTTTTCCGTTATACAGCTCCAGACGGCGCAAATGATGCCGCGGGCAATCCCAATGGTTCGCTCCACAACATTGCCGGCATATGCAACCGCGAGCACAACGTCGCCGGGCTGATGCCGCACCCGGAGCGCGCCGTTGAGTCCGCGCTGGGCTCCTCCGATGGGCTGGTCATTTTCCGCTCCATGGTCGAAGCCCTGGTTGACGCAGCAAAGGCGACCGCTTGAGCTTTATACTTCGCGCCTTGAGCTTGGTTGTGCTTGCTTTTGCTATTCGCTGTTCTTTGGGCGCGGATTCACAAAAGGAACTTCGCTCTGGAGCCGAGGACTTCGTTAAGCTGATTGAAAATAGAGATTTGCCAGCTTTGCTGAGCCGGTTTTCCGAACAAGGTACTTCTTTTATTGGCACGGCGTACGTGCCCCTTAAGACTTCGCTGTCTCAGCAAGAGGTTCACAAGGATTTCGAGGCCAAGACTGGTGTTTACTGTCTATTTTTTGACACCTCCTGCTTGCGGGACGAAGACTTAAAAGAAAGAACTCGACGCAATGGGCGTGCCCTCAGTATCCCCCTACGATCCATAACCGATCTCTTAGCCACAGCAAAAGCGAAGAAATTCGTGACTTACGACAATCTGAGCAATGGGAAAGTGTCGCTTATACTTTCCGACAGGACCCCGGATACGGCGAGGCTTGGGCAGGACGCACTGAATTTCTATTTCCGTTTCGAGCAGGGACAATGGAAACTCCGAAATTTCGAATATAACTGAGTCTTCTTGAGCAACCTGATGGCCACAGCACAAACTGAAATCAGGGTCACACCGGAAATCGCGGCGGAGCACGGTCTAACCGCGGAAGAATACGCGCGGGTGAAGCAGATCCTGGGGCGCGAGCCGAACATCACGGAGCTGGGGATTTTCTCCGTGATGTGGAGCGAGCACTGCTCGTACAAATCCAGCAAAGTGCATCTGAAGCGGCTGCCGACGCGCGGCAAGCTGGTGGTGCAAGGGCCGGGGGAGAACGCCGGCGTCGTAGACATCGGCGACGGGCTGATCGCCGCGTTCAAAATCGAATCGCACAATCATCCGAGTTACGTGGAGCCGTTTCAGGGCGCGACCACCGGGGTGGGCGGCATATTGCGCGATATTTTCACGATGGGCGCGCGGCCGGTCGCGGTGCTCGATTCGTTACGATTTGGACCGATCGTCGCCGGTCAGGGCGTCAGCGAAGAGGAAGCCGCGAAGAATCGGCGCATTCTCGATGGCGTGATTCGCGGGATCGCGAACTACGGAAATTGTTTTGGCGTGCCGACCGTCGGCGGCGAAGTTGGTTTCGAGCCTTGCTACTCGCAAAATCCGCTGGTGAATGCGCTGGCGCTGGGAATCGCCAAAAAAGAAGATTTGTTTTTCGCGAAGGCGCGCGGTACCGGCAATCCGGTGATTTATGTTGGCGCCAAGACGGGGCGCGATGGTATCCACGGCGCTTCGCTGCTGGCCTCCGCGGAATTCACCGAAGAATCGAAGCAGAAGCGGCCCAACGTGCAGGTCGGTGATCCCTTCATGGAGAAGCTGCTGCTGGAAGCTTGCCTCGAGGCGATGCAGACAGGTGCAGTCGTGGCGATTCAGGACATGGGCGCCGCAGGGCTGACCTGCTCGACCACGGAGATGGCTTCGCGCGGCGGCACCGGCATCGAAATCGATCTGGCGAGGGTTCCGCAGCGCGAATCGGGCATGACGCCGTATGAAATCATGCTCAGCGAATCGCAAGAGCGCATGCTGCTGGTCGCCGAAAAAGGCCGCGAGCCGGAAGTGCTCCGCGTTTTCAAAAAGTGGGGACTCGACGCGATGGTCGTCGGCCAGGTCACCGAGGGCGGCCTGATGCGGGTGAGGGATCACGGCAAAGTCGTCGCCGAAATCCCCGCGCATGCGCTAGCCGAGGAAGGGCCGGTCTATCAGCGTCCCATCGCCGCGTCTTCGCCGCGCCAAGAAACCCCAGCGCATTGGTTTTCGTTTGCGCCCGAAGGAACGAACCTCGCGCAGAATTTCGTGAAGCTGCTCGCATCGCCCGCCATCGCCTCGAAGTGCTGGATTACCGAACAGTACGACACTTCCGTGCGCACCAACACGCTCGCCGGTCCCGGCGCGAGCGATGCCGCCGTTGTGCGCATCAAGGACCCCAAGACGGGTGGTGTGAAGCGCGCGCTCGCGCTCTCGACCGACGGCAATGGCCGCTGGTGCCAGTTGAATCCGCGCGTTGGCGCGATGCACGCCGTAGCCGAGGCCGCACGCAACGTTGCCGCCAGCGGCGCGCGCCCGATCGCCGCCACGAACTGTCTTAACTTCGGCAGCCCGGAAAAGCCAGAAGTCATGTGGCAATTTTCGCAGGCCATCGATGGCATCGCCGAAGCCTGCACCGCGCTCGGCACGCCCATCACCGGCGGCAATGTCAGCTTCTACAACGAAACTCTCGGCAAATCCATTTACCCCACACCGGTCATCGGTGTCCTCGGCATCCTCGACGACGCCTCCCACGCTCTCAAGATCGCCTTCCGGAACGAAGGCGATCTCATCGTGCTTCTGGAGGGATCGCCTTCCGTTGTGGGGGCGGAGCATGCTGCGCCTCTACAAGACAACCAGTCGTCCGCCGGCGGGGTAAGCCCCGCCCCTGGACTGGGACTCGCCCGAGAATTCTCCTCAAACGAATACTCGAAAACCATCGCCGGCATTGTCGCGGGAGGACCGCCCGCCATTGATCTCGCCGCCGAAAAACGACTCCTCGACTGCCTCGTCGCCCTCGCCGCCGACGGCGCCGTGCAATCCGCCCACGATATTTCCGACGGCGGCCTTGCCGTCACCCTCGCCGAATCCTGCTTTGCCTCTGTAGTGGCCGGTCTTCAGACCGGTCCTTTTCCCGCCGCTTCCGGCAGTGCGCATCTCGGCGCAGACGTAAAACTCGAGGGCGACGCTCCCGCCGAATCCGTTCTCTTTGGCGAACGCGGCGCTCGCGCTGTCGTATCGGTCAAGCCCTCTGCGCTTGCTCGCGTTCTCGAAATTGCGAGACAATACAAGGTTGGGGCGCAAGAGGTTGGCCAGGTCACCGCCGGCGATGCTTTCCGCGTCGAATACAAGGGGCGCGCGGTGATCGATTCCCCGGTCGAGTCTCTCCGCGACGCCTGGGTCCATGCGCTCGAACGTAGTCTGAAGGTTCAATGACCATTCAGCTCGCATTCGCCGACGATCATTTTCACGACGAGTGTGGTGTCTTCGGCGTATTCGGCCACCCCGAAGCATCGAACCTCGCGTACCTCGGGCTCTACGCGCTGCAGCATCGCGGTCAGGAGTCGGCTGGCATCGTTTCCAGCGACGGCACGGATCTGTACTTGCACCGCGCCATGGGCGAAGTCGAAGAAATCTTTCAGCCGGGCGTCCTAGCGCAACTTCCCGGTAGCCTGGCCATCGGCCACACGCGTTACTCGACCGCGGGTGACAAGGCCCTGCTCAACGCCCAGCCCATCGTGAGCGATTGCAACAAGGGCAAACTGGCCCTCGGCCACAACGGCAACCTCACCAATGCCGCCGAGTGGCGCCGCAAGCTTGAGCATCGCGGGTCCATCTTCCAAACCAATAGCGACACCGAAGTCATCGTCCACCTGATCGCACGATCCCAGGCACGCAATCTTTCCGGCG
The DNA here is from genome assembly GCA_035511855.1 of Candidatus Udaeobacter sp. GTDB lineage: Bacteria > Acidobacteriota > Terriglobia > Acidiferrales > UBA7541 > Acidiferrum. Next base: position 8,601 of record DATKEV010000172.1, read on the forward strand.
CGATCGGCGACGCCTTAAATCAAGTCGAAGGCGCCTACTCACTTCTTGTTCTTACGCAGGATGAACTCTACGCCGTCCGCGACCCCCGCGGTTTCCGTCCGTTGGTCCTTGGAAAGCTCACGACTCCCGGCGGCTTTGTCGCCTGGCTCGTCGCCTCCGAGACTTGTGCTTTCGACCTTCTCAACGCGCAATACATTCGCGAAATCGAGCCCGGCGAAATGGTCCGCATCTCCAAGTCGGGAATCGAGTCCATTCATTTCGCTCCGGAAAAGCCGCGCCAGCAATGCATTTTCGAGCACGTTTATTTTTCGCGCCCTGACAGCATCATCTTCGGCCGCTCCGTCAACGAAAGCCGCGAGATGCTCGGCCGCTTGCTCGCGCGCGAGCATCCGGTGGACGCGGACCTTGTGGTTCCCGTGCCAGACTCCGGAGTCCCCGCCGCGGTGGGCTACGCTCTCGAATCAAAAATTCCTTTTCGTATGGGCCTGATCCGCAATCACTACATTGGGCGCACGTTCATCGAGCCCTCGCAAGCCATCCGCAATTTTGGTGTGAAGCTGAAACTCAATCCCATCCGCGGCTTGCTCGAAGGCCAGCGCGTCATCCTAGTGGATGACTCCATCGTCCGCGGCACAACCAGCCGCAAAATCGTTCGCATGGTCCGCGAGGTGGGCGCGAAAGAAGTCCACGTGCGCATCAGTTGCCCGCCGACAATCTCCCCTTGCTACTACGGCGTCGATACGCCCACACGCGAGGAGTTGATTGCTTCTTCCAACACGCCGGAGGAAATCTGCAGATTCCTCGGCGCCGATTCGCTTGGGTATGTCTCCCTTCCCGCACTGAAACAGGCCGTCGCTGATACCCAAGGCCGTTTTTGTACGTCTTGTTATACAGGCGTCTATCCTACGGACCTGGTGCAGCTCGAGGTCCGCGAATCCGCCTCGAACGGAAAGTCGACCGGACATTTGCATGAAAACGGAAGTGAACCCGGGTCCGCAGAGCGGCCGGTGGTGGTGGAACGTGAAAGCTGACAAAAAGAAAAAACAAGAAGAAGCAAACGTGCCCGTGGGCACAAAAATTCAGCGCGAGATTATCGCCTGGTTCTGGGTGGGCCTCGCCTTTCTGCTTATTAACGGCACCATCGGCCAGGCGCGCGTGATCCCCTCCGGCTCGATGGAAAATACTTTGCTCATCGGCGATCACCTCATTATGAGCCGCATCGGCTACGACGCCGGCGTCCCCTTCACCAATCTCCACGTCCCGCTCTGGCGCAATCCCAAGCGCCAGCAGGTCATCATTTTCAAGCCGCCGTTCGCCCCGGACACGCCAGACTACGTGAAGCGCGTCATCGGCCTCCCGGGCGACACCATCGACATCCACGACGGCGCCGTGTGGATCAACGGCCAGAAACTGAGCGAAAAATACACGTACGGCCGCAGCGAGCCCTACGAAATGCACATGCCCTACACCGTTCCCGCCGACTGCTACTTCGTCATGGGCGACAATCGCGGCAACTCCTACGACAGCCGGTTCTGGGGCTGCGTCCCGCGCAAGGACATCATCGGCACGCCAGTCATGATTTACATGTCGCTCGATGTTTCTCCGGAAGCCTGGGAACCAGGTCAATTTCGCGAACGTTTCTTCGCCTACGCGAACGCCATCCTGCATCCCGGCATCGTGCGGTGGAAGCGCATCTTCCGGACCTTTTAGTGGATTCGTAAAATCGTGATACTTTCGAGCGGGCGCCAAGCCCTGCCCGGCGCCCCGTAAATTGCCGGTCTTGTACTTTGCGTGCGAATTTGCGCCCGAAGCAAAAACGGAAAAGGACGCGAACAAGCCTTTGACGAAATACGCCGATGCCGGAGTCGACATCGCCGTCGCGGACGACGCCAAGCAGCGCATTCGCCATCACGCCAGCCGCACCTTTACTTCCGGTGTCCTCGGGGGCATCGGCAGTTTTGGCGCGCTCTTCGCGCTTGACGGCAAAAAATGGAAACAGCCCGTGCTCGTCTCCAGCGCCGACGGCGTCGGCACGAAGCTCAAAGTCGCCATGGCCATGGGCGTGCACTCCACCGTCGGCGGGGACCTCGTCAATCACTGCATCAACGACATCCTCGTCGAAGGCGCCGAGCCGCTTTTCTTCCTCGACTATCTCGCCATGGGCAAGCTCGAGCCGCCCGTCGTCGAGCAGCTCGTCGAGGGCATGAGCCGTGCCTGCCGCAAAGCCGGGTGCGCGCTGATCGGCGGCGAAACGGCGGAGATGCCCGGCTTTTATCCCCCGGGTGAATACGATCTCGCCGGCTTCATCGTTGGCGCGGTCGAACGAAAAAAACTCCTCACGGGAAAAAACGTGAAACCCGGCGACACTCTCATCGCGCTGCCCTCCGCCGGCCTGCACACCAACGGTTATTCGCTCGCGCGCAAGCTGGTCTTCGAAGTCGCCAAGCTCAAGCCGGAAACCTACGTCGCCGAAGTCGGCAACAAAATCGGCGCCGAGCTCCTCAAGCCGCATCTTTGCTATGCGCCCGCGCTGAAAAACATCGTCGCGCGCGGTTGGGTTTCCGCTCTCGCCCACATCACCGGCGGTGGCATTCCCGGCAACTTGCCGCGCGTTCTTCCCACCGGTATGAAAGCCGGCATTGACCTTGCTTCCTGGCCCGTCCCCGCCATCTTCAAATATCTCGCTAAGCTCGGCAATATTGACACGGACGAGCTCTTGCTATCCTTCAACATGGGCATTGGCATGATCCTGGTGGTCCCGCCGAAAAACGTGCAGTCCGTCGAAGCCGACCTCAAGAAACGCCGCGAAAAATTCTTCCGCATCGGCCGCATCGAGCGCGGCGAATCCGGCAAAGCCCGCGTTACCTTTTCAGGTTCTTTGCAAATGACATAGATTCTCTGCGTCCGGCGGCGGCGCCGAAGAATATCACGGCGTGCTTGCTCCGAGAATTCCCCTGCCCATCCGCGGCATCTTGGTAACGGATAGCTAAACCGTCTCACTCATCGTATACGTAGGTTTCTGCGCCGGCGCGCGCAATGGCAATTCGCGCTTGAGCTTGTGCAGCCATCGCAGTTCGAGCTGAAATTGCTTAGTCACGAAGCTCACTATCCACACCGCTTCATGGTAGGGATGACCAACTTCTTCGAGGATGCTCGCAAGCACTTCTTTCTCCCGCGCCACTTCTCCTTCCAGGAATTCTCGCCGCCGCTGGATCTGCTTCTCGAAAACCCCCGGCCGGGCCTGCCATGAAAGCGCAATCCACGTCTGGAACGGCGGCCGGTCCCGCTGCGTCGTCCACTCTTCACGCTCCAGCGCGCCAGCCAACGCCGCGCGGCCCTTCGCCGTCGTTGCAAACGTGCTTCGCTCCGGTCCTGCCGCGGGCTCGCCCGTCTCCGAAGCCCGAATCCAGCCGCCCCGCGCCAATTTTTCCAGCGAATAGTAAACCTGCGGTCGCGAAATTCCCGCCCAGTCCCGGATCTCCCGCCTCTCCAGTTCCAGATTCGCCTGGTACCCGTGCATCGGCCGCTCCGCCAGCAAACTGAGCAGCACCAAGTCCGGGGTCGTCAGCGGAAGTTTCCTGGTTGAGCGCCCCATTCTTCTGGGTCTCTCTGCCTTCCTCAGCGCTCTCCGCGCCTCTGCGTTTTCTTGTCTCTTCATTTCATTCCGGTCTTGCGCTTCCTGCTCCAGTACCACCATTGGCACTGCTCCGCTGGCAACCGCGGATTCCGCGCCTGCGCCACCGCCGCGCAGAACGTGTCCAGCACGCATGGATCTTGCCGCCGGCCCGTGGCCCTGCCCAGCCGCGCATACATCCGCTGCGGATTCTGCCGGGCCAGTTGCGCCACGCTGCGAATTCCCAGCCGCTCGAAATCCTGCAGCATGGCCGGCCCGATCGAGACCAAGTCTCCTAATTGCCGCGCTGTTCCGCCCATCAGAATCTCCTTGACTTGGGATTGTGCGTCTTCTATCCTCACTAGTCTAAATAAGACTATTGTTACCTGTCAAGGAGAATCTTCGTCATGCGCCGCTTCACCCTCGCCCTTACTGCTCTCGCGCTATTTTTTGTTTTCGCTTCCCGGCAAGCCAATCCATCTCAGGAGAAAACGTCCATGAACGTCAAGCGCATTACCCCGGTCCTGCTGGTCAAGGAGATCGAACCCGTCATTCCTTTCTGGGTCGATCGGCTCGGCTTCGCAAAAACCATCGAAGTTCCCGACGGCGGCAAACTTGGTTTTGTCGCATTTCAGAAAGGGGCTGCGGAAGTGATGTACCAGACTTACGCCAGCGTGGAAAAAGACGCGCCGAAAGAAGTTGCGGACACCGCGCGCAAAGGCCCCACCTACCTCTACATGGAGGTCGACAATTTCGACGCCGCCCTCGCCGCCATGAAAGACGTGAGAATGGTCATGCCCGTCCGCAACGCTTTCTACGGCATGAAGGAATTCAGCGTCCAGGATCCCGGTGGCCACTTCATCACCTTCGCCCAACCGGTCGCTGTGCCACAACACTGACCATTGAGTGTCAATGGGAGGATTCTTGTTGTGGGGTGCACTATCGCCGCCCCGCGGCACTAGCGCTTAATTCCAGGCGCTTCGGTTTCCCTTGTGGGGGCGCAGCATGCTGCGCCCCCCTCGGCATACCTCAATCTGCCAGGAGCCTTTAGGAGTTGAATGAAGGGGTCACTGTTTCGGCGCGCTCGGCGGTGGCGGTGGTCTACGTTCGATTTGCGTAGGCACGGCGATCGACCGGGCACCGTTCTTGCCCACGGCGCGAACGGCAAAAAAATGATTGTCGGTGGAGACGCCCTTCAAGTCTGTTTCGCCGGGCGAGGCCGCAAATTCATAAACCTGCCAGCGCGAATCGCTCGTCTCGCGCCAGAGAATTTCGAATCCCGCGCGCTCCGCATCATCGTCCGCGGACCAGGACAGTTTGGCGTCCGGCGTGACTGCGCCCGCGAGTCTTGCATTGGCGGGTGGCGCTGGAGCCAGCGCCAACTGCCGCAGTGCTTCCGCATTGTCGCGCGCCACGTCACCCATGAACGCAAAATTCAAATACTTCTCAAAATCTCCGTACTCGATTCCGTTTTCCGTGCGCGGCGTTTGGTGCTGGTGATTGTAGTTTTCCAGTGGTTCGGTAAAACGCACCGCCGGCAGTCCCGCTTTGTAGAACGGATAGTGATCTCCCCCACGGCCGTACCGGTCCACCCGGAAAATCATGCGAACCGCCGCTCGGCCATCGATCTCCTCGACCGCCCGCGCCAGTTCCCGCGAAGGCGAATCCGCATCATCGATCTCGCCGTTCCCGGAAAAAAGACGCACGCGATGCGGCGCGCCGGCGGCGGGATCGGCGCCGACAATGTCGTCATCCAGCATGCCGCCAACGGTGTAGCCTTGCTGCTTTACCCAATCCACCAAGTGCGTGCTCCCGAGCAGTCCCTGCTCTTCCCCGGATACCGCGGCGAACAAGATCGTCGCGCGATACGTGCCGCCGCCCTTCACCCCCGCCCTGCTCAGCAGCCGCGCGCACTCCACGCTCACCGCTACTCCCGAAGCGTCATCGTCCGCTCCCGGCGCATCCGCCTGCGGGTCCATCACGTCCGAGGGCCGCGAATCGAAATGTCCCGAAACAATGAAGATCGTTTTCGCCAGCGTTGGATCCGAGCCCGGCAGAATCGCATAAACATTCTCAAGCGGAATGGCCTTGTCTGAAGTCCTCGCCGACGTCGATTCGAATTTGTCCATCACCACCTGCAATTTCCCGCCGAACTCTTTCGCAATCTCATTGAATCGCGCGGCGATCGCATCGCGCCCGCATCCAATCCCCCGCTTCGCATCCGTCCACGACGAAAGCGTGAGTCGGGTCCCGCACGCCACCAGCTTCCCGATCAGCGCCCGCATCGACTTTTCATCCACCGAAGTTCGCGCCATCGCTCCCGTCGGCCGCGGCATAAGTCTCGGCCGGGGCTTCCCCTGCTCCGGCTCCGCCGGGTCGCGTAGCGCCGCCTGCTGCCCGGAGGCCGTGTTCACCGCAAGTCCGGAGACGGCCAGTGCGAAAACTGCGTAGCTAAGGCAGCGCCTAGGGAACTGGGAACCGCGCACCGTCATGGTTGCTCTCATATTTCGTTTGCCCCTCTGCGAATCCGGCATTCTAGCAAGGATTCGACTCGAAGGCGCACGCTCGTCAATTCTGTTTAGGCACGTCTCGCATGCAAGCCGCGGGAGATGTTCAGGCTGGAGTCTCTTTACCCGCACAGCCTGCTGGTGCATGATTCTCTGCCATATCAGCCGCGACTGGAGGAAATCTTGAGATTCGCGAAGATGGTGTTTTGGATTGCGGGCATCTGGGGCTTGCTGGTCATCCCGCTGCTGTAGTTCATGTTTGATCTGATCGGCCGGAATGATCCTCCGCCGATCACCCACCCTGATTCTTCTATGGATTCGTAGGAGTTGCGCGGGCCTGGCAGGTTGCGTTTCTCGTTATTGCCACGGACCCGCCGCGCTATCGGCCGCTGATGATCCCTCCCATCCTTGAAAAATTCAGCTCTGGTGCAGCAGTGGCTGTCCTCTTGCTGCAAGCACGCATGCACAAGTCGGACTTGGTCTTTGGCTGCACGGATCTGCTAGTCGGTGTTCTGTTTGTGATTGCTTGCTCGAAAACCCGCGCTCATTCCGTCTAGGCTGGACGCACCTGCATTTCGAGTCCCGCTAAAACTGTGTTAACGTTTTTCGTTTATGAAGAAGCACATTGGCGTGCTCTTGAGCGGCCGCGGCTCGAATTTCGAAGCACTCGCTGACAGCGTTGCGGCGGGACGCATTCCCAGCGCCGAAATCGCCATTGTCATCAGCAATCGCGAAGGCGCCCCGGGCATCCAGCGGGCTGAATCCCGCGGCATCAAAACTCGGGTCATCCCGTCCAAGGGCTTGGAGCGAGAGACTTACGACCGCCAGGTTGCCGCCGTCCTCGACGAGCAGAAAGTCGACCTCATCTGTCTCGCAGGATACATGCGCCTGCTTTCTCCTTATTTCGTGGCAAAATTCCCGAACCGCATCTTGAACATCCACCCTTCGCTGCTCCCATCGTTCCCCGGCCTCGAATCGCAGCGCCAGGCCCTCGAATACGGCGTAAAATTCGCCGGCTGCACCGTCCATTTCGTGGACGAAAATCTGGACGCTGGTCCTATCGTGATCCAGGCCGTCGTCCCCGTCGAGGACACTGACACGGAAGATTCGCTCAGCGCCCGCATCCTGAAAGAAGAGCACCGAATTTATTCCGAAGCGGTAAAAATTGTCCTGGAAGGGAAATACAAAATCGAAGGCCGCCGCGTGCTTCGCGCGAGCTGAAAAACTTTCATGACACCTTCAAAATTCAAGCTGGTCGAAGAACAGCTCGCCTACCTAAAAAAAGGCGTCGCGGAAATCATCCGCGAGGAGGATCTGAAGGCCAAGCTCGAGCAATCGGCCAAGACCGGAAAACCGCTGCGCGTGTATCTCGGCGTGGACCCCACGGCTCCGGATATTCATCTGGGGCACATTGTAGTCCTTCGCAAGCTGAAGCACTTTCAGGACCTCGGGCACACTGCGATTTTCCTGATTGGCGATTTCTCGGCGATGATCGGTGACCCTACCGGACAATCGGAAACGCGCCCGCCGCTGACCCGGGAGCAGGTGGACGCCAATGCCAAGACCTACCTCGCGCAGGTTTTCAAACTCCTCGATCCCAAGAGGACCGAAGTCCGCTACAACAGCGAGTGGCTCGATAAGCTCTCGAGCTACGACGTGGTGCGGCTGTGCGGCCACTACCGCCTGGCGCGGATGCTCGAGCGCGAGGATTTTCACAAACGCCTCACCGAACAGCAGCCCATCTCCGTGCACGAGCTGCTGTATCCGCTGCTCACCGCGTACGACGCGGTGGCGCTCCAGTCCGATGTCGAGATCGGCGCGACCGAGCAGAAATTCAATCTGCTGGTCCACCGTGACATCCAGCGAGAGTACGGCTTGCCCTCGGAAGTGGCACTGACCATGCCCATCCTCGTGGGCCTCGATGGCCAGCGTAAAATGTCCAAGAGCCTCGGCAACTACGTTGGGATCACGGAAACTCCCGGTGAAATGTTCGGCAAACTAGTGTCGATTTCGGACGATCTGATGTGGAAGTACATCGAATTGCTCACAGACAAAAGCGTTCTCGCGCTGCAAGATAATGTAAAACGCGGAACTAGGCACCCTTTCGACGTAAAGATTGACATGGCAACCACCATCGTCGGTGACTTTCATGGAAGCCTCCCCGCACTCGAAGCCGCGCAGGAGTTCCGCCGCGTCTTCCGTGACCGCCAGGCCCCGGAAGAATCTCCTGTAAAAAGGCTGGCCCGCAGCCGGCCGACGCGAATCTCTACTCTTCTTTTCATATGCGACCTTGCCCCCTCGCGCAGCGAAGCCGAGCGCCTCATCAAACAAAAGGCCGTCGAGATCGACGGCGTTACTGTCGGTGATCCGCGCAGAGAAATCGATCTGAGCAAGCCCGCGGATTTTCTTCTCCGCGCCGGAAAAAAGAAATTCGTGCGCATTATCATTGAATAGAAGGCGCCGTCATTCCGAGCGAAGCGAGGAAGCTCTCTTCACTTTGTGCGCCGCCCGTTCATTGAATCGTTTCCGCAACCAGCTGGAAAACATGTTTCGCGATTGCCGGCGCGGCGGTGAGCCCCGGCGAATCGATCCCCACCAGTTGGATTGCTTGCGGCACGTTCGGATCGCGGGTGATCACAAAATCGGCGATGCCTTTGTGGTCCCGTGGGACGAGCTTCGGCCGCAGGCCTGAATAACCAAGCTGCAGGTCGCGCTCTTCGATTTCCGGCAACAGAGTTTTCGCGCTTTCCGCAAAAGCCGCGATGGGCAACCGATTTTTTTCGTAATTATCTTTCCCCTCGACGTACGACGCCGTGGGTCCCAGAAGAAAAGTGCCCCACAGCGTCTTTGTAAAATGCACTCCGAGGCTGAGCCCGTCCGTGTGCGGCAAGGGATATACAAGGTTGTTGATCAACGAGGAACGCGGGCCACGCACCTCGCAATACTCGCCGCGCACGGGGTAGATGCGCCAGGAATGATTTCCGAGCAGCGCGGCGACATCATCGGCGAAAAGCCCCGCGGCATTGACGACACAGCGGGCCTCGATCTTTTCTTCTTGGGAGTCCTCCTGATCTCCGATCTTCAAGCCTACGCGAATCGTCTCGCCGGACGGTTCGAGCGAAACGACTTGCGCGTGGGTGACAATATTCGCGCCTTGAGCGGTTGCCACACGCGCGTAAGCGTGAACCAGTTCTTCCGCGGAAACAATTCCGGTGGAGGGCACATCCAGCGCGGCGACTCCTCTGATGTGCGGTTCACGCTTGCGAATCTCGTCGGGGCCAATGAGACCTAATCCCTCGACGCCATTGTCTTCTCCGCGTTTTTTCAGGTCGCCGAGTTCTGCTTCCTCGCGCGCATCCGCGGCGACCACCAGCTTCCCGCAGTGGCGAAACGGAACATGATGTTTTTTGCAGAATTCGTACGTGAGGCGGTTGCCCTCGACGCAGTGCCGCGCCTTCAGTGAATTCTTCGGGTAGTAGATGCCGGAGTGGTTGACCCCGCTGTTGCGCGAGCTGGTGGCCATGCCGAGCTTGGGAAATTGCTCGACAAGAAAAACATCCTGCCAGCGAGCGGAGAGCGCGTGAGCGATGGCGCAGCCAACCACGCCGCCGCCAATAATCAGAATATTCGCTTGATCCATGTCTCCATTTTACTGGTCGCCACCGCCTTCGTCGAAAAATGGTTTGCAGGGAACGAGGTGTGCCTCGGTGCCGTCGTGCATCGCGTAGGCGGCCTGCTTGTTTTGCTCGTAGCCGTTGCGCCAGAGGGAAGCCGCCCCGTGCACACCGTCTTTGTTGATGGCGTAAAAATAAATGTGGAACGTCCCCAGTTTTTTCTTATCGTTCTTGTAATTGTGCGCGACGCGCCCGAGCGCTTCCAGGCACGCATCGACGGGGGCCATGCCCTTGCGCATCATTTCGATGATGGTGTGCCCGCCGGAAATCTTTATATTTTCCTCGCCTTTTCCGGTCGAGCCGGCCGCCCCGACTTCATTGTCCACGCAGCAGCCCGCGCCGATGATTGGCGAATCACCAACGCGGCCGGGGATTTTCCAGGACAAACCTGAAGTTGTGGTGGTTGCGGAGATGTCGCCGTTGGCATCCACCGCCATGCACGGAATTGTTCCTGTCGGCGGATGCGCGATGACTCGCTCCGCATACGCGATTTTGTCCGCGTCGCCATCGAAAATAGCGGAGACATGTTCTTTCCACTCCTGTGAATCGATTCCGGGACGCCAGTTGAACGAAGAGGATGCTTTCCACGCCAGCCAGATTTTCCGCGAATGCTCGGTGAGAAGATTCATCTCCTCGAAGCCCTCCGCCACGGCGAAGCGCCGCGCGCCATCGCCGACGATCATCACGTGATTCGTTTTCTCCATGACCGTCTTCGCAAGACGCGAAACATTTCTGATGCGCCGCACGGATGCGACGGAGCCGGCCCGATGCGTGGGCCCGTGCATGACGCTGGCGTCGAGTTCGACTTCGCCTTCTTCGTTGGGCAGGCCGCCATAGCCGACGGAGTCGTCGTTCGGATCGTCTTCGACGACGGTGACAGCAGCGACAACCGCGTCCAGCGTGTCACCGCCTTTTTTGAGGATGTCCATGCCCTTGTCGAGAGCGTGGAGCCCGTTAGCGCTCGAAATGATGAGCGGGCGCTTGCCTTGCTCAGGCGGCGCGGGATTCGCAAGTGCCAGCTCACCGTTGCCGCTGGGCAAATTGTGGCCGAAAAGTTTGTTCGCGCTGGCGATGGCGCTACCGGCGAGCGAATTGAAGAAAAATTTGCGGCGTGACCAAAGTTCCATATGCATTGCCTCCTCGTTCTGCGGAGGCAATATACACCGGAAGTTCGTCGGGTGAGCGCGCAAGAGAAATCCACGCAAGCCAACGCGGTCCACAGTGAAGCCGCATCAGCGCGAGGAGACTGATTGAGCCGGCATCTCGCCTTCCCAGCGGGCAATCACGACGCAAGCAAGACAGTTTCCTAACACGTTCACGGCGGTACGCCCCATGTCCATGAGCTGATCGATCCCAAAAAGCAGAAAGAGCGCCTCCGTGGGCAAATGAAACGACGCCGCGGCGGCAAAAACAATGACCAGCGAGGCGCGCGCGACGCCCGCCGTCCCTTTGCTGCTGACGAAGAGCGTGAGCAGCATCACGGCTTGCTGGCTAATGGTGAGGTGAATGCCCGCGGCCTGGGCGATGAACAGCAACGCTAGCGATTGGTAGAGGCTGGAGCCGTCGAGGTTAAAGCTGTAGCCGGTGGGGAGCACGAAGGCGACGGTTTCGCGGGGCACGCCGAACGCTTCCATTTGCGCCATGGCCCGGGGAAGAGCCGCTTCCGAGCTGGCGGTGGCGAAGGCGATGGTGACCGGCTCCGCCACGGCGCGCAGGAAGCGTTTGACGGGCACGCGCACAAGGAGCGCAATGGGAAATAAAACGCAGGTGATGAAAACGATGAGCGCGACGTACATGGTGCCGAGCAGCTTCAGGAGCGGGAGAAGCACGCTCAGGCCGAGATGGCCGACGGTGTAGGCGACGGCGCCGAAGACGCCGATGGGCGCGGCGAACATCACCAGGTTGGTGAACTTGAACATGGTCTCGGAGAGGCTTTCGGCGAAGGCCAGCATGGGGCGGCGCTTGGACTCGGGCACGAGCGCCAGGGCCATTCCGAACAGAATGCTGAAGACGACGACCTGCAGCACCTGGCCTTCGGCGACGGACTTGGCGATGTTCTCCGGAAAAATATCGGTGATGAGCTGCGCGGCGGTGCGAGGCGCGGCGTTGATGGATTCGGCCGCGGCAGCGGGCGGAAGCCGAACTCCCTGGCCGGCACGGCTCAGATTGATCGCGGCGAAGCCGATCAGCAGGGCGATAGTAGAGACGACTTCGAAATAGACCAGCGACTTGATGCCCAGCCGGCCGACTTTCTTGAGGTCCGCGTGCCCGGCAATGCCCACGACGAGCGTGCCGAAAAGCAGCGGCGCGATGATAACTTTGATGAGGCGGAGAAAGATCGCGCCGAGGAATTGCAGCTTCAACGCGGCGGAAGGCGCATCGTGCCCGAGTTCCGCGCCCGCCAGCAAGCCTACCAGGATCCATGCCGTCAGCGAGCGCCTGGCTGTGGCATACGCCGCGATAAGAACGATCGCGAGCCAGCGAAGTAACGTCGGAACAAGCGCGGGCAGCGGCAGCACGTGAGTGCCGGCGAGCAGCGATGCCAGAATGGCGACCGTCGCCGCGACGATGGCCGCAAGGAGAAGCCGGTTTTTCATGCAAGCTCGGTCCCGGAGCGCATTGGTGGCGAAGGGTATTCCGGCGAAGACCCGCTGTCAATGCGTGCGGAGCCTCCAAGCGGCGGGAGTTCGCGATGCTTCTCAGGACAGAAATCCTCGCCGGATTTCAAGAGAGGTCCCTCGGCGCCCGACCCCTCGGCTGCGTTCGGGGCAAGTGGTCGCTCGGGAAAGACACCCTTCGTCGGATGTCTGGTTATGGGTGATTCCTCGGACGTGTGGCAGGGAAAGGAGTTAGAGAAACTGAGGCAAAGAGTTTACCCGTTGGAAGGTTTGAAAGTTGGAAGGTTGGAATGCTCGAAGCCAGAAAAGCACCGGACGGCCTGAGCCGAGTGGGAATGGCGGGTTGGAGACTGGCGTACACGGGAAAGAAGTGTGCTGCTTTCTTTTGCAACGCTCGCCGAGCCTCTCCGCATCCGCGTCTGGCGTGTACCTTGATGGCGTCCTCGCCCTCGCTCGCTCTTCTGATCGTGCTCTCGGCAAACTCGGTGCGGAGCGCGTGGGTGAAAAAGGAATTGGAGGGAAGAGGGCAAAGCAGAGTTGAGGGCGCAACAGCGCGGGGCATCGCGCTTGCCAATTCGGGAAGAGTTTGCTACTCGACATCGTGTAAGATAATTTATCGGGAGACGGGCCCATGAGGGATGAGACCACAAGGCAGGCTGCGCAGGAATACCTGGCCACAAAACTCTCAGAAGAAGAGCAGAAATACGAAGACGAGCTCAATGCGGCGCTGGCGGCCGCGCGCTGTCTGCATGTCTGGAAGAACGTGAAAGATTCGGTCCTCGAGAAGTGCCGTGAGTGGAATGCGGTGACGCAGGAAGAGACTCTTACCTGCAAGGAAACGATGCTTGGAGATATCAGGATTTGGTGCGCCGCGCAATCGAAGCAGATGACGGTGCATTTCGATTCCAGGAAACTTTTGATCAAGGTGATCAACGCCGGGCGTCTCGAACACGAAAAAGACGTGATCCTGCATATTGAAGGCTACCGGACAGGCCCCAATCGCGAAGACCG
>DATKEV010000173.1:0-9348 GCA_035511855.1 Candidatus Udaeobacter sp.
GTTGTTGGCCTCGTCGCCGACCTGGCATTGCCATTTTGGTGGGCCCTTGCCGCCACCGTCCCCATTGGCATGGCTAGTTGGTGGATCGCCTATCGCAGCGATTGGTTCTAACGAAAACACCCCCATCGGAAGGCGACCGGCGACCGCGCTCGGGCTTTCGATGGGATCGCGATAGATTACGCGGAACGTCGAAACAGTACGTTAGGGTTTTTTGGGTTGGGCCGGAGCCGGCTGTGTGGCTGAGGGCGGTTTTGAAACGGGCTGCGAACTCGAGGGAGGAGCCGCGGGAGTTGTGCCAGGAGCCGATGCCGGAGTCGTGCCAGGAATGCTAGACGGGTGCATTGGCGTCGTTGCAGGCAGCGCAGGAGTTTGCACTGGAGCGGGCTTTGGCGCGGGCTTCGAATAGTTTTGCAGGATGGAACCGCTCTGGCCGGTGGCCTTTTCCGAACGCAGGACTAAAGCCATGGCGCAGAGCATAAACATGATGGCACACCAGGTGGTGGCCGTGGACATGGCGTTGGCCGCGCCGCGGGGACCGAATGCCGTCTGGCTGCCAGCGCCGCCGAAAGCGCCGGCAAGATCGGCGGCTTTGCCGCTTTGCAAGAGCACGACAACGATCAGCACAAAGCAATTGATGACAAAAAAGGCTGGCAATACCCAGCCGAGCCAGCGGCTGCCCGACATGCGCCAGCCAAAGACGATCAGCCCGAAACCGATTGCTAGGGCGATGGCCCACTTCATCCAACGAGGCATTTGCATGAGCTACCCTCGATCTGAGAATTTCATTTCACTGAGTTGCGGGCTAAAGCCCGGCCTCTACACAGAGCTCGCTTACAGAAAATTTACGATGGCTGCGAAGGATTTTGCATCGAGGCTCGCCCCGCCGACGAGCGCGCCATCCAATTCTTCCTGGGCCATCAATCCCTGAATATTGTCAGGCTTGACGCTGCCGCCATAGAGAATCCGCAAGGCGGAGGCGTGCCGGATGGAGAACTTCTCCCCCGCGCATCGGCGGAGCAACCGATGAGCTTCGGCGGCAATTTCCGGAGTCGCCGTGCGGCCCGTACCGATAGCCCAAACCGGTTCGTAAGCAATCAGAATACGGGAGAACTCCTCCTGGGTCAACGCGCCAGGGCCTCCGTTGAATTGCCGGCTGAGAACTTCCTGGGCCAGGCCAGCGTCGCGGTCCTCTTGCGTTTCTCCGAGGCAAACAATGGGTGTAAGGCCGCTGTTCAGCGCGATCAAAGTTTTCTTGGCGACATTGTCATCTGTCTCACGAAAAAGCTGGCGGCGCTCCGAGTGGCCGATGATGACGTAGCGGCAGCCGGCTTCGGCGAGCATGGGGGCCGAAACTTCACCGGTAAAGGCACCTTCCTTGCTCCAGGAGACATTTTGACCGGCGATGGCAATGTTCGTGTTATTGGAGGCTTCGACGGCGGTGGAGATGGCCGTGAACGGCGGGGCGACGACGACGTCGCAGTGCTTCGTGTCTTTAACCAGCGGGGTAAACGCGGAGAAGAAGGCGCGCGTATCCGCGAGGGTCTTGTACATTTTCCAGTTGCCGGCGATTACGCGGCGTCGCATTTCAAGTCCTCCAATGATAAAGCGGACAGACAGGAATGCCTGTCCCACTCAAGCCAGAGAATCAGTGTTTTCATTTTTCGGTTAGGGCTTCGACGCCGGGGAGCTTGCGTCCGGCGAGAAATTCGAGCGATGCGCCGCCCCCGGTCGAGATGTGGGAGATCTTGCCGGCTACGTCGGACTGGTGGACGGCGGCGACGGAATCGCCTCCGCCGACGATGGAGGTGGCGCCAGCATCTGTGGCTGTGGCGACGGCTTTGGCGATTTCCAGAGTGCCTTTCGCAAAAGCGGGCATTTCGAAAACACCCATCGGGCCGTTCCAAACGATGGTCTTGGCGCCGGAGATTTTCTGACGATACGTGTCGATGGTTTTTGGCCCGATGTCCAGCCCCATCCAGCCATCGGGAGTCGCGGAGACGGATAGGACTTGCGTAGCGGTGTCGGCTTTGCATTCGGCGCCGACGACGTGATCAACGGGCAGGAGAAGCGCGAATTTCTTTTGCTGGGCTTCAGCGCGAAGGCGCTTGGCAAGTTCGAGCTTGTCGTCTTCGACGAGCGATTTGCCTACGGGCTGGCCTTCGGCTTTGAGGAAAGTGTAGGCCATGCCGCCGCCGATGAGCATGGCGTCGGCGATTTTCATAAGATTTTCGACGACTTCGATTTTGTCGCTGACCTTGGCGCCGCCAAGAATAGCGACGAAGGGGCGCGCGGGATTCGTTACCGCTTTGCCGAGATAGGCCAGCTCCTTTTCCATCAGCAGGCCGGCGGCGGACTGCTTGACGAAGCGCGTGATGCCAACGACGGAAGCGTGGGCGCGATGCGCCGAGCCGAACGCATCACAGACAAACACGCCATCGCAGAGCGCGGCAAGCTGCTTGGAAAAAGCTTCGTCGTTCTTTTCCTCTTCGGGATGGAAGCGGACATTTTCGAGGAGGAGGATGTCGCCGTCGGCGAGTGATTTGCTTTTTGACTCGGGAACAGACCCGACACAATCTGAGGAAAATCGCACCGGTCGGCCGATGAGTCCTTCGAGTTTCTTGGCGACCGGAAGGAGCGAGTATTTCGGGTCGGGACCGCCCTTGGGGCGGCCGAGATGCGAAGCGAGTATGAGGCGGCCACCTTTTTGAATGGCGAGCCGGAGCGTTGGGAGCGATTCGCTAATGCGCGTGTCGTCGGTGACCACGCTGTTTTTTAACGGGACATTGAAGTCCACGCGGATGAAGACGCGTTTGCCGCGGAGGTCGAGGTCGTTGATGGCGAGCTTGTTCACAGTGTTGGTTCTCAGTTATCAGTTTTCGGTCCGAGAAGAAAATATCTCTCATTTCTTGCTGTTCTTACTGGGAACTGTGGACGGTCTACTGACAACTCCGCTCAGAATTTGGAGGCCAACAGCTTGATGAGGTCGCGGCAACGGCAGGAGTAGGCCCACTCGTTGTCGTACCAAGCCAGAACTTTGACACAGCGGTCGCCGACGACTTTGGTGTATTCGGAATCGACGATGGAGGAGTTCGAATTGCCCTTGAAGTCGCAGGAAACGAGTTCTTCTTCGGTGTAGCCGAGGATACCCTTCATCGGACCGTTGGCAGCGGCTTTCAGCGCAGCGTTGACGGAGTCTTTTGTAGCGGGCTTATCGACGAAGACGGTGAGGTCGACGACACTGACGTTGGGCGTGGGCACGCGCATGGCGTAGCCGTCGAGCTTGCCCCGCAGTTCGGGAATGACGAGGTGCAGGGCTTTCGCGGCGCCGGTGGAGCTGGGAATCATGTTGATGGCGGCGGCGCGGGCGCGGCGGAGATCTTTGTGCGGGAGGTCGAGGAGTTTCTGGTCGTTGGTGTAAGAGTGGATGGTGGTCATGGTACCGCTATTGATGCCAAAAGTGTCCTGAAGCACTTTGGCGACGGGAGCAAGGCAATTCGTAGTGCAGGAGGCATTCGAAATGATGTGGTGTTTCGCGGGATCGTAAGTCTTGTCGTTCACGCCGAGGACGAAAGTGGCGTCGGGGCCGTCGGCGGGCGCCGAGATGATGACTTTTTTCACCGGCGCGCGGAGATGTTTCTTGGCCTCGGGGCCTTTGGTAAAGAGGCCGGTGGATTCAACGACGATATCCGCGCCGACCGAGGCCCAGTCAATCTCGGCAGGATCCTTGGTTTTGAACACCTTGAAGCTCCGGCCTTCGACAGCGATGGAGTCGTCGGTGTGCGTCACCTTGTGCGGCAAGTTGCCGAGGACGGAGTCGTACTTCAAAAGGTGCGCCAGGGTCTTCGAGTCCGTGATGTCGTTTACGGCGACGAATTGGATGTCCTTGTCGTCGAGGGCCGTGCGCACGATGTTCCGTCCGATGCGGCCGAAGCCGTTGATGCCAACCTTAATGGGCATTACTTCCTCCGAGCGAGGTGTGACTGGTTGCGGCTGTATTAGAGCGAAAGACGGCCGCGGGTGAACAGAAAATGCTAGGGGTTGCGCGGGCAAAAGTCAACGCAAGGAAAATTAGTGCCGCTATAATGGCGGCCGATGAATGACTTCTCACCCGCGTCGGTCTTGCGCTGGCTGTTTGGTTCGAAAGAGGGCGCGGCCAACCATCTGCTTCCCCGCTGGATTTTTCTGCGGGCGCTAGGGCTCATTTATTATTCGGCGTTCTTCTCCCTGGTGTTTCAAATCCATGGCCTGATCGGGCCGCGCGGAATCCTTCCGGCTGGCGAGTACTTGACGGCGCTCGGGGAGCACTTCGGCCGGGTGAGTTACTGGTACGCGCCGACGCTGCTGTGGTTTTCGAGCAGCTCGCACATGCTCGCGGGGATTTGCTGGGTGGGGATGATCGCTTCGTTGCTACTGGCGCTGAATTTATGGCCGCGGGGAATGCTGGCGATTTGCTTTGTGTGCTTCCTATCGTTCGTCAGTGCGGCGCGAGATTTTTCGGCCTATCAGTCGGATGGAATGCTGCTGGAGGCGGGATTCATTGCGATGTTTTTCGCGCCCCGAGGATTGCGACCGCGCTGGGGCGGAGCGAGCCCGCCATCACGGGCGACCTGGTTCTTGTTGATTTGGGAATGTTTCCGAATCTATTTCGAATCGGGTGTAGCGAAAATTATGGGAGGTGATCCGGAGTGGAGAAATTTCACCGCGCTCGATGAGTATTACCAGAACGGTCCACTGCCGACTTGGATCGGATGGTACATGCAACATTGGCCTCACTGGTTTCACGCAGCGACGGCGTTCGGAACATTGGCGCTGGAATTGGGGCTGGCGTGGATGATGTTTCTGCCGCGGCGAATTCGGATCGTTTGCTTCTTCATCGTGACACCATGGCAAATCGGCATCATTCTTTCAGCAAACTATACGTTTCTGAATTATCTGGTGCTGGTGCTGGGCTTTCTGTTACTCGATGACCGGTTCTTGCTGCGATTCTTGGCCGGGCGATGGAAGAACCAATTCCTTGGAACAAAAGAGACGCAAGCGGCCGCCATCGAAACTCCTAAGCGCGATTGGCATCAGACCGTCCGCGCACAGCTGTATGCGTTAAACCTTGCCGTTTCGGCTGTCATGCTGACCTTGATTTTCTACGCGACGCTGGCGGAACTGGTGTGGATGGTCAAACCTTTTCCGCTGCCAACGACACCGGTTTCGGCGCTGGAGCCGTTTCGCATCGCAAATCGCTACGGGCTGTTTGCGAGGATGACGCGCGGAAGGTACGAACTCGAATTCCAGGGATCGGAGGACGGAGAAACCTGGCTGGTGTATCCCTTCCGTTTCAAGCCGCAAGATCCGAGCAAGCCACCGGGAGTTTATGCGCCTTATCAACCGCGATTTGATTGGAATTTGTGGTTCGCGTCGCTGAGTACCTGGGGGCAGGAGCCTATTGTCGTGCGCACGGAGCAGAGTTTGCTGCGGGGTGACGTGGACGTGCTTCTGCTTTTTGCGGGTAACCCGTTTCCACGCGCGCCGCCGCGCCAGGTGCGCGTCGTTGGCTGGCAATACTGGTTTACCACGGCGAGCGAGAAGCGCTCACAAGGAATGTGGTGGCGGCGGCAGCAACTGGGCCTCTATGCGCCAACACTTGAGCGCCAAGCGGATGGAAGGGTTGTCGCGTTGCAATGGCCAGCATGGGAGCCGCGTGAGTGAACTATTGAGGGAACTGCTTGATGCTGGTGACGCGGTCGCCCATGAAGCGGACGAAGACGGTCTTGGACGGCGGCTGGCCGTAAATCCAGTCCTCGATGTCGTTGCCTTCGGAGTCGCGTTCGCGGACTTTATGATCAGGCTTGCCGATGGCCGCAACCAGTTCTTCGCGGTCCATGCCGACGACGGGCTTGCGATCCTGGATGGCTTTCTTCATTTCCGGAGGCAGGGTATCAAACCACTGCACGGCGGCGGAGCGCTCTTTCGCAAAGTTCAAGAACGGCGAAAGAAGCTGTTTTAATTCGTCCGGGGTCAGATCCGGCAATGGTTTGCTAAATTCAAGAAAAATGGTGCTGCCCATGCCTGGCTGCAAACCTGGCGGCCCGGTGTCCTGCTTGGAGGTCGATTGCGCCTGGGGGAAGCCACCACCCAAACCGATTTGGATATGATCGCGCCAGTGCTTCTTGCCGCGGCCGCCACCGTTCACGTCCACGGCTATCTGGTGGTCGCGGAATTCAAGCTTGGTGATCTGGACATTGTCACCGGTGTTGACGGCGGCACCATGAGTGGCGACAGCGCGATCGAGCACTTCGCTGTTCAGCGGCTTCCCGACATTGAATAGGAAGCCGTCTTTCCCTGCCGGCAAAGGCTTGACCGCTTTGGCAAATTCGCCGGAGACAAAACGAAGCAGCGAGAGCTTGGAACTTTCCTGGAGCGTGGCGGGCTTCGTACCGCTGTTGACTCGCGTGGGCGCTTGCGGCTGGCTTTGTTCGTCGTCGGGAGAGTTGTTCCCTACTCCGGGGAATAGAGGGATGTCCTCTCCGGGAGGAAGATTCGGGGCCGGGTTTGTAGGCGGGCGAAAGCTGCTGACGCGCGGCACGTCGGCATCAAAAAGGATGAACAAGGCAACGGCGATGACAAACAAGTTTGGCATGGCTCGGGCACCCGGCGGGGCCGGGATCAGCTCTTCCCATTCTATGATGCAATGAGACTGCTGAACAGGTGTCTGTGGGTACGCCGAACGGCTGGTGCCAAAGGCGCTGCACGGGATTAAGCAAGAGCGCGACGGGAGAATTCAGCAACCGGGTTAGCGGGAAACGACTTGAACGCCCTGGCGATCGATGGTCATGGGCAAAACCTGGCCGCCTGATTCGACGACGGCTTTCGCGACGCGTTCGCGGGCATCGGGCTCGATCAAGAGGACGACGCAACCTCCGCCACCGGCGCCACAGACCTTGCCCGCGAGGGCGCCATTGCGGCGAGCGCCCTCGATGACGCGATCGATGGTCTTGGTGGAGATCGTCGGAAGATTGCGTTTGCGGAAGGACCATTCTTCGCGCATGAGGCGTCCGGCGTCATTCCATTCGGGCTTTTCGAGAGCGAGGCGCATTTCCTGGGCCACTTCGGAGATGCGCTCCAAGCTGTTCTGCACGGAGCGGTTTCCTCCGATTTGTGCCTTAAACACTTCCCAATTGTTGATGCCATGCTGGCGCGGTTTGCCCGTGTAGCAAAGCATGACACGGCGTTCAAGCTTGTCGAGATTTACGCGCAGCTCGACGCGATGCTCGCCGCCGGGTGGCAGCTCGATGGCCGCAGCGCCGCCAAAGGCCGGAGGATAGTGGTCCTGCGTGCCGGTGGGCACATTGATGACGATGGCTTCGGCGTCGCGGCTGATGTGGATCCAATCGACTTTGCTCTTCCCCGCTCCCGTAAAGCGGTCGAGCGTGGCGCAAATTGCTACAGCCATGGCGCTGGAGCCGCCGATACCGGCGCCCGCGGGGGCCTCGGAATCGGTGGTGAGAGTGAAGCCACCCTGGGGCTGGAAGAATTTCGTGATCTCAGCGAGGAGCGGAAGGCGATAGCGTTTGGCTTTCACCAGCGCGTCGAAGGAGGCAAAACCTTCTTCACGCTTGATGTCACGGGAGATGAGCCTGATACGGTGGTCACCGGCGGGATGGGTTTCGATGGAACATGAAGCGTAGAGCGAAATCGCTGCGTTCAGGGTGACCGCGCCCGGATGAAAGAGGTAGAGCGGCCAAATATCGAGCGTGCTCCCGGCGAAGTCCACGCGGGTCGGTGCCTTGGATTCGATGATCATGAAAATTGGCTGACTCGATTCCGGGGAATTTGGAGTCGAGCCAGTTTGACGGAAGGCGTCGTCAACCTCAAGCGAGGACCTTAGTGTATGTCCATGGAAAGACAACAATGTCAAAGGACTAGCAGGGGTCGGGTGATTTTTTCTTCGCGCTTGAGGGCGTCAGCTGCCGCCGGCAGTGGCGGTGCGATTCCGATTGATGAGTTGCGGGCCGTCCTTTTTTTCTACGGCGAGGGCGGGATTGGGCTCGAAACAGCGCCGGCAGCGGGCTTCGTACGCGCCGGAGGCACCGACGAGGATTAATTCTTCGTTCTCGACAAGGCGCTGGGTGTGAACGGCAGGATTGCCGCAGCGCACGCAGATGGCGAGCAGCTTGGTAATCTCTTCGGCGATGGCCAGGAGCCGCGGCATCGGCTCGAAAGGACGGCCGCGGTAATCGGTATCGAGGCCAGCGACGATGACGCGCTTGCCGAGGTTGGCAAGCTTGGTGCAGACATCCACGACTTCATCACCGAGGAACTGGGCTTCGTCAATGCCGACAACTTCGGTGCGCGGCGAAAGCTTTTCCAGGATTTCGGCAGCCTTGAAAACGGCATCGGAGGGAATGCCGAGGCCGGAATGCGACACGATTTCGTTGGCGGCGTAGCGTTCATCGATGGCGGGCTTGAAGATTTGCACGCGCTGGCGGGCGATCTCCGCGCGGCGCAGACGGCGGATCAACTCTTCGCTCTTGCCGGAAAACATCGGTCCGACCACCACTTCGATCCAGCCCATATTGCCTTTGACGATGTCCACGGTTTCTCCCTCGACAACAGTTATCGGTTTTCAGCCGCAAGTGCTAATTGTTCGTTGTTCAGTGCTTGCGATTCAGTTTCCAACGCAAGAGCATGTTGCGTCGCGCCTCTAGCTGTTAGATGCGGCAGCGCCGGCGGCATCGCGATACATCTTTTCATTATAGAACGGAGCGAACGCGACGATCACGGCAACGCGAAATGCTTCCTCGCGGCTGATACAATTGCCGGAAAGCACGCCCCAGGCGCCTTGGGCGTCGCGAATGCCGACGCCGCCTGCAAATTTATCGATGGCGACGGAAAGCTCGATGCCGTTATCGAAGACTTCGTGGGCGAGCGCTTCAGGCAACTCGATGCCTCCCGACCGTCCGAAATGGCCTTGCGCGCCGTCCGTGACGTAAGCCCAACTCTCGAGGAAAACACGGCGAGGGACATTTTGGCTCAAAACCGAATGCCGCAGCAATTCTTCCGGCGATCCACCCTCGTAGATGACGTCCAGTCCACCCTCAAGGCCGACGAAGTAGTTCCACGAAGCGCCACTTGCTTTTGCCTTTTGGACCAGCGCCTCGGCACGCTGGCGAGCGCCACGCATCAATTCTTCACGCGAGGAAGGCGTGTGACTGACGCCGCTTTCTACTTCCACACCTACGACTTCGAATGCTGCTTTGGGAGCGAGCGCTGATGAAAACGCAGCGAGTGCGGAGGTTACGGCGTTGAGCTTGGGGCCGCGCTTGCTGCCGACGGCGATGACGATTTTTTCCATCA
>DATKEV010000174.1:0-22257 GCA_035511855.1 Candidatus Udaeobacter sp.
GCCGCGCTGTCCAGTGTCTGCAATTCAACGATCGTGTGATAATACGTCTTGCTTTCGCCGTAGCCCATCCACGCCAGACTTGCGAGTGAAACTATGATCACCACGATGCCGATGCCAAATTTCGCTTGCTTCTTCACTGCCATGCTCCTCCGCGTTCACGGTCCTTCTATTCGCATGATTCTACCATAGTTGCAATGGCGGTCTAGCTGGCAGGAGTGTCACTTAAGAACACTGCTGAAGGCCAGCGGCGACCTGTCCCTCGGTTCAGTATCCCACCGGAGCCGCCAGCGCCACCTGCAAGCGCGCCGCAACGCCTCCATCCCCCGCATCGAGCGAGAATGGTTTTTCTCTATCGAGCAGAATGACGCATCCCAGCTCCGCCTCGACGATTTTTCTCTGTAAATTTTCCAGCGCCCCGGAGATCAGCACCAGTCGCTTGGGCTTCAGCGACCGCCGGATCCGCGTCAGCACCGCCGGAAGCTGCCGCTGCAGCAGGCTCACAAACTCCGCGCCGCTCTCCCCTTCCATCGGGCATTCCAGCACATGCGTCAGGAAAAATCCGCCGCGCTGAAACTCTGCATGCACCGTTTCTGCTGTTTTCCCCGTCGCCGAAATCCCCGCCGCTTGCAGCACAAATGCCGCTTCGCCGGAAAATTCCCCGTTCGGCGAGTAAACAGAATCTTTCTCCGCACCCGGCAAAACGTCTCCCAGCAGCAGAGTGCTGATGTGCACCGGCCGGTATCTCGTCGTCCACTCCAGGCGTTTCAGCCTCCGCGCAAAATGCTCCGTGGAAGCCGCCTGCCCGCATCCGTCGCAAGGCAATACGATCGTGTTCGCCATGAATCCGCCGCCATCGTTTGTTGAGGCCGGGCTCTAGCCCGGCGCTTCTTCCTGAATTTAGTTCAATGGCCAGCAGACTGCAAATCGCGCCAAGGCGCATCGAGAAGAGGCCGTCAGACGAGAAAACCGTTCAGCTCGCAATGTCGAAGACTGAAATGAATGAAGATGGCCGGCCCAGACCCGGGGCAAAGAGTCAAAGTGTGAATCCGGAAAGAAGAGAGTGCTCCCGAACCAAGAGAGAAAACAACTGAAAACTGACCATTGAAAACTCAGAACTTAGGAAGACACCGGCGTATCCGACGGCAGCTTCGCCTGCAGGCACCACTTCAATTCCTGGCTCAACTCGCTGATTTCCATCCCCTGCATCACGATGAATTTGCAGCTCAGCATCTCCGTCGGCTCGTCATCGTCCGGCAGTTGACAACTCACCCGGCAATACTGGCAATCCTGATTCCAGCAAAAACGCCCGTACGGGATCGTCTCAGGGCTAATGAACTGGAAACATCGCAACAGTGAATTTCGCTCCGGGACCTGAAACTTTCTCCCGAGGATGGTGATTTCCACCAGCTTTTCATACGGCCGGAAAGGTTCCGACATGACGAGTCCTGTCCCCCGTGAACCGGGCCCTGTTTCGCCGCTGCCTATTTCTTGCACCGGACCACCTGAAATGATTGCCTCCTCAGAGTAGTCCCCCGTTCACACGCGCACAACGAAACCTCCTTCGCGCGTTGCCAAGTTGCCACGGGGTCCAATGCAACTAGGAAGGACAGATGGAGCAGGTATCTTGATGCACCCACGCACATCACACCACCACGTTCGCCTGCCCTGCTGATGCAAAGACGCTTGGCCAAACGCCCCCGTTCAGATGGGGAATGGATTATCGTCCGGCCAATTCGCCGCTGTTCCTGCAGGAAATTTCGTGTTCAGCAGGTCCGCGAACGCCGGAAACGGATCATCGCTATTGCCCGTCACGTTCTGATACGTCTGTGTCAGCGTCGGCCCGCCGTTCTGGACGATCTGACCGAGCGCAAACTGCAAGCCCGTCTGATTGCGCAGGTAGTTGATGAACAGCGCTGCGCAGCCGATGGATATATAGTTCGTGTCTGTAGGGTCATTTTGGTTCACGAAATCATCGCGGTTGCTGTTCAGCCACGCCGAAGCCGAAGCAAAACCGTCGAGCTGCGCCGGATAGGCCTCCGTCGCCAGGATCCGCGACAGCGCCTCACCATTGCTGAACCCGCAATTCCATCCCACTCCCTGCGCAGCCATGCAAACTTCGTCGGCTTCCGCGACCATCAGCATGCGCACCAGGTCCCTGTTGCTCCCATCGAACGCTGCGCAGTGCAATTCCGTCGCTGCGCAAGTGGCGTGGTACGCTCCGAAATCGCCGGTCACTACGTACACGTTAAAGGGCAAATTCGGAATCGCGATATTGCCGAATACATTCTGCAGGGCCGCCAAATCTTGCTCGCAGTTGGCTAGCACCGCATCCGCCAATACCGGGCCGTTCGCGCCGAGCGCATTCTCAAAGAAAATGTTGAAGTTCGGCGTCGTTCCCCGCTGCGTATACGGCCCGCCGTCGCGCGCCAGCCGCGGCGCCGTTGCCGGTATCTGACCACCAGGTTTTACTAGGACATGATGCTTATGAGCTACAGTTGGCTTTGCCATGTTTTTCACCTCGTAGACTTTTCCGGCCAGGAAGGAAATTCGATTAAGAATCGAAATCAAGGGGGAGAGTGGGCGTGCCGTGTCGTCGATTCTTAAACCGGAACCGGACTCACACGGCACCGGCGGCCTATGGCTGCTGTTTACGCTCGCATATTCTTTATGTCAAGTACCAATCTCTGAACCGCACGCACCTGGGCAGCCGGCCGCCTCGCCGAACTCTCTCCTCCGATTCTGTCACCCCGGCCGCCGTGGAGGGCTCTCTCTTTCCTTTTGTATCGGGGTCCTGGTCCTGTCCCACCCGGCATTCCCGGACCGCCCTCTTCATTGTTGGATGAAACGGACACAGTTGCCATCCGCGTCCTTCACATACATTTCTCGGCTACCCCAGGTCTGGTCCACCGGTTCGACTGCAATGGGCACACCCTTCGCCACGAATTCCGCGTGCAGCGCATCCACGTCGTCGACGATCAGGTTGGCCACGCCACCCGAAACCCCATCACCGGAAAACGACGAGACGTGCAGCCAGACGCTATCGCGCGACACCCCCATGTAACAGGGGTCGGGTTTCGCCTCATCCCCGCGATGCGCAAATTCCCGCCGGAAGCCGAGCCTCTTGCAATAGAACTCCTCCGCCGCCGTCGCGTTCGACACGTGCAGGAGAGGGATCGCGAGCTTGATCAAATGTCACCTCACTTGCGCCGCGGGAATCTTAGCGACCGGTTGCAAAGATTGATTGTGTAACGGCGCTCCTTAGCGCGGCATCTTTTTTTTTCTCAATTCTTAAATCCGTTGATCTAGGGCCGGCCGCGCGCCCGGCATTTTTGCACATTCGTCCACAGATTTGCACAAAGGTTCGATCACAATTTCCTTGACGGCGAAAACGGGAAGGATTATCTTGCGCGCCAGATTGAACCGGGAAGCTAAGAACTTTACGGCTCAGTTGAGAAGGCGCAGCAAGCTTAACCGCGGTTGCGTCGCGAAATTGAACTGCGAAGCTCGAAAGCCTTTGTCGGTCCGTTTGGATAGCGCGACAAGCCTAACGGCAGGTTACGCCGCCAGAAGGAATCGGGAAGGCCAGAAACTGAACGGCTCAGTTTAAAGGGCGCAGCACGCTTAACGGCGGGTTGCGCCCTAAATTTTTTTCTTCGGCCCCTTCCCCTCCTTGTAGATCATGTGGCTGCCACTCTGGGCGCGCGATGGAAAACCCCGGCTTCTCCAGTACGGAACAGCTTTCGCAGGCGGTGAGACGGTTCGTGTTGGTCGATCGCGTCCGGGCAATCCCGCGGAGTCGTGCTTAGTCCTGATACAGGTCCCCGGCGAGATATTTTAATCCTGTATCCACGGCCACCGTGGCGACGGTATTGCCACGACCCAACTCCCGCGCCAGTTGCAGCGCAGCGGCGACGTTGAGGCCGGAGGAAGTGCCCGCGAAGATTCCTTCCTCCTTCGCCAGGCGCCGCGCCATTTTGCGCGCGGCGGGTTCCTCGATCGTGCGCACTTCGTCGTACTCGCCGGGCTGCAGGTGCGGCGGCCTGAAGCCCGCGGCGATACCCTCGACGTGGTGTGGGCCTCCCTTTCCCGTTGTGAGCACCGGTGATGTCGCGGGCTCCAGGGCCACGATGCGCGCTTTGCATCCGGCGGCCTTCAGCGCGCGCGACACGCCCACGAGCATCCCGGCCGTGCCCACTCCGCCACAGAAAGCCGCCAGACCATTTCCCGCCTGTTCTGCCAATTCCCTGCCGATGCCCATGTATGCTTTAATCGCGTCCGCGTTGTGGAACTGGTCCGTATAAAACGTGTCCAGCTGCTTCGCCAATTCCTCTGCGCGGCGTCTCATCCTGAGGTAAAGTTCGGGCACCAGCTTGCCGTCAGGAGCCGGAAAAATCTCGAGGTCCCCGCCGAAAAGGCGCATGGTCTGCAGCTTTTCGCGCGCGAATCCGTCCGAGGAAATCGGCGTGAAGCGGTATCCCTTGATGGCGCAGATCATCGCGAGAGAGGAACCCGTGCTTCCTCCCGTCCACTCCACCACGCGCATGCCCGGCCGGAGCTCGCCGCGCGACTCGGCCCCTTCAATCATCGCCAGCGCCATGCGGTCCTTATAGGAGCCGGTGGGACTGTAGTACTCCAGCTTGACGAGAACCTCGGCCATCGAAGGCGTCACCACTTTTCGGAGCCTCACGACGGGTGTATTGCCGATCGCCTGTAAAACGGAATCTCGAATTGCATTTGTTTCCGCCATGGTTCTTCTCCCGGGCCCCGCCGCAGCTTAGGCTTCGGGCATTGGACGCAGCAAGATCCACATTGGCGCCAGCGACAACCTCCTGCAGCTCCTCCCAACGGATAAAGGCTCAGCAACACGGGCGCCAAGCCTCAACCGCTGGTCCGATGGGCTGGCGGCGTCCTAACGGACAGGGTTATCGTCAGGAAACACGGAGATGCAGCGAGGCTTGCCAGAGAACCCGCCCACGACGCAGTATCGTACTAGAACCATGCCCAGCGAAGGTAATTTCTCAGGAGGGCAAGAATGCGTAAATTACTGATTCTGTTTGGGTTCATCTTTCTGGCGGTAGGTCCCGCTAAGGCCCAGGAAAACCGGGGATTCGAGATCTCAGGTAACTATCAGTTCGTTCGTTTCAACCCAGGCGCTGGCGCCTCCGGTATAAACTGCCAGGGTGGCTCGGGCTCCGGCGCGGCCTATCTCAACGCCTCGTTTGGTGTCGTCGGCGAGTTCGGCGCGTGTAAGGTTACTGGCCTGCCTTCCGGCGCAACCTCGCACGAGATGGATTTCCTCTTCGGTCCTAGGGTGTACTTCCACGCTCATGGGCGTGTATATCCGTTCGTTCAGGCGCTCTTCGGAGCCGAACGCTTCTCTGCCGGTGTAACCGGTGTAGGCTCGGCGTCGACCAATGCCTTCGCGACGGCCCTGGGCGGTGGAGCGGACGTGACCCTGACGCGCCACCTCTCCCTGCGAGCTCTTCAGTTCGACTACCTTTACACCCATTTCGGTGGGGCTTCACAGAACAACTTAAGGCTGCAGAGCGGTATCGTGTGGCGCATCGGCAGGTAGTTCGCATCCCAAGCACTATAGCGGAGTATGGAGCGATAACGGCGGGCATATGCCCGCCGTTATTCTTTCAGCGAAGTGCCGCGGCGAGGTGCCGCACCCTTCGGGTTTAAGGGCGTGGGCCTTGATTTGACCGAATGACGTGCACCTTAGTACTCCGCATGCGGCGCAGCCGCTTACTATGAGAATCAGGCTCGGCTGGCGGTGAGGCTGGGGCGGAAATGGTGAGTTCATGCGGCTTTCTGCTGCTCTAGCGTCACCGTGTAGCCTAAGTGTTCCAAGCGATGAGCTAGGTTTCGCGTAAGTTGGTGTTTGTTCCGCTTGTCCTGGTAAGCGTCCCCAATTCGTTGCATGAGGTCTCTTACGAAAACTGCCGGGTGTGTACCAACAATTCCCATTCTGCAACTCGCCGCCTCTCGATGGCCGGCGTCTACGAACCGGCCCGGGGAGTTCCTCTCTCTTCCCTTTCGACTTTCAACTGTCGACCTCCGCATGGGAGAATCCCATCCCTGCCATGACCCGGCCAGGAAACTTTCGCCTCTACTTCCTGCTCACCGTCCTGACCTTCGCGGGACTCATCCTACTGCTACGCGAGCATCGGCCCTCTTTCCTACGTCCGGACCTGCATCTCTCGGCCTATGTCTCGACGGCCGATGGCAGCGTCACCGTGGTCGACCTCGTGAAGCTCAAAGCCGTCGCACGAATCTCCGTAGGGCCAGGGCTTTCCGGAATGCGCGAGCACCCCACGCGCGCGGAAATCTGGGGCGTCAGCAGCACGGGCGGCTACGTCTGGATTCTTGATCCTCGCGCCAATCATTTCTCCGGAGAGGTTACGGCGCGGATTCCCGTGGGCCCGCTTCCCTACGCGCTGGACTTCTCTTCCTCCGGCGACCGCGTCTTCACCACGTCTTCCGGAAGCGACACGCTTCTTGCCATCGACGCCAAGTCGCACAACATCCTCGCGCGCGCCAAGACGGGACGCGAACCCGTTCTCTCTCGCGTCACACCCGATGGAAAATCGATTCTGGTGGTGAATCGCCGCGAAGGCTCGCTGGGCATCCATGAAGCCACCGCGCTGGCCCTGCGCAGAACCGTTTCCGTGGCGGCACAACCCGAAGACGTCGCCGTCTTGCCGGACAGTTCCGTTGCCTTTGTGCTGAGCCGCGCGGAGAACCGCATCTCCGTCGTCGATCTGCGCCGCGGCGTTTTCATGACGAATCTCCAGTTGGCCGGAAAGCCCACGGAAATGCTGCTCAAGCCGGATGGCGGCGAACTGTTTGTGATCTCGCCCGAAGCGCACGGCTTGCAGGCCATCAACACGCGGACGCACGAAGTGGGCGACTACATGGTGCTGGGCTCGGCGCCCACCCGCGGCGTGCTCAGCGGCGACGGCAGCTTGCTGTATGTCTCGGACACTGCCGCCGGCCGCATCATCCCCGTGGACGTCGCCAACCGGCGCATCATTCGCGAGGCTGGGCAGGGTTTTCCGATTCCCGCCGGCGATTCTCCAACCGTGTTACGCTTCGATCCTGGATCGCCGGAGACGCTGCTCCTCGCCGTGAGCCAAGGCTCCGGCGACCTTGCGGTTGTGCGCGTGCGTACGAATTTCTTGGTCACGATGATTCCCGTCGGGGATCATCCGCAGGATTTGGCGGTCAAATTATTTTAGAAAAGGAGCGCCAGATTTCCCCGCCCGCCATTCCGAACGAAGCGAGGAATCTCTCTTCGATGTAGGAGAGGAGGTAAGGAAAACCACAAGCTCGATATAAAATGGGGCGAGTATTTTTACTCCGGCGGCCAGGCGCCGTTTTCTTCGCCGAGGAGGACGTCCAGAAATCCTTCGGCGGGCAAAACATCCACGGGCAGTCCTCCGTGCCACAGCGCGACGCCGAGCCGCAGCTTGGTTTGTCCATTGAGGTTGAGCTGATCTTTCCGTATGGCTATTTCGAGAATGCGCTCGAAGGCCGCGTCCGCCACTTCCTTGATGCTCAGAAGGCACACGCGTTCTTTTTGCATCGAGAATTCCTGCAAGTGGCCGCGGGAAAGTTTTGCCACGAGGATCACTTCTTCCGCGCCGCGGATGGTGATGCGAAATTCCGGATCTTCGAGTTCCGCGAGCGCGTCCAGGAAAGGATCGATACGCACGCAAAAGCGCTCGTCTTCGAAGCCGTAGCGCAGCTCGTGGAGATAGAAAATGCGTCCGTGCATGGAGCCGCCACGCCGTTCCGGTGAGTACAGTCCGGCGCCGAGCCATTCGAAGTAGGAGCTGTCGCGGCCGTCGACTTTGATTTTCAGCGAATTCGTTGGCGCGATTTGCAGCGCGTGTTCCGGTTTTCGCTTGATGGGCTTGGCGAGTTCTTCCGGCGCGGGCTGGCCCAGCGCGAGGTAGATGCTGGTCAAATGTTTTCGGTACAGCGCGTCAAACTCCGCGTCATTCGCGGTGCTGTGCTCCGGCCCGAACCACCAGCACCAGTCGCTGCCTTCCGCGGCGAGCAAGGATTCATGCGCTTGTTTCATCGCTTCTTCCGAGGGCGCGCCCGGCTGCCCTTTTTTTCTTGCTTCGACGGCGTGCCCATACGCGTCGCGCGCGTCCCACAACAATTCCCATGCGGCGACGTCTTCGCCGTTGCCGATCCATACGTCAAAATTCGCATTGATCCACGAAGCCGGAAAAATTCCGGCAGTCGTGGGAATTTCTCCCGCTGCGGCAATTGCCTCGCTGGCGGTGAGCGCGCGAAAATCCTGATCGTTCTGAATGCGCTGATAAAATTCGCGTAGGAATGCGCGGCCGTTTCCCGGGTAATACTCCCAAGCATTTTCACCGTCCAAAAATAAACAAATGGTGAGCGACGGCGCGGAGCCGGGGACATTTTCACCGAGATGACGGAGGCGTCCGTGCAAATCCGCAGCTGCCGATTTTCCGTCCGTGCGGCTGTAAACGAAGCCGATCAGGTCGGACAAATGGTGATCGCGGAACAAGCCGGTGATGGCGTTCGAACCGTAGGGGATGCGCCAAGGTTTGTAGAGGCGGTCGGAGTTGGCGGGAATGCCGTTTCCGTCACGGAAAAATCCAACATTGAGGGTGCGGCCGAGAACGCCTTCATCGGTGCCAAACCATTCGAATCCTTCTTCGGCGGCAATGGTGAGCGCTTGATCGGAAACCGAACCTTCGGAGGGCCATAAGCCACGAGGCTTCACGCCGAAAGTCTTTTCGTGGTAGGCGCGCGCAAGTTGCAGTTGCTCGCGAGCGTCTTCTGGATGGCGGTAGGCGCGGCGCGGCAGCAGCGTCGACGGATTCGCCACGCGCGCGATATCCGAATCACAGACCAGGGGCAGGATCGGATGATAAAACGGAGTGGTACTGAGCTCGATCTGCCCGCGCTTGGCGGCGTCGCGATAAGCGGGCAAGACGAGGCGCAGCAATTCGAATTGTTTGTCCTTGAGAGCGGCTTTGTCTTTTTCCGTGAATTCCTTGCCTTTCGCAGAAAGCTTGCTGACCACTTCATCTTTTTCGAACCAGGACTCCTCCATCCAGGCCAGCTGGGAGAGAAGCTGGAGATCGCGCCAATCGCGAGACGTAAAGGTGACGAGCGCCTGAGCGCCTCCGGCGGGACGCGACCAATCGTGGAGCTCGACGAAGCGCGGCCAGCGCGACATCAAACGCTCATGGTTGACCTGAAAGGAGCGCGCCAGAATTTCCGCTTTGTCCTCGCGGGTCAATTCGTCCGCGTTTTTGAACGCCAGCGAGAACCAGGGCTCGTCGAAATTTCCGCTGGCGTATTCCTCGAGCTGCAATCCGAGCGAAGGCACGACGTTAAAAGTGGCGTGGAAACCGGGAATATCCCGCAGAACTTCGACCATACCCCAGTAATCCTTCAGCGCATGCAGGCGCGTCCACGGAAGGACGTAGCTGCCGCTTTCCGGATCGCGGTACTGCGGCTGGTGCATGTGCCACAAAACCGCCAGATGAATCCGCTTCATTCCCCGGACCTCTCCCGTGGCGCTCCCGCGGGCGTGTTACACTCACGGTTCGCGCCATGCGCATCCTGGACCGCTATATTGTCCGCGAAGTTTTCCGCCACGCACTCCTCGGACTCGCCGTCTTCACCTTCGTGTTCTTCGTGCCGCAGCTGGTGCGCTTGATGGAGCTATTCGTGCGTCATTCAGGCAGTGGAGCACAGGTTTTCCTTTTGTTTCTGTGCATTTTTCCGGGTGTGCTCTCCTTCACAATTCCCATCGCCACGCTGATCGGGGTGCTGCTCGGCCTTGGGCGCATGTCCGCGGACAGCGAGATCATCGCGCTGACCGCCGTGGGCATCGGCCGCCGGAGAATCCTCCTGCCCGTCGGTGTGCTTGCTTTGGCGGGCGCCCTGCTCACCCTGACGATGACGGCGTGGTTCGGCCCCCTGGCGGTGCGAACCTTTCGAAGTATTGAAACCGAGCTGCTCAGTTCGCAGATTTCATTCCAATTGCAGCCGCGCATCTTTGACGAGCGATTTCCGAATATGGTGCTTTACATCAACGATGTTACGGCCAGCGGCACGCAATGGCACGGAGTTTTTCTCGCGGAGACCGGCGGCGAGGGCGGTTCCCGGATCACGCTGGCGGAAAATGCGATTGTAATTGCCGAGCCCAAGCAGGGCAAGCTGGAGTTGCATCTTCAAGGAGGTACGACACACGAATTTTCCCGCGTGGATGCCGACCATTACTCGGTAACGGCCTTTGGCCGGAGTGATTGGCCCATCGAGGTCACCGGCCTGGTCCCGGCACAGCCGCGGCAACTGAGCAATTCTGAACGATCCGTCAAGGAACTTGCATCGGAGAGGGGGCCAGGATGGGGGGAAGCACGAGTGGAATTGCACCGGCGGTTCGCGTTTCCCGTGGCCTGCCTGGCGTTCGCGCTGGTGGCGGTGCCGCTGGGCGCGCAGCCACGGCGCGGGGGGCGCGCGGCGGGGACCTTGCTCGCCGTGGTTTTGATCGCTTCGTATTATCTTATGCTGGCCATGGGCGCCAACCTCGCACGACAGGGGACGTTGCTACCTTCCGAGGGCATTTGGCTTGCCAATTTAGTCCTGGCGATTTTGGGCTTTACGCTTCTCCCGAGGATGGAGCAGTTCCGCGGCGAAAGCCGCTGGCTGCGCCCGATCGGGTACTTCAAGCGCTGGGTACGGCTGCAGCGGCGGCGGAAGGCGCAAACACGAGCCCGGGCGGCGGCGGCGCGCGGTAACAATGGAGAAACGGGCGGACCGGAGATCCTGGTACCGTACAGCGGCAGTTTCCCGCGCCTGATGGACCTGTATATCCTGCGCCGTTTTTTCTACTATTTTGCGCTGTTGATGAGCATTTTCGTGTTTCTCTACGAATCGTTCACCTTGTTTGAACTACTCGACGATATCTACCGTCACCGCGTGCCTTTTGTCATCGTGGTGAACTACTTCCGCTACTTGACTCCTTATCTTCTTTACAATTTTTTCCCTCTCGGAGCGCTGGTGGCAGTCCTGGTGACGCTGGGGGTAATGAGCAAGAACAACGAAATCGTGGCCATCAAGGCCGGAGGGACAAGCCTTTACCGCCTGGCGGTGCCGCTCTTCCTTGCCGGACTTATGCTCGCGGCTGCCATGATTCTCTTCGACGACACTTATCTCCCCTACGCCAACCAGCGGCAAGACGCACTGAGAAACCTGATCAAGGGGAGGCCGCCGCAGACCTATTCTCATCCGCAGCGCTGGATCTTCGGCGAAAATTCGAAAATGTACAATTACGACTTCTTTGACCCCGTGCAGAACCTTTTCGGCGGATTGAGTGTTCTGGAAATCGATCCCGCCGATTTCCAGGTGCGAAGGCGCATTTTTGCCGAGCGGGCGCGATGGTCGGAACCCCAGCGCCTGTGGGTTCTGGAGCGCGGCTGGGTTAGGGAAATTTCCAACGGCTCCATCATAAGGTATGAACGGTTTGCCGCGGCCGCACCAGCCGAATTAACCGAGCCGCCCAGCTACTTTAACCGCGAGGTGCGGCAGGCGTTTCAGATGAGCTTGCCCGAACTGAGCCGGTACATCGACGGCCTGCAACACGCAGGTTTCGATGTCGCGAACTTGACCGTGCAATGGCACAAAAAAATGGCTTACCCGCTCATGGCGCCGGTGAGCATGCTCTTGGCGATTCCTTTTGCGTTCCTTGTGGGAACGCGCGGCGCGGTTGGCGGTGTGGCCCTAGGCGTCGGAATTGGGGTCGTTTATTGGGCCATGGCAGCCCTGCTGGATGCGATGGGCGGAGTCGGACAGCTTCCGCCACTCCTTGCGGCGTGGTCGCCGGACATTATTTTCTTTTTTCTGGGGCTATACTTTTTCTTTAAGATGCCGACTTGAGCAGTAGAATCCGCGTGAAACAGGAATTACAAGAGTGTCTGTCCCGCCGCCGACTTCAAGGGTTACTTTAATTTGAGTCGAATCGCTCTGCTTCGACTATTGGCCCTTCTTTTTCTTCGCGGCCTTCTCTTCAACCACTACTTGAGCTGCGGCCAGACGCGCAATCGGGACACGGAACGGCGAAGCGCTAACATAGTCCATGTCCACGGAGTGGCAGAACTTGACGCTGTCCGCGTCGCCGCCGTGCTCGCCGCAGATGCCTACCTCCAATTTCTTCCGCGTCTTGCGGCCCTTCTCGATGCCCCAGCGTATTAACATGCCTACGCCCTTAATATCGAGTGATTGGAAAGGATCGGCGCCAAAGACCCCCGCTTTTTTCTCATCAACGTAATCGGGTAGGAAGCGGCCAGCGTCATCGCGGGAGAGTCCCATGGCAGTTTGCGTGAGGTCATTGGTGCCAAAGGAGAAGAATTCCGCGACTTCGGCTATTTCATCGGCGAGAAGAGCGGCTCGGGGAAGCTCAATCATTGTTCCGACGAGATAGTGGAGCTTAAGGCCGGACTTCTTGATTAAGTCATCGGCGACGCGACGTGTCGCTTGCTCGAGAATCCAGAGCTCCTTGCGGTCCAAAGTCAGTGGATGCATGATCTCAGGTATTACTTTAACTCGACCTCTCTGGCATTCGATGGCCGCCTCGATGATAGCGCGCACCTGCATCTCGAGGATTTCAGGATACGTGATGCATAGCCGGCAGCCCCGGTGGCCGAGCATGGGGTTGGCTTCGTGCAGTTGCTCGACGCGGCGTACCACGATTTCGACGTCAATTTTCAAATCACGAGCCAGCTCTTCCTGCTTGGCGCGCTCGTGCGGGACAAACTCGTGGAGCGGCGGGTCGATAAGGCGGATGGTGACCGGGAATCCGTCCATAGCTTTGAAGATGCCTACGAAATCGCGCCGCTGGAACGGCAGGAGTTTATCGAGTGCCTTGACGCGGTCTTCCTTGTTGTCCGCGAGTATCATTTCCTGAATCGCACGCTGGCGCTCATGACTTCGTTCGGGTTGTTCGAAGTCGGTGAAAAACATGTGCTCGGTGCGCACCAGGCCAATTCCCTCTGCGCCGAACTCGCGAGCCTTGCGCGCATCTTGCGGGGTATCGGCGTTGGTACGGACGTGCAGCCGGCGAGTTTCATCAGCCCACTTCATCAATGTCTCGTAGGACTTGGGCAATTGGGGGACGACGAGGGGCATCGCTCCGGTATAGACCACTCCTTCGCTGCCGTCGAGCGTGATCCAGTCCCCTTCCTTCACGACGCGGCCGTTCGTGGACATCGAGAGCGTTTTGTAATCGATATCGAGTTTCTCGGCACCAACTATGCAACACTTTCCCCAGCCACGCGCCACAACAGCCGCGTGACTGGTTTTTCCGCCGGTGGCGGTGAGGATGCCCTGGGCGACGGCCATTCCGCCAACGTCTTCCGGGCTGGTTTCGCGGCGGACGAGAATCACTTTTTCTCCGCGCTCGGCCCACTGCTCTGCTTTGGGAGCGGAAAAGACGGCTTTGCCGACTGCGGCCCCCGGAACGGCGTTGATGCCCGTGACGAGGGCTTTCGAGGCAAGGGATTTCCGGTCCACCTTGGAGTCGATGACAGGATAGAAGAGGCGCTCGATGTCTTCGGGCTTAACACGGAGAATGGCCTCCTCTTTGGTGATGAGCTTTTCGTTAGCCATGTCGACCGCGATGCGGAAGGCAGCGGCGGGGGTACGCTTACCAGTGCGCGTCTGGAGCATGTAAAGGGTACCGTCTTCGACGGTGAACTCCATGTCCTGCATGTCGCG
The DNA here is from genome assembly GCA_035511855.1 of Candidatus Udaeobacter sp. Lineage (GTDB taxonomy): Bacteria > Acidobacteriota > Terriglobia > Acidiferrales > UBA7541 > Acidiferrum. The sequence goes on from DATKEV010000174.1 coordinate 13,774, forward strand.
GTAGTGCTTTTCAAGCTTTACTCGAACTTTTTCAAGCTGGGCATAAACCCTGGGCATGGTCTTGGACATCTCGTGCAGAGGCGTAGGCGTGCGAATGCCGGCGACAACGTCCTCGCCCTGCGCGTTCACCAGGTAATCGCCGTAGAATATTTTTTCGCCGGAACTGGGGTCGCGCGTGAAGCAGACGCCTGTGCCGGAAGTTTCGCCGGTATTGCCGAACACCATTTGCACAACGTTGACGGCAGTGCCGAGCAGGCCAGTGATTTTTTCCACGCGACGATACGTTACGGCCTTCTCCGCCATCCACGAGCCGAACACGGCGCCGATTGCTCCCCAAAGTTGATCGATGGGAGCGTCGGGAAAGTCCTGCCCCGATTTTTCTCGGAAATAGGCCTTGTATTCGGCCACCAATTCCTTCCAACCGCTCGCGGGTACGGCGGTATCTTCCTTGACGCCGAGCCGGTCCCTCATGGCGCGGAGGCGGTGCTCGAGATCCTCTTTGGACAGACCCATGACGACGGTGGAATACATCTGTACGAAGCGGCGATACGCGTCATAGGCAAAGCGCGCGTTCTTTGTCGAAGCAGCAAGGGCGGCGACGGAGCGGTCGTTCAAGCCGAGATTCAAAATCGTCTCCATCATTCCCGGCATGGAACGCGCGGAGCCAGAACGAACACTTACCAGGAGCGGGTTCTTGGAGTCGCCAAGTTTTTTCTCCGTGACGCGCTCCAGCCTGGCAACGTTGTCGGCAACCTGTTTCTTTAGCTCGCCTGGATACTTCTTGCCGTTTTGGTAGAAGTAGTCGCAGGCCTCCGTGGAGATTGTGAAACCCGCCGGCACGGGCAGACCGATTCTGGTCATCTCGGCCAGTCCAGCACCCTTGCCGCCGAGGAGATCGCGCCAGGTTCCATCCCCTTCCGCTTTTCCAGCACCAAAAAAATAGACCCACTTTTTCACGTTTAGCCTCACTTGAGAATTTTCGAGTCGTCTGCAAATTACGAATGCTTGATGTTCCCTGGGGCAACCGACGAGTTTGTCGGCACGCCGACTCTAGAGAAGTTAAAGTACTACTTTAATTTCTCTACCGACGTTCCTCGCCGCCAATTTCCGAAAAATCCGCAACCGTGGTGAATTCACGGAGCAGTTCAGCAAGAAGACAAAGCCGATTGTTGCGGACGGCTTCGTTTTCGGCCATGACCATGACGCCGTCAAAAAACTGGTCCACGGCTTTGCGAAGTCCAGCGATGATCTCCAGGGCTTCCTGGTACTTCCCCGCGCGCTTATGCACTTGCACTTTCGAAGCCGCCTCACGAACCGCGGAGTAAAGTTCGCGCTCGGCGGGGCTTTCGAAGAGCTCGGGGTTCACGTGGCGCCCGTCAGTGGTGCCAAGATTAGCTTTTTCCAAAATTTTGCGGATGCGCTTGAAGGAGACGGCCAGCGGTTCAAAGTTTTTCGATTTGCGAATGGCCTTCAGGGCGACCAGGCGTTTCTGCGCATCGACAAGATCGTCTGCCCCGGCGCGGAAAACGGCGCTGACCTCGTCGTAGCCGAAGCCTTCTCGTTCGCGGAAGACAAACTTGGCACGGTCGAGGATGAAGTCGAGGACTTGTGTTTCCTGCCCGGGAGTGACACCGTGTTTGGGTTTGAGAGTGACAAGTGCTTTTGCCGCCGCACCGATCGTCAGGGAGAGCGAAACGGACAGCTTCTTCTCGATAATGATCTTGACGATGCCCAGCGCAGCGCGACGCAGCGCATAGGGATCGCTGGAGCCCGTGGGCACCACTCCAACGGCGAAGCAGGCGACGATGGAATCGAATTTGTCGGCCAGAGCCACGGCGCAACCGGTGAGATTGCGCGGAATGGGATCCTCGAGGCCCACGGGCCGATAGTGATCGTACACGGCATCGGCCACTTCGTCTGGTTCGCCCTGGGCGCGCGCGTAGAGGCCGCCGACGATACCTTGCAATTCGGTGAATTCGCGAACCATTTCGGTGGCGAGGTCGCATTTGGCGAGTTCGGCAGCGCGGTCCGCTTCGGCGACGTGGGCTTGCAACATGCCGAGATTGAACCACTGTTCGGTGAGCCAGCGTGCAATAGCACGGACGCGTTCGACTTTGTCGCGGTAGCTGCCGAGGCGGGATTCGTAGGTAACCCGCTCCAGCTTGGGGAGATAGTCGGCGAGCCGACATTTCTGGTCGGCCTGCCAGAAGAATTGTGCGTCGGCGAAACGAGCGCGAAGGACACGCTCATGCCCTGCGCGGATGAGGCCTTTCAGATCTTTGTCGAGATTGATCACCGCGAGGAAGTGTGGCGCGAGTTCGCCGTTGCGCCTATTGACGGCGAAATACTTTTGGTGATCGCGCATGACGGTCACGAGGATCTCATCAGGCAAACTCAGGAAGGCGGGATCGAAGTCACCTTGGATGACCGTGGGGTATTCGTTGAGGTAGGTCACAAGCTGGCGCAGGTCGGCATCTTCGTGGAGGACGTAGCTTCCCTTCTTCGCGTGGGCGGCAAGCTCCCGGGTGATTTTTTCCTGGCGGCGTGCAGGGCGGATGATGACGCCGTTGACTTGAAGCCTTTTCTCGTAGTCGGCAAAGTTTTTTACGCGGATCGCGCTCGCACCCATGAAGCGATGGCCGCGCGTGCGATCACCTGCGGTGATTCCTGCGGCGGAAAGTTTCAGCGACTTGCCATCGAGGACGGCGACGACCCACCGAACGGGGCGGATGAAGCGGGGGCCATCGAGCCCCGTCCATGTCATGGAGCGAGGCCAGGTTAGGTCGTGCACGGCACGCGGGAGGATGGTGGTCAGGATCTGCTGGGCGGTGCGGCCTACTTTGATTTGCTTGGCAGCGAGGTATTCGCCTTTCGGGGTCTGGACGAGAAATAGCTCGTTGACGTGGACGCGTTGCTTCTCGGCGAAGCTCAGCGCGGCACGCGTCGGCGCGCCGACCGAATCGTAAGCGACCGATTTGGGCGGCCCGGTGACCTCGGTCTCCACATCCGCTTGCCTCGCGAGCAGGCCCCGGAGCCAGGCGGTGAGGCGACGAGGGGCACTAAAGGTTTCCACCGTGACACCCTCGGACAAGTTTTCGGCGGCGAGAAGTTTTTCGATGTTGACGCGAAGTTCTTCTTCCGCTTTCGGAAGCATGCCCGCAGGGATTTCTTCGCACCCGATTTCGAAAAGGAGTTCGACGCGCTTGTCTTTCGGTTTTGCCGCGGCCTTCATGCGCGTGCCTCGCGAGGCGGTGCAGCGCCGCCAATCTGTTCGAGATACGATGTGGCGGTGCGGCAGGCGAGCGTGCGGACGCGCGCCATGAGCGCGGCGCGCTCGGTCGTGGAAATCACGCCGCGCGCATCCATCAGATTAAAGAGGTGAGAGCACTTGAGGCAGTGGTCGTAGGCCGCGAGGAGTGGATAGCGGACGCGACTCTTCCCTTCGGCGCCTTTGAAGCCGTCGAGGAGTTCCTTGGCCTGCTTTTCGTGGAGTTCGAATTCGGCGCGGATGGCGTGTGCGTCGCTGCGATCGAAACTGTATTCAGAGAACTGCTGCTCTTCCATCAGGCGGATGTCGCCGTAGGATTTGTCCGCGGACCAGCGCAGATCGTAAACGCTTTCCACATCCTGGAGAAACGCGCAGATGCGTTCGAGGCCGTAAGTGAGTTCGACGGAGATGGGATCGAGGTCGATGCCGCCGCTCTGCTGGAAATACGTAAACTGGGTGATTTCCAGCCCGTCGAGCAACACTTGCCAGCCAATACCCCATGCGCCGAGCGTGGGGGATTCCCAATTGTCCTCTTCGAAGCGAATGTCATGCTCTTGGAGATGGATGCCGATGGCCCCAAGGCTCTGCAAATAAATATCCTGGATGTCGACGGGAGAAGGTTTGAGGATGACCTGAAATTGCGTGTGCTTGTAGAGGCGGTTGGGATTCTCGCCGTAGCGGCCGTCGGCGGGCCGACGGCTGGGTTGCACGTAGCCAACGCGGTAAGCGTTCGGCCCGAGGACGCGGAGAAACGTTTCCGGATGCATCGTGCCCGCGCCAACTTCCACATCATACGGTTGCTGCAAGACGCAGCCTTGCTTCACCCAAAAATGGGAGAGCTTGAGTATCAAATCCTGAAACGTCAAACCCTTTTCGCGTTGTTCAAGTTTCACTTTAACTTTCAAGCCATCTCCAAAAGTTCACGCGTGACGAGTCGTCGTTCAATGTGATGCTCGATCCAGGAGAGCGCCGCCTCGCGTAGTTCTTTGGCCGCTGACTGCAGCGACGGGTTGGCTTCGATGCGGTCGAGCCGTTCGTTCGTGAATCGCTCCGCCAAATTTCTCGCTTCAAAATGCAGCGGCTTCATACCGGGGCGCCGGCATTTCTCACAGAACAATCCCGGTTGATGGCCCGAGTAATACGAGGGCTTCGAATCAAACGCCATGCCACAGGACGTGCACCGATCAAATCGAGGCAGCCACCCGCCAAGCCTCACGGTCCAGAACGCGAAGTAACTCAACGCCAGAGACAAATCCTTCGTTCGCTCAATTTCTCGCGCGGTTAGCAGGATGAGCCGGAACATGGGCTCGGAGACTTCGTGCTCCGGCAATACCAGTTCCGAGATCTCACTGACCACCGCCAAGCCCGTGCTCAGGCCGTAATCGCTCTGCGCTTTGTGAAAAGACTCGAGCAATTCCGCTTGTTGAATGCGCACCAGTTCCCGGGTTTCCTTCTCCGTGTACCAGATCTGGACGTGAGAAAGAATCTCGAGCGTCGAACCGTAACGGTTCTTGATGCGCCGGGCTCCGGCTGCGACGCCCCGAATGCGGCCGGAAGAGCGTCCCAGAAAACTTACCAGGCGGTCGGCCTCGCCCAATGGAAATGTCTTCAGGATGATGGCTTCCGTCTCCCGGGCAGGCATGAGCAGTCGGCGCGCCGACGCTGCGCTGGACCAACAAAAGTACTCAGTCCGATTCGCACGCGCACGCAGAACTAAATTAATTACCACACGCGCCACCGTAGCGCAATGTTTCCGTGAAAGAATCACGAAGAATTTTGGCTCGCGATGGCACGATGACCTTCCAAGGACTGGGTCTCCACGGCGAACTTTCGCTTATCCGTTAGTATCCCCGGGCAAGGCCGCGGTTGAAATCCTTCGATTCACCTGGGATGAGGGGAGGTTAGAGTCCCCAAGGGACCATCAAATGATTTCTTTGAAGCGGCTGGATTAAACAAGTTCTCACGGCCAAGAGCAGCAAAAAGCCAATAAATTGACGGTTTCGGGACCGGAAAAGTATTCTGTTAACCTGAGGTTTTTGCTCTCCAATATTATCGGACGCGCAACCGGCAGCAGTTCCCTGCTCTTTTCATTTCGCGTGCGATTCGCTACTCTGCTCCAGACCTTCTGACATGTTCATCCCTCTCAAGGACCTCAACCCTTCGCGCACCTATCCCTTCATCAATATCACGCTTATTCTGGGCAACATCGCGGTGTTCATTTATCAGCTTGGAATAGGAGCCACGCATTCGGAGCGCGCCACCGCCGCGTTTTTTCTCCCTTACTGCACGGTGCCCGCGAGAATTCCCGCCTTTCTAGCAGGCCATACAAGCTTCGAAATTGCGTTTCTGCCTCTGGTTACCAGCATGTTTCTCCATGCCGGCTTCCTGCATATCGCCGGAAACATGCTTTTTCTGTGGATCTTTGGCGACAACGTCGAGGACTTCTTCGGGCACTTCACCTATCTCCTCTTTTATATGGCGTGCGGGATCGGAGCGGGTCTGCTGCACGTGCTTTTCAATTTTCACTCCACCGTACCGGCTCTCGGTGCAAGCGGAGCCATATCTGGGGTAATGGGCGCTTACATCTTGCTCTATCCCCGTGCGCGCATTCTCACACTGGTTTTTATCTTCCCGATTCCCATCCCTGCCGTGATCTTTCTTGGCTTATGGTATGTCGGGCAGTTCCTCGCCGGACTGAGCACGGTCGGAGCGAGAGTTACCGGAGGAGTGGCCGTATGGGCGCACATTGGAGGCTTCCTGTTGGGCATGCTGCTAACGGCGATGGCGCGCAAGCGCTAGGGAAACGCCGGCGTGATGCAGTTCAAGTGTTACTTTAGGTTTGCGGATTGCTTCGCCACCCAGTCTCCAACTTCCGCCGTCTTCTTGTTTCCACCAAGGTCCGGCGTCACGTAGTTTTCGCGAAGTGCGGCGCGCACAGTGCTTCGAAGCGCGTTCGCTTCCGGCTTCCAGCCGAGAAACTCGAGCATCATAGCGGAAGCGAGAGTTGAACCCAACGGGTTGGCGATTCCCTTTCCAGCGATGTTGGGGGCCGAACCATGCACCGGCTCGAATAGAGAAGTCTTTCCGGGGTGAATATTCCCCGATGGCGCCAGGCCGAGTCCTCCGGCGAGCTGCGCTCCGAGGTCGCTGATAATATCGCCGAAAAGATTACAGGTGACGATGACATCAAACTGGCGCGGGTCGCGCACGATTTCCATGGCCAGGGTATCGATGTACAAGTGGCGGGAATCGATGTCCGAGTATTCCTGGCGGACTTCCTTGAATACCCGCTGCCAGAGGTCGTGAGCAAAGGTCATGGCGTTGGATTTATCGCTCATGCAAACGCGCTTAAGGCCGTTTTGCCGGGCGTATTCGAACGCATAGCGGATGATGCGCTCGACCCCTTTGCGGGAGTTCACGTCTTCCTGGACGGCAATTTCGTCCGGAGTGCCCTTCTTGAAGAAACCGCCGACACCTACGTAAAGGCCTTCGGTGTTCTCCCTGATCACCATCAGCCGGATGTCCTTTTCGGTGCGGTCGCGGAGGGGTGTGAGCCGGTCGTGCAGCAGTTCCACGGGCCTGGCGTTGACGTAGAGATCCAGCTTGAAGCGCAGCCCCAACAGAATGTCCGCGGCGTGCTGGTTCGAAGGGACGCGCGGGTCGCCCAGCGCGCCGAACAGAATGGCGTCAAACTCGTCGCGGAGCACTTCGACGGCACCCGGCGGCAAGCTCACGCCCTCGCGAAGATACTTGTCGGCGCCCCAGTCAAATTCCACAAACTCGATGGGTCGTTTGGCAAGCGCGGTTACCGCCTTCAGAACCTTTACCGCTTCCGGCGTGACCTCTTTCCCGATACCGTCACCGGGAATCACCGCAATCCGCGCCGCTGAACCACCATTTCGCAAAGGAATGCCGGGCAAAGTCCTTCCTCCTCGAGAGCTTCGTCTCCACTAACAGACCGGTCGCTATTCTTTCATCAAAGGAACGTTCGCGCCACCATTGCGAAGCGGATGGACTATCGAGTGGAGGGCAGCTGCTCGCTTGGGGCCAGCCACTGCCGGAGTTCTGCACTAAGCAATTTAAAATTGATGGGTTTAGAAACGCAGGCATTGCACCCTGCCTGGAGAAAACGCTGATGTTCCGTCACCATAGCGTGAGCGGTTACTGCAATCACAGGAAGATGGCATAACTCCGGCCGCTTTCGCATCCACGCGGCAAGAGAAAGACCATCTTCATTGCCGAGCTGAACATCGAGCAGCACCGCATCCGGCTGTCGTTCCTGGAGTAGGCAACGCGCTGAGCTTAGATCCTCTGCACTCAGGACTTCATGCCCTTCGGCTTCGAGCCAGTCGCAGAGCAGCTCGCGATTCATCGGGTTGTCTTCCACAACCAGTATGAGGTATTTCACACTTTCACCGGCGAACCCCGTAATACCATGCGCGCGAGTTGCTTCACCAGTTCTTCGTGCCACGGCTGCTGCTTACGGAACAGCGATTCCGCGTGTGCCCGAAGGTACCGCTGCTCTTCCTGGTTCAAGTCCTTGCTCGTCAGTACGAAAACCGGAAGGTCAACGGTACGAGGGCTGGCGCGCCATTCCCCGAGCAACTCGAAACCGTTCACTTCTGGCAACACCAAGTCGAGGATTACGAGTTCGGGCAAGTTCGCGGCAACTTGGGCGCGAGCTTGAGCTCCGTCTGCCGCGGTAGCGATGGTATAACCCTGTGCGACGAGCATTTCTGCGATGAATTCGCGCGTAGCCGTGTCATCTTCAACCACCAGGATGGGCCGCACGGGGGCAGATGCAGGCCGGCTGCTGATACGGCGTTCGAGCGCGGCCAGGAGAGTCTTCTTCTCTACCGGCTTGACCAGGTATTCGTCCGCGCCCAGCAAAGCTCCCATACCGGGTTGATCCACGATCGATACCACAATCATGGGGATTTGCGCGGTGCGTGGGTCACGCTTTAATTGTGACAAGACTTCCCACCCATTCTTGGGTTTCATCACGATATCCAAAGTTATCGCGCCAGGCTGGAACTGGATGGCAGACTCAAGAGCATTTTGCGGCTCTAGACAGACCATGACTTCGTACCCGGCGGACGTCAGCTGTGATTGAATCAGATGTGCGGCGGTCCGGTCGTCCTCAATGACCAAGACACGTGGTAGAAGGACGGATTTCGGGGTGGCCTCTACCCTGGAAAGCGACGTTTCGGTCATGG
>DATKEV010000175.1:0-27450 GCA_035511855.1 Candidatus Udaeobacter sp.
CGCCGGAAATCGCACGACTCCCCTGTAACCCGCCTTCCTCGTTCTGGAAAATGAGGACCTCCAAAGTGTGGCGCAACGCGATGTGGCCCTCGGCGAACGTCTGTGCGACCTCGATCGCACCCAGAGAACCAACTACTCCATCGTAGTTACCACCTTGCGGCACTGAGTCAACATGCGAGCCTATCACCAGCACCGGCAATCCAGGGTCACTGCCTGTCCGGCGTCCTGATATGTTGCCGGCCGCGTCGATACTCACAGTGAGCCCCGCCGCGCGCATTAAGCCCGTCACGTACTCCCGGCCTTGGCGGTCGGCTTCGCTGTAGGCAACACGGCTGTAGCCGCCGCCGGGATCCTTTCCAATCCCGGCCATTGCGCTCAAATGCTCCATCATGCGGTCGCCATTGAGGCGAGCAATTGACTGCGAGCGGAGCGCTGCAGGCGCAATGACTAGCGCTACGAAAAGTATTAATTTGAAAGGCAGACTATCGTAGTTCATGGGCAGGAAGTCTCTCATATCGAGCAGGCTCCGCATAGTGCCTTGGCGAGGGCCTCGCCTTGCAGGTCTCAGCGCCGTTCCCAATCCACTAGCGGATAAAATCCCCGGCCAATGCCCAAAAATCATTCACGTAGTAATGCGACAATACGTTTCCGAAGAGGTAGCAAACCCCCTGGCACGGTGGAATATCTCCGTAAATTTTCTTCCCCCGCGCGAAAATTTTCTTCAGCGATCCATCGCGCAACAAATTGCCCGCGACCTTATGCAGCGGCTCGCACGGATAAAATACGTCTCCATTCGGATACACCCGCGGAAACATCGTGGGGTAGCACTCGAAGCTGCCGAAGCGCAGCAACGTCTCGATGGTGCGCGGCGTGCCGTTGATCGGCTGTACGCCTTGGCGGCGCCGTTCAATAATCTTGTCGACCAGCGCCTGATACCGCGGATTCCCCAGCAGTGCCAGATTCGGCATTTTCTCCGTCTGCGCGGACTGCGCCGCAAAAATAAATCCTTGCTCCCCGCACCAGTCCAGCAGCCGTTCCACTTCGCCGAGGTTCCATTCCTCGATCACCGTGCTGATCGTGATGCGTCGCGGGCTCCCGAGCGGCTCTTTCGCCAGCGCCAGATTCTCCAGCACTTTTGGCAACGCCGCCGGTTTTGAAAGCGGATTCGTGGGATCGGCTGATAGCGCGTCCAGGCTCACCACCAGCCCTGTCACCGCGCGCAGGATGCGCGGCTTGCGGTCCAGCAGTGTTCCATTGGTGATCAGCAGCACCGAGCGGAACTTGCATGCGAAGCGCGCCGCCTCCACCAGCTCCTCGATATCCGCGCGCAGCGTGGGTTCGCCGCCGGTGATGACGATCGAGTCCGTCTCCTTGCGGATCCGCTTCAGCAACCCGATCGTCTCCGCTGTCGACAGCTCGTCGCTGAAAACGTCCGGCTCTTTTTGCGTGCAGTAACCGCAGGCCAGATTGCACTTGTGTGTGACGTAAAACGTAACCGCGTAAGGCGCCACTACCTTGGTTCGCAAAACGCGCCGACGCCATGAATTCCGGAAATAGAGTTGGAAATTCTTCGCCACGAATGGCGCCTGCCGCACCAGCCCGCGCAACAGTTGAATTTTCGAAGGATGCCGGTGATCCAACGCACTCAGCGGAACGAAATTGGCCTTACCTTGTGTGGGCGCATCCATGGCCATCCATTATGTCCGAATTGCCCGAAACATTCCGGGTTCATACTGGTTCAGCCAAGGCGGTTATCGGATGGCCGAACTTACGCGAGTGAGCTTCCGTGTAGAAGAGTTTTTTCGCTTTTCTAATTTCCATTTTCCAATTTCTGTTCTCTCAATCCGTAAAAACCACGCCCACCGCGATAAATCCTTTTTCCGCTCCGGAATCGATCCGCACCACGTAACCCCGCAGCTTCATCGACTGCACGCCGTCCGGCCCCGGGGCTTCCACGGTCACTTCGAGTTCAGACTGCAGCCGCGGCAAATGCTTCAGGGAAATCAGTGCGCCCTGCAGAGAAACATCCCGTACCATGGTCTCTTCTTCGAAACCCTTGCCGCCCTCGGTCACGCCGCAAACTTTCGCGCGAAACTGCGCTTCGCGCCGCAACGCCGTCCGTGTCCCCGGCATGTGCGCCTGCACGCGATCGCCCGCCGCGCCCAGCGTAATCACCATGCCTTCGCTCGCCGCGTACACCGAGTCAAACTCTTCCCGCGCCTTCCGCAGAATCGAATCAACCATCCGGTCCGTCGAATCTGGATCGTGATGGAACAACACCAGTGTTTTCGCTCCCGCGTGGCGAGCCGCCTTCACTCCTTCGAGCCACGTTGAATGGCCCCAGCCTTTTTTCGCCGTCTCGAGTTGTTCGGGAGTAAATTGCGCGTCGTTGATGAAAATTTCAGCGTCCGCTGCCAGCTCGCGCAAACTCTCATCAAGCTTCGCATCGCCCGGCTCGTTGTCGGTGGCATAAGCCACCGTGCCGGCCGGCGTCTCGATTCGGAAGCCCAGGCAACCTTGAGGATGATTCAGCCAACGCGCGGTGATCTTGTTTTCCCCGATCGAAAACGATTCTCCGCCATCCACTTCCTTGAATTTCCGCTTGGCGTTCATCGCGGTCATGTCCACCGGAAAGTACGGCACTGCCATCTGCGCTTCAAATACCTGTTTCAGGCTGTCGCGTCCCAGGAATTTCGACCGGAAGCTGTAGAAATGAAATTCGTTGTTTTCCACGTACAGTGGCGCGAAGAACGGGATTCCCTGGATGTGATCCCAGTGATAGTGGGTCACAAAGATATGCGTTCCCGGCGCACCGTTTCCATGGGGCGCGGCCCACCGGCTTCCCAGCATGCGCAGCCCCGTCCCGCAATCCAGAATAAATTGTGTGCCGTCCGGCGCGCTTAGCTCCACGCAAGGCGTGTTTCCGCCGAAGCGCCACGTCTCCGGGTCCACGGTCGGCGTGGATCCGCGCACGCCCCAAAAGCTCAATTTCGCGATGGGAACTGTCATGGCCTTGAGCGCACTACCCCTGTCGGAATGCTGCCACCGCGCCAGCAGGCGCGGAGCGGGAAGCTCGTTTCATGGTCGCAGCCGCCAGCAAGAGCGTCAATCAATTCGCGGGGCGCCGTGTCAAACTGCCCAATAAGCGCACGACAAGGCTGCGGAGCGCCCCCCGGGCAGGTACAATAAATCCGATGGGCGCACATTCCCACGGCCACGATCCTCACCATGATCAGGGCCACGTTCACACGGACCATGAGCATCTGCACGATCATTCGCATGGTGGCCATTCCCATCCATCCCTCCGCCCGTCCATCCTTGGCTGGGCCATGGTCGCGACCTTGGGCCTGGTGGTTGCCGAAATTTTTGGCGGCATCCTTGGCCGCAGCGTCGCCCTGCTGAACGACGCGGTTCACAATCTCTCCGACGTCCCCGCTCTCGGCATCTCCTACCTCGCCATGCGCTGGGCCCAGCGTCCCGCCGACGACGAAAAAACGTACGGCTATCACCGCGCCGGAACCCTCGCTGCTTTCACTAACGCCTTCGTCCTCGTTCTGCTTTCGCTGTGGCTGGGATACGAAGCGATCCAACGTTTTCGTTCTCCCGTCGATGTGGTCGAAAGCTGGATGATATGGACCTCCGTCGCCGCGCTCGCCGTGAATGGTGGAATCACCCTGGCTCTCGTCCGCGGCCGCCGCGATCTGAACCTCCGCAGCATCCTCGTCCACAATTTTGGCGATGCCCTTTCAAACATAGCCATAATCGTCGGCGCCTTGATCATCCACGCAACCGGCGCGCATTGGATCGACCCGCTACTCGGCCTCGCCATCGGCCTGCTCGTCTTGTGGTCCAGCATCGGCATCTTGCGCGAATCTTCCCACATCCTTCTCGAAGGCCGCCCCCGCGAATTAAGTATTGAAACCGTTGCCCGCGCCATCCTGACTGTCGATGGCGTTCAGGAAGTCCACGACGTTCATCTCTGGTCCCTCGGTGGCGGGCACAACGCGCTCAGCCTCCATGCCCGTATTCCGGACATGCATCTGGACGAATGCGAGCGCCTTCTCGCATCCATTAAAAAGCTTGCTTCCAAGGAATTTGGAATTGAGCACACCACGGTGCAATTGGAAAGGGCTGGGCTGCCCGCGACCTCCGGTTACGTCATGCCGGAGCCGGCCGAGAAATAGCTCTTAAGCTGGCAATCGAAAATTCAATCCGCGCTGTTCGTTGAATTGTTGCGTCGCGTTGAGGTCAAGCGCATTCTCTGCGATGTTTCTCCGCAATCCTTCGCTCGTGACGTAGCGCAGCGTTCCGTTTTCCCACGCATAAGCCACCGCAAAAAACACCGTCCCGTCCCGTCGCACAAAAACATATTGCTCCGAATCGCGGATCGGTGCGGGCTCGGCCTCGGTAACAGGCGTCGCTGCCTGTTGCGCATCTCTCACTCTCCGCCGGACGTCACGGGCATCGGCCTCCGTGGCCTCCTGCTGCTGCGCATCCGCGGGTGCCGCTTCTTCCTCCACGGGCACGCTCGGCATATAAAAACCGCCGTCAAAGAAGGGAAAGAAGAACGGAGCTCCCTGTCCGAATCGGTCCGTGCCAACGCCGCCCGGGCCGCAGACCGCCGCCAGGTGCACTTCATCAAATCCCAGTCCCGGTACGCCAGACCTGCATTGAGACGACCTCATTCTGTCGTCAGTGTTGAAGCTTCGCCGTTCTCCCGTTGGCCTTCGAGAAGTTCGCGCGTTCGGCCGATTCCCAGTTCGTAGAACACCGCTCCTGGTTACCGTCCTCGCGCCCGCACTCGGGCGGGCGATCATCGCGGGAACACCGTGCCCCACGGGCATAGGCGCAGCAGCCATCATATGAGAACCTGCAGCCGCAGGCATCGCTCGACGGCCTTGACCTTCCGCAATCGCCGGGAGGAGTACGATTAAGCCAGCCAAAACAATGGGTCGAACCATGCGAGTCACCTGGTGGCCCGTCTTGCGGGCCTCCTATTAGAAGGATGCGTCCCCCCTCACATTGGTTTCAATGCAAATCGATCAACGCGCTCCATCTCCGCCCCTACCAGTGCATGGTGCCGAATCGCCGCCTCGGCTCGGTCTGTTCCCTATGCCCGAATCCCCATCCTGTCTCCTTTGCTTTCCCCTTGCTGGCCAATGTGTTATAACCGTCCAGCCGTGGGACACGCCGTGGAGAGGGAACCATCCAAGGTCCGGGCGGACCTGCCGCAAGGCGCGTCTGCATCCGCCGCGCTTTCGCAAAATAGCCAGGTTTCCGACGTTGACCCTGAAGATGCTTCGCGGTACTGTCCCGTTTGCTCGCATCGGCTGGAGTCGCGCCGCTGCAAGTTAATCTGTGGGACTTGCGGCTATTACATGTCCTGTGCGGATTATTATTAGCTGCCGCGTAGGTTTCTGTGATTTTGCCGCGGTGCCCGTGTAATCCTTTGACCTTTGCTCGGGTCATAGCATAAGATTCCCCGCTCTGGGATGATTCCACAGGTTTGATAAGGTTTACGGCTCCGGCCCGGGTTGCCGCCGGAACCGCTTTCCGATGAGGAGGAAATTACCGTGGCTTTGAAGATGACGAACCGCGAAGTGGATGGCGTTTCCGTGGTGGCGCTGGACGGCCGGATCGTGCTCGGCGAGGAAAGCAACGCGCTGCGCGAAAAGGTGAAGAGTTTGATCGCCGAAGGGAAAAGGAAAATCGTCCTCAATATGGACAATGTCACTTTCATTGACAGCGCTGGATTGGGCACGCTCGTAGCCGCTCATCATAGCGTGAAGTCCCAGGGCGCTGCTCTGCGCCTCTGCCACCTCGGCAGCAAGTTCCAGGAAGTACTCCAGATCACCAAGTTGCTGACCGTCTTCGATGTCTTCAACACCGAAGCCGAGGCCGTCGCCAGCTTCTCGAAATAGCACCGGCCTTTTTCGCTAAATTTTTTCGCAAAAAGAGGGCGCGCTGGAGCGTGTCCTCTTTGATTTTTTCTACGCGCTCATTCGCTCCCGCACATTCATGAAACCCAAGCCCAAACCAAGACGTGTCGCGAAATCGTTCACCGCCGCGCTTGAGCGGATGCCCTCAAATCTCGGATGGGTCATCGCGCGCATTCCGCTCGACGTCCCGAAAGTCTGGGGAACGCGCGGGATGCTCAAGGTACAAGGGGAAATCAACGGCTTCGCGTTTCGCACCTCACTCTTCCCTACCGGCAAGGGCTATCACTATCTGCTTGTGAATAAGCGCATGCAGGCAGGCGCGAACGCCGCGCCCGGTGACACCGCGCAATTTCGCCTCGAACCCGATACCGCGGAACGCAAAGCCGTGGTCCCCGCCGAACTCCATCGCGCACTATCCGAAGATCGTTCGCTCCGCCGCTGGTACGACAAACTCAATTACTCCATCCGCAAGTGGATCGGCGACTGGATTTCGCAGCCAAAGAGTCCCAGCGCCCGCGTCCGCCGCTCCGAACAAATCGCCGAGCGCCTCCTCGCCACCATGGATGCCGAACGCGAATTGCCTCCCATCCTCAAAGCGGCCTTCGCCCGCGACCCTCGCGCCCTCGAAGGATGGCAGCGCATGTCTTCCTCGCAGCGCCGCGGCCACTTGCTCGGCATCTTCTACTACCGCACCCCGGAAGCCCGCGACCGCCGGCTCGCCAAGGCCATCGGGGAGGCCCTCGCCATCGCCGAGAGGCGGCAACGGAGTTGACTGACCTTCACCTGGAAGTAAATCCGCCTTTGGCGCAACCGGGAAAACTACGTCTCGCAATCGCCCGCCCGCACCCCCAGGAGCCCCGGAGGACGTTTCTCCGCTTCCAGGCCTCCTCGGACAGCCCGGATTTCTTTAAGTTCGATGGCCACGCGAAGTCCGTACTTCAGGAACTGGAAAAGGATCTGGGCTGGGCCATCCCTTCCCCGGGCGGCCGCCACTTCGCCATCTGGGAAGCCAGCGGCAATTCCAACGCCTGGCTCGTTAGCTGTCGCGGCATTTCCCGACGATCAGCGTGATGTCGTCATTCTGTTCTTGAGGACTAAATTTCCGCACCTCTTCAACGATCGCACCCAACAAATCCTCTGAGGACAATCCGCGATTTCGATGCAACGCCTCGATCAGGCGCTCTTCTCCGAATTCCTCTCCGGCGTCGTTGAACGATTCGGTGACCCCGTCGGTGTAGAGCATCAGCGTGTCTCCAAAGCAAAGCTGGCGTTCCCCGATCGTGCAATCCCATTTCTTGAAAATTCCCAGCACCGTACCGGTGGAATCGAGCCGTTCCAATCCGTTATCGCTCCGGAGAAGAAGCCCGCAGAGATGCCCGCAATTCGCATAGCGCAGGCACCGCGAGCGATCCTCATATTCTGCAAAGAAGAGCGTGGCGAAAGCACCGTCCGGCGTATTCTCGCAAAAGAGCCGGTTCACCGCCTGCAATACGCGTTGCGGTTGGTCGAGAGCGATGACGCACTGGCTGCGCAGGTTCGCCTGCAGATTCGCCATCAAGAGCGCGGCGGCGATTCCTTTCCCGGAAATGTCGCCGATCACCAACCCGAGCCGTTCTGGCCCCAGATCGAGGAAATCGTAATAATCCCCGCCAACTTGCCGCGCCTGGATGCACACCCCCGCATAGTCCAGCGTTTGAACGACTGGCAGCGTCTGCGGAAAGAGCCTCGCTTGCACTTCTTTGGCAATTTCCAGCTCGCGGACGGCGCGGCGTTCGGATTCCAATTTCTCGGCGATGGTGCGCCGTTGTACCTCGACGGCTTGCGTAACTTCGTCGAAACTCACGAGTGAAAAAGAATTTCCGTCGATATCCCGGAAGCGCGCGAACACTCCGCCCCAAATCGGCGTCTGTTCGCCGAGCAGCATGGCGTCACCCGCATGCGCCGCCTGCGTCTCGGGATCGTATTTGATGCGCCTCAGGCGCGGCGCGCTCAGGAAACGAACTCCGCGTTTGGCCCATTCCTGATACTTGGCGGCGACGTCTTCTGTAAAAAAAACCACGTGCGTGGCTCGCCCGATCAGCTTGTACTCCTGCGAATTTGGCTTGGGAGCGACCAGCGCCAGGATCGCCGTACCATCCGGAGGCCCCACCGCCACCCACCGTTCACCGGACTGCAGCCGCGCATCAAACGCCAGATGGAATCCCAGCTGGTCCACGTAAAATCGCAGGCTGCGATCTTGATCGCGAACGAAGATGTTCACGCAGTGCAGCCGAAAGTACGGGTCCTGCCGCGACCCTGCCGGAGCGCTTCCCATGCCCGAGATTATAGTTCGGAAGAGCAGCGCAGGTCCTGTATCCCCTTAGGCATAGCCGCGAAAAGAGGCGCACAGACCTGCGAGAGCCGCAAGCCCAAATCGTCGAAGCCGACGCTACGCACGAAATGGAGATCAGAGACGAGCAACTGGGAGAGGCCGCGTGGAGCATCCTCCTCGCTTGGCTTATGGTGGTGGCAGGAGATGCAGCGGAAGGCTTGTCCATCGGGCGATGCGGAAAAAATCCTTGTCGAGAGTAAATACGCTGGCTCGGTGGTCCAAGGCGATGGCTGCGATCAGCGCATCAATCGTCGTTAAACTCACGCCCCGGGAACGTCCCAACCGAAAAATTGCCGCCGCTTCGCGATAGGTCTGAAATCCTTGGGGCTCAAGCATCTCCCACTGCGAAAGATAGTTCTCAATCCGGCTGACCTCGCGAGTGAGCCCTTGGAGAATCTCGGCGACCACCACCCCTGTCAGCGCGAAGGGGTCGGCGTCGCCGATCATGCGCCGCAGCTCAGCGCCGGCGCGGCCTGGCGAAGCACTGAAAAAGTCAATCCAGACCGAGCTGTCCACCAAAATCATCTGCGGACCATTTATGGATTAGGCGCGGTTCTTCCGCATGGTCTTCAAGTCACCCTTCCAGATGCCCGTCCCGTAGTGCCGCAGGATCCCCTTGCGGCTCTCGGAGCGCACGAGCAACTCCAGCGCCGCGTCGACTATCTCCCGCTTGGTCTTAAGCCGTGTCAGCTTCCGTGCCTTCCGTACCAACCTCTCGTCGATCTCAATGTTGGTTCTGCTCATGAGATGATCATACACCATCTTATCCAGTTTTGGTGTATGCACTCGGGAAATACAGCGCCGCGTCCCCGACCGGCGGGTCGCGACTCCTGAGCAATCCCACGCAGACAGGCAGCGGAGTCGCGGCCTCTTACGGATCGACGCGGTACATGGTGATGCCGCTGAGCAGCTTGGGATAAAAATCGGTGGACTTCTGGGGCATCACTTCTCCGGCCGTCGCGATCTTCATCACTTGGTCGACACCGCACGGATTCAGCAAGAACGAAATTTGCGCCCGGCCGCTGTCCACGGCTTCGAGCGCCGCCGCGGCTTCACGCTCGTACGTCAAATTCGATCCCGCGGTTACCGCTTGCGGCGTGATTCCTAGGGCCGGCTCCAGAATCCCTTCGTGCAGCAGCACCACGTCCAGTTCGCGCTGGAGCGGCGAAACGTTGTGCAGAAGCTGCGAAAGATTGACGCCCTGGCGTAGCGTCAGCACGTAGAAGCCCCGCTTCTTCAGTTCCGCGGCCGGATAGACTCCGATGGCACGTCGGTCGCGCGCGGCCACGAGTCTTTCGAGAAAATCTTTCCGTGCTTCGGCCTTATTTCCTTCGTCTGCAAACGGAAAGGCCTCCGCCGCAAACCACGGCTCGAGATGCCGCCGAACAGCGGTCCAGGAAAAATCATGAACCTGGGCCGCCACGCGGTGCGTCGGCAGAATCGTCAGACCTTCGCTGCGCGTATTGACGAACGTCATCATCACCCGCTCGTACGGCGCGTCTGGCTCAATCTTCCCCGAGCGCGTGCGGCATTCGTTCCGGTAGTTCAGCGCGGTCTCGTAACGGTGATGTCCGTCGGCGATCACCAGCTTTTGTTCGGCCGTCGCTTTCTGGATCGCGGCAACTCTTTCCGGCTCGGCAATCACCCACAGCCGGTGCACCACGCCATACTCATCGCGCAGTTCCGTCGCCGGCGCAGCGGCCCCTTCGGCCTCGGCCAGGATCGCGTCGACTCGCCGCTGCTCGTCCGCATAAAGCATGAACAGCTGGCCCGTGTGCATTTTTGTGTGCCGCAAGAGTTCCAGGCGGTCGGCCTTGGGCCCGGACAGCGTGTGCTCGTGGCGGAAGACCACGCCCGCGGAATACTCCTCGAGTTTTCCCGCGCCGATGAAGCCGCGCCGGGTGCGGCGCCCTTCGTTTTGGGCGACCGCATCGCGGTCGACCGTTCCGGGCACGGTGTATTCCTGTGTGTAGGCATAAAAGGCAGGCGCGGGATCCTGCACCACCACGTTGTTGCGGATCCAGTCTTCCAGCGCCGCAGCGGCGCGCGTGTAAACACCATTTTGCGGCGTGTCCCCGGGATACGTCCGGCCCTTCTCCACCGCGATCAAATTGTGCGGATCTGCGGCGTAATACTTGTCCTGCATCGCCGGAGAAATCTTGTCGTAAGGCTGGGTCAGAACGCGATCGAAAGCCGCGCGCGCCGGGTTGTAGCGAAAAGCTCGAAAGGGGAAAACCTGGGCCATGCTCTCTCCGGTATCGCTTTGTGCCGTCTCGGAAGTCCTCCAGTTTACGCGAACTCCTATCAATTCCGAAGAAGCCCAAAGGTTAATTTCTTGCAAAGATTGGCCGCGAACTTGATATCCGGACTGAAAAACCGGGCCGTATTACAATGATGGGTTCATGGCACCCGATTTTTCTTCTGTTCGCGCGCTGATCTTCGATCTCGACGGCACGCTCATCGATTCCAAGCGCGACCTGATCCATTCCGTGAACGCCATGTTGCTCGAGATGGGCCGCGAAGAGCTTCATCAGGACACCATTTCCGGCTACATCGGCCACGGCGCCCCGCAACTCATCGGGCGCGCCCTAGGTGACTCGGCCACAGAAGAAGAACGCGACCGCGCGCTGAAATTTTTTCTCGGCTACTACGAAGACCACAAAATGGACACCACTTGCGCCTATCCCGGCGTGCCGGAAGCGCTCGAGCAGCTGGCCCCATTTCCCATGGCTATCCTCACGAACAAGCCGCTGCGCATCAGCCGGCGCATTCTCGAAGCGCTCGGCCTGGCCAAGTATTTTCGCGCCGTCTATGGCGGCAACAGTTTTGAAACCAAGAAGCCCGACGCGCTTGGCGCGCGCACCATACTCCGCGAATTGGGCGCCGCGCCACATGAAGCCATGCTCATCGGCGATTCCGAAGTCGACGTGCAAACGGCGCGCAACGCCGGGACGCTTGCCGCCGCCGTGAACTACGGCTTCGGCACGCACGACCGCGCCGCCCACCCCGCCGACATTTATCTCGACCGCCTCGCCGACCTCGCCGCTCTCCTACGGAACGGTTTGTGACGGCGGCGTATTTTTCGGGGATTGTTCGCGAAGCTTACGCGGGTCGCAAGTTTTTTGAGGGGGTTGCCGTCGCCGTCCCGCGGTATCTCCGCCGTATCTTTTTATGCACAGTACCGTGGTTCTATTCCTTGTCAAGGAGAAGCAGCTTACGCTGGTATAGGAGTGCGACATCTTCAAGACCGGGGAGCAGCAGGAGAAGCATGAAATCAACCGCTAAGTTCATTGCAGCAGTCATTTGTCTCGGGGCGCCGATGGCCAGAGGGCAGAGCGTGGGCCAAGTGGAGTGCGCGCGCGGGGACGGCTACGTGTATCTCTACAGCGACATGACCACTCTGGACGTGCGCACGACGCTGCAATGCGGAGAGCAAGTGCAGATCACCGGGCGCTTTGACAAGTACTTTGGCGTGCGCTCCCAAAAAGGCGATGTAGGATACCTTCCGCTGAGCAGCCTTCTGCTGGTGAAAGACAAGACAGGTCCCAACGCACCGCAGCCACCGAGTGCGAAGCCCGCCAGACCGCGCATCGCGTATGATCCCACGGAACACCCGGAGGCCGCGCCGAAGCCGCACGCCGATCCTTCTGAACTGATTTTGCCGAACGGCAAGCCGATCCACTTGAAGCTGAGCAAGACAATCTCATCGGCGACCGCCCACGTGGGAGAACTAGTTGAGCTAGAGGTCCTCGAAGAAGTCACTGTGGATGACCTTACCGTGATTCCGAAAGGCGCGGCTGCCACCGGAATGGTGAAAGAGGCCGAACCAAAGAAACGCATGGGACATGGCGGAAAGCTGGGCTTCCTGGTCTATTCGGTGCGCCTGAGCGATAACGAGAAGGCGCCGACCCGCTCCTATCAGGAGAGCAGTGGCGCGAACACCTCGGCGGGAGCGGTCCTTCCTTTGGCATCCGGGAAAGACGTAGTATTCACGCAGGGAATGGAGTTCACTGCTTTCATTGATGGCGACATGCATCTGAAGCGCGAAGCCTTCCAGGCGACCAAGGACGATGGAAACGCCGCGCCAACCTCGGCCGCGCAAAATCCTCCTCGGCCGCGCCGGTGAACAGGCTCGGGACGGAGATCCTTCAGAAACAGTTCGGCGAATAGACTCATAGCCAACGACTACAACCTCCCTTCAACGATCGAAGCTCGGGGCACTGAATTCCCACCATCTACGATTCCTAACATAGCGATACATCCGGACTTGCCAAGAAGTGCGCCAGTTGGCAGACTCAGCGCGTGCTGATTGGCCTCTTCCCCGAATTGGACGCACCCGGCGGGGTGCAACGCGCAGGCCGCCACCTGGCGGCGGTGATGATGGAATTCGCGTCCAGCACCAAAATGGAATGCCGATTGATCAGCTTAAACGATTCGCCGGAGTTGCACCGCATGATGCTGGGAGGCCGCGAATTCGTGTTCACCGGGTGCGACCGAGCGAAGGGGCGATTCACGGTGACGGCGCTACGCGCGGCACGGCGCAAGGCAAAACTCGTCCTGGCGGCGCACCCCAATCTGGGGCCGGTAGTGCAGGCCATGCGGTTGGCGGCGCCGCGAATGAGGACCATTGTTTGTACGCACGGCATTGAAGTTTGGGAGCCGCTATCCAGATGGAGGCGTCAAGCGTTGCAGAGATCGAACCTGGTACTGGCGCCGAGCCGCGACACGGCGGACCACGTTGCGGAGCATCAGGGGGTCCGACGGGAAAAGATTCGCGTGCTTCCGTGGGCCCTGGATCCGCAATTCGAAGCGCTGCCGGCTGCGGGAACGCCGTCCACACCGCCCGGAGATTTTCCATCGGGGCGCGTGATTCTGACCGTGGGACGCTGGCTGGCAACGGAGCGCTACAAGGGCATGGACACCTTGATTACGGCGCTGCCACGGCTGCTGCCGCGCTGGCCGGAGCTGGAACTGGTGCTGGCGGGAGCGGGAGATGACCGCGGGTGGCTCGAGGACCTGGCGGAGAAAAACGGCGTATACCGGCACGTGCATTTTTTGAGCGGATTGAGCAGCTCGGAACTCGCAGCGTGCTACGCCGCCTGCGAGATTTTCGCATTGCCGAGCCGCGGCGAAGGATTCGGAATTGTCTATCTGGAAGCGATGGCCAAGGGCAAACCGGTGATTGGCGGATTACACGGCGGCGCGCCGGAATTGATTCAGGATGGCGTCACCGGCTACTTGGTTCCATACGGCGATCCTATTCAATTGGCCACTTCCCTCGAAGCTATGCTGGCGGACCCGGCGCATGCGCGGGAAATGGGGGCGAAGGGCAAGCAGCGGGTCGAGCACGAGTTTCGCTTCAACGTCTTCGCGAAATCGCTGAAAAAAATCCTGCGCGAACAATGCGAATCCTGAACGTCACGGAAACCTACGCCCCGTTCCTCGAATTTGGCGGTCCTCCGGTGAAAGTGCGTGCGCTTTCCGAAGGACTGGCGCGGCGGGGGCATCACGTGACGGTGCTGACAGCGGACTGGGGAATCGGCAATAGAATGGAAGGGGGCGAGCGGAAAATAGATGCGGAGATGTCGCCCTTTGGCTGGCGCCGGCAAGAAAACGGCGTGCAGGCCATTTATCTGCCGACGTGGCTGCGTTACCGGACGGTGAGCTGGAATCCCGCGGTGAAGGGGTATTGCCGGGCGCGGCTGCAGAATTTCGACGTGGTTCACATTTTCGGACTCTATGATTTGCTGGGTCCGGCGGTGGCCGCCGCGTGCCGCGCACGAGGAGTGCGGTATGTGCTCGAGCCCATCGGGATGTTCGTGCCCATCGTGCGGAGCCTTTGGCTTAAGCGGATTTACCATCAGCTGTGGGGACGAACGCTGCTCGAAGGAGCGAGCGCGGTGATTGCCACTTCGAATCAGGAATTTGAGGAATTGGTTTCGCGTGGAGTTCCGCGAAGCAAAGTGGTGTTGCGGAGGAATGGCGTGGACGCCCCGACAGCGTGGCCGGAGCGGGGAACATTCCGAAAAGACCATGGCGTTTCAAGCGAGACGAAACTGGTTCTGTTCCTGGGACGTCTATCAACCAAGAAGAGTCCAGACCTATTGTTACAGGCGGTGGCTAGCCTTCCGGCGGAGATTGGAGGAAAACCGGTGACGCTTGTGTTTGCAGGTCCAGACGAGGGCGGCATGCAAGCACGGTTGGAGCAGATGGCTGAGCGAATGGGCATTCGAACCAGAGTTCGATTCGTTGGCGCGATCTTCGGGACGGAAAAGTGGGCGGCGTACCGGGATGCGGATGTGTTCGTGCTGCCGTCGCAGAACGAAAATTTTGGAAACACGGTGGCGGAGGCAGTTGCGGCAGGGACGCCGGTGATCGTGAGCGAACAATGTGGCATTCGGCCGCTGCTTGCGGGGGAAGCGGGCCTATCGGTGAGACATGATTGCGCTGCGCTTGCCGAGGCTCTACAGCGCGTGCTCAGTGAGGCAGATTTGCACGCGAGGCTCGCGGCTGGTTGCACCAAGGTAACGTCGCGGCTCGGTTGGGGGGAGCCCGTCAGGGACATGGAAGTGCTATTCACGGCGCTTGCTTCCACACAAGCAAACGAGGCAGAATCTGAGCTTACGGAGTAGCAATTTGCAGACGAGCCGACACCGAATCTTTCGCGCCGCCTGGTGGGGGAGCAACGCGCTCCTCGCGGTTGCACTTTTGGGGCTGATGTATTCGGGCGTGCGGGAGTACTCCGTGCGTCGGTATCTTGACGGGTTCTCGGACGCGATTGTGCCGAACTTCCTGCCTGCCGAACAAAAAGTGCAAGCGATATTGGACTGGATGCGCGTGGAGCCATCGCGCGGAGTCGCGGCCAATCCGGATGAGCTGAGGCGGCGCGATCCGCAAATGACGCTCAATTACCAGCAATTGTTGAACGTCTGCGGCACGGCGACAAATGCGTTCCTGAATCTGGCGCGAAGTTCCGAAGTGCAAGTGCGGCGGTTGCTTTTGCTGACTCCTGACCGCAAAACGAAACATGTGGTAGCCGAGGTGCTCATCAGTGGCCGCTGGGTCATTGTTGATCCAACGTACCGGGTGATGATGCGCGACGCGAAAGGCCGCTTTTTGACGAGGAAGGATTTGAGGGACCCCGCGATCTTCGCCGAGGCCACCAGTGCGGTCCCGAATTACCGGAAGGAATATACCTACGATCAGTATGCCCACGTGCGACTGGCGCGACTGCCGCTGGACGGATTGCACCTGCGTCGAGTGCTGGATTGGATCAATCCGGGATGGGATGAGGCCGTGGACTGGAGCCTGCTCCTGGAGCGCGAGTCGTTTTTCTACTTGGTGCTTTCGGCCACTGCTACGATTTTCTTTCTGATCGCGCGAGGGATGCTCGCATGGTATGCGGACCGGCGACGGAGAATCCCGCGCTTCCATTTGCGGGAGCACATGATTCGCGCCAGCAGCGCGTTCGTTTCCACCCCGGAGATCAAAGAATAGCGTGTGCGGTATATGCGGTGTCGCGTTCGCCCCGCGCAACTCCGAAGCGGTGTCGCGCGCCCGCCGGATGGCCGCCGCGATGCGGCACCGCGGACCAGACGAAGAAGGCTTCCTAGAAAACGCAACACGAGCGCCCGGCCTCGCCCTGGGGGTGCGCCGGTTGAGCATCATTGATCTTGCCGGCGGCAGCCAGCCCATTTGGAACGAGACGCGAGACGTGGCCGTCATTTTCAACGGTGAACTCTATAACTACCGCGATTTGCGGGAGCGGCTGTTGATGTGCGGCCACCGGTTCGCCACGCAGGCGGATACGGAAGTCCTTGTTCACGCGTGGGAAGAGTGGGGCGAGGACTCGCTGAACGAATTGCGGGGGATGTTTGCATTTGCGTTGCTGGATCTTCGCGAGCGCTATGCCACGACGCCGATACTATTTCTTGCGCGCGATCCGTTGGGAATCAAGCCGCTGTACTACACCCAGAACGCGGATGGATTTGCGTTTGCCTCGGAGGTGCGCGCACTGCTGGCGGGGGGCGCGGCCCCGAAACGCTTGTCCCAGGACGCTCTCACCGCTTATCTGCTTTTCGGCAGTGTCTCCGAGCCAGTAACGCTGCTGGAAGGTATTTTTTCCTTGGCGCCGGGTCACCGGATGCTTCTTTACCTTCCGGATCGCCGGCGAACACCGCGCGCACGGCCTTGGTGGGATCCAGAACGTTCACCGGCAGCGCGCGATCCTCGGAAGCCGCGCAATCTTTCTTCTGCCGCAAAGCGGTTGCGACCCCTGCTCGAAGATGCGGTCCGCGCGCATCTCGTCGCCGACGTGCCCGTAGGGCTGTTCCTTTCGAGCGGGCTGGATTCCGGAGCGATTGCGGCGCTGGCGGCTCGAGAGCAAGCCGGAATCCAGAGCTTCACGCTCACGTTTCCTGGCACGGCGTTTGATGAAGCGGCGCTTGCGCGCGCGATAGCGGCCCGGTGCGGCACAAAACATACCGAAGTGCCGTTGCATGGGGATGCGGTCCTGGCGCGAATGGAGGAAGCGCTTGGGGCGTTGGACCAGCCGACCATGGACGCCGTGAATACTTATTTCGTTTCGTGGGCGGCAAAGAAAGTGGGATTGAAAGTGGCCTTGTCGGGACTGGGTGGGGATGAGCTGTTTGCCGGGTATCAGACGTTTGTCGATGCGCCGCGGCTTTCAAGACTCGCGCACGGGGCCAGGTTTGTACCCGCAGCCTTGCGGAAGATCCTGGCGCCGCTCATCGGCGCGCTTGCGGTGCGGAAGAATTCTCCCGACGCTGGGGGCAAGGCTGCAGCCGCGTGGGCTTATCCTGACGCCCTGCCCCATCCCTATTATTTTGCGAGGGCGCTCTTCCCGCCGGGCAAGCTGGAGCGAATCATTGAGCCGCGATTCCGGCCGAGCAGCATCGGCGCTGACGGTGTGACCCTGGAACCGACCTGGCTAGGCTGGCTAGAGCGCACCGCGAATGAAACGCGGAAGCTGGAGCGGTGGGCGGCGATTTCCTGGCTGGAGATGCGTACCTATATGGCGAGCACGCTGTTGCGTGACACCGATTCGGTAAGTATGGCGCAGTCGCTCGAAGTGCGCGTGCCGCTGCTCGATGCGCCCGTCGTTGAGTTTGCTGGAGCGCTGCCGGACAGAGCACGATGCAGTGCGGGCGTTCAAAAGGCGCTGCTGGTGGAAGCGGTGGGCGATTTGTTACCACAAGAAATCCTGGCGCAGAAGAAGCGTACTTTCACGCTGCCTTGGGAAGAATGGCTACGCGGGCCGTTGCGGGGGCGAGTCGAAGCGAGTTTTGCGGAGCCTGCGCCGTCACTGGTGCCTTACCTTCGCGCCGGTGGGATTCGTACCGTGTGGAGCGCGTTCCTCGCAGGGAAAACCAGTTGGTCGCGGCCCTGGTCGCTGTATGTTTTGAACGAATGGTGCCGCCAGCATCTCGCCGCATGATTTGTCCCGCTGAGGTACACTGACGAATTGCAAGATGAACATTCTGGGAATTAATGCCTACCACGGAAACGCTTCTGCGGCCATCGTGTGCGAAGGCCGCCTGATCGCGGCAGTGGAAGAAGAGCGGTTCAATCGCGTGAAGTATGCGGCGGGATTCCCGACGCGGGCGATTCGTTATTGCCTGAAAGAAGCGGGACTGGCGCTCGCAGACATCGATCACGTGGCAGTGCCGCGGAATCCGTATGCGCGACTGGTCACAAAGCTTTTCTACGCGGTACGCATGCCTTCTTTCGCGCGGGAACGAGCTAAAGTCCTGGCGAAATTCACGGGTATTCCAGAGGCGCTGGCGGGGGCGTTTGATAGCGATCCGAGGAAGCTGACAGCAAAATTCCATCGCGTCGAGCATCACCAGGCCCATCTGGCGAGCAGTTTTTTTGTTTCGCCGTTCGAACGGGCAGCGCTGCTCTCCGCCGACGGATTGGGCGATTTCGCGAGCACGATGTGGGGCGTTGGCGACGGGAATCGCCTGCGCATCGAAGGCGCGGTGGCGTTTCCGCATTCTCTAGGATTGTTTTACAGCGCGGTGACGCAATATCTGGGTTTCCTGAAATTCGGCGATGAGTACAAGGTGATGGGACTAGCAGCTTACGGCCAGCCCGAGCAACTCGAGGCATTCCGCGACATCGTGCGCTTCGATGCGCGCTCGAACGGCAACGGCTTCCGGTTGGGGCTCGACTACTTCACGCACCATCGCACGGGACCGGAAATGAGCTGGGCCGAAGCGGACAAAACTCCCGCGCTTGGCAAAATGTTTTCGGACAAGATGGCGAAGCGACTGGGGCGGGTTCGAACGCCGGAGGAAACGCTGGAACCGAGACACCGCCATTTGGCTTCTTCGCTGCAGGCGCGGCTCGAAGAAGTTTATCTAGGCATGTTGAAGAAACTTGCCGAGCGCACGGGGCTGAAGGCCGTGTGTTTGGCAGGCGGCGTGGCTTTCAATTGCGTGGCGAACGGGAAAATTTTTGATGCGACGCCGTTCAAACAGGTTTATGTCCACCCCGCAGCGGGTGACGCGGGGCTGGCAGTGGGCGCAGCTTTCTATGTGTGGCACCAGATTTTGGGCCAGCCGCGCTCGTTCGTGATGGACCACGCGTATTGGGGGCCGGGATACTCGCGTGATGAGATCCGCCAGGCGATCGAGTCCAACGGAATTTCGCAGAAAGGATACTGCATCGCCGAACTGCCGGAAGAAGAGTTGTTGAAGCGGACAGCCGCGAGCATCGCCGATGGAAAGATCGTAGGCTGGTTTCAGGGCCGCGCCGAGTGGGGACCGCGGGCGCTGGGCAACCGCAGCATTGTCGCTGATCCCCGGCGGCCAGAGATGAAGGAAACCCTCAACCGTCGCATCAAGCACCGGGAAATTTTCCGGCCGTTCGCGCCGTCCATTCTCGCAGAAGCGACCTCGGAATATTTTGAGAAGTCGCACCCCTCCCCGTTCATGACGCTGGCCTATTCCGTGCGCCAGGAAAAACGCGACAAAATTCCGGCGCCGACTCATGTGGATGGAACCGGCCGGCTGCAAACGGTCACGCGCGAAGCCAATCCCCGCTATCACGCCCTCATTTCTGCGTTTCGCGGCCTCACCGGGGTGCCCGTTGTGCTCAATACTTCGTTCAACGACAACGAGCCCATCGTTTGCCGGCCTGAAGAAGCGCTCGATTGCTTTTTGAGGACGCAGATGGACGCGCTGGTGCTGGGCGAGTTCCTCATCACTAAGTCGTGAGGTGGCGAGTGAACTTCGCGCCCCCATGAAAATTCTGGTGCTTAATCAATACTATCCGCCGGACACTTCGGCGACGGCGAAGATGGCGCATGGCGTTGTCGACGTTGTGTCCATCTATCACCACGTCACCGTGCTCTGTGGACGGCCTTCTTACGATCCCACCGAACGCAAGGCTTGGCGCTTGTATCAAAGCGAACTCACAGGGCTGGCGCACATCATCCGAGCCGGCTCGACCGACTATCCCCGCTTCGAGATGAAGAAACGTGTGCTGAACTATTTGAGCTACGTGGCGCTCGCGGTGCCGAGGGCGCTTTTGTTTCGGTGTGACGTAGTTGTCGCCATGACGGATCCGCCGTTCGAGGGAATTATCGGCGCTTTGGTGGCCATGCTGAAGCGCAAACCGTTCGTCTACAACATCCGCGACCTGTATCCGGACATGGCACTGCGCGGGGCTATTGTCGCGCCCGGCTTCCTGGCAAGGGTGTGGGAAAAACTTCATCGGTGGGCGTTGCGGCGGGCGGCCCGGGTCATCGTGCTCGGCGAGGACATGCGCGGTCGAATCATTTCCAAGGGCGTTGACCCTGAGCGAGTGGTGGTGGTCCGTGATGGAGCGGAGATCCTGCCGGCGAGTGTCGCTCTTCCAACCCCCGATCCAGAAGTTGTTCGCGCGATCCGCGGCAATTTCTCGTTTGTACTTTTGCATGCGGGCAATTTGGGATTCTATGGCGCGTGGAAAACGCTGGTTACGGCGGCGCGCCGGATGGCGAAAGATGGCGTGGGCCTGGTCTTTGTAGGTGACGGAGCACAGCGCGCCGAGGTCGAGGCCATGGCGGCAGGCTCGGGAAATATCCGGTTCCTGGACTTTTTTCCTTCCAACAAGATTCCATCGGTGCTGGCTGCGGCCGATGCACACGTGATTACGATAAAGAGGGGCCTTGAGGGAGTGGTGGTGCCGAGCAAGATGTACGGAATTATAGCGGCGGGAAAGCCGATTGTGGCGGTGGCACCGAAAGAAACCGATGTATCGACGCTGGGAGTTTCGCGCGGATTTGCAATTGTGGCCAGTCCAGACAATTCGGAAGAGGTTGCCGCGGCCGTCCGCAAAATTGCATTCGACCGCAACAAATTGAAGATGATGGGCGAAGCCGCGAGGGCCGTGGCGCCTGACTATGATAGAGTCAAGGAAATGCAAAAATTTGTGGAAATCATCGACGGCCTCGCGGCCGATAAATAAATCCCCGGAATAGATTTTCAGGAGGCGCATTCGGTGTGACGACTACGAACGGATTTTGGGCGGGGAAGACGGTTTTCGTAACGGGAGGAACATCCTTCATCGGCTCGACGCTCACCGATCAATTGCTCGCGCGGGGCGCGGGGAAGGTGCGCATCGTCGACGATCTAAGTAGCGGACACCTCGGAAACATTCGCCAGCATCTGGGAACCGGGAAAGTGGATTTCCTGCAGGCGGATTTGCGCGAACCGGGCGTGACCCGTGCGGCAATGCAGGGAGTCGATACGGTTTTTCATCTCGCTGCGGATCACGGCGGCCGCGGCTATGTGGATCTGCATCAAGCCGGACCGGCTTCCAACTTTTTTCTGGATGGACTCATATTTGCCGAAGCCCTCAAAGCCAAAGTGAAAAAAGTCGTGTTCGCGTCTTCCGGTTGCGTTTATCCGAATTTTCTTCAATCGGACACGAAGAAAGAGATTTATCTCACGGAAGACCTGACGAAAGGCCCGAACGACGCCGACAATACCTACGGTTGGGCGAAACTGATGGGCGAATTCACGCTCCAGGCCTACGCCAAAGAACACGGAATGGGCGGTGCTTCCTGCCGCTACTTCACAGTTTACGGGCCGCGAGGCGTGGAGAACCACGCAGTCATTGCCATGATTGCGCGTGCGTTCCTTGGCCAGAATCCGTTCGAGGTGTGGGGCGACGGCACGCAGATTCGCAACTGGACCTACATCGACGACATCGTAGAGGGAACCATCCTCACGGGCGAAAAAATCAACGATGGCACGGCCATTAACCTGGGCACGATGGAACGAATCCGCGTTCTCGATTGCGCCAAGATGGTTTGCGAGTTCACGGGACATAAGGCGGAGATCAAGCTCCGCCCGGACATGCCGACGGGACCGCTCAACCGGGTGGCCGACAATTCGCTGGCCAAGAAGCTGCTCGGTTGGGAGCCCAAAGTTCTTTTCCGCGAAGGTTTAAAGCGCACGATCGATTGGTACTACGCCACTCGTGACAAAGAGGAAGTGAAGCGCATCTTCTCGCGCATGCTGACGGAGCGCTGAAGAAGAACTTTCGAGTTGCCGGACTCCCGAACGTGGCAACGAATCCGCATTGAAGAGAAACTAAAATCGCAGTATGGTGTTTAGGTCGCGTGGGGCGGCGAGTTGACCGCGTGGCGGTCACCATCTGAGCCGTCACTTGGGAGCCGGGCGCCCAACCCGGCAAGAATCACGTGAGGCGCCGGCCGTATCAGCCTGGCCGGGTTCGTCTTGCATGACAAACGAGGTCGCATGGCCACAGGCCTGCTGGCTTTTTTCATATCGTTGATCGCTTCGCTGATGCTGGTGGCGCCTGTGCGCGCGCTTGCTCTGCGAGTGGGCATGGTGGATCTGCCCGGGCCCCGCAAGGTGCACTTGACGCCGATTCCCCTGTTGGGCGGGCTGGCCATGTATGCCGCTGTAGTCATTGCGGTACTACTGGCCTTTCAGGGCCCCGCACGCGCTCAGATTGTGGGAATTCTTATCGGCGCGACCCTGGTGGCAGCCGTGGGAATTCTGGACGACCGCGGTTTGCTCCACCATCAGGTCAAGTTATTTGCCGCTATGCCGCTAGCCGCGGCCATCCTGCTCGCCAGCGGAATTCGAGCGCAGGTTTTCAGTGTGCTCCTGGGCGGGCGCACGGGCGACTGGCTGGACGCGGCTCTGACGGTCGTCTGGGTGGTGAGTATTACGGCTTCGTTCAGCATTCTGGATCACATGGACGGTCTTTGCGCCGGGGTTGCTGCCACCGCGTCGATCTTTTTCGCTTTGCTTGCCTACCTGAATGGGCAGACGCTGGTGACGACTCTGGCCGCCGCCGTTCTGGGAGCAGCGACCGGCTTCCTGCGGTGGAACTTCCAGCCGGCAAAGATTTTTATGGGCGATGGCGGCGCGATGCTTCTAGGTTTTCTGATGGCCACGCTCGGCTTAAAGCTTCGCCTCGACCAGGCGGGTCATCTCGCTGCATGGCTGGCTCCCCTTCTCATTCTTGGCGTGACCATCTTCGATACCACGCTGGTGACGATTTCGCGGTCGCGGCGCGGGTTGCTGCCTTTCGCGACGCCTGGAAAAGACCACGCGGCGCACAGGCTGTCCAACCTTGGATTGGGCCATCGTGGCGCGGTGCTCACGCTTTACTTGCTGGGTGTGATGGGTGGAGGCGCCGCGGTGCTTGTCAGCTACCTGTCAGGTCCCGGGGCACTCTTGGTTGCAGCTATAACCCTTGCGATCATTTTTGGCGGCGTCGCGTTTCTCGAACGTGCGCCCTACGAGCGCCAAGCCAGCAAGCCAGGTACGGCCTCCTGAATTCCATTACTTTGCCGCCGGGATATGAGGTGGATGATTTGCCGCCGCCGGTGAACGCGGATTACAGTTTTGCGAGCTGCCACAGCAAGACGGAAGGAAACGGAATACCGCCGTGCTCAAGCCCGTGACGCATTGATTCCCATCCTTGAACTAACGGGAGCTTCGGCTTCCCCTCACTGATTTGATCGACCAAACGGCATCGGCGCGGCCGACGAGAAATCCAGCGAAACATAGCGCAAACACCGAATGGCTGAGGCTCGCACCGAAGTATTGCCAGAATGGCGCTTGGGCGCCTGGATAATCCGACGAAAGCAACAGTGTGAGCATGAAGATGAGGCCGCAGAGACTTGCGGCGCGTAAGAGAATGCCGAAGGTCAGCGCGAGTCCAATGGCTAATTCGCCATAGGCAACGAGGAAGGCTATGGGTGTCGCATGCTGCAGGACGAATCCGCGAAGCACCGGGATCATGAACGGATAAGCTCCTCCTTCGAGGAATTTGCTGATCCAGAACTGAAACCCGCCGTGAAGGGTAAATTGCGTTCCGAAGACTTTGTATTCGCCGAACACCAGGAAGAAAATGCCAGTGCCGATACGAAGTAGTGCGAGGGCATACGTGTTGCGCGCACTGGAATCCGATTGAGTACTCATGAGGCCCTCTAAGTTAGCGCGAATATTGGTCAAGGATTCTTCCGCGGAGCAAAGAATAGAAGAGCGGAAGGGGGTTGCGGCATCCACAATTTCTTGCGAAGGACGCGTGGTGCAGCGTCGAGCATCTCTTTTGACAAGGCAAGCCCATCCTCGGGGGAAAGATGAAGGCGGTAAACATCGGCGTGTTGCGCGTGAGAATACCTTTCGTAACGAGGTGCGGATTCTTGAGCTGATTTCAACAAGATTTGCCAGGAACTCTTTGCACGGAACAAACGCTTCGCACCTGCTTCGTTCCGCATGATGGAAATCAGGGTGCGTTGCGTGCCGCCACCGATTTCGAGAGAGATGGTGGTCACTGCCGCGGGATCGAATGGCCGCGCAGGGTCATCATCCGGGAAAGGAGCAAGGAGGATGGCGAGTGCGGCGGCATCCGAAGGAAAGCCTTCCCACCAGTAGCGATACCCGTTGTAAACGATGGTGCCGGCGCGAAGAATCTGCTCGACACGCGTTGCATCTTTTCCCGTCACGCTCACAACCATATCGGTGAGTTCGCCGAGACGGAAGGTCTGCTTCACAACCGGGCGCACGGTCACATAGCCGGCGTCTTCTTCGGTGAAGCGCACTGCGATGGTTTCCGGGAGAGGCATTCTGAAAGAATAGCGAAGGCGATGCGCTGGGGCAAAGAAGGTAAGGAGCTAAACGCGGATAGATTCTTCAGCTAAGTTTTGAGAGACGGTCGCGCACACGATCGCTGAGCGTTTTGCCGTCGACCGTCTTGCCTTCCAGCGCGGTCTTGGCGGCTTTTACGACGCCGCCCATCTGCTTGATGGAATTCGCGCCGGTCTCGGAAATGGCCCTTGTGATGGCGGCATCCATCTCGGCTTCGCTCGCGCCCGCGGGAAGATAAGATTCGATGATGGCGAGCTCCTTGGTTTCTTTGGCGGCCAGCTCCGGGCGGTTGCCTTTGGTGAACTGGTCGATGGATTCCTTGCGCTGCTTCACGAGCGTTTGAAGAATCTGGATGCATTCCGTCTCGTCGAGCGCGCGAATCTTCTCGACTTCCTTGTGCTTGATGGCGGCCTTGATTCCGCGCAGGACGCTGAGGCGCAGCTCTTCCTTGGCGCGCATGGCATCCACCAGGTCTTTCTGAATTTTCTCGGCAAGACTCATCAGTCTCTCCTCGCGTCAAAGAATATAACAGACGGAGAATTCGGAAAGCATGACTGGTGTGAATTTCCTCGCTGTTGAAATCAGTTCTACCTATTTGACAGCGGGCTAAGGCCTCGCTACTTTTGATCTCTTACCCTGGGCAGTCAAGACCCGCAGGAGAACCCAAGAGGCCTCATGAAAGTTATTGTCGCGGACAAAATCAGTGAACGGGGCGTGCAGTTGCTGAAGGAGCAAGCGGGCTGGAACATCGTGCTAACCACAAAGGAAAATTTGGACGCAGAAATTGCCGGAGCGGATGCGTTGATCGTGCGCAGCGCGACGAAAGTCATGGCAGAGTTGCTGGACAAAGCGCCGAAGCTGCGTGCCGTCGGCCGCGCCGGCGTGGGGGTGGACAACATTGACCTGGAAGCGGCGACCAAGCGCGGCGTGCTGGTGATGAGCACTCCGGGAGGAAACTCCGTGAGCGTGGCGGAGCACACGTTCGCGCTGCTGCTGGCGCTGGCGAGGCAAGTGCCGCGCTTGGACAAAGCGATTCATGAAGGGCGCTGGGAAAAATCGTCCGCGGCGGGAACGGAGGTGCGGGGCAAGACGCTCGGGCTCATAGGCCTCGGCCGTATCGGCAGCGAAGTGGCGGTTCGCGCGGAAGCCTTTGATATGCGCGTTCTCGGCTACGATCCGTACATCAGTGAAGCAGCGGCGCGGGAAATGAACGTGGAGCTCGTTCCGTTTGAAGCGCTTTTGTCCGAAAGCGATTTCATTTCGCTGCACGCGGCGCTAAGCCCGGCTACGCAAAATCTTATCAACGCCGCGACCATCGGGAAGATGAAGAAGGGCGCGCGCATCATCAACGCTGCACGGGGCGAGTTAATCGACGAAGCCGCCTTGGCGGAAGCCTTAAAAAATGGAAAGCTCGCGGGCGCGGCGCTGGATGTTTTCGCGGAAGAGCCGCCGAAGAATTCGCCGCTCGTCGGTCTGCCAAATGTAATAGCCACACCCCACGTCGCGGGCTCGACAACCGAAGCGCAGGAAGAAGTCGGCACACAAGTGGCTGTGCAGATCAAGGATTACCTGGCGGATGGCATCATTAGAAACGCGGTGAATTTGCCGGCGCTTTCGGCGGACCAGTATCGCCGCGTGCGCCCCTATCTGGAGTTGGCGGAAAGGCTGGGTTCGCTGGTATCGCAGCTGGCGGAGTCGCGCCCAGCGCGGATTCGTATCCGTTATGCGGGGGAAGTGGCGGAGGTGGGAACGCACCTGCTGCGCAGCGCGGTCCTGGCCGGTGTTCTCAATGCGGTGCTCGATGAAAAGGTGAACGTGGTGAATGCACCCGCGGTGGCCGCCGCCCGGGGATTAACCGTGGAGGAGGAGTCCCGCCGGCGGGAGCACGGCTTCCCCAATACGCTCGAGGTTTCCGCGCTGCCCGAGAAGACTGGATCCAGTAAAGGCTTCACGGCCGAAGGCACTGTGCTCCACGATGGTTCGCCGCGGCTGCTGCAAATCGAAGGAATCCCACTGGAGGCACAGCTTGAAGGAACGATCCTTTATTTGAGAAACCGGGACGAGCCCGGAGTTGTCGGCCAGATCGGGAGCACTCTTGGAAAGCTCGGCGTCAATATCGCCACCTTTGCCCTCGGTCGGCGCGATGCCCAGCGCGGTGCCGACGCCGTGTCCCTCGTTCGCGTCGACGGCGAGGTTTCGGCTTCCATCATTCGGCCAATTCGGGCGATTCCGGCCATCACGGAAGCCAAGCTCTTGCATTTAGGCTAGTTAGAGGCTCTTTGGCGTTGCCGCAGGTGGCATCCCTTCCGTTGGTACCCCCCTCACATGTCAAAATGTAAGGAAGCACTTGAACATACCCCCCTATCTCCCTCAAAGAGTGCGGATCTATCTGATTCCAAGAGAATTACTGTTTGCCGTCATCCAAAAGAGTGCGGTCAAGTGGAAAGTCACAATCCCGGCAAGTTGCCATCCCTCCGGCCGCCAAGAACATTTCGCTTAAAGGGAGTTGTGCCCTCACGAATAATTACGATGCCGAACGGCATCGGGATTCGGATTCACCATAATATTGTTAGCCCCCCCTCCACCTCGGGAGCCGCGGGGAGTTGCCTGAGCGGGCCATCCACGGGCAATTTCTACATCAATCCAATGGCGTTCAACTGCGCAATGGCGTTTGATCCTGTTACCTACACTGGCATAAATTCGTTCGGAGTCCCGCTGTTTTCATTTGGAACGCTCGGGCGGAACGCGATTACCGGTCCCGGGATCAGCAACTGGAGCCTCTCCGCCTTCAAGAAGATGAAGTTTGGCGAGACAAAGTCTCTTGAGTTCCGGACAGAACTCTTCAACGCATTTAACCATGCTCAATTCATCTTCCAGAGCCCCAATAGCAAGGGCTTTAGCGGTACCTTTGGGCAAGTTACGCAGACGCGTGGACCGCGCCTGATGCAGCTTGCATTGAAGCTCTATTTCTAAGGGTTAAACTCATATGAGGAGCGGC
>DATKEV010000176.1:0-24273 GCA_035511855.1 Candidatus Udaeobacter sp.
TTTTATCCGTTAGTGGATTGGGAACGGCGCTGAGACCTGCAAGGCGAGGCCCTCGCCAAGGCACTATGCGGAGCCTGCTCGATAGGAGAGACTTCCTGCCCATGAACTACGATAGTCTGCCTTTCAAATTAATACTTTTCGTAGCGCTAGTCATTGCGCCTTTGCGTTCATCGGAGGCGCTCCCACTCATTTGGCCGCCGCTCGCCGAAAGCCCAGCGATATCTTCGCCTACCTGGAGTTGCACATCGAGCAGGGCGGTACCCTAGCGACGGAGAAGATCGACATCGGCGTTGTCGAGGGCATCGTCGGGAATCATCGCTGGGATGTGACCATTGAAGGCGTCGCGAATCACGCCGGCACCACGCCCATGAACCAGCGGCACGACGCTCTGCTGGCGGCGGCGAAATTCATTGAGGCCGTAAACCGCGTCGTAACCAGCATCCCCGGCCGCCAGGTGGGCACGGTAGGCAGAATACAAGCGATCCCCGGGGCTTACAACGTGGTGCCAGGGAGGGTGATGGTGGGTCTCGACGTCCGCGATTTGGACGAGGCCCGCATCGACATGCTCTTTGGCAAGATCCGCGACGAGGCCGAGCAGATCGCCCAAGCCAGCGGAACAAAATTCAACTTTCATCAGATCGTCAGCGATCGCCCCGCGCTCAGCGACCCGCGGTTGCGACAGCTCATCACCGATTCCGCGAAGCAATTGAACTTGACTACGAGAGTGCTCCCGAGCGGCGCGACTCACGACGCCCAGAGCATGGCCCGCCTGGCTCCCAGCGGGATGATTTTTATACCTAGCATCGGCGGCGTCAGCCATGCCCCGGAAGAGTTTTCGCGCCCACAGGATGTGGTCAACGGCGCGAATGTCCTTCTCCGATCCGTCCTCCAGCTCGATGCACAGAAATGGTGACGTGATGCGGCCCACGAGGTTCGAAGAGCAGCAGCGATTTTATCCGCGAAACTAATTTAAATCTGCGATTTTTTTGTCGAGGTAGGCCAGGGCGGCTTCCAGTGATTTGCGATGGTTGGGATGAGTCGCGGAAGCGAGATCGTTCGCGATACGAATCCGGGATAACTGCAGGTCGTTGCGCTCCTGCTCGCGCATGAGCTGTTCCGGAGTTTTTTGCCCCGAAACACCCTTTTGCCTCGGCTCTTCTATTTCCGCCACCTGCGCTTCTACGTTTTTGCTTTCCCAGCCCCTTGCCATATCTATATTGTGACACAGATTGCGTGAATTAGGCGCGATGAAGCACAAAAAAGTGCGAGGAGAGTATCAGGCGCCGGCGGCGCGGCGCTGGGGGAGAACGGGGAGAGCCGGGCGCATCACACCGCGGATAGTGGTCTCCGCGACGCGCGCGAGATGCTCGGCGAAGATGCCCCGATAAGTAAACTGAGCGGCGTGGCCGGCCCAGGTCATGCTCAGGAGCCAGCAGCCATCGGACTCTTCCGCGCGTACGGAATGGATTTCATTCACTGGGACGGCTAGGAGCAGTTGAAAGTTGGCGTCAAGCGCGGTGATTTGTTCCCTGCCGACGAAAAGTTGCACGGCAGTGGATGAGGCACTAGCGGAGAGAATGCGCCCGCCATTCACGACAACGAGTGCGCCCAGTTCGCGCGCCTTGTGGTCCACGTTGAAAGCGGGTTTCGCCGGCGGCAACAGGATCGCGGCGATGAACATGACCAGACCAACCAGGGCGTAGAGATAGCTGTTCTCGAAGCCAAGCGGCAAGACGACCAGTGCGGCGCCGGCCGCACCCAAGAGAATGCGAAAGAGCATCCACGATTTAGCATTGCGGCGCAGGTGCAGGAGTCTCGGGACAAGCAGAACGAAAGCAAACAGCGTTCCGATCGCGGCATCGCGCAGCCCGCTAGCAGGTGTTTCGGGTGGCGGTGGGCTGGAGGTTGTACTCATCGTCGTTCGATCATTCAGGGTTTCAGGCCGTTGATTTCGCGCATGCGGGCGAAAGCGCGGCGCACGTGCGGAATGGTGATGGAGCCGCCGACGATCAGCGCGACGTTGAGAGCGTCGATCACTTCGTCGCGCTTCCAACCTTCCTCGCCGCAGCGCACCAGGTGATAGGTGATGCAGTCATCGCAGCGAAGCACGGCGGAGGCGACCAGACCAAGCAACTCCTTGTTTTTGGTGCCGAGTGCGCCGGGTTCGTAGGCCTGATGGTCGAGGGCGAAGAAGCGTCTCATGCCGAGGTGGCCGCAGCCAAGAATCTCTTCGTTCAGGTCGGCGCGTAATTTCTGAAAATCTTCCAGGCGATCCGCCATGGCTCCTCCGGAAACTAACCCGAGCGCACCCATCATGGCGTTATTATGGACCAACTCCGGGCATCCTGTTAGGGCACGCATCATGGCACGTCTCTGGGCACGTAACCCGGGCCGCGAAGTACTTTGCCGGGCAACGCGCCCGTCATCTTGCTCTGGTCGATAACCGGCACCCCGTTGACGAGCACGTATTCCATCCCCTCGGACAATTGGTTGGGATTCTCGAAAGTAGCGACGTCGTGAACGGTTGCCGGATCGAATATGACGACGTCGGCGCACAAACCAGCCTTCAGGACGCCGCGGTCCGTCAAGCGCATGCGTTGCGCAGGCAAAGCGGAGAATTTGCGGATGGCGTCTTCAAGGGTGAGCCGGTGTTCTTCGCGGACGTATTTGCGCAGGATGCGAGGGAAGGTGCCGTAGGCGCGCGGATGGGGATGTTCCTGTCCGAGGATGCCGTCGGGCGAAGTACCGGAAGAGTCGTTGTCGATGGAGACCCAAGGCTGCTCCAGTGCAAGCGCCACGTCCGGCTCGGACATGCCGAAGACGGCGACGGACGACAGGGCGTGGTCTTCGACCAGTAGGTCAAAAAGAGTGTCCATGGGATCCTTGTTCCAAATTTTTGCGATCTCGGCGAGCGTCTTCCCTTGCAGAGGAAGCAATTGGGGATTGTGCACCACGCCGATGAGCACCGCCTCGGGGCCAGGAATCTCCTGCCATTCGTTGTCCCACTGGTCTGAGGGCGTGAGCATGTCCTTACGGATGCGTTCGCGCGTTGCGGAATCCTTCAAGCGCTCGATCAGCTTGGCGTTGCCACCGTCATGCGCCCAGGCAGGAATGAAAGCGGAAAAATCGTTGAACCAGGCGGTGTAGGCGTAGGTGTTCGCGGAGACATCAACTCCTTGTGCGCGAGCGGCATTGATCTTCCGAACGACTTCGGGCATGCGCCCCCAGCTAGGCTTACCGCCGACCTTCAAATGCCAGATTTCGACGGGGATATGGGCCTCGCGGCCGATACGCAGCGCCTCGTCGATGGCTCGCAAGATGCCGGTGCCTTCGTTGCGCATGTGCGTGGCGTAGATGCCGCCGAACTTGGAGGCTTCGGAGGCGAGAGCGATGAGCTCTTCGGTCTGGGCGTAGGGAGCGGGAGCGTATTCGAGCGAAGTCGAAACGCCGACGGCGCCGTCGCGCATCCCCTGCCTTACAAGTTCCTTCATTTGCTCGAGCTGGGCGGGCGTGGGTTGCACGTCGTCATCGCCAAGCACCATGCGCCTGACGCGCGTGGCGCCCACGTAGCTGGCAACGTTGATTCCCATGCGCTGCTTTTCGAGCCGGGAAAAATATTCGCGAAACGTCCGCCAGTCGGCCTGAATGTGATAGTGATCGTATTGCTCCTGATCGGCATGGAGAATGGCGTCGTTCAGCGGGGCGACGGATTCGCCTTCGCCGGTAATTTCCGTGGTGATCCCCTGGTAGATTTTCGAGGGCAGTCGGGGATCGACAAGGATAGTGAACTCCGACTGTCCCAGCATGTCGATGAAACCGGGAGCAACAACCATGCCGTGGGCATCGATGGTGCGAACGCGCGGCGCGGCACGGAGATTACCGATAAAGGCAATCTTTCCTTCGCGAATGCCGATATCCCCCGAATACCAGGGCGAGCCGGTGCCGTCGATGATGCGGCCGTTGGTGATGACGATGTCGAGGAACGGAGCCGGTTCGCGGGCTCCCAGGGGAGCGATGCCGAAGAACAAGGCGAAGGCCACGGAACCGGCGACAACAAACTTGATCGAATCACGACGCGACGACGCCATACAACCTCCTAGGGCCTTTCGAGAAACTCTTGCGCCTCGGC
This sequence comes from Candidatus Udaeobacter sp., assembly GCA_035511855.1. Taxonomy (GTDB): domain Bacteria; phylum Acidobacteriota; class Terriglobia; order Acidiferrales; family UBA7541; genus Acidiferrum. Next base: position 4,130 of record DATKEV010000176.1, read on the forward strand.
ACCGAGGCTGCGGGTACGCACGCGATACCAGATGACAATCAAGCCGACCGAGACGGCGAAGATCAGCGTGGAGACGGCATTGATCTCCGGAGTGATGCCGCGGCGAAGGCGGCCCCAGATTTCGAGGGGAAGAGTATTGTCGCGGCCGATCAGGAAGAAGGTGACGGCGATTTCGTCCATCGAGAGGGTAAAAATCAGAAGGCCGCCGGCAATCAGGGAAAGCTTGAGATTCGGCAGCGTGACGCGCCAAAAGGTTTGCCAGGGCGTGGCGCCGAGATCGAGCGAAGCTTCTTCCTGAGCACGGTCCATTTTTTGCAGGCCGGCGAAGAGCTCGGTGGTGGCGACGGAAATGAGCGCGGTGCCGTGGCCGAGAAAAACGGTGAGCAGGCTGAGCTGCGCCCCAGCGAAGACGGCAAACATCAACAGGGAGAGGCCGGTGATGATGCCGGGAAGAATTAACGGAAGCAGGACGAGGCGACGAAAGAGAGCTTTGCCGGGGAAAGTGGCGCGGTCGAGCGCGAGCGCCGCCAATAAGCCGAGGGTCAGCGAAAGCACGACGCTCGAAGACGCGACGATCAGGCTGTTCTGGAGAGAATCCCAGATGGGTCCATCCGCGAAAAGCTGGCCGTACCAATCGAATGTGAGATGACGCGGAGGAAAACCGCCAACACCCTCGCGGTTGAAGGAATAAAGAATGAGCACGACGATGGGCAAATAAACGAAGGCAAAAACGAGAGTGGCGTAAGCGGTGAGAAGGGGAGCGCGACGAAGCGGGGAGCTGCCGCTCATTGGAAGGACCAACGCCTTTCGAGGCGTTCGGTGAGGAAGAGCAGGGAGATGGTGATGATCAGGATGCCAACGGAGATGGCCGCGCCTAGCGGCCAGTCGTAGGCGGCACCGAATAAGCTTTGGACGACGTTGGCGATCATCGTGCCCGAAGCGCCGCCGACGAGAAGCGGCGCGAGGAAATCGCCGAGCGAGAGGACGAAGGCGAAGGTCGCCCCGGCGAGTAAGCCGGGTATCGAGAGCGGCAGAATGACGCGAAGAAATGTTTGGGCTGAGCCGGCGCCTAGATCGTGAGAAGCTTCGACGAGCGGACGAGGAATGTGCTCGAGGGCCGCGTAAATCGGAAGAAAAACAAAAGGCGTGTAGATGTGCGTGAGCATGAGGACGACGGCGAACGGGCTGTAGAGGAGAAATGCCACGGGCTCGTGAGTGAGGTGAAAATACTGAAGGAAGCCGTTGAGGACGCCTTCACTGCCGAGAATGGTTTTCCAGGCGTAGCCACGCACGAGATAGCTGACCCACAACGGTACGATCACCAACTGATAGAGAAGTTCCTTCTGAGCGCGGGCGTGGAACGACACGTAGTAAGCGAGCGGATAGCCGAGAAGAAGCGAGAAGAGCGTCACGGAAGCCGCGATGCGCATGGTGCGGAAAAGAACTTGGGCGTAGACCGGATTCGAAAAAAGAATCTTGAAATTGCCGAGGTTCCAGTCGTGAACCAGAAAGCCATTACGGACAGCCCAGAAGCTGTGGGCCAACATCAGTAGGTAGGGAAGCAGAAGAAACAAGCCGACCCACAGAAGCGGCGGGAGCGAGACGATCATCTTGTAAGCGCGCGAGTACATGAATGGAACTTCTGGTTCCTACTCCTGGACGCGAATGACGTCCTCCGGCAGAAAAACAAACTCGTGCTCACCAGTGAGCGGGCCGCGTGCGGCAATGCGCACGCGCAACATTTGGCCGCCGCCGCAATCCACCTCGAGAAGCTCGGTGGCTCCGCTGTAGATTTGCTGGCGGATGGCGCCTTTGAGTCTGTGGAACGGTGCTCCGTGGGAGCCATCGGAGCCATACTGGATCTTCTCCGGCCGCAGTGAGAAGGTCGCCGGTCCGTCGGGCCCGTCCACAGGTGAGAAGTGAATCGATCCGCACTTTGCCGAGCCCGCGCGAACTTCGCCGCGCAATAAATTGGTCTGGCCTATGAATTGCGCGGTGTAGGCCGTCGCAGGATGCGCGTAGATTTCGCGCGGCGAAGCAACTTGTTCGAGCGCCCCGCCGCGCAGGAGAGCGATGCGGTCGGAAAGCGCCATGGCCTCTTCCTGGTCGTGGGTGACAAAAAGGAAGGTGATGCCGATTTCGCGCTGCAGGGCTTTCAATTCACCTTGCATCTCCTTACGCAGATTGGCGTCGAGCGCCGAAAGTGGCTCGTCGAGCAAGAGGAGCTGCGGGCGATTGACAAGGGCTCTTGCCAGTGCGACGCGTTGCTGCTGCCCCCCGCTTAGTTTGGAAGGGCGTGCCGTGGCGAATTCCTGCATTTTCACCATGTGCAGGGCTTCATCGACGCGGCCTGCGATCTCCTTCGCGGGAAATTGTTTTACGCGCAAGCCATACGCGACATTGTCCACGACGTTCAGATGCGGGAAGAGCGCGTAATGCTGAAAGACAGTATTGACGCGGCGTTGGTACGGCGGGAGCGTGTCCAGGCGCTCGCCACCCATCCAGATTTCTCCCGCACTCGGTTGTTCGAACCCGGCGATCAAGCGCAGGAGCGTGGTCTTGCCCGAGCCGCTCTCACCAAGCAAAGTCAGGAATTCGCCTGAAGCAATCCGTAGCGAAATATTGTTTAGCACCTCGCGGTTACCAAAGCTCTTGGCGGCGCCGCGCACTTCGAGCAACTCTCCGCGCGCGGGAGACGCCGTCTCGACCGAACTTGGAGCCGATGAACTCACTGCGCGGCCTTCACCTCGTTCCAGATTTCGTTGTACTTCGCGCGGCGCGGAACGTCCTGCCAGAAATAGATGCGCTGCATGTAGGCATCGGGGTTGTCGAGATGCAGGCCCTTGATTTCGTCCGATGTGAGGAATTGCGACGCGCCTGGATTTGCCGGGGTGTAATGGGTCCTGTCGGTGACCAGTTTTTGCGTTCTTGCTTCGATCATGTATTCGAGAAATGCGTGGGCCAGCTCTTTGTTGCTGCTCGCGGAGGTAATCATCAAGTGATCGATCCACCCGGTGGTATTTTCTTTTGGGATGGTTTCCCCAATGGGGAAATTCAATTTTCGGAGGTCATTGGTGTTCAGCGGCCAGCCCATCGCCAGAATCACTTCATGATTCTGAAAGAGATTGGTCAACTCCCCGCCAGTGGACCAGATCTTGCGGATGTTGGGCTTCAGTTCAATCAGTTTTTTCTTGACCGCGGCCAGTTGGTCGTCGGTCAGATTGTACAGTTGCGAGGGGTCCGGCTTGTCGTAGCCTAGAATCTGCGCGGTCATGTACACGGTTGAAAGATCGTCCCACACCGAAATCTTCCCTTTGTACTTGGGTTTCCAGAAAGTCACCCAGGAGTCCGGTGGCTGAGCAAACGCCGAAGTGTCATAGAGAAGCGGATTCGGGCCCCACATAAACGGGACGCCGAAGGTTTGGCCGTTGGATTTTACGAGAGGCAAATCGCGCAGCTTCGCGGAGAGCTGGGCGTAGGACGGGAGCTTCCTAAGATCCAGCGGCGCGGCCAGGCCGGTGCCCGCAATGGAGGCGGCAACGTCGCTGGACGGCGAGATGACGTCGTAGTTCGAGGCGCTGCCGCCGCGCAGCTTGGCGACCAATTCGTCGCTCGAGCCCATGTAGGAGGCCACGACCTTGCAATGATGGCTTTCCTCAAACGCATGAAGGAAAGAGGAATCGGCATAGCCTTCCCAGACAAGCAGGCTCAGCGAATCCTCTCGTTTCTTGCAGCCGTTGCCGGCCAGCGCGAGGGCCAGGATTCCCAGAAGAATTGCGCGACGTCTCATCGCTCCTCCTACTTCGATTCCGCCTGATAGACGATTCGGCCTCCAATGATCGTGGTCAGAACTTTTGTGTCGCCAATCCTGCGCGGGGAAATTTCCATGACATTGGGCGAGACGATAATCAGGTCGGCGAATTTTCCCTCTTCGAGCGAACCTTCCGTCTTCTCGTGACGGCCGGCATACGCCGCACCTAGGGTGTAGCCGTCGATGGCTTGCTCAACAGTCAATCGTTGTTCGGGAACAAAGCCGTTTTCCGGTTTTCCCTCGGCGGTTTGCCGCGTGACTGCCGTTTGAATTCCCGCCCACGGATTGAGAGTCACAACGGGCCAGTCGCTTCCGAAACACACGTGGCCGCCCGCATCGGAGATGCTCTTCCAGACCCAGGCACGCGAAGCGCGCTCGGGGCCGACGTTATGGGCCCAAACTTCGAGCGTATCGCGGTCCGGATAGGAGTGCAGCGGCTGCATGCTGGCAATGACCCCGAGTTTTCCGAAACGCGGGATGTCAGCGGCGGAGATGGTCTCGATGTGTTCGATGCGCGGCCGGTGATCGTGCTTGTGATTCTTTTCTTCGGCTGCTTCATAGGCGTCTAGCGCCGTTCGAACAGCGTAGTCACCGATCGCATGCGTAAACAATTGAAGGCCCCGTTTGTCGAGCTCCGCCACGGCAGCCTTATATTTATCTGGTTCCCAGAAGAGCGCGCCCTTGACGGAAGGATCATCGCTGTAAGGTTCGAGCATTGCCGCCGTATGCGACTCGATCACGCCATCCAAACGAAGCTTGACCACGCCAGCGGAAAGCCAGTCACTGGAGAATTTCCTCTTCGCTTTCTCGATGGCATCGATGTCCTGGGGCCGCAGTGCCGGAGGATCGAGGAAATAAGCGATCTGCACGCGAAGCTTCAAGTCGCCGCGCTTGCGCATTTCGTCGTACAGTTCCAACTCTTCGAAGTCGCCCGAAAGGAAGTGGCCGCCTGCTGCGTGGATGCGCGTCAGGCCGTTTTGATTGGCCCACCTCATCCCCGCGCGCAGAGCCAGGAGCTTTTCCACGCGAGTCATCGGAGGGCGTACACGGTCGACCAGATCGGTAGCCGATTCTTCTAGAGCGCCAGTAGCTTCTCCCGTCGCCGGGTCTCGTACGATCGTTCCATTTGGCGGATTCGGTGTATCGCGGGAAATCCCCGCCAAGGCCAAGGCTTTCGAATTCACCCAGTAGGTGTGGCCGTCGAATCCTTCGAGAGATACCGCGCGGTTTGGAAAAAGATCGTCGAGATCTTTTTTGTCGGGCAACTTGCCTGGTCCGAACATTCCGTAGTTCCAACCGTGTCCCAGAATCCAGCCTTCACCGGGATGCTGCGCGGAATAGGTTGCCAATTTATAGCGAATCTCCGCAAGGTTCTTGGAGCCCTCCAGATTCAACCAGCTGAGCTTCGCCGAGCCTTCCATGAAGTGAATGTGGCAATCGACGAATCCCGGGAGAACCAGCTTTCCGCCGGCGTTGATGACCTTCGTGCCCATGCCGCGCCTGCGCTCGATCACCGGGTCGTCGCCCACGGCGACGATCTTCGAGCCGCGAATGGCAACGGCTTGCGCCCAGGGTTGCACCGGATTCTCCGTATAGACGCGGCCGTGAATGACAATGATGTCGGCCGGCTCCACGATGAGGCCGCCCTGAGCATGGGAGAGGGAATAGGCACAGAACAACGTCAAAAATGTTTGCAGAAGCAGGCGACGGGAAAGCGATCTCATCAGCGGCACGTCCTGACGATCAAAATGTTGGCGGCGTGTTGATCCATAACAACCAGGTTTCCCTTCGCCCCGGGTTTTTCCAGCGGTGCGGCGTCGAGCTTTCGAAATAAAGGCTGTCGCCGGGCTTTAACTGATAGTGTTCCTTGCCGTCCAGCCAAATCTCGAAGTTTCCTCGAAGAACATGAAGAAACTCTTCACCTTCGTGAGAGTACGATTCACCACTGCCCCCGCCGGGTTTTATGCGAAAAAGGTGCGGCTCCATCACCGTGTTGCCCCAGGCGAGAAGCTCCATGCGGACTTCCGGGTTGGTCTCCAGGATTTTCCTCTGATCGGGGCGCACCAGGCGCGGATTGTCGCTGGCGGGTTCAAACAGCGAGAGAATATTGGTGCGGTAGAAACGAGCGATGCGGCGAAGCGTGGCGATCGAGGAACGCATTTGGCCGCGTTCGAGGGCGCTGAGAAATCCCACCGAGACGCCGGTAGCCCGCGCCACTTGAGCCAGCGAAAGGCCGCGGCGCGTGCGCAGGCGGCGGAAACGCTGTCCCGGGTGCAACGACCTTTCCGCCCTGGTGGCGACAACTCCCTGCCGTTTGAGCACGTGGACGATGGCCGCGGGATTGAGGCCGCGCGCGCGTCGCAGAAAAACAGCGCGTTGGAGCAGACGGACATCGGATTGGTCATAGAGCCGGTAGCGGCTTTCCGTGCGTTGCGGCGTAATGAGCCCGAGCGCTTCCCAGGCACGCAGCGCCGAGGAAGAAATGCCGACACGGCGCGCCACTTCGCTGATGCGCAAAGACCGATGCGGGTTGCGCTGGGCCGATTCGTCGGATAAATTCTTTCTGCTTGACACAGCTCCCGGCTTTCTCTAAGTTTACAGGATTATAGTAAGGTTTCAGGGGCACAGCAACCACGAAGAATCGATCCTCACGAATTCTTCTGGGTAAGGGGTGAGTTCATGAAGGTTGACGCACGTTTCAGGCAAGTCCCTTCTTTATGTGGCCGCAGCTTCTTCGGCGCGGCAGTTTTTGCGTTGGCAATCTTGTCGGCGGCGCCGTTTGCTGGCGCGCAGAGTACCGGCGGGCGCATCCGCGGCACGGTGATGGATCCCAGCGGCGGGGCCGTAGCGGCGGTAGCCGTGCAGTTGATCAACGAGGCCACTCACTCTACGCGCCAGGTGCAGTCCGGCGCGAATGGCGAATACATATTTATCGAGGTGCCGGTCGGCAGTTACGAAATCGATCTGACCGTGCAAGGTTTCAAGAAATACGTCCGTAAAGGGATCGTGCTGGACCTCAACCAGGTCCTCACCGTTGACATCGCCTTGCAACTTGGCGGCTCGACCGAAACAGTCGAAGTCACGGGCGCGCCGCCCGTCGTGGATACGACCTCGACGCAGCTTGGCGCGGTCATGAACAGCGTTGCCGTCACTGAACTGCCGCTCAATTCGCGCGACACCTATCAGCTTCTTCAATTGCAACCCGGTGTGCAGTCGCAGCTAGGATCGAACCTGTTCACTGGAAGCACCGATCCCGGCGTGGTGTCCGTGAACGGCGGGCGTGGCCGCGCCAACAACTATCAGGTGAACGGCGGGAGCGCCAACGATGTTTTCATCAACCTTCCGGCCATCCAGCCGTCGCCCGACGCGATCGAGGAATTCCGCATCATCACGAACACCTTTGATGCCGAATTCGGGCGCAATTCAGGTGCCGTCGTAAATGTGGTCACAAAGAGCGGAACCAATGATCTTCATGGGGATTTTTATGAATTCTTCCGTAACAAGGTGCTGAATTCGAGGAATTTCTTCGATACCACCAAGGGTGATTTCAAGCAGAATCAGTTCGGGGCCACTCTGGGCGGTCCCATCAAGAAAGACAAGAGTTTTATCTTTGGTTCGTATGAGGGACGTCGAATTGTGAACGGAGTCTCTTCCGGGACGGTCCTTCTGCCAACCGCGGGGGAAATTACAGGCGACTTCTCAAAGCTTCCGGATGGCACCGCTGCCGCGCCCTTCGCTGGGACACTGGCCAATTCCAGTATCTTGGCGAGCAGGTCCGGCTGCGCCACGGCCATTACGAATGCGGGAGGCACGCTCGCCGACAACACGCCCTACACGTCCGTGTTTCCGGGCAATCAAATTCCGGTGGCGTGCTTTGACCCGACGGCCAAGGATCTGACCAGTCTATTTCCGATCGCGAATGGCGGGCAGAACGTGTTCACTTCCAACCCTGCCGATCATTCCAGGGGAGATCAATTCACGGTTCGCTTCGACCAGAGGCTGACGGCCGCTCAACAGTTGAGCGTGTACTACTATTTTGATGATTCCACGGATATCCAGCCGTTCTCATTTTTCCAAGCTGCCGGGGCCAATATTCCGGGGTTCGGAGCTCAATTTGCCTCGCGTTTCCAGCAGTGGAACGTGAGCCACACGTGGACGATGGGGTCGACCGCAGTAAATGAGGCTCGGTTTACCTACTTCCGGGAAGCTCAAGGAAAGAACGACCAGCCCGTAAACGTCAGCAAGGATGGGACCGTGCACACCACTTGTCCCACCGTTGATGCAGCCCATTGTTTTTCCGACCCGGCCGCACCGGGAGCAGGGATCACGACAACCTTGCCGGGACATGCGGGCTTACCGTTTGTTTCCATTTCCGGCGGCCTAGTCATCGGCAACAACTTTGAAGGTGAACTGCCGCAAGTAGGCAACGTCTACCAGTGGACGGACAACTTCAGCAAAGTCAAAGGAAACCACAGCTTTAAGTTCGGCGGGGATGTCAGCCGCGCGCATTTTGTTCAGAACCTCTTTTTCGAGGTGAATGGCTTCTTCACCTTTAGCAGCAATCCGAGTTCACCCTCCGGTAACGATCTGGGCTTTTCGGATTCTTATGGGAATTATCTTCTGGGGCTACCCACCTCGTACGGCCAGGGCGCGGCGCAAACCGAAGATGTACTCACCAACTCGGTTTATCTCTACGCCCAGGACAGCTGGAAGATAAAGCGTAACTTGACGTTCAACTACGGCGTGCGATGGGAATTGAACACGCCTTACAATGAAATCGGGCACCGCGTTCAAACCTTCCGCCCCGGACAGGCCGATACGATTTTTCCATGCGTGCTGAGCCCCACCTATCCTTCGGGCCAACCCAACCCGACATTTGCGACTGTGGCGGCCGGAGGCACCGACTGCAGCCCGACGGGCCCTTCCAGAGCCGTGTATCCGCTGGGCCTCGTCATTCCCGGCGACAAAGGCGTACCCAATGGGTTGACTCAAACGTATTACAAATCCTTTGCCCCGCGCCTTGGCCTTGCTTGGAGTCCCGGAGCAACTTCCGGCTGGTTGTCCAAGCTTACCGGCGGTCCAGGCAAGACCAGCATTCGAATGGGTGCGGGAATGTTCTATAACCCCATAGAACAGCTGGTGCTCGAACAGTTCAGCGCCGAACCTCCCTTCGGAGGCAGCGTCTTACTGTCCGGCACGCAATTTAATTTACCTTTCGAGTTTCAATCATCGACGGCGTCGTCGCCCGCATTTGCGCCGAATCCCTTCGGCGGCATTCTCTCGCCTGTGCGCGGCCAATCGGTGGATTGGTCGATTTTCCGGCCGCTGCTGCTATTCGGCGAATTCCAGCCCAAAATGCGGTCGCAGTATTCGGAGCAATACAATTTCACCATCCAGCGGCAGCTTGCAAAGGACCTGCTTTTCCAGATTGGATACGTTGGGACCCAGGCGCACCGCCTGCTCCAGTCGCGTGAACTGAATCCCGGGCAGGCCCAGCCGTGTCTTGATCTGGCCAATATCCCGGGAGTGCTCAACTTCCCTGGGGGGCCTCCGATCACTTGCGGGCCCTTCAGCGCTGATACGGAGTATTTCGTCCCTCCGGGAACCACGATTCCTGCCCAAGGGTTGAATCTTCCATACAATGCGGCATCCGGTGGGCCAAAATTCATTCCTGGGGGCACGGTCGTTGGCGCAAACGGCATCACCTTGGTAGGCCTTCGCGCTTACTCTTCGCCTTTCTGTCAGCCGCTGACGGGAACCGACTGTCCGGCGGATGGCGTCCCCGTCTTCGGGAGCATTTTTGCTCAGGACACGGTGGGGAGCTCGAACTATAACTCTCTGCAGGTCCTCCTACAGAAGCAGATGTCCAACGGATTGCAATTCCAGGCTGCGTACACCTTTAGCAAGTCAATTGACAGCGCGTCGAGCTTCGAAAGCATCGTCAATTACCTTGATCCAAGAAGGAGCAGGTCGCTCTCTGCTTTTGATGCGCGCCATCGCTTCGTATTCAGTCCCTACTGGGAGCTACCGATTCCCAAGCGCGAGGGCTTCATGGGGAAGGTGGCGAACGGCTGGGCTGTTTCCGGCATCATCACTTTCCAGACGGGATTCCCCATTCGGCTAGTAAGCGCGAACGATACCGAGCTGGGGAACAGCTTTGACTTTGAGCCGGTGGGTGAGCCCAACATCGTTGCGCCCATTCGCTTTATTGATCCTCGTAAGGATCCGAACCATCAGTTTTTTGACCCGACCTCCTTTGCCGATGCTCCCTTGGGACAATTTGGAAACGCGCCGCGTACGCTCTGCTGCGGGCCGCGTATCAGTCAGTCGGACATCTCGGTCGAGAAGAAAACGCGTCTCTCGGAGCGGTTCAACACGGAGTTCCGAGCGGAGTTCTTCAATGCATGGAATCACACGCAGTTCCTGACTCCAGATGGGAACTTCACGAATAACGGCACGACTTTTGGCACAGTGCAAAAAGCGCGAGACCCGAGGCAACTGCAATTCGCTCTGAAGATTCTCTTCTAGCGGGCATACAGCTGGGGGAGCATCATTCAGGCGCCGTTCGCGAGAGCCGTGCCTCCACACGTTCGAAGGAGTTGAGTACAAGTCCCCGATTTTACTAAAGATTTTCTAGTTAAGACTGACCGCAGGGAACAGACCTGCCACGGGTAACCGCAAGCCGGCCAACCCACCATGGAGCACTGAAATGCACGAGGCACTACAAAAAGAAATCGCCACGTACGAAAGGCGGACAACGCACTCCGCCGCCGCGCACAAGCGGGCCTTGCAGCGTATTCCGCTCGGAGTCGCCAGCAACTACCGCCATTACGAGCCTTATCCGCTGTTCGTCGAGGACGGCAAGGGCAGCCGCATCCACGACATCGACGGCAACGAATACCTCGATCACAACCTGTGTTTCGGCGCGCTGATGGCCGGTCATTGCCATCCCGCAGTCGTGAAAGCCGTCGAGCAGAAACTGCACGAGGGCACGACCTTCGGGATGCCCCATGACCAGGAATGGGAACTCGCGGAAGAAATTTGCAACCGCTACCCCGTCGACATGGTGCGATTCGGTTCGAGCGGCACGGAAGTCACCATGCACGCGTGCCGCATCGCCCGCGCCGCCACCGGCCGCGACAAAATTCTCAAATTCGAAGGCGCCTATCACGGCCTGCATGACACGGCACTCGTCAGCGTCAAGCCCAAGGCGGAGGATTGGGGCGACCCCAATGCTCCCGTCAGTGTTCCCGGGGGCGGCGGCGTTCCGAAGGCTTCCCTCGCCAACGTCGTGGTCGCCAGCTTCAACAACCTGGGAAGCGTCGAGCGGCGCTTCAAAGAAAATCCGGGCCAGATTGCAGGCATCATTCTCGAGCCTATCTTGATGAACGTCGGACTGTGCTTGCCGCAGCCTGGATTCCTCGAGGGCTTGCGCAAAATCTGCGATTCGAACGGCGCACTGCTTATCTTCGACGAGGTGAAGACCGGCGCAAAACTGGCCTGGGGAGGAGCCAGCGATTTCTTCGGCGTCAAGCCGGACATCATCTGTCTCGCTAAATCCATCGGCGGTGGCTTGCCTCTCGGCGCCTTCGGCGGAAGCCGCGCGGTGATGGATCTGATCACGCAGCACAAAGTTTTCCACGGCGGCACCTACAACACCAATCGCGTGGCCATGAGCGCGGGTCTTGCGACGTTCCGCGAAGTCCTCACGCGTGAAAACTACGTACACGTCGGAAAGCTCAGCAAAAAATTGACCGAGGGCTATCGCACCATCGTGAAGAAGTCCGGGCTCGAGGCTTACGTGGCCAGCGCCGGAGTAAACGGCGCCTTGATGCTCTATCCGCAGGAGATCCGCAATTACCGCGACTGGACCAAGATTGACGTCGATCTCTGGCGCCACTACTGGTTCGCCATGGTCAATCGCGGCGTTCTCGCCCAACCTTATTGGTGGGATGAGCAGTGGACCATCTCGGTGCAGCACACCGAAGCGGACATCGACAAGCATCTGGCGGTATTCGAAGAGGTAGCGCCCGCCCTCGCCAGAGCCCAGCAAGAGCGGGGCGCTGCGTTTGTCGGTGCCGCAGGCCACTGATCCGCCCCGGCGCCGCCATTAGGAGAGAAGAAGTTTGCCGAACGAGGTCATCGCGACGCCCGCCGCACCGGGAGCAGTGGAAACTCCCCATTTGCGCCGCGTACTGGGCAAGTGGGACCTCGTTCTCCTCTTTGTCGTTGCCGTTTTCAATCTCAACGTGCTGCCGTCCATCGCGGCCAATGGCGGCGTCACCGTCTGGCTCTGGTGTCTCGCGTTGGTGCTGTTTTTCTGGCCGCAGGGTATCGCCGTCATCGAGCTCGCTCATCGTTACCCCGGAGAAGGCGGCGTCTATCTGTGGGCCAAGGAAGTCTTCGGTGACTTCCACGGTTTTCTCTCCGGTTGGTGCTACTGGACGAACAATATGATGTACGTCCCTACGATCATGCTCTATTTCGTCGGCGTCTCCGTGTTTATCCTTGGCGCCGGACACGAATCGCTCGCCGATAACAAATCCTTTGCACTTACGGCTTCGCTGGTCTTGCTGATTCTTCTGGTGGTCTTGAACGTCATCGGCCTCGGCGTCGGCAAATGGATCAACAATCTCGGCGGCCTCGGCACCGGCATCGCCGCAGTTCTTCTGATTGGCCTCGGTATCGTTGTGTGGACGCGCTTCGGCACCACCGTGACCGCCGCCGATTTCAAGATTCCTGCTAATCCAAGATTCGTGCTGAATTCATTCGGCGTGATTTGTTTCGGGCTAGTGGGCTTGGAGCTCGCCTCCATCATGGGAGATGAGATCGAGAGTCCCCAGGAAAATTTGCCCAGCGCCGTCGCCTGGGGCGGCGTTCTTTCCGGATTGCTCTACATCGGTGCTACGCTCACGTTAATCGTGGCCGTCAGCAAGGACAGCATCAGCGTCCTCCAGGGAATCGTACAGGCGGTCAGTCATATGGCTGGACGTGTCGGTGTCGGCTGGATCGTCGCTCCGTTTGCTTTTCTCCTGAGTCTCTCGATCGCCGGTATCGGTTCCGCGTGGCTTGGCGGTTCGGCGAGAATCCCCTTCGTTGCCGGCCTCGATTCCTACATGCCGTCCTGGCTCGGAAAAGTCCATCCAAAATATGCCACGCCTTACGCCGCGCTGATCGTCCACGCCACAGTGTCGCTGATTCTCGTGGTCATCAACTTCACCTTCACCGGCGCGGGCGTTCAGGAAACCTTTCAAAAACTTTTGTCGCTCGCGGTCGTGCTGCAGTTGATTCCCTTTCTGTACATGTTCGGCGCGCTCTTGCGGATTGCTATGGACGAATCGTTCGCACGCGGGCGTTACAGCAGGGCAACTTTGCTCGCCGCCGGTCTCAGCGGCTTTCTGACCACTGCGCTTGGAATTGCCTTGGCGTTTTTCCCGGCGCAGCAGATCAGCTCCATTTTTTCCTATGAAGTATGGATGTTCGGCGGCACGTTGAGTTTCATCGGTCTCGCCGCGTTTTTCTTTTTCATCTACGGCCGCCGCAAGGCCGCGCGCAAGCTGGCGGCGGCTGCAACGGCTCTTTGAGTGCATTCGGGAGGCGGTTATGTCGAGCATCGCGAAGACGGTCGTTCGAGCCTATCAAAATTACATCAACGGGCAGTGGGTCAAGAGTTCTACCGGCGAAGTGTTTCCCGTCTACGATCCTTCCACCGAAGAAGTGATCGCCCAGGTTGCTTCGGCGAATGCGGCGGACATTGATCGCGCCGTAAAAGCCGCCCGCGCCGCGTTCGATTCCGGCCCCTGGCCCCAAACCAGCGCCGCCGAGCGCGGCCGCATTCTCTACAAGCTCGCGGAGAAAATTCGGGCGCACGCCGCGCAACTTGCCGAGCTGGAATGCCGCAACACCGGCAAGCCCATCGTCGAAGCCGAATACGACATCGCCGACGCCGCAACCTGTTTCGAATATTATGCCGGGCTCGCGAACAAAGTTCTGGGCCACGTCAATCCCGTTCCCGCAAACGCCCTGAGCTTCACGCTGCGTGAACCCGTCGGCGTCGCTGGACAGATCATTCCCTGGAACTATCCGCTGGTGATGGCTTCCTGGAAGCTCGCTCCCGCGATCGCCGCCGGTTGCACTTGCGTTCTCAAGCCCGCCGAGCAGACACCGCTCACCATGATGGAAGTGGCCAACTGGTTTGAAGAAGTGGGCCTGCCGCCAGGCGTCGTCAACATCGTGAACGGTCTTGGCGAAACAGCAGGCGCCGCGCTCGTTGCGCATCCCGGCGTGGACAAAATCGCCTTCACCGGCAGCGCTGCCGTCGGGAAGATCATCGTCAAAAGCGCTGCGGACACGCTCAAGCGCGTCACGCTCGAACTCGGCGGCAAATCTCCGAACATTTTCTTTGATGGCGCCGATTGGGAAGCGGCCGTGGACGGCGCACTCTTCGGCGTGTTCATCAATCAAGGAGAAGTCTGCTCGGCGGGCAGCCGCATCCTCGTCGAGAAAAAAATCTATTCGAAATTTGTCGAGGCCATGACCGAAAAAGCCAAGCGCATCAAGCTCGGCCCTCCGCTCGAGCGCGAAACCAAGATGGGTCCGCTGGTCAGCAAGGAGCAATACGACCGCGTCAGCTCCTATCTCGACCTCGGCAAGAAAGAAGCCAAGGTGGCCATCGGCGGCGGCCGCCCGAAACAATTTGCCAGAGGCTATTACGTCGAACCCACGATCTTCTATGACGTCGACAACAGTGCGCGCATCGCTCGCGAAGAAATTTTTGGCCCCGTTGCTTCCGTCATCCCCTTCGAAGGCGAACCTGACGCCATTCGCATCGCCAATGACACGCCCTACGGCCTCGCCGCGGCCGTCTGGACGCGCGACATTTACAAAGCTTTCCGCGTCGTGAAATCCCTGCGCGCTGGCATCGTGTGGGTCAATCATATGCAGCCGACCTACGTCGAAGCCCCCTGGGGCGGCTACAAGCAATCCGGCTTCGGCCGCGAGCTGGGTCCCTGGGGCCTCGAGGAATATCTCGAAACCAAGCAGGTCTTCGTCAATCTCGACGAGACCCCGATCGGTTGGTACTAGTTTTAAGCCCGGCAGCTTTTTCCTGGCCGCCGGCAAGAAGGAACACGAACATGAAGACCACTCAAATTCGCACCGAAATACCCGGGCCCCGTTCGCGCGCCCTGATGGCGCGGCGCGACGCGGCAGTTGCCCGAGGCACGTATCACGCCACGCCTCTGTTTGCCGCCAAAGCGGAAGGCGCGGTGATCGAGGACGTGGACGGCAATCGCTTCATCGATTTTGCCGGCGGCATCGGCTGCCTCAACATGGGCCACCGCGCTCCGCGCGTCCTCGCCGCGATTCGTGAGCAGCTCGATAAATTTCTGCACGTCTGCTTCAGCGTCACGCCCTACGAATCCTACATCGCTCTCGCCGAAAAACTGAACGCCCTCGCGCCCGGCAAATTCCCCAAGAAGACGTTTCTCATCAATTCCGGCGCGGAAGCCGTCGAGAACGCCATCAAGATTGCTCGCGCTTATACTAAGCGCCCCGCCGTCATCTGCTTCGAAGATGCCTTTCACGGCCGCACTCTGCTGACCATGTCCCTCACCAGCAAAACGCATCCGTACAAAGCCGGCTTCGCGCCTTTTGCGAGCGACATCTACCGCATCCCTTTTGCCTATGCCTATCGCAGCCAGCAGGGCGCCACAGCTGAAAGCTTTGCGCATTATCTGGAAGACGCCTTCAAGCGCGTCGTCGCGCCCGAATCCGTCGCCGCGGTGATTGCCGAGCCGGTCCTCGGCGAAGGCGGTTTCATCGTCCCGCCGCAAAATTATTTCCGCATTCTTCACGACATCTGCCGCAAGTACGGCATCGTTTTTATCGTCGACGAAGTCCAGTCCGGAATCGCCCGCACCGGAAAATGGTTTGCCTCCGAGCATTTCGGCATTGAACCTGACCTGATCGCCATGGCCAAGTCGCTCGGCGGGGGCATGCCGCTCGCCGCTGTGACCGGCCGTGCGGAAATCATGGATGCGGCTGAGGTTGGAGGTCTCGGCAGCACGTTCGCAGGCAACCCGCTCTCCTGCGTCGCCGCGCTGGCGGCGATCGAGACGATCGAAAAAGAAGGCTTGCTCGCCCGCTCAACTCTTCTCGGCAAGCGCTTCGAAGAGCGCGCCCGCGGCTGGCAGAAGAAGTGGGAACTCGTCGGCGATGTGCGCGGCCTCGGCGGCATGTGCGCCATCGAGCTGGTTCGCAGCGCGGCGACCCGTGAGCCCGCCGAAACCGAAACCAAGCAAATCGCTCAGTATTGTTACGAGCACGGCCTCATCACCATCACCGCGGGCACCTACAACAACGTCATGCGCATTCTCGTGCCCCTGGCCATCACCGACGAGCAATTCGACGAGGGCCTCGGTGTCATCGAGGCCGCCCTCGCATCCGTGGCCGAGCAAAAACAGCCGGCCCTCTCTCACGCCTAGGACTTGTGCCATAGATGGCTTTTAGGGGTCGCCGCAGGGAGGCTGGTCAACTCTCGACCGACGCCGGGAATTGACGGCCGATCCTTCGGCACGGAACATAGTGCTGCACACATTTTCGTGCTGACCACCCTTTGGTATTTCGTTTTTCAAAGGGTGTGGTCTTTCCGTGTTCACAAGCCTCACCTGACGATTCCGCCCGCAGCCACATTTGCTGCGCAGCTGATCTCTTCAAAAACTCTAGCCTGAAACACAGACCGTGTCCCGCTTCGGCTCAAGATGGCACGGACTTCCCCCCGCTCCCCCGGGAGATTCGGATGCAAACCGGCCTACGCAATCGGACTACTTGTTGATGTCGTCCTTGGCTTCAAGGCGCTTCAGCAGCGGCTCGAGAAACGGCTTTGTCTGGTCCGGCGCTCCGTTGATCGCCACCGTCATCTCTTTGGCGGCGGTCGGGAAGTCCCCCGAATTGGAAGAGAGGCGAGCGAGTGCCAGGTGGCTGATCCAGTGATTCGCATCCTTCTTCGGAACCATGGGATACAGCTCGAAGGCGCGCTTGGCATTTCCCGAGCGTTGCAGGCCGCGGGCATACGAATAGAGTTGAATCGCGGTGGCCTTGTCGAGCGCCGTGGAATAGGCTTTTGCCGATTCTTCTTTTCGTCCCAGAGCATCAAGGATGCGCGATTTGGTCTCCAGGTTTTCAAAGCGCTCCTCATTTTGAATCGAGGTGTCTTCCCACTTCAGCGCTTCTTCGAGGTTGTAATTGTTGTCCAGGCACCATTGCGCCGCCTCGTCGTAACCGCCCCAGGTGAATCCGCCGACATTTCGCAGCTCATTCTTGATGCTGCGCAGCACAACCGCTTTCACATCCACGGAAACGTGAAAGGGCACGGCGAGTTTTTCCCACCGCAGAGTGGCCGCCGCCGAATCAGGTTTCACCTCTTCGAAGGTGTAGGTCAGCTGCTCAAACGACTCCGCGGCGTGCGGCTTTACGTTCACGCGCAGCGCGTCTTCCTTCTCGTCATAGCTGAAGCTGCCCCAGGATGTCGCATTCTTCGAGAAAATAATCGTCCACTGATCTTTGTCCGGGATGGTGTGCAGTCCATAGGTGCCCGCGGCAAGCGGTTTCCCTTCGACGGAAACGTCATCGGCAAAAGTAATCGTCGTATTCTCGTTCGCTCCCGCCCGCCATACTTTCCCGTAAGGCACAATCTTGCCCCAGATTTCCCGCCCGCCGACTGCCGGCCGGCTATAGGTTATCGTGATGTCCGTCAGCCCGATCCGCTGAGTCACCGTTCCCCGCTGGCTCGTGCGTGGAATGTTCAACTCCGTCGGCTGGCTGCCGTTCTTGAACTGCGCGCTGGCAGTACCCGCAAGACAGCTGAATCCGGCCAAAACTCCAAAAACGTATTTGCATGCGTTGCGCATAGTTACACAATCTCCTCTCCGCAAAGAATCACCATACGATTGTCAATGTTGATCCTGGCAGACCACCCAATGGCGATAGACGCTCTCCCCGCCGAGGGGTAAGCAGGGAGCCATGTCGCAGAACGGCCGAATTGAGCCATTTCAGGATAAAATGTTTCTCAAATGTGCGGCCCGTAGGACTTCCGGGCTCAAGTTGTCAATCGGTGATGGCTAAAGGACTAAAGGCAGTTGCTTCTCCCCGCGTCATAAACATCGATGACCTTCGACGGCTGGCGCGTCGCCGCCTTCCCCGGGTCATTTTCGACTACCTCGATGGTGGCGCCGAGGGTGAAGTCACGCTACGGGAAAATTGCAGGGTTTTTGACGATGTGACATTTCGGCCCCGGCAGGCGGTAGCGATTGCGAAATGTGAACTCAGCACTCGCGTGCTGGGCCTGAATTTGTCCTTTCCCGCGATACTAGCTCCCGTCGGCTATAGCAGGCTCATGCATCCGGAGGGGGAGCTAGCTGCGGCTGCCGCAGCCGGCTCTGCGGGCATCGCCTACACCCTTTCCACTATTTCTGGCCACAAACTTGAGAATGTCCGGGCAGCATCCGTTGGACCCATTTGGTATCAACTCTATCTAGTGGGCGGACGCCCAGTTGCGGAAGCCGCCATAGATCGCGCCCGCCGTGCCGGTTTCTCAGCTCTAGTGGTGACCATCGACACAGCCGTGGCGGGCATGCGCGAACGGGATCCCCGCAACGGCATGAAAGAACTTCTAGGCGGTTCCGTCTTCGCCAAAATACCTTTCCTACCGCAATTTCTCGCTCACCCCGGGTGGCTCGCGGCATTTCTCTTGGATGGTGGGGTCCCCAAACTCGAAAACATTGTCATCCCCGGTGAAGGTCCGATGCCGCTCATCGATGTCACGGCCGCACTCACGAGGGCCGCCGTCACTTGGGATGATCTGCGTTGGCTCCGGCAACTTTGGACTGGTCCGATGGTCGTCAAGGGCGTGCTCACCGGAGACGACGCCAAGCGAGCCGTGGACGAAGGCGCCGCTGCCGTCATCGTCTCGAACCATGGCGGGCGTCAGTTGGATGGTGTTTCTTCCTCCTTGCGAGCTCTGCCGGAGGTGGTTGCCGCCATCGGCGGCCAAGCGGAAGTCCTCATGGATGGTGGTATTCGCCGCGGCAGCGACATTGTCAAAGCGATTTGTCTTGGCGCGCGTGCAGTTCTCGTGGGCCGTGCCTATGCCTACGGCATGGCGGCAGCGGGACAAGCGGGAATCGCCCGCGCACTCGAAATTTTGCGAGGTGATGTCGAGCGTACCCTGAGACTTCTGGGCTGCCCGTCCACTTCACTTCTGGATGCATCCTACGTGGATATTCCCCCTCACTGGCGAGGCAAAGCAGGCTCTTAGAATCAATGCACGAGAATGGCAGTGTTCCGGATCACTCTTTAGGCGCCGAGGATTCCGCGAAAAAGACCGCCCTCCGTTGCTCGCCCCAACATGGAAGGCCATCTGACCACTTGTTGTGCGTCAGCCGGATCGGCTCAGATTGGCCATCCACAGGGGCGACACAAATCTCGCCCAATGGCGGCGGGCCGTCGCCGTCTGAAATTGGAGCCTCATCGTTTAGCCCACCGCGCCCGGACGTGAACACGACCCATTTTCCATCTGGCGAAAACGTCGCGCCGTGATCGAGAGCAGGATCGTCACTGATTTGTTTTGGCGGAGATCCCGCCTCCAAGAGAAATAAATGCCAGTTAGCGGGACGCAGCGTCGTATAGACAATCCGCTAGCGTGGCAGAGCTGTAGCCTGCCCAACGCGCGATTGTCGATCAGCGGGGATCACTCGCGCGATTGCAAGCAAGAACGTAGAAGAAGCAGACCACACGAGCCGCGGACAGCAGCATTCTGCGCTCCTCGCGAACTCAGCTAATCGCGTATTTCATTCTGATGCCGGTTCCACTCGTCCATCGACACAACGCCGACCTCGGGCTTCGCTTTGCCTGGAAGCTTGGCGATAAACTCCAACAGGTGCCTATCTGGATCGTTGAAGTAAATCGAGGCTGCTGGCACCCAGCCGAATACGCTCGGTATGTCTGTAGTTTGCCCGAAAAAGTTGCGAAACTCGATCCCTCTCTGCTTCACGCCAGCCACCACGCGGCCCAAATCGGCCAGGTCAATCTCAAAAGCGAAATGCTGCGTGACGATCTGGTCTCGGGCGTTTGTCTCGGAGACCCAAGGCGGCTTCTCCCAGAGACCCAGCGCGCTTCTGGTCTTGCCGCCTATCCAATAGATAGCGACGCGTCGCGATTCTTCCTTGAGACCAAGCTCGAGACCCAGGACTTTCTCGTAGAACTCCATGGAGTGCTCGAGATTCTTCACCTGCAGGTGCGTCTCGAAGAGTCCGGTGATGAAGGCAGCTGGCGT
>DATKEV010000177.1:0-25729 GCA_035511855.1 Candidatus Udaeobacter sp.
TGGCGAAGGACGTTCGTATACTGGCGGCCCGGCCAAATGGCAGGTCTGGCGGTAGGGTAGCCCGCCGAATTTCACCTTCCTTGGCCCAGTTCATTGCATCAAAGAATTGCGTCGCGGTCGAGCTGTGCACGAACGGTTGAACCTTACCGATCGTTTGGCTGCTTTAGTGACCGGAAATTAGAAAATAGGGAAAGCCGCAGAGCGGGAAATAGGGAACGAAGGAGAATTACGCATGCCGCAAGCGCCAATACCGGAAGAAATGAATGTCTACCAGAACGCGGAGGCGCGCTTCGAAGTGGCCGCGAACAAACTGGGACTCGAGCAGGGCCTCTATCGTTACCTGAAATATCCAAGCAAAGAAATCACTCTCTATATTCCCATCGGCATGGATAACGGGTCGCTGGAGGTGTTCACCGGGTACCGCGTGTTGCACTCGACCGTGCGCGGGCCAGGGAAGGGTGGAATCCGCTTTGCCCCCGACGTTTCCATCGACGAAGTACGCGCGCTGGCAACCTGGATGACCTGGAAGTGCGCGGTGGTGAACATTCCCTTTGGCGGCGCGAAAGGCGGAGTGATCTGCGATCCGCGGAAGATGTCGCGCGGAGAGCTGGAGCGGCTGACACGCCGCTATACCGCGGAACTGTCGAACTGGCTGGGGCCGGAGCGCGACGTCCCCGCCCCCGACGTCGGCACAAACGAGCAGACCATGGCCTGGGTCATGGACACTTATGCCATGCACCTCGGTCAAGCAACGACCGCCGTTGTGACCGGCAAGCCCGTCGAGCTGGGCGGCTCGCGCGGAAGGCGCGAAGCCACCGGGCGCGGCGTGATGATCTGCTGCGACAAGGCGCTAGCAAAACTTGGCATGAAGAAGGATGGCTGCCGTGTTGTCGTTCAGGGTTTCGGAAATGTAGGCTCCTTGGCGGCGGAACTGATGCACAAAGCCGGTTACAAAATCATCGGCTTGGCGGACATCGGAGGCGGCCTTTACAACGAGAAAGGCTTCCACGTTTCGCAGATGATCGACTGGGTGTACACACAGAAAAAGCAGCTGCAGGATTTTCCCGCTGGCGGAACGAAGATGAGCTCACGGGATGTGCTTTTCCAGCCCTGCGAGATCGCCATACCCGCGGCGATCGAAAACCAGATTACGGAGAAGAACGCGCACCAGGTACAAGCAAAGATTCTGTGCGAAGGCGCGAATGGCCCGACCACCTGGCAAGCCGACGCGATCATCGACGGCAAGGGAATCTTCACGGTGCCGGACATTCTGGGCAATGCCGGAGGCGTGACCGTCAGCTACTTCGAATGGGTGCAAGACCGCCAGGGTTTCTTTTGGCGGGAGAGCGAAGTCAACGAGCGGCTGTTCGACGTCATGGATAACGCCTTCGACGAAGTGGTCCGTTATTCGGAAATTCACAAGGTAAACAACCGCATCGGGGCGTACATGCTGGCAATCGACCGGGTCGCCCGCGCGCTCAAGCTGCGCGGAATTTACGCCTAGCATCTGGAAGCGACTTGTAATAGCTTCTTTGCACCCGGACCGAGATAACGGGGCAGGCCCGGTACATCTCGTAACTCCGCTGCGGGATGTGTTCGAAACAATTTAAACTGCGGGCCCGGAAGCAATCTCCGGGCCAGGAAGGAGTCCGCCTGTGACCCCGGACTCACGTTCGTCGAGTTATTCCAACAGCGAAGACCAGCTGCGCCGCGAAATCTGCAAGGTGGGCCAGTGGATGTACGAGCGCGGGCATATCGTCGCGTGCGAAGGAAACCTTTCCGTCCGGCTGGAAGACGGCCGCATCCTCACCACTCCGACCTGCATGAACAAAGGCATGCTCGCACCGGAAGATCTGGTCGTTACGGATCTCGATGGAAAGCAGCTCGCCGGGTTCCGCCGCTATTCCTCCGAATTAGCGATCCACCTTTTGTATTACCGCATGCGCCCGGATGTGAATGCCGTGTGCCACGGACACCCGCCCACGGCGACAGGATTCGCGGTATCCGGGCGCGGCCTGAACCGAGCGCTGCTCCCGGAGGTTATCGTCGGGCTTGGCCAGATCCCGCTGGTGCAATACGCCACACCGGGCACGCCGGAGTTGAGCGACGCCATCGAGCCCTTCGTGCCGCATTATGACGCGGTGCTGCTCGCCAACCATGGCGCGGTAACTTGCGGCCCTGATCTGATCACCGCGTTCTTCCGTCTGGAGACCATCGAGCACTGCGCGAAAATCACTCTGGCCGCGGAACTGGCCGGCGAGCCTACGCTGCTTTCGAGCCGCGAAGTGGCGAAGCTGATGGCCGCGCGGCCGCGCTACTTTGTCGCTCCTCCGCCAGGCGGCGGCGCCGAACTGCCGATTACTTGCGACACCGGAGAGCCCTCCGGCAGTCACGTGAAATTGACCCGCAACGAACTCGACGCCTTGATTGACGAAGCCGTGCGTAAGGACCGCAGCCGCCGCTAGGCCTCCCCTGCCCTCGGGCTGGCGAACTGTGTTGGTATGGCTAACCCCTGTTTTTCCCGGCCATTGAGAAGAGAAGCGCTGATGCGCGGAAGAGTTCTCTTTGCGATCTGTGCCTCGCTCGGGATGCCCATTTCGATTCCCTGGAATCTCCACGCTCAGGGGAAGGGAGGAACATTGACCATGCTCGGGACCATACAACTGACCAGCTCCGCCTTTTCGGCAGGAGAAACCATCCCCAAGAAGTTTACGTGCGATGGGCCGGACCTGTCGCCGAAGCTGACTTGGAGTCCACCTCCTTCCGACACCCATAGTTTCGTGCTCATCATGGACGACCCCGACGCGCCAATGGGGACGTGGGTGCATTGGGTGCTCTTCGATCTTCCGGCGAACACACAAGAACTTCCCGAGGGAGTCGCCAAACAGGAACAGCTTGGCAGTGGTGCGCGGCAAGGCCGGAACGATTTTGGCAAGATTGGCTACGGGGGGCCATGCCCACCGTCCGGCAAGTCGCACCGCTATTTTTTCAAGCTCTATGCGCTGGACGTCAAACTGGGTCTGAAGGCTGGCGCGACGAAGGCGGACGTCGAGGGCGCCATGAAGGGCCATATCCGCGCCCAAGCCGAACTCATTGGCAAATATGGTCGCTGAGGTTCTTATGCACGTTGACGGGCGAAGGAAAAGCGGCAATACTGGCGAACGATGATTGGCCAGCTTCGTGGACGCCTCGCCGAAAAAAGACCCCATCAAGTGCTCGTCGACGTCGGCGGCGTCGGCTACCTCGTCCAAGTGCCGCTCTCGACGTTCGCCGCTCTCGGCGAACTCCACACTGAAGTGACCCTCCTGACTCACACCCACGTCCGTGAAGATGCGCTGGCTCTCTATGGCTTTGTTTCCGCGCGCGAGAAACATTTTTTTGAGTTGCTGCTTTCGGCGTCCGGCGTAGGTCCAACGCTCGCGCTTAAGATCTTGTCCGGGATGAACGTCGAGGAATTGATCCCGGCAATTCGCGGAAGCGATCTGGCGCGGCTGACGAGAATTCCCGGCGTCGGAAGAAAAACCGCCGAGCGCATCGTGGTCGAGCTCAAAGATAAATTGGAGACCGTGGCCATCGAAGCGGGGAAGCCCGCGCCGGCTTCACCCGCTGGTATCGAAGCCGATGTCGTCTCCGCGCTCGTCAACTTGGGGTACGACGGCCGCGCCGCGGAGACTGTGGTCGGAGAAGCAAAGCACGAGGCCGGTGCTGGCAACTTTGAGAAACTGCTGCGAGCGGCGCTGCAGGCCTTGAGCGCCCCAAAGAGCCGCGCCGCGCAAGGCGCCTAATAGGTGGAGCTTGTCTTTGTAGGGCGCAACATCCTGCGCGGCTACAAGCAAGGAAGCATAATCGGAGGCCCGGCGGTAAACACCATGCCCGATGGCACGGCAAAACGGATGATGCAGCAACGGCAGTCTAACCGCATTGTCTCCGGGCAGGCCTTCGACGAGGACGCCCGCATCGAAGTGAGTGTGCGCCCCAAGCGCCTCGACGAATATATCGGGCAGAAGCGCGTCAAGGAGAACATTCAAATCGCCGTGGATGCGGCCCGCAGCCGCGGCGAAGCACTTGACCACGTGCTGCTTTACGGCCCGCCGGGGCTGGGAAAAACCACGCTTGCCCAAATCATCGCCAACGAGCTGAACGTGCCCATCAAGACCAGCGCGGGGCCGCTCCTCGATCGCAAAGGTGACCTGACCGCGATATTGGCTTCGCTCCAAAACAAGGAAGTCTTCTTTCTGGATGAAATCCACCGGCTGCAGCCCGCCGTCGAGGAAGTCCTTTATCCAGCGATGGAAGATTTTCGCGTCGACCTGATCATCGGCCAGGGGCCCGGCGCGCAGATTCACCCGTTTCCCTTGAGCCACTTCACTCTCGTGGGGGCGACCACGCGCGCGGGATTGATTACCGCGCCCTTGCGCTCGCGCTTCGGTATCGTCCACCGGCTTGATTTTTACGAACCCGAAGATCTGCTCATTATCATCCACCGCTCGGCCAAGATTCTGAACATTCTGATGGACGAGGGCGGCGCCGAAGAAATCGCCCGCCGCTGCCGCGGAACGCCGCGCATCGCCAACCGTCTGCTGCGCCGCTCGCGCGATTTTGCAGAAGTGCGCGCCGCCGGCCGCATCACCCGTGCCGTCGCTCAGGAAGCCCTGCAAATGCTCGGAGTGGACCCCAGCGGCCTCGACGAAGTCGATCGCAACCTGATGATCGCCCTGCTCGATAAATATTCCGGCGGCCCCGTTGGCCTGGGCACGCTGGCCGCGGCTCTCTCTGAAGAGGAAGACGCCATCGAAGAAATGTACGAACCTTACCTCATGCAGATTGGAATGATCGACCGCACCCCGCGCGGCCGCGTCGCCACCGCGCGCGCTTACGAATACTTCGGCCGCGACCTGCCCAAGCGCCAGCCTCGCCTTTTCTGAAAAAGGACCGCCAGGTTAGGAAAGTGCATGCGGAAAATGATGGTCACGGTTTATCTGTCGCTGGGCTCAAATGTAGGGGAACGCGAAGCGAATTTGCGTAAGGCGATTGCGTCGCTTGCTGATGCAGGTGTGCGCGTCAGTAAGATATCTTCTTTTTACGAGACCGAGCCGGTGGATTTGCGCGAGCAGCCCTGGTTTTTGAATGGTGTAGTTGAGGGAGAGACGGGACTTTCCGCGTTGGAATTATTGCGAGGCTTGCGCGAGATCGAATCGCGCATGGGAAGCAAGAAGCTTGTGGCGAAAGGACCGCGGCTGATTGACATGGACATCTTGCTCTACGGCTCGGAGATGATCGACACGCCGCAGCTGCAGGTGCCGCATCCGAGAATGCTTTTGCGGCGATTTGTTCTCGTGCCGCTGGCGGAAATTGCTCCACAGTTCCAGCATCCATCGTGGATGAAAACAGTTTCCGAGTTGGCGGCCGCTACCACCGACCGCAGTGAAGTTCGGAAAATCTGAGACGGAACTCAGTCGGCTAAACCCGCTCCGGACCGACTCCATGCGGGCTCCCAGGAAATCGAAAAAGGAAGGATGTCGCCACTTGCCGCGGTGATGTCCTGTTTTGTCGCTTTACCCGTAGGAGAAGAAGTGGGACGATGCAGGCAATCTTCTCCAGGTGAGGCATGCCATGAATCGCTATCTATCGACGGCCCTTTTGGTTTTTGTTCCGCTGAGTAGCCCGGCGCCGCAGGCGGAACTTGTGAACGTAAAACTTCGGGTCTTGATTGTGGACAAAGACCTGAATCAAAAGCCGGTTCCATTCTACGTCGTCAGCTTGCGCGACAAAGCGAACGCCTCAAGCTCGACGGAATTGAAAACCGACCTCGATGGCAAGGCCGAAAAACAGCTCGCAGCCGGACGCTACTCGATTACTGCTGCCAAACCGATGGAGCTAGGGGGCAAGCGATTCACCTGGAATTTCGAACTACAAATCGCCGGCGCAGAACAATACATCGATCTCACGAACGACAACGCCAAAGTCGAAGAGATCGCGACCACGCCTGCACCTTCCGGAGAAGGTAAGTCTTCCAACGGCGCGGGGAGCGGGGATCTGTCCGCGCTCTTCGACAGATTTAAGAACTCTGTTTTCACAGTGCACTCCGAGGCGGGCACTGGTTCGGGCTTTCTGGTTGATTCGGCGGGCCTCGTCGTGACCAACAATCATGTCGTGCAGTCATCGAACTACCTGTCTGTGCAGTTTGATCAGAAGCGAAAAGTGCCGGCGCGGCTGATTAGCTCAAATGCCGACAAAGACGTTGCCGTGCTATGGGTCGATCCAACGGCGTTTCACGAAGCCGTAGTGGCGCCGCTTCTCCCGGATGAAACCTCCAAACGTGTCGTGGTGGGCGAACGCGTCTTCACGATTGGAAATCCACTGGGCCGCGAAAAAGTGCTGACCACCGGCGTGATCAGCAAAGTGGAGAAAGACGCCATCACCAGCGATATCAACATCAATCCCGGCAATTCCGGCGGTCCGCTGTTCACATTAAGCGGCCAGGTTGCCGGCATCACTACGGCGGGGTTGCGGACTCTGGCCTCGATTGTGCCCGTGGAAAATGTTCGCCCGCTGGTAGACCAGGCGCGGAAGGAGATTATCGGGGGCGCGCCGCCGCATCCAACCTTGCTTCCCGTGGAACCCGTGGAGATGTTTCCCGCCGACGCGCTGCGTGCGATGTTGCAGCAGGAGAAGCTCGATACGAAGCCGTATTTCTTCGATGCCGGGGAATTTCAGGTGGCCATCTACACTCCGCCCGTCAATTTTTTTCTGCGTCACGAAGATGAAATGGCCGCGGCCCGCAAAGCAGCAAAGCGCTCAGGTGGCGACGCGTCGCAAGCAAAGCCGCCGGCGAGCGCGCTGGAAGACGCACAAGATTATCGCCCCGTTCTTGTGGTGCGAGTTCGCCCGAAGTTCGGCGCTTTTTTCAAGGTGCGTTTCAAGAATGGATTCACGAGCATGCGGCTCCTTTGCGGCGGCAAGGAAGTGACTCCCGTGGAACCCGGCCGAGGCGAGTACGAGCTTATGAACATGCGCGGCAAAACCGTCGATACAACTTTTCAAGGCCGATACATCTATCTGCCCGATGCGGTGTCGCCCGCTTGCGGAGGCGTGACCCTGGAGATTTTTTCAGAGAAGGATCCGAACACGCCGGTCAGCAAAGCGATTGATGCGGCTACCGTTGAGCGCGTCTGGGCAGATTTTGACGCGTATCGGAAGGCGCAGTCCCCGGGAACGCTGGCGGCGAAACCGTAAAGCAATTCGATGAACGCTGCGTGTGGAAGGCAATGAAAAGGAGTTCCGCCGCCTCGCGAAACTCCTTTCGAATCGCGAAGTAATTACGAACTCCGGCGGACCAACAGGCGGTGCAAAGTCATCGTCTTGGGCTGGAGAGCGTCCAACTCGATTTGTGCAAGCTTGCCTTCCTTGATCTCGCGCCAGCGGTAAACGCCGGGCTCGGTCTCTTGCGTTTCGCGGCCGTTCAAATGCCTCAGGAACTCGTTAGCGTTGTCGCGCGAAGCCACCTCGCGGTAGGTTGGGCGGGCCAGAGCTTCGACGGCGTAACTCCGCAGAAGTTTGTGCCAGTAATGATCGAAAAGATCGCCCGAAGCAAAAATGTCGCTCCAGGCGACTTCGCCGCCATAGGCCACAATCACACCAACGACGCGTTCGCCCTTCAAACCTGATGTGGCGCTGGCGAAGCGGCGCTCGACTTGATCCACAAAATCATCAATCGAAACGCCGACGGCTCGCGATTGGTAAATCTGTGCGTACGCTTCCGTGCGGCCGTTCGAAGCGATAGCGCCCTGGATGCTGCTCGCAGGCATTTTGGGAGGTGGAGCAGCGGCGGGAGCCTTGAGATTCGTGCCGTTGCGAACGGCGTCCCAGACTTCCTTCTGCTCCTGATCCACGGCGGCGCGTTCGCGCACGCTCGGGTGAACGATGGTATTCGCGGTTGAGAATTGCGCGCTGCCGGTCCAGCGGCCATGCTCGACGCAGAAGACATCGAGAGGTAGCGGAGGAGCGCCAACGGGAACGATGCGGTCCTTGCCGATGACGCGGTCTTGCTTGCCGCCGCTGACGAGTTCGCCGGCGAGAAGCAGCAATGGCCGCCTGCTGTGGTTGACGAGCACAAGCTGACCTACGGTTGCGCCGATGTTGTATTGCGGGACGTACACCGGATGCCCTTCACGCCCGCGCACCATTCCCTCGGAACCTTGTTCGCGCACCAGCACTTCGCCGGTAGCGAGCCCTTCCTCGAGCGTGAGGAAAGGGCTGGTGTCCTGGCCGTAGGAACTGATGACGGGGAAAACGGAAATGTTTTCGTAAGTGGCGGGATCGAGCAGCCGCCACTCCCCTTCCGGCTTGGATCGCGGGGGTTGCGGTGATTCAAAAGGCGCGCTTACAAAAGCAAGAGTTCCCAGAGTGCCGATGGCTAAGAAACCGCCGATGAGGGCGGCGAGGATGGAGCGTTCCATAAATGCCTCCTTGGCGTAAGCGGTCGAGAACCCGACCCTCGGTTAGAACGGCTAGACTGGGATTTCTTGCAAAGCCGCAGGAAGCAAGGAAGAACGAGGCAGGGAAATAAAGAGAGAGAAACGAGAAGCAGGGGGCTTCGAAAGGATCGATGGGCTAGTGCCGTTCGAACTTGTTCGAGCAAATCCCCTTGAGAAATACTCTTTCCATCTTCGCGCGCCCGATCCTTGGACCGTCATTTGGCCCAAATAGTTGGAGCGGCACTAGCGGTGGGGGTCGCCGAGGTTGGTGCGGGGCTTGTTCCGTTTGGACTTGGAGGCTTCGCTCTCCTGGCGTTCATACTCGGCCAGCTCTTCGTCGGTGTAGGAGAAAGAGTCGCGAGAGGCGAACATGGCGTTACGGCCAGCCTGTTTCTTTTTCTTGCGCAGAGCGCCGAATTCGCGGCGGACTTGCCGAATCGGGGCTTCAATGGCTTTTACTTCGACGAGCAGATCGCTGACTTTTTCCAGAAAATCGTGCAGATGGTAAGGGCGAACCACATAAGGCAGGCGCGCCTCCTCAAGAGGGGCAATGTACTGACCGCCGGCTAATTCTGGAATGAGATAGAGGATGCGGAAGCGGCCGCCTTCATCTGCGGACACGCAGGCCAGCTCCTTTAAAGTATTGAATGCGTGGCCATCGACACCCGTCTCAGCCACATTTGCAACCACCAGAGACCACTCTCCGCTCTTCAGTTCCGAGAGCAGCATGGCGGTATCCGGAACGATTCGAACGCGCCAGCCTTCGGAGTCGAGAATCTGGCGTACCGCGCTTGCGCCCTGGCCATCACTGTCGAGGACGAGAATGCCAACCTGCTTCGAAGGGGCAGTGGGACTAGTACTCATACAACAATCATACGCCTGCGCAAGACCCTTGAGTAGCCTTGAAATGTTGTGCCGAGTTGTATCGGCTAATGCCGGAGTGTATGGCTTGTAGATATGATCTCGGCCTCGCCGGGATAAGAGAAGCACCAAGATCGGGTTCGAAAATGAGTCTTCTTGAGAGAGAACTATTGGCCCACAACCAAGCCAGTGCCAGCTGCATATTTTTGCATGCCAGTGCCGTCCCAGAAGATTCTAAAAGTGGATGTGACGTTTGGCCTGACCAAGCGGGTGTAAAAAACCTGGAGACCATCGCGGGACCATTCGGCGGCGTGTCCCCATTGGTCAAGCGGGCAAAGCGGAACGCGCCGTTTCGAACGCACTTCGTAAAGAAAGAAGCCAGCAGTCAGACCCACGGCGTCCTTTGGAGCGCCGGCGGGAGCGGAGGAGTAGTCCGCGGAGAAGAGCAGCAAATCCGAGTTCAGCGGATTGGCGCGAATGGTGTCCGAACTCATGATTTGAAACGCTTCGCCGTACAGTTCTTTGAGCGGGACGGTCTGCAGCGGTTTTTCTTCGCTGATCCAGTAAGCATTCTGCATGTCGGTGGCCAGCAGGGTGTGGACATCCAGCCAGCCGTGCAACGAAGTAACGGGCTGCGACGAAAAGGAAATGGCCGCGTCGGGCGTGGCTGAGGGAAAAGACCACACTTGCCAATCGTGATCCTGGGCTTTGAGTAACGCGATGCGGGAGTCGTCGGGCGACCAGAAGGCTTGCCGGACGAGGCCGTGAACCAGATCCTGTGATTTTCCGGAATCAAAATCGTACAGAACGATAGTGCAATCCGGACCAGTTTTGGAGTCCAAGCGAGTGTAGAGGAGTTTCTTGCCGTCGTGGGAGAGGGCCAACTCGGTGCCGGTTTGTGCGGCGATCTTTTTGACTCCGCCCCGACTGAGAACAATGTTGCCTGCGGAATTCAAATAAGCGACGGCGGCAGGAGGCTTGAAATTGGTGATGGTGGGGACGGGTGGCTTTGTCATGTCGGAGTCCTCGTCCTCGTCCGGCTGGTTGTTGATTTTGGGAAAGAGTTCGGCAGCGATGCGGCCGCAGCCCTGGAGCGTGCCGAGTTGGGCGTGATCGACCGAGGCGGTAAAGGAATATTTTGCAGCAGGCGATGGCGGAGCGGAAGGGGAAGCCGTGACCGCCTCTGCGGGTGAAGCAGAGGATGATGCCGCGACGGCTACCGAACAGGATTCGCGGGCGAGATGGACGGCGACGGCCGCGCCGGTAGCCGAGTCCTTGGCATGGTAGATCCAGGAATCGGCGGCTTCATGGGTTACTTCGGCGGCGTCCAGCGGAATGGGGGGATAGCCGGGGCGGTCCAGACGCTCGGGGCCCTTCTGGCCAATCCGAAGGCTCCATGAAGGATCGTTGCCAAAAGCAAGAAGAAGGATGGGGTAATGCGTGGACTGGGGCGATGGCGGGCCCACCATGGGCTTCTTCGGCGGCTGGGCCGGCGGCGCCTGCGCTGAGCAGATGCCCAGGAAGCACACGAAGAAGACGATTGCGGCGCAAGTGGTCAGTACGGAACTAGGATGCCTTCCCACAGAGACCTCCGGGATTTGGAGGATACCCCCGGTGAGGTGGGGGACGCAATCGGGGAGCATCCGCGAGGCGACGAGCCGGTCATCGATGAGTAGCCGGGAAGCGGGGGCCAGCTGAAGGATCCAATGACAGCCAAGAACGAAAGAAAAGCGAAAATAAATGTTGACATAGCGAACAAAAAGCGAAATACTTCGCGAGTGCTTCGAGGTGGGTTATGTCTCCAGTTCACTCCCTATCGGCGGCGGGTTTTGGGATTCGTCGCCGCCACGCTGCACCAACCACAGTAAGACTCTTTCCTGAGTGCCCTGATGTCATAAGCCCAATGAAAGAGGTTCGTGACCCTGCCCCGGTCGCGGACCATCGCGGCAGCATTTCTGATCGCCCGACTCCGGGTTGCTCCCCGGCGTCGCTGGCCCGGCCCGGTTCGAAAGACCGCGGGAATGGCCCGATCGGAAATAGTGCCGCGCCGCTGGTGGGCATCGCCCGCCTCGCAGCATCATCACCGCCAGCGGAGACGCGGCGGAGGTCCGCGGAACGGCCGGAGTATTTTATGCTGCCGGTGCGATCTATTTTGAATCGCTGCGATTCCAGGCGCGTGCCGTTCGAATGGACGATCAATCCCTACCGCGGATGCGAATTCGCCTGCAAATACTGCTATGCACGGTACACGCACGAATACATGGAACTGGATGGATCCGAATTCGAAAAGAAGATTTATGTGAAGAAAGATGCGGGGGCTCTTCTTGCGTGGGACGTGGCGCGCAAGTATTCCTATGCTTCGGAGAAATCCGGCGGGACGCAGGCGGAGCACATTGCGATCGGGACGGCGACAGACCCGTACCAGCCGGCGGAACGTGAATACGGCGTGACGCGGGCGTGCCTGGAAGAGTTGGCGAAGCGGGAAGGCTTGAGCGTTTCCTTGATCACGAAGTCGGATCAAATCGTGCGCGATATCGACGTGTTGAAACGCATTGCGGAGCGCTCGGATCTGGCGATCGATATTACGGTTACGACCTTGCGGCCGCGCCTGGCACGTTTATTGGAGCCGCGTGCGCCGCGGCCGGACTTGCGACTTCAAGCGGTGAAGCAATTGCGCGAAGCTGGGCTGGCGGTCGGGGTTTCGGCATCACCATTGATACCCGGGATCACGGATCATGATGGGGAACTGGAAGCAGTGGGGGCGGCGGCGCGGGAAGCGGGGGCGCAGTGGTTTTTCTCCGGCGTGTTGTTTCTGATGCCCTCGTCGGCGAAACAGTTCCTGCCGTTCGTTCGTGAGAAATTTCCGCGGTTGGCGAAGCAATACGAGCAGTGGTATGCGAAGAATGGCTATGCGCCGGAAGAATACCGGAGGAAGGTGTCAGAACGCGTGGCGCGACTGCGGCAGAAGCTTGGTTTTGAGCCGCGGCCCTGGGTGGAGAAGAAGCGGGTGACACCCTGCTCGCAGATGTCTCTGAGTTGGGACGCCGGGGCGCCGGCGCAAGAGATGGAGCGCGGACGGGTCCAGGTCGCGAGCGAAAAAGCTGCTTCGGGCACTCCTTGATTCTCGGAGGCACGGAGAAGCAGCCGAGGCAAGCGGTGGCAGGGCTGTGCCTGGCTCGACTGGAGTTTGCTTGAGGTGGGAGTGCGGGAGCTGGGCTCCCGCACTCCAAGAGAACTTACGGGACGATGATGCGGGATTCTTCGCGCTTTAGTTCCGGGGCTTGGGAGAACTGGGCGCGAAGGAATTCAATGAAGCGCCGGGAGCGCGAGCGGCCGTTGGTGCGCAGCAAGCCCATTCTGTAAAGAAAAACCAAAAGATAGAATACTTCGGATTCTTTGAGCCGCGGACTGGTGGCGCGTTCGGCTTGCTGTTTTTTCACTTCATCCACGAAGCTGATCAGCGCGGCGTAGAGTTCTCGCGGCAGAGGCGCGTCCGGCGGTTTCTCGTAGATGATTCCGGAGCTCAGCGTCCTGTAGGTTTGGGCGAGAGAGTGGAGCGCCGAGAGCACATCGGGATCGGTGGCAGCGGGCTGTGCGGCGCAGAATTTGGCGATGGAGAAAGCCAGCGCGGCCATCAATTGCTGGTGGGTGTGGACGATGTCTTGGGGGATCTTTTCCTCCAGCAAAGGAGTACCCGGGGGAAGCGCGCGCTGGTGTTGGTCTTCGTAGCGGTGGGCAGCGACGAGAAAAGTGCAATCTGCGGGGCAATCGATAGTGACTTCGCGCTCTGTGCCGCAACAAACGGCGCAGATTTTCTCGCCCTTCGCGGGGCAGAAGCGCTCCGCTTTACGCTTTTCACAAATCGGACAAACCACCGAGTCTCCTGGAGCCGGACGGGGCAGTTGAGTAGAATACGCCGTGTCCATCCAAAAGCCAAAAGTGAGGAGAGCCGAGGATACTGTGAATGATGACCCCGATCTTGCTTGGTTATTGGGCGCAAATGCCTGTGGTGACGATGTGCTTGTTAGGCTTCAGCTGATAAGTGAAATAGGGCACGGCCGAGCGGAACGCTAGAGGATCATTGTTCGCGCAGTGGCCGGGGCTTTGCTGCGAGCAGAGCGGGCTGGCGAGGTGGTCGTCGGCGAAAGCAATGTTGGCGCGGTGCTGCGGGTCGAGAGCCACCCCCGGAACGGACCGGGGTGTTCGCCGAATCGCAGTGTAGTTGGAACTACTCCTTCAAGGAGTTGGGGTCGGAAGTGTTCTTCGGCGATTTTTGGTTCAAATAGGCCACGAGTTTCTGACCGGCGGGCGGGACTGCGACGGCGCCCTTGAACACGATGGATTCGGCTTCGACTTTTTTGCCATAAAGCCTTTCATTGCCGTCGTTGTCAGGCCGGACGGTCGAACCCTCCAGAGAAAGGCCGGCAAACAAACCCCGGTTGCGCGAATAGCTAAGCACTTCTGCTCGTAAGGTGGCATCCGTGGAGGCGTTAGCCGTGCGGCCCTTCGGACCTGCTGCCGCGGAGGCATCCGCGCCCAGCTTGACCTTGCTCTTCAGAATGGCGCGGGCACCGCGCGGGTTTAATACCAACAGAACAAAGTCCGTGGCTTGGCCGCCGAGTTGCAAACCGAAGCTGCCGCCCTCAAGAGCCATCATCGTGGGAGCGCTCCAAGGTCCGGTGAAGTGTTCGCCGGTGCGGCAGGTCATGGCGCCGCGGCCGTAGCTTCCACCGAAAACAAAAGCAGCCTTCAGGACCGAGGGATAGACGATGATGCATTCCGCCTTGTCGATCAAATCCGTCGGAATGTCATCGGGGATGTCCATAATTTCCCTGAGAACGGTACCGCAGTTCTCGAGCCGGTCGGTTTCTTTCTTGTCTTCCGCCGCGGAGAGCGGCAAAGCAGCCAACGCGAACGCGACCCCGGAGGAAATCAATCGCTTCATCAAAGTGCACCTCTTTGTAATTTTCTGGGCTGAAACATCATAGAGCGCCCGTGTGCCGAGCGCAACCTTGGGTGGGGAAACGGGGAAACCGGGGAAACCGGGCGATTGCAGGGATATCCTCTTTCCATGCGATGGTTTCGGAAAGGAATCCGTTGCCTTTCGATTATAATTTCCGTGGAAGACTCCTTTGTGAGAATTCGATGAAAACCCAAAAGGAACTCCGGCGATGTCGTACAGCCTTCCTGACGGCGGCATTGGGTGCGCTGTGGAGTGTTATGCCGCAACTGGCGGCCCAAACGAATCCTAAGAAGGTGGAAAATTGCTGCGGCGCCAAGAAACAAAATGCGGCATCGAAGAAGTCGGCCGCAAAATTCGGCCAGCGTGCCAATGACTTGCTCGGAACAGGGCCTGCGGGCAAGGGCGAATGGGGAATACTGATCGTCGATGCAGAAGGCGGCGAGACGCTGTACGAACAGAATGCGGACAAGTATTTTGTGCCGGCTTCGAATCTGAAATTGTTCACCACGGCTCTGGCGCTGGCGAAACTGGGGCCGGAATACCGGTTTCACACCACATTGGAGACTAGCGGATCCCTTTCGGATGACGGAAAACTGACCGGGGACATCGTGCTTGTGGGGCGCGGTGATCCCAATCTTTCGAACCGGAAATTTCCGTATGAGCTGAAGGAAGAATTCGACGGGCCGCCGGAGAGAGTCCTCGCGGAATTGGCGGACGCGCTGGGGGCCAAGGGAATGAAGGAGATTTCGGGGGACGTGATCGGCGACGACAGTTATTTCCCCCGCGAGCGCTACCCGAACGGATGGGAGATCGACGATATGGTGTGGGAGTACGGCGCGGCCATTTCCGCGATCGTCGTGGATGACAACACGGTGACGCTGACGCTCACTCCCGGCGAGCAGGCGGGGAGTCCGGTGCAAAGCGTAGTTGCGCCGGCGACGCCGGATTTCCTTCTTGAGAATGATGTGGTCACTTCACCGGCAGAAATGAAATCGGACCTGACACTGACGCGCGAACCGGGAGCGAATCTCGTGGTGATTCAGGGCAGCTTGCCGGCCAAAAGCGCGCCGAGGAAACTGGTCTTGGCGGTCGAAGAACCCGCGCAGCACGCCGCGGCCACGCTGAAGCGATTGTTGGAGGGGCGAGGGATCAAAATCGCTGGCGTTGCGAAAACGCGTCACGTCCAGGCGGGGGGGGCCGCCGATCCGGCGGTGCTCGCGGAACACGTTTCCGTGCCGCTCAGTGACGCCGTGAAGCTCATCAACAAGATCAGCCAGAACCTGCACACCGAAATGTTGCTGCGCACGGTGGCTCGCCAGAATGGGTCGTGGAAAACGCCCGATGAGTTGATGAAAGTACCGGCGGATTTTTACGCGGCGGCGGGAATCGCCACGGACGACGTGATTCAGACGGATGCCTCGGGATTGTCGCGGCACGATTTGGTGACGCCGCGAGCGATCGTCACTCTGCTGGGGTATGCACAGAAGCAGCCGTGGTTCGGCCCTTACTATGCTTCGCTGCCCGTGTCGGGGCAAGACGGCACGCTGGAAGATCGCATGAAAAATTCGCTGGCGGCGGGAAGGATTCACGCCAAGACCGGTTCCGTGGAACACGTGAGGACACTCTCAGGCTTTGCGGAAACAGAGGGCGGGCGGCGGCTGATATTCTCGTTTCTCAGCAACAATCAGGCCGGGAAGAATCACGAAGCCGCGGATGCGCTGACCGGGTTGAGCGTGGCGATGCTGGAGGAGTTCAACGTCAGGCCGGCAAAGCGCGGAGTGGGGCGTAAGCATCCAAAGTGAAAACAAGGGCTGCGCATGAGCAAAGGAATCATTGTCACCGTATTTGGAAGTTCGCGGCCACAGGAAGGCACGCCCGATTATGAAGAGGCGCGCGTGCTCGGGAGGGCGCTGGCGAAGCATGGGTTCGCCGTCTGCAGCGGTGGCTACGGCGGCGTGATGGAAGCGGTTTCGCGCGGCGCAAAAGAGGCGGATGGAAAAACGTATGGTGTGACGGCGGAGTTTTTCAAGACCGCGAAGCTCAACCGGTGGATTGACACCGAAGTGCGCTTGAAAACCTGGGAAGAACGATTGTTCGAATTGATCCGCATGGCCGATGGATTCGTGGCCTGCAAAGGCGGAACGGGGACGCTGGTGGAACTCGCCGTAGTTTGGGAAATGCTGAACAAGTCGGTGATAAATGGTAAGCCCGTCGCGGTGCTGGGGGATTTCTGGCAGCCGATTCTGGAGCGCGTGCGGGAAGTGGAGCTGGGACATCCAGCGCCGTGGGGCGAGGCCAACGGTCGGCTGGTCTATATGGCGGCGACCGCGGGAGACGTGGCGCATCATTTAACCGAGAAATTGAAGCAAGGATAGGCATGTCGCGCACGCCTCAAGACGTACTCGAGTTTGACAAGCTGCGGGAGTTCCTGCGGCTGCGGACGACATGTGCACCGGGGCGGCGGGCGGTGAACGCGCTGCAGCCGGGGACAAACCGCGCGGAGCTGGAAGCGGCGTTTGCGCTGATTCGCGAGGCGGGGGAATGGCTGCGCGCGGAGCGCGAGCTTGGTTTTGGCGCGCTGGCTGATCCGCAAAACTGGCTTGAACGCATCGAGGGACCGGGCACCGTGCTGGAGCCCGCTCAGTTTCTTGATGCGGGCTCGCTGCTGGAGACCGCGAGGTGGTTGCGGCAGCAATTCCGCGAGGAGGCGGCGAAATTTCCCTTGTTGGCGGCGCGGGCTGCTTCGCTTGTGGATTTCGGGGACCTTCATGCCGCAATCCGGCGCTGCGTGCTGCCGAACGGCGAAATCAACGACGATGCTTCCGCGGCGCTGCGGCGGATCCGCGTGAGCATCACCGAGACTCGTGATTCGATTCAGAAGACTCTCAAGCAGATTTTGCGGGCGCGGAATGCGCAGCCCGGGGAAGACTACGTCACGCTGCGAAACGACCGCTTTGTAATTCCCGTGCGCGCCGAACACCGGCGGAGTGTTCCAGGCGTGGTGCACGGGGCCAGCGCGACGGGGCAAACCGTGTTCACGGAGCCATTCGAGACGGTTGAAGCCAATAACCAGCTCGTACAGCTTGCCGAGGAAGAAGCCGCGGAGATCGTACGCATTCTGCGCGGGCTAACGGAAAAGTTGCAGATGATGCGAGGGCCACTCCTCGCGGCGGCGGAGGTCATCGCGGAACTCGACAGCGTTTTCGCGCGGGCGCGGTTTGCACGAGAGTTCGACGCGGCGATACCGGAGTTTTCTGAAACAACGGAGCTGTCTCTGACGGACGCACGCCATCCCGTGCTCGAAGACAAGCTTCGGAAAGAGCATCGGGCGATCGTCCCCATGTCGCTATCGCTGGGCGGTCAAGAGCGCGTGCTCGTAATCAGCGGTCCGAACACCGGCGGCAAGACGGTGGTGCTGAAAACGACAGGCATGGCGGCGCTGGCGGCGCAATCGGGAATTCCTGTCGCAGCGCAGCGCGCGGTGTTGCCACTCTTTGACCAAGTGCTCGTGGATATCGGCGACGAGCAGTCCATTGCGGCGGATTTGTCCACGTTTTCGGCGCACATGCTGAACCTGAAAAACATGCTGGAGGCGGCGACGCCGCAATCGCTGGTGCTGGCCGATGAGATGGGCACGGGCACCGCGCCCGAGGAAGGAGCGGCGCTCGCGGTGGCGCTGCTGGACGAATTTCGCGCGAAGAACTGCATCGTGCTGGCGACGACGCATCACGATAGGCTGAAGACGTACGCTTCGACGACCCCGGGTGTGGTGAACGCGGCCGTGGAATTTGATGACGTGAACCTGCGGCCTACTTATCGCTTGATGGTGGGTGTGCCGGGCGGCTCGAGCGGAATTGCGATTGCTCAACGATTGGGGCTCTCGAAGGAAATCATCGAACGAGCGCGATCGCTGCTCACGCCCGAATTGCGCGAAGCGGCGGATCTCATCGCCTATCTCCATCGCAGCCGCGACGAACTGGACCGCCTGCAAAAGCAAATGACCGCCGAACGACACGCGCTAGAGGAAGAACGCAAAAAGCTGCGCACCGAATGGGTCGAGCGGCAGCAGAAACGCATCAAGGAATTGGAAGCGCAATTTGCGGAGATGCAGAAACGCTTCGATGAAAATGTGGCGCGCGTGGTTGACGCGGTGAAGGAACGCGAGCTGCGCGCGCAAGTGGAAAAAACCGCGAGGCGCAAAATGCAGGACGCGCGGGGCGAAGCGCGTGAAGAGTTGAATGCCACGGTTGTGCAAACCATTTCGGAATCGCAGGCCGATCTTGGCATTCATGCCGCGTCGATGGAGAAAGTGAGCGCGGATCGCCTGCAAGCCGGAGCTAGAATTCGCGTGCGCGGATTCAACAAGCCAGTTGTGCTCCGCCGGATCGAAGGCTCTGGGGCGGAAATCGAAGCCGGCCCGCTGCGCATGAAAGTGGCGCTGGATGAAATCACCGGCGTGGAGAGCGAAGTTCCAGCATCAAGAACGGTCGCGCCTGCCAAACTGCAAAGCGTGACGGTGACGGCACAGCGGGGCGAAGGCGCTGCCACTAGCGAGATCAATGTGATCGGCATGACTGTCGAAGAAGCGACGGGGCGTTTGGACAAATTCCTAGACGATGCGGCGCTGGCGCAGAAGACGCAAGTGCGAATCGTTCACGGGCACGGAACCGGGGCACTTCGTAAAGGCATCGGCGAGTTTCTTTCCACGCATCCCCTGGTCGAAAAGCATTCTTTCGAGGCAGAGGAGCACGGCGGGAAAGCCATCACGATCGTTGAGCTACAAAAATAAGAGATCAGAGGGCAGAACTCCGCATCCGCTCAATTTGAGAAAAGTCCATTGTTCTTCGAAGAGACATAGAAATCGCTTCGCTTTGCTATACTCGCCGCGGTCTTTTTGCCAATGTACAACGAGGTGTCTTGATGAGTGCTTTGCAGAATGCAGTGGCATTTGCTAACGGGGCGAGTGGGACTCGCCGGTCCAGAGTGTTCGTTGTTTTGTTTTTGGCGGTGCCATTGGGGATTGCGGGGCCAGCCCGCGCGCAAACCGCCGCGCCGAAGAAAACCGTGATTCGCGCTGGCCATGTGCTCGATGTCCGCACGGGACAGTTGCATGCCAATCAGGCGGTCGTCGTTGAAGGCGACAAAATCACGCAAATCGCCCCGTCCAGTGAAGTGAAGGCTGCCGCCGGCGATACCACGATCGACCTGCCGGACGGTACTTTGCTGCCGGGTCTGATTGATATGCACACGCACTTGACCTTTGATTTGAATTCACTGGGCTACCAAGGGCTGGCGATTTCCACGGCGCGCGAAGCGCTCCACGGCGCGCGGAATGCAAGGCGGACGCTGGAGGCCGGCTTCACGACGGTGCGCAACGTCGGCGCGAAAGATTACGCCGACATCGCGCTGCGCGACGCCATCAATGACGGCGATGTGATGGGGCCGCGGATGGTGGCGTCAGGCCCGGCTCTTGGTATCACCGGCGGTCATTGTGACGACAACTTGCTTCCGCCCGCGTTCCATCATCAGGGCGATGGCGTGGCCGACGGAGTCGAAGCGGTGCAGCACAAGGTTCGCGAGGTCATCAAATATGGCGCCGACGTAATCAAGATTTGTGCGACTGGTGGCGTACTTTCGAAAGGTGACGACCCCAACGCTTCGCAGTTCACGCTCGAGGAAATGAAAGCCATTGTTGCGGACGCGCACCGGCTCGGGCGCAAGGTCGCGGCACACGCGCATGGCGCGGAGGGCGTCCGCTGGGCCTCGGAAGCGGGCGTCGATTCGATCGAGCATGGCCACCTGATGGACGATGCGGCGATTGCCACGCTCAAGAAAAATGGAACGTATCTCGTGCCGACGCTTTTTCTCACGGAATACATGCAACAGAATATGGAGCGCACCGACGTACCCGAGTATTCAAAGCAAAAAATGCGCTGGATCGCGGCTGCAGCCCAGCAGAATGTAAAGAAGGCATTCGATGCTGGCGTGAAGGTGGCGTTCGGCACGGACGCAGCCGTCTATCCGCACGGCATGAACGCCGGTGAGTTTCATGTCTATGTGAAACTAGGAATGACGCCGCTGGCTGCGATTCAGACCGCGACGATCAACGCGGCAGATCTGCTCGGATGGAAGGACAAAGTAGGCGCGCTTGAGCCGGGCAAGTGGGCGGACGTAGTTGCGGTGGACGGCGACCCCACGAAAGACATCACCACGCTGGAGCATGTAAAATTTGTCATGAAAAGCGGAACCGTTTATAAGGACGATTACGCGAAGCATTGAAAGTAGTCGAATCAGGGAATGGCGGAAGCGGGATCCATTGCCGAGAAGGTGAAACAGCAGGCGGATATTGTCCGCGTGGTGGGGGAGTATGTCCCGCTGAGAAAGGCCGGGCAGAATTTCCGCGGACTGTGTCCCTTTCATTCGGAGAAAACGCCCTCTTTCAACGTGCACCCGACGCGGCAGATTTATCACTGCTTTGGATGCGGCAAGGGCGGCGACGTCTTCAGTTTCGTGATGGAGATGGAGAAGTGCGAGTTCCCGGAGGCGCTGCGCATCGTCGCGGAAAAGTGTGGCATTTCAATGCCGCGGCAGAAGCAGCACTCGCCCGAGGAACGCAAAGAAAATCAGCAGCGCGCCACCTTGGTGGAGATGCACCGCGAAGCACAATCGTTCTTCGTGAAGCAACTCGCAGGGACGCTGGAAGGCAAGGCCGCGCGGGCGTATCTCGAAGATCGCGGCTTGGACAAGGATGCTATCTCGCGCTTCGGGATCGGATACGCGCCCAGCGGCGGCGACTTGCTGCTGCGCCACCTGAAATCGAAATATGGCGAGAAGCTCCTGGTGGATTCGGGCCTGGTCTCGCGCGATCAGGGCGGGCAGCTTTTTGACCGGTTCCGGCGGCGCATCACATTTTCGATTTCCAATGAATCCGGGAAAATCGTCGCGTTCGGGTGCCGCGCGCTAGGCGACGATCAGCCCAAATATTTGAATTCGCCGGAAACGCCGATCTATTCGAAAAGCAATGTGCTGTACCACATGGACCGCGCTAAAGACGGGATCCGGCGGCAGGACTTCGCGATTCTGGTCGAAGGCTACATGGACGCGATCGCCGTGGCGCGCGCGGGGATTAGCAACGTGGTTGCGAGTTGCGGCACGAGTCTCGCCGGGCCACAGATCAAATTGCTCGGGCGGTTCACGCACCGCGTCATCGTGAACTATGACCCGGATGCGGCGGGACAATCCGCAACAGAACGATCCATTTCCCTCCTGCTCGAGCAAGATTTTGAAGTGCGCGTTCTGGCGCTGCCGCCGGTCGGGGACAAAAAGGCCGACCCCGACTTGTTCATCTGTGAAAAGGGCGCCGAGGAGTACCTCAAGCTGGTGAAAGAGGCGCCCCCTTACGTGGATTACCTGATTGCGCGGGCCCGGCAAATGGATCTGACCAGTGCGGAAGGAAAACGGCAGGCCGTGAATTTTCTTCTACCCTACGTACAGAAAATTCCCAATCGCATCCTGCGGTCCGAATGGGCAACGCGCATTGCGCAGCAGCTCCGCCTGGATGAACCGGTGCTACGCGCGGCACTGAGCAAGGCCGCCGCGGAACGTCGAAGCGCGGTGAAAATCCAACCGGAGCTGGCCGGACGCGCGGCGAAACCCGTGGAGCGACGGCTCATTCGCATGCTAGCCGAGGCGGAGGGCTTCCGGCGAGAGCTAGCGCAACAGTTGCAGAACGCGAGACTTTACCAGGGGCTGGAGACAGAGAAGATTTTTGCGGCGCTGGTGATCGCCAGCCTCTCCGGCCAATCCCTTCAGGCCACCGAAGTAGCGGCGGTTTTGGAAGAACGCGACCGGCGGCTGCTCTTCGAAATTCTTTTCGAAGAGGGCACGGAGCCGACCTGGGAAGAGGCGGTCAGTTGCGTCGAGGCATTGCAGCACCGGCAAGCCGAGCGGGAGCTAGCCGACGTCCAGCGGAGCATTGAGGCAAGCCCATCTGCGCCGGAGATGCGCGGGCTCCTGGAGAAAAAGCAGGAACTGATGCGCCGGCTGGCGGCGGCGAGGTGAACGTTGAGAACTCTGTCGCAACTGGATCGGGGCAGAAGCCTGGCACCTCCCTCCCTTGCATTTTGTAAGTGTTCATTCTAAAGGAGTTGCGATAAGCGAGATGGACGCGTCGCTGGCTGCGGGTTCCGACAGAGTGTAGCGCTACTCCGGAGCGCCCAGTGTCAAAACAATGAGTGGCATTAGAGAAACGCGCAGATTTACCTAGGTGATAAGATAAGAAGTTAAGGAATAAAGACAGGAATGGTCATGAGCACCGGCGTCTGAGCCGGAAACGACCGTGACTTTTTAGGCTAGGTGAAAAGAGCAACCCGTCGGCGGCAGAGCCATACCGAAAGAGTCAAAACCACCGCGGGAATCCAGATCCGGAAAACCTCGCTCTGAAGAACGGAGAGGCCCCGCTCCGTAAAGAATCGTCCCACGCCAATCGGGGAGACTCGAATAGGCCTCCA
Organism: Candidatus Udaeobacter sp.; assembly: GCA_035511855.1. GTDB lineage: Bacteria > Acidobacteriota > Terriglobia > Acidiferrales > UBA7541 > Acidiferrum. Next base: position 22,812 of record DATKEV010000177.1, read on the forward strand.
CGGGAGAAAAGATCTTCGATTGTCGAACGGAGCGAAGAAAGCTAGGCCGAGGCCGCCGTCGGTCATCGCATCCAATAATCCGTGGCTAGCCGTTGCCAAAAGCAGGTACGACCATACAGAGTTAGCGGGTCAACCGTGGTATGGCTCGCGGGGACCCTAAAATCATGATCGCGCTCGCGAGCAGGGCGGCGAAGAGAAGCGAATGCGTGAAGCCCCAGTGCCCCCAGAAACCACCGTAGTGGATGCCGAAACGAAATCCAATGACGTCCGGGTCCGGAATAATGGAGCAAACGACCCAAACCCTCTTTGCGGCGCCGGGCCGGTAGAAACACGCTCCGATACCCAGGGCTGCCACCGCATGTGAAATAACCGACGCCACTTCGAATCTCACCCTTGGAATAGGAAGTGAGATTAAACCCTAACGGGAAGGTCTTCCACAGAAATCCACGAATTAAAACATTGACGGGATGGGACTTAAACGGGTAACGTATTAGGGTTTCGCGGGTAACGGTTTGGCCGTTAAACGCATCTATAGTGGTGTATTTAGCGGCAGGGGGCCGGGCCTCACAAGTGCGGGAAGCGGGCCACGCACGGGGCGGCGGCTGGCAAAGAAGCGGCGCGGCGCAGAGGGCTTCAAACAAAAAAAGCGAGCGGTTGTTTGGGGAAGTGTCCCCGTGGTTTGCGCCAGCGCGCCAGCCTCTGCGTGTGTCTGCGAATGAACGGGTTTCCGAGCCTGCCGGGCAGTACTCGTGATTGCGGCGATTTCGCGGGAGGAATTTGTGGCAGCAGTAGGTCTTGAAGAAAAATATGATGCCGTACGCCAGCTCATTGCCGTGGGCAAAGAGCGCGGCTACCTGCTCTATGACGAAGTAAACGACTCGCTTCCGGCGGAGGTCCATTCCTCGGAAGAGATCGACGATCTCCTTACAACCTTTGAGCGCAACGGTATCGAAATCTACGAGGATCAAGCCTCGGCGAAGGCCGCGCGCGCGGTAGAGGTTTCCTCTGAGGGCGCCGACCACGATGCGGTGGTGAAAGAAGACGCGCACGAAGGCGAGTCGGATCTCGACCTGACGCCGGGGTCTCTCGAAAAAACGAATGATCCCGTGCGCATGTACCTGCGCGAAATGGGCACTGTGCCCCTGTTGACGCGCGAGGGCGAAGTCACCATTGCCAAGCGCATCGAGCGTGGGCAGCTGGTGGTGATGAAGTCCATCACGCGGTCGCCGATCGTCATCAAGGAGCTGATTGCCGTTGGCGACGATTTGCGCAAGGGCGTGCGCTCCATCAAGGAAATCGTGCAGTTTGACGACGAAGAGCTCACCGAAGAGAAAATCGCCAACAAGACGAAGCAGACGCTCAGATACATCGATAAGATTGCGAAATTGTACGATACCGCACTGAAGCAGGCGGTGAAACTTGCAAAGACGCCGAAATCGAAGAAGAGGCCATACATCCGTGCGAAGTGGGACGTGGCGCGCACGCGCGTGGAGATTTCCGTCGCCATCCGCGACATTGATTTCAATCCGTTCGAGAAGAAGCGGCTCATTGACAAAATGCGCGGCACGGTCGAGCGGCTGCAGTCGCTCGAGCGCGAAGCGGGCCGGCTCGAACGCCGTGCGGACGTTGCCAAAGGCGATGTCGCCGCCGAAGCCCGGAAGGAACTACGCACGCGCCGCACGGAACTGAAAGACATCGAGGAAGCCAGCGAAGTCGGGCTCACCGAACTAAAGCGCACGCTGACCTTCATTCACCGCGGCGAAGCGGAAGCCGAACAGGCCAAGAAAGAATTGATCGAAGCCAACCTTCGGTTGGTCGTTTCGATCGCCAAGAAATATACCAACCGCGGATTGCAATTCCTCGACCTGATTCAGGAAGGCAACATCGGCCTGATGAAGGCGGTGGACAAGTTCGAATACCGCCGTGGCTACAAGTTCTCGACTTATGCCACGTGGTGGATTCGGCAGGCGATTACTCGCGCCATCGCGGATCAGGCGCGTACGATTCGTATCCCGGTGCACATGATCGAAACGATCAACAAGCTGATCCGCACGTCGCGGCAGCTGGTGCAGGAACTGGGACGCGAACCTACGTCGGAAGAGATCGCCAAGCGCATGGACATCCCGGTGGCGAAAGTGCGCAAGGTCCTGAAGATCGCGCAGGAGCCGATCTCGCTGGAGACGCCGATCGGTGAAGAAGAAGATTCGCACCTGGGCGACTTCATCGAAGACCGTGGCGTGGTTTCGCCGGCGGAAGCGGTGATCAACGTCAACCTGAAAGACCAGACTTCGCAGGTGCTGCGCACGCTGACGCCGCGCGAAGAGAAAGTCATCAAGATGCGCTTTGGTCTTGAAGACGGAAGTGAGCACACGCTCGAAGAAGTCGGCCAGTCGTTCGCAGTCACCCGCGAGCGTATACGGCAGATCGAGGCAAAGGCGTTGCGGAAGCTGCGGCATCCATCGAGGTCGCGGAAGCTGCGGGCGTTTATGGATGGAGTCAGGGACTGAACCTCAGCGGTTAGCTCTTAGCTTCTAGCTCTTAGCAAAAACAAAGGCCCCACTCGGGAGAGCGGGGCTTTTTGTTTGGAGATTCTTAAGGGCTCGGCAGCATCTTGACCCTACTCGATCGCATATAACGAGATCGAAGGGGAACCGGCGATCGAGAGCGGCAATAGTGTTGGCCCCGAGGCGAGTCTCTCTGAACCCCAGGTTAACGGCAAAGATCGGCGTGAACCTGGGGCACCAGCCAGCATGGCACCAGCCAGCATGGGGCAGGAGCACACGCGGCAGACTTTCGTGTGTGGACACATCCGGCTCACTTTTTCGTGGCGCTGAACTCTGCGAGAAGGCTAGCAAACTCGGGACGGCTCTGAAGACTTTTTAACTCCGGTTCTATGCGAGCTTGGTCGGTGGAATATC
>DATKEV010000178.1:0-8902 GCA_035511855.1 Candidatus Udaeobacter sp.
GTTCATCGTTTGGAGCTTGGTCTCGTCGAGCTTATCTCCCATGCCGACAAGAAAAGTTCCCTTCAAGACGGTCACGTTTTCATCCGTAGGGTGCCAATGCGCGGGAATCTTGGCTCCGTCCACGCACCGGAGCCGCAAAACGAACGGTGCGCCCTCAGCGTTGGGATCGCCGCTTACCGGTGCGAGATCGCAACCTTTGATGATCGCCGTCCATTTCAGATCGCCGTAATGCACGATCTTGTGCGCCTCAGGGCTTTCCTTTTTGTCCTGCGAATAACCGCCCATCGCCATAAGGGCGATTCCCGCCAGGGCAACCACGGCAATTCCTACTCGATTCTTTTTCATGCAAGGCTCCTCCGTCAGAATCAGCTGCACAACAAACTTGGCCAAACATACTCCTTGAAGGACCCCTCATCAAGACGTGTTCTGAAATCGCACGCCGGCTGACACGTGCCACTGTCCCGCCACTCTTGCTTCAAAGGAAACATCAAGAAAAACTCGTTTGTTGCGTCATCCAAATCAAGTACTCTACTCCCGGATGGATTTCCTCCCCATCCACCTGGTCTTCGCCGCAGCGAACCCGGGTCCGCCGTGCCAGCGGTACGCACCGAGGCATCGCCGCGGTGCCGCCTCACGATACGAGGCCAGCGCGCACTCTCGGTGTGCGCAGGAGGATTCCATGAAAATTGTATTGTCATTTCTCTTGGTGGCCGTACTCGTTTGCACCGCCGCCCCCGCATCTTATGCAGATCCGCGTCAAGTCATGCAGGGCACGCAGGTTCACCTCACTCTCTTGAGCAACATCAACACCTCTGTCTCCAGAGAAGGTGATCCTTTCGTTGCCGTTGTCGCCGAGCCGGTCTATCTCGGCAATCAGTTGCTTCTTCCCGCGGGCACGCGCGTCAACGGGCTCATCGGCACCGTCGAGAAGGCCCGTCATTTTTCTGTGTTCCGCGGCCAGGCGTACATGAATCTCACGTTCCGCACCATCGAAGTCGAAAGCCGCCTCATCCCCGTGCAGATGAGTATCATCGCCCTCGAGCAGCCGCACGGCCAGTCGGAAGGCAAGCGCCGCAAAGACGTGAAGATAGAGGAAGGTCAGGTCGTCCAGGAAAAGCACGACTTCAAGGGTGATGTGGTCGGGGCCACCATCGGCACGGGCGGTGGCACGCTGATCGGCGCGGTCTTCAGCCATGTCGTGCGTGGCTTTGGTTTTGGCCTCGCCGGCAGCGCCGCCTACATCGTCGCGCGCCAGGGCAAGGACGTCGAACTTCCCGCACAAACCGGCATGCTCGTTCGAATGGACAATACCATCACGGTACCGGCCACCAGCACCAACAGCGCTAGCTACTCCGGCACGCGCTAGCCTCGGTCTAAAACAAGAATGCGCTGAGCAGAGACTTTTTCGTCAAGTCCCCCGCTCAGCGCAACACTTGTCTTGAAGTAACGGGTAAGTCTGATCCGCCAGACGACCCGCACCTTCGTGTAAATTTTCTCCTAGTTCTTCGGAAAACTCGGATCGGCCTTTACTTCATTGATCTGTTTTGTATGCCGCTCGCTGTGCGCGGCGATCAGCAGCACCCATTCATAGCCGTCCAGCTTCTGTCCCATGGGGCTGTCGATTGCGTGAGCCCGCAGGTCCGCGGTCTTCTTCAGGAAGTCTTCCGTCTGCCCGCGGCTTTCCACGAAATGCTTGAGGGCTTCTTCAGGCGAGCCGAAACGATTCACCGGCCTCAGCGGTTCCGGCGCATCCGCCTTGTGCGAGCGGTCCGGCACGGCCTTCAACACCATCTCATCAATCATTTTCACATCCCGGTCCGGGGCCGCCGGCGCTTTCATCACCTGTTCCGCCGTCATGCCCCGCAGCATATCCTCCGCCGCCGCAAGATGTTCAACGACCTGCGCCACGGACCAGCGCTCCGGTGCCTGCTTGAAATTCCATTGTGCTGCGGATAGCCCCTTCACCGCCTCTTGAACATTTTTCTTCGTTGATTCCAGGTACTGCAGAGCGCGGTCCTTCTCGGCTTGCGTCACTTCTTGTGCGCGTGAAGCCGTCGCCGCTGCAACCATCAGCAGTGCCATGCACACGCTCGCCAATGCTTTTTTCCTCATTCTTTTTCTCTCCTTGTTTTGACATTTGGTTGGCGGAACGGGGATTTGCAGCATACCACATCTAGATTTCCTTCGCTTCTAGCAGGCCGAGGTGCAGACCTCCCGGTAAGGGCTGTTTGTGGTGGAGACCTTTCGACAACCGAAACTAATTCAAAAGCACTTAACTAACCCAGAGATGCCCAACTGCGAAAGATCAGTTACCATTATCTCTGAGTAGAGACGCACTCACTGTGGGTGTTTCGATATGGCCGGCTGGGGTCGAGACGACGAATGATCTCCGAATTCTCCAGGCGCGTGGCCGTTAGAAGGATCCCGACAAGAGAACCTTCGCAGCCAAGTCTCGTATCGGCGCGTAAATGTAAGGAAAAATGAGCACGGCTGCGAGCAATCCCACGATCGCGAAACTGTTTCCCCTGAGCCAGTCCAGATATCTCTGCGCGCGCTTCTCGCTCATGAAAAGCATGATGGCGGTGCTGCCGTCCAGCGGCGCAAATGGCAGCAGGTTGAACGTGCCGAGCAGCAGATTCAGCGAAAAAAAAGCATTAAGAACGTTGGAAGCGAAATCCCCGTGACCTGTGTTGGGGGTGACTGCCAGCCAGCCTTGCGAAGACGCAACGCGCAGCCCGATGGCCGCGATCAGCATCAGCGCGTAATTTGTCGCCGGTCCGGCCAGCGCCATCCAGGCGGCTCGTTTCGGATGGCGTCGTTCCCAGTTAGGATCGTACGGGGCGCTCGCCCAGCCAATGATCCAGCCGTTAACGATGAGGGACAGAATCGGGATAACCACCATTCCCCAGGGCTCTCGCTGCATGTGCGGAACGGGATTGAGGGTCACCTGCCCGCCAAGGAACGCAGTGTCATCTCCCCCAAGTTTTGCAGCCAGGGCGTGCGCCGCCTCGTGGCAGGTGGTGGAAAAAAGAAACGCGACGTACCAGATGAATCCGAGAGCAAGTTGCTCCGGCGAGAAATTCGGCATGAAGTGGCTCTTCCTCTCCCTCGATGGAGTAGCGTAGAGGTTGCCGCGCCACTTTGCAAACGTTAGCTCCAGAAAAAGAACCAACCTTGCAATGAATGTGCAATGAACGTTTACAATAGAAAGGTAAAACGGTAAGGAGCCATTGATTGGACCGCCTTATTCCAAGGCGATGCGCTTCCCGGAAATTCACCGAATCGGGCTCGAAGCTTCGGAAAGAGGTCTCGGATGTCGTCGCGTTCGAATCGGGCAGGGACCTGAAGAATGAGAATGTTTGGTTCCGGGACCTGGACTCGAACCAGGATACTCAGCTCCAAAGGCTGATGTCCTACCGATTAGACGATCCCGGAAACGCTCTTGGAATTGTAGCAGAGCCTCGCAAACCCGCCCAAGCTCTGCCCGCTTCTTCCTTTGCCCGGCTCTTTTTTTCGTGCATTCTCCAGATAGCAGATGATAACGTTTGTCAGCAATCCCAGCGCTTACTGAGAGCTTCGTGACCCGAAACTTCCTCCTTCGCTTTCCCGTAGAATGGAGCGTATGGATCTCCGCATGAAACGCTCGGTGCCCCTGCGCGAACCCATCGGCGTGGCGCTGGAGACGCTCCGGGTCCACAAGATGCGTTCCTTTCTCATGCTTCTGGGGATCATCCTCTCGGTTTCCACGCTGATTATTGTCGTCGCGCTGATTTCCGGAGTGAATCGTTACATCGCCGAGCGCGTAGCCAACCTCGGCTCCAACGTTTTCTTGCTCACGCGCCTTCCCCTCATCACGGACATGGAAGAGTACGTGAAAGCCAACCGCCGCAACAAAAAAATCACCTGGGACGATTACGAAGCCCTGCGCGAAAACATGAAGCTGCCCTCGCGCGTCGGGGTCGAGCTGCGGGTCGGCGGCAAGGTCCGCGTCGGCTCCCAAGGCATCAACGACACCAACATCCGCGGGGTCACCGCCAACATGGGCGAGATGGACCCCGTCACTCCCCGCGACGGTCGTTATATTTCCGATGGCGACGATCAGAGCCGCGCCCTTGTCACCCTCATCGGCAACGACCTTGCTACTAAGCTTTTTCCTAACGTCGACCCCATCGGTCGCGAAATCCTCGTCGATGGTCGCCCCTTTCAGATCGTCGGCATCGCCAAGGCCATTGGCACGGTTTTTGGCCAGTCGCAGGATAACTTCGTCTACATTCCCATCCAGACCTACCTCAAAATCTATGGATCGCAGGACACCATTTGGGTCAACATTCAGGCGCGCGGCCCAGACTGGATGCAACGCACGCAAGAAGAAGCCCGCGTCCTCATCCGTGCTCGTCGCCACCTTTCTCCCAATGAAAAAGATAACTTTGGCATTTTCGATTCCGCCACGCTCATGGACCTCTGGAGAAATCTCACCGGCGTGATCGCTACGGCCATGGTCGGCGTCGTCTCCGTTTTCCTCGTTATCGGCGGGGTCGTCATCATGAACGTCATGCTCGCCACGGTCACCGAACGCACCCGCGAAATTGGCGTTCGAAAGGCCCTCGGCGCGCGCCGTAGCGACATTCTCCTGCAATTCCTCATCGAAGCTTGCGTTATGGCGGCCATCGGCGGCGCCATCGGGGTCGGCGTCGCTTATGCCATTACCGGTCTTACCACCGCCACTACCTCCGTGCCCATGAGCGTTCCCTTTTCAGCGGTCATCATTGCGGAAGTTCTTTCCGCCGCCGTCGGTGTATTCTTTGGCGTGTACCCGGCAAGAAAGGCCGCAGCGCTTCAGCCCATCGAAGCCTTGCGCCAGGAATTTTAGAGGCCCCGAGACCACCATGCGCATGCATATTGGCGAAAACGCCCGGATGGCTCTCACCACTCTGCGTGAGAACAAAATGCGTTCCTTCCTCACCGTGCTCGGCGTGGTCATTGGCATCACCGCGCTTCTTTCCGTCGTTTCCATTCTCGTCGGTGTTTACGGCGATGTGAACGCCTATCTGAAGGACTACGGTCCGGAAACTTTTTTCATCTTCCGCTTTGACCCTGGAATTCACACGGGCCGCCTCACGCCCGAAGAGCGCGCCCGCCGCCCTCTCAATTTAGAAGACGCTGAAGCCATTGAGCAATTCTGTCCCGCCGTCCGCGCCGTCACTGTCAGCGTCTTTCCTCGTTTTGTGGAAGAGGAAGGCCCCCCGTCCGCGCCCCCCACCGCGCGCTATCTCAACAAAGAAGTCGCGGGCATCGACTACAGCGGCACCACTCCTTCACAAGAGGACGTTTTCAATGCGCGCCCACAGAGCGGCCGCTTTTTCAGTGACGCGGAAAACATGCACCGCGTCGATGTCGCTGTCATCGGCTCCGACATCGCCAAAACTCTTTATTCCGGCGTCGAGCCCCTCGGCAAGCCCGTCATGATCGCCGGAGTTTCTTACGAAGTGATCGGCGTTCTCGAGCCGCGTAAGGGCCAGCTGGTCAAGGATCAATCGGCTGACAAAACCATACTGGTTCCTTACCGCAGCTACCGTAAGCACAATCCCATGGACGACGAACATCTCATCGGCGCCGTCGCTTATCCAGGGCGCATGCCGGAAGCGGAGGACCAGATTCGCGGAGTCCTTCGCCGGCGCAGAAACGTGCCTTACAGCAAGCCCGACAATTTCGGCATCTCCAGCGCCCAGCAAATCGCCGACCAATTTCGCCAGATCACCGCTTCCGTCGCTCTCCTGATTTCTGTTATCAGCTCCATCGGCCTTCTTGTCGGCGGCGTCGGCGTCATGAACATCATGCTCATGTCCGTCACCCAGCGCACCCGCGAAATCGGCGTCCGCAAAGCCATCGGCGCGCGCCGCAGCGACGTCATCTGGCAATTTCTCACCGAAGCCGTGGTCCTCACCGGTTCCGGCGGCATCATTGGCGTGCTGCTCGGCGGCGGCATCAGCCTGCTCATCAATCTTCTTATTCCTAGTCTCCCCTCTGCCGTCCCTCTCTGGTCCATCATCGTTGCCGTCACCGTGTCCATGAGCGTAGGCCTCTTCTTCGGCATGTATCCTGCCATCAAAGCCGCCCGACTCGACCCCGTCGAAGCTCTCCGTTATGAATAACTCCTGAAGATTCCGTTCAATGAAGATTCCGTTCACGAAGATTCCGTTTATGAAGATTCCGTTCGTGAAGATTCCGTTCATTGACTTGCCTGTTATCGCAACCTAAGATGGGCGCCAGTTGGCCACGACGAGGTCGGGGTAACCTTTGAAATGACGGACTCCCAGTCATTCTTCGGACAAACCGTTTCTCACTATCGCATTTTGGAAAAGCTCGGCGGCGGCGGGATGGGTGTCGTCTACAAAGCCGAAGATACGCGGCTCCACCGATTCGTGGCCCTCAAGTTTCTTCCTGATGATCTGGCTCGCGATCGGCAAGCATTGGCGCGATTCGAACGCGAGGCGCAGGCCGCCTCGGCCCTGAATCATCCCAACATCTGCACGATTTACGATGTCGGCGAAGATCGCGGCACCGCCTTCATTGCCATGGAATACCTCGAGGGCGCTACCCTCAAAAACTATCTCTCCGGTCGCCCCCTGGATCTCACGCGTCTCCTTGACATCGCCATCGAGGTAATCGAGGCCCTCGATGCCGCTCATTCCAAGGGCATCATCCACAGAGACATCAAGACGGCCAACATCTTCATCACCGGCCGCGGTCACGCCAAAATCCTGGATTTCGGTTTAGCAAAAGTCCCTTCGACGCAATCTTCGGCGGGCATGACTCAGGATGCGGCGACGCTATCCCCCGACTTTGGCCTGCTCACCAGTCCAGGGACCGCCATGGGCACGGTCGCCTACATGTCGCCGGAGCAGGCGCTCGGCGAAGAACTCGACAGTCGCACGGACTTATTCTCATTCGGAGTCGTGTTGTACGAGATGGCGACGGGAGCGCTTCCCTTCCAGGGTCTGACCCCCGCCGCCGTTTTTAACGCTACGATGAATCAGTCTCCTGTTTTGCCTGGCCAACTGCGGCGCGGGCTCCCGCCCCAATTGGAAAACATCATCATCAAGGCGCTGGAGAAGAAGCGCCAGTTGCGCTGTCAGAGTGCCGCTGACCTGAACGCTGAGCTCCAGCGCTTGCGGCGCGAACTCGACTCCGGCGCTCGATCCGGGACGGCGGCCATCGCTCCCCGGCCATTTCGCCGCTGGGCTTCTTGGGCTGCCGTCTCTCTCCTCGCGATCTTCTCGCTTGGCTATTTTCTTCGCTCTCAGTTCAGGACAAACTCAGCGCGTTCGCTTCCTTCGGCCAAACTCATTCAACTTACGACGGCAGAGGGTCTGCACGAATTCCCTGCTTGGGCGCCCGACGGAAAACGCATCGCCTGCAGCAGGGGAGTGAACGGTTTCAAGAAGATTTTTGTCAAGCCCCTGGTTGGAGATCCCGCGCAGTTGACCACGGGCAGCGCAGATGACATCCAGCCTCGCTGGACACCTGACGGCCAGGCCGTTCTATTCGTTCGCTCCCATGAATCTCGCGGCAAGTTGGAGCCGAGCGATGTTTTCGCTTCGTACTACGAAGGCGATGTTTGGAAGATAGATCTTGCTTCGCAAAAAGAGGAAAAGTTTCTCGACAACGCGTTCAATCCAGCTTTCTCATGGGACGGGAAATTCATCGCTGTCGATGCTTCCTGGGCTGGCCCTCGCCGCATCTGGATTCTTGATGCGCATGGGCACAATCCGCAACAGATCACCTCGGACAGTTCCGAGGCTGTCGACCACGTCGAACCGAACTGGTCTCCCGATGGGAAGAGCATTGTTTTTCAGAATATTGAGCGTACAAAGTTCAGCATAAAAATTGCCAATGTCGCGACGCACACAACGGCCGCGCTCACAGACGGCCGCTTCCAGGATCTAAACCCAGTCTGGTCCCGCTCCGCGAAATACATCTATTTCACCTCCAACCGCGCCGGCGGCCTCAATATTTGGAGGCTGGGTGTAAACGCGGCCGGTCAGCCCATCGGCGTCCCTCAGCAAGTAACCATGGGTTCCGGCCAGGACGTGCAACTGGCGATGTCCCCAACCGGTGAGCAGTTGGCCTTTTCCATCTTGCGCCAAAACGCGGACATTTGGCGCCTGCCCGTCTCCCCTCAAACAGGACTGGCCACCGGAGATCCCGAAGAAGTGTTGGCAAGCACGCGCGAAGATAGCCGTGGTTCCTGGTCTCCTGATGGCAAGCAAATCGCATTCAATTCCGATCGCACCGGCGAAATGAACATCTTTACTCATTCCGTGATCGACAATTCGAATCGGCAAGTTACCACCGGACCGGGCGGAGACTTTCAGCCCCAATGGTCACCGGACGGCAACAGGCTTGTCTTCTTCTCCTCCCGTGCAGGAAACGCGGACATTTGGTTCCTCGATCTCGTTTCGAATGCCCTCAAGCAGTTGACTGCGGACCCTGCTCTCGACATCAATCCGTTCTTTTCTCCTGACGGAACAAAAATCACCTTTCAATCCGACCGCAGTGGAAGACTCGAAGTCTGGGTAATGGAGTCGGATGGCAGCAATCAACGCCAGCTCACCCGAATCGGTGTTGCGGGCCATTTCCTCCGTTGGTCCCGCGACGGCGAAAACGTGATCTTCCGTTGTCCTTGCGGCGGCAAACCGCAGACCTATCAAACCTCTCTCAATGGTAGCGATCCCGTCCCGCTCAACACTGAAATCACCGGGGGTTCTCACATGTCCTTCTCCCCGGATTATTCGGTCCTCATGGACGTCGTCGGACATAAAACGCTTTGGGTTTCGCCTGTTTTTGCGGGCAAGCCGGCGAAAGTTTATGCATTCCCCGACGGTGAAAGTCGCATCGACTA
>DATKEV010000179.1:0-5083 GCA_035511855.1 Candidatus Udaeobacter sp.
AGATTATCGAGGATGACGCGGAAGCCGAGCTTCTGGAGTTGGGCGAGATCGATGGCCACCGGTTCGGCGCCTTTCGCGCGGTAGCGGCGGGCGACATCGGGCGAGACGGCACGGTGGTTGGCGACCACCCAATCAATGACACGGTGCGGAACGTGTTTCTGAATGGCGCGAAGGTGATCGGCGAGCGCGTAGCCGGCGGTCTCGCCGGGTTGCGTCATCAAATTGGCGATGTACACGCGAGGCGCCTTGGACTTGGCAATGGCAGTGGCGATTTCCGGGATCAGCAAATTCGGGAGAATGCTGGTGTAGAGCGAGCCGGGACCGAGAAGAATCAGGTCGGCTTGCTTGATGGCGTCAATGGCACGGGCGAGCGGACGCACGCGGCGCGGGGAGAGGCCGAGTTTCTTGATCGGGGCACGGCTGGCGGTGATGCGCGTTTCGCCGTGGACGGTGCGGTTGTTTTCGAGCGTGGCGACGAGGTGGACGTTCGAAAGCGTCGAAGGAAAGATGCGGCCGCGAATGGCGAGGACTTTGCTGCTGACGCGGATGGCTTCGGTGAAATCGCCGGTCACGTGCGTGAGCGCGGCGAGAAAGAGATTGCCGAAATTGTGGCCGATGAGGCCGCGGCCGGCGTGAAAGCGATATTGAAACAGGCGGCCGAGCAGGGCTTCGTCTTTCGAAAGGGCGACCATGCAGTTGCGGATGTCGCCGGGCGGAAGAATACGGTTCTCGCGGCGCAAACGGCCGGAGCTGCCGCCGTCGTCGGTGACGGTGACGATGGCGGCGAGGTCGGCGATGGGGCGCTCGCGGCTGGCGTGTTCGTCGACGCGGCGGAAGACGTGCTCCTTGAGCCCGCGGAGAAGCGTGGAAAGACCGGTGCCGCCGCCGAGGGCGACCACTCGGAAGCTGCGAGGGAGCGGTTTCGAATTGGGGACGCGTTTTTTCATAGTGGCGTTTGGGATGGGAGCAGCGGCTTCATTTCATGGAAAGGAATTTAACACAGAGAACATGGAGGGCGTAGAGGACACAGAGAAGAAAAAACAGCGCGGGTCTGAAGACCCACCACTACAAAAGGGCTAGTTGGAGAGCCCGTCTTTCTCCGGATAGAGCAGCTCGGTGAAGCGCGGGTCTTCCTGGAGGAACGCAAAGTCTTCGTCATTGCGCGCGTGATAACGGTTTTCGGAGCGCAATTGGATGGCGACCTTCAGGTTCGCAAGGGCGGAATCGGCTTCGCCGGTGAGGCAATCGAGTGCGGCCAGAGCGTAGTGAATGTGGTCGGCCTTGGGTGCGGCTTTGCGGGCTTTGTCCAGGCTTTCGCGGGCATCGTCCCAGCGACCAATGTTCATCATGGCGACGCCACGCTGATAGTGCTCCTCGGCGGTGCGAGGATTCTGTTCGTGCGAAGGGTTCATGCGCTGCTCGGCGATTTTCACGTGCATGCGCGCGCGATCGGCGAGCTCTTTGCTGGGACCTTCCAAGACTTTTTCCAACTCTTGCTTGGCTCTGGCGAATTTTTGCTGATGGAAGAGTGCCAAGGCCTCATCGTAGGTTTTCAGTTGCGCCTGGACGCGCGGGTCCACCAGTTCGACGCCTCCTCGCTGCGCCGGCGGAGGCGGAGCTAACGGCTTTCTTTTCTGTGGCTTAGAGTGGCTCCGGGCCGGGCCTTTGGAGTGCCCGGAGGACCCTGACGAGGGCTTGCGCGCTTTTGGCATGTGGCGAATGCTAACAGAGGAGTATAGGCGCGTCAACGTGGGCGCTTGTGAGGCATGAGGAAAAGTAGCGCCTTGAAACGTTACCTCCCGGTGGCAAGGAATGAAAATAGGGCGTGGAGTTCCGGTGAGAATCACGCAAACTGGAGAAGCCGTTGCAAGTCCGGTGACAGCCGGGCCCGGAGTGCTGGTCTGCCTGCGCCGCGTATGCTATAAGTTTGTGGCCGAAATCTGGTTGACGACAACGTGCCTTTCATCAATTTTCCCGCGCGCGAAATAAACTGCAAACTGGTGTACTACGGTCCAGGTCTGGGCGGAAAAACCGCTAACCTGCAGTGGATTTATGACCATACGGGACAGAATCAGAAGGGGAAAATGGTGTCGCTGGCAACGGAAACGGACCGGACGCTGTTTTTCGACTTTCTTCCATTGGATTTGGGGACGGTGCGCGGGTTCAAGACGCGCTTCCATCTATATACCGTACCCGGGCAGGTGTTCTATGAGGCCAGCCGCAAGCTGATCCTGAAAGGCGCGGATGGCGTGGTGTTCGTGGCAGATTCGCAGGAAGAGCGCCTGGACGCGAATTTCGAAACCATGGAAAATTTGCAAGAGCATCTAAAAGAACACAACCTGAATTTCGCGACGATTCCGTACGTGCTGCAGTTGAACAAGCGCGACTTGCCCAATGCGATGGCGGTACCGGAGCTGACCAAGCAACTGCAAAAAAAAGGCGAGCCGGTGCTCGAAGGCGTGGCGATTCAGGGAGTGGGCGTGTTCGAGACGCTGAAGGAAGTGGCCAAGCTGGTGCTGACGGAATTGAAAAAGGGCGGATGATTCGTTTTTCCGTACATAATAAGAGTAGTCTCCACAACAATCCTCGCGGGCCTGCTGTTCCCCGCAGCCTCCTTGCACCCAATTGATTTATAGCTTTGCAGCACACGCGGTAACAACACCGCTACTCCAGCAGAGTTTAATATTCACCGATATTGCTACGTTTCATTCCGTTGGGATGTGTAGCTGGCCTCTAGAAATTCGCGAGGGCCGTGGATTCGGATTCGAAGGTGGGGATGGCTTCGACGAGACGAGTGACGGTGAGGGCGTCGCGGACGCGGCCAGGACCACACACCAGGCGGAGCCCTCCCCCTTCGCGCGCTAGGCGAATGGAGATGCGCACCAGCGTGGAAATGCCCGAGCTGTCGATCTGCGGGATGTGATTCAGAATTACGACGACCTTTTTTGCGCCTTCGGTGATGAGGGATTCAAGACTCGAGTGAAGCTGGTCGCTGGGTTCACCGATGGTGAGACGGCCGTGGACGTCGAGAACCGAGATGCCGCCTGATTTGCGAATGTTGATTTCCATGGGGATGCGGTCAGTCATTTTCATGTTCCGGGGAATTTCCCATAATCGGGACGGCCAAGACGCTTCTTGGCCCGCGAGGCATTATACGATGACGGCCGGGTGGAGCAAGAGCAGCATTCCAAAACGCAGGCACTTACGCAACCCCACTCTAGAAGTCAAACGGATGGACCGATGCGAATATTTCAGAGGGAGTTCCTGACTCCCCGGGACGGCTGCAGGCGATTGACAGGCACGCTTTTCCGATGGAGAGTAATCGCACGCGAGTGGCTCCAGAGAGACGGAGTAGCTATGGGGTGCGGGTTCCGGCGGTTTCCGCGGAAGTTCATTTTTCTTATCTACAGCGCAGGACTTTTGTTGTGCCCCGGGATGACTCACGGGCAGTTCCCTGGGCAAACACTGGGTGGGGCCAGCGGGCAAATCGCCGTGCGCGTTCACGAGGCGGATGGCTCGCCGATCGGCAGGAGCGCGATGGTGACGGTGCGCTCGCCGAGCCAATTGACCAATGCCACTGCGCCAACGACCGACGCAGGGCAGGCTCTTTTCACCGGGCTGCACGCGGGTGATTACATTGTGGAGGTCAGCGCGCCGGGCTACCGGAGCGTGCAGGTTCAGGCCATTATCGCGGCGGACAAGGAAATCGAAAACATTGACGTGCTGATGGTGCCGGACTCCGGTTCGGCGGGAACCCAACAGACTCCGGGCGCGCCTATCCTGGCGCCAAAAGCACTCAAGGAAACGGAAAAGGGACTGCAAGCTCTCCAGGCCGACAAGCTGGATGAGGCAGAAGCGCACTTGAAGCGCGCCCAGCAAATGGCACCGGGCTACCCCGATGTGAACTATTTGCTGGGATTGCTGTGGATGCGGCGGCACGATAATGCACAGGCTCGGGGATATCTGGAGAAGGCGGTCTCGTTGGCTCCGAAGCATGCCGCGGCGCTACAGGCACTCGGCGAAGTGGAATTCCTGCAGCGCGATTATCCGCATGCAATTGTGGTCCTCGAACAAAGCATAAGTTTGCGGTCGACCTCCTGGCGGGCCCACTGGCTGGCGGGCGCTTCCTATTTCCAGCAGGGCGACTACAAGAAGGCACGAGAAGCGTGCGAGGAAGCTCTGCACGTGGGGCAAGAGAAAGCGAGCAGCGTGCGCTTTCTATTGGGGGAAGCGCAGGCCGAGTTGGGAGAACGCGATGCCGCGCTGGCCACGCTGGAACAATTTGTGCACCAGCAGCCCAATGTTCCGCAAGCCGCGACAGCGAAGAAACTCATGGAACGCCTTCGGGCACCGGCTCCTGCAAAAACAGAGGCAGCAGGCACGACGACGAGCATGACGGGCGCTCCAGCGCCGGTTGCGGCCGCAAATGTTGCCGACGTAACAACGGTGCCGATCGCCCCGGTGATGGAGACGAACTGGGCTCCGCCTGACATCGATGATGAGAAACCCCACGTTGATTCCAAGGCGAATTGTGATCTAAAGGAAGTGACAGCATCGGCCGAAGCGCGGGTGGAAGAGTTGGTGAAAAACGTCGACCGCTTCACGGCCACCGAGGAAATGGAACATCAGAGTCTCAGCCCTCTGGGAGTCCAAGTTTCGAGAGAGACGCGAACCTTCAACTACCTTGTGGCGATCGAGAAGATCGGACCGCGGGCACTAAACGTCGAGGAATACCGCGATGGCTCGGTCTCGACGCAGCGGTTTCCGGCTCATCTGGCTACATTGGGATTTCCCATGTTAGTGCTGGTCTTCCATCCTTATTACCGGGAGGAGTACGAATTTAGATGCGAGGGGCGCGGAGAGTGGCGGGGCAGACCGGCATGGGTGGTGCATTTCCGCCAGCGAGATGACCGGATGAGCGAGATGCGGGTGTACCGCGTGAACGGGATGTCTTTTCCGGTGCGATTGAAGGGCCGCGCGTGGATCGATGTGAAAAGCTCGCAAATCCTGGCAATGGAAGCCGACATGGCGAAGTCCGTGCCCGAGATCCGGCTGGTACGCGACTACCAGATGATTGAATACG
>DATKEV010000180.1:0-13226 GCA_035511855.1 Candidatus Udaeobacter sp.
CCTTGGCGTCTAGAGGCCTTCTGACGTCTTCCGGATGCCTCATTTTCGTGTGCAAATCCCGCAATTCTACGCGAAACATCCCAACTCGCACTAAAACCAGGGGACTAACTGTACCGTGCACTCGGTTTTGCGAAATTGCTGAATACTCTCCCAAGCTGCTTTGTACGCGACGGATGGTCTGCTAGAATGAAGCGCTTGTTATTTGCGATATTCTGGGTAAAGCATCCAAGCTCAATTCAAAGAGAGAAACAGGAAGAACAATGGCACTGAAGTGTGAATTCTGCGGCAAAGCGCCGCACTTTGGAAACGTAATCAGCCACGCAAACAACACCCGGCGGCGGCGGTGGAATCCTAATCTGAAGCGCGTTCGCGCCGTGGTGGCAGGCGTGAAAAAGCAGGTGCGTGTCTGCACGGCGTGCATCCGCGCCGGCCGGGTGAAAAAAGCGGCCTGAGCCTCCAACCTTGGACCCTTCTATTCTTAAAGAGCGGGCACGGCAAGCCGTGCCCCTACGAAGACTAGAGAAATCGGCTGATTCGTGGGGCGTCTGATGGAGCACTCAAAAGGAGTGAAGCGCACGGCCGCGTGGCTTCCGCTGGCGGCGATGACCTTCGCCGCAGTGACCGGATGCAACAAACAGACGCAGCACGCGCCCGACGTGTGGGCGGTGGTCAACGGCAAAGAGATCAAGCGGGAAGAAGTCGACAAGTATTACCGCACGCGGGTGAATCCCGAAGGGCAGGAGCCTTCGCAGGAGGAGGCCCTGTCGCTGAAGCTCAACGTTCTGGACGAGCTGATCAACAACGAAATATTGCTGGAACGCGCGAAGAAACTGAACCTCGAAGCGAGCGACGGCGAGGTCGAGGATAAATTCACAGAGCTAAAGAGCCCCTATACCGAAGATGAGTTTCAGCGGAAATTGAAAGATCAAGGCGTCGCCGTGGATGACTTAAAGAGCGATCTCCGGCGGCAGCTTTCGATCCAGAAACTATTGAACCGTGAAGTGGTGGCAAAGATTTCAATCACCGACCAGGACGTCACAGACTTTTACAATGCCAACAAGGCGCAGTTCAACGTGGCCGAGCCACAGTACCGCATTGCGCAGATTGTGGTGACCCCGAAAAAAGAGCCGCAGATCCGCAACCGCAAGAACGATGATGCGACCACGGAGGCGGAGGCCCAGCGCAAAGTCAAGATGCTGATGGACCGGCTGAATAGCGGCGCGGATTTTGGGCAACTGGCGATGGACTATTCCGAGGACATGAATACCGCTGGAACGGGAGGCGACCTCGGCTACGTGCCGGAGTCGGCGCTGAACCAGTCCGATCCCGCCCTGAAAAAGATGGTGCTGGGATTGAAGCCGGGACAAGTGAGCCCGCCCATCCAATTGAAGGAAGGCTACCGGATCCTGAAGTTGATTACGCGCGAATCGCCCGGCTTAAGGGGCATCACCGACCCCCAAGTGCAACAGACCATCCGGGATACGCTGCGAAACCGTAAGGAACAACTACTGCGCTCTGCCTATCTGGCCATTGCGCGCGATGAAGCGCGAGCGACAAATTACCTGGCGCTGCAAGTGGTCGAGGCGGCCGGGAAACTGCCGGACGCCGCGAAGACCACTATGCCGCAGCGATCCATCGGGCATTAATCCTAAGATTCTGAATTGTTCCCGGCACGCACCGAGTGAGTGATGACTCGTGGAAGCCAGTTCGATCCCGGACTGTTCGGAAACCACTCTGTCTCACTTAGACCGTTACGCAAACTTAGAATCCGGCTAGGAATGCTAACCTAGGCGACTTCACAGAGGACTTCACCGGCGTTGACAGGCTGACCTTCCTGGGCAAGAACGCGTTCGACAGTTCCGCTCTTGGGCGAGCGGATTTCATTCTGCATTTTCATGGCTTCCACGACGAGGAGTCCCTGACCGGCTTCGACGTGGTCCCCCGGTTTGACGAGCACGCGCACCACTTTGCCGGGCATGGGAGCAACGATTTGCTGGCGGCCTTCGACTTCGCCGCCGGAGCGGCGGCCCGCGCGCCAGGCGCGCGGATCAATGACTTCAGCGGTGAATTCGTGAGAGCCGGATTGCAACTTCAGTGTGCGACCGTCCGACGGCGTCACACGGATTTCATGCGACTGGCCATTCAGCAGAATCGAGAAAGTATGAGGATCGATTTCGGCCACATCGGCGGCCATGGGTTGTCCATCGAGGGTGATGCGCCAAGCGCCCGAATCCCGTCGGAGTTCTACGCTGCGGCTCTTCCCGGAGATGAGAACTTCGAATCTCATGGCACACGGTCCAGTTGCTGGCGGCGGCCCTCGAGTTTCCAACGCAAGGGAGTTCGATCGGTGGCAGTAGACGAACCGGCCGACGAGGCACTTTTCGTTACCTGCCAGAGCGCCGCGGCGATGGCAGCGGCGTCACCGAGGGAACTAGCTTGCTGCTCGCTGCTCGAATGAGCGGGCATGGAACTCGGGCGTTGAAGCAGTTCATCGAGCCATCGGGTGTGCATTTCATTGCGGAGAAAATCGGGTTCGGAAAGAATGCGGCGGAAGAGGCCTACGTTGGTTTTGATGCCCGTGATGGCGTATTCCTCGAGAGCGCGCCGAAGGCGGGCGATGGCTTCTTCACGGCTGTTGCCCCAGGCGATGAGCTTGCTGAGGAGCGGATCGTAATCATTGGGCACGGTCCAACCTGCGTAGACGCCTTCGTCGAGGCGAATGCCCGGTCCCGTGGGGGCATGGAGCGAAAGAATTTTTCCCGGCGAAGGGAAGAAATTGTTGTCGGGATCCTCGGCGTAGAGACGGACTTCCATG
Organism: Candidatus Udaeobacter sp.; assembly: GCA_035511855.1. GTDB lineage: Bacteria > Acidobacteriota > Terriglobia > Acidiferrales > UBA7541 > Acidiferrum. Next base: position 2,816 of record DATKEV010000180.1, read on the forward strand.
GCGTGGCCGCGTGGGGTGATGGTTTCCCAGGCGAAGGGCAACCGATGGCCGGCGGCGATGGCGATCTGAAGTTTGACGAGGTCGAGTCCGGTGACTTGCTCGGTGACGGGATGTTCGACCTGCAGACGTGTGTTCACTTCCAAAAAATAAAAATTCAGATAACCATCGACGAGGAACTCGACCGTGCCCGCGTTGACGTAACCGCCGGCACGCGCAAGGCGCACGGCGGCGTCGCCCATCTTTTTGCGCAGGTCGGGAGTGACAAGCGGGGAGGGCGATTCTTCGATCACTTTTTGATGGCGGCGCTGGACGGAGCATTCGCGTTCGCCGAGAGAAACGACACGGCCGTGGGCGTCGGCAAAAATTTGAATTTCGATGTGGTGCGGCTTGTCAAGAAATTTCTCCATGTAGACACGACCATCGCCGAAAGCGTTCGTGGCTTCCGAAGAGGCGTCGCGGAAGGCGGAGTCGAATTCGGCGCCGCTGTGGACCACGCGCATTCCTTTGCCGCCTCCGCCCGCGACGGCTTTCAGAAGGACGGGATAACCCATGCTTTGTGCCAGCGCCTGCGCTTCCGCCAGGTTTTCGATCGGATCGTTGGTGCCGGGGACGATCGGCACGTCCGCGCGACGGGCGAGCTGGCGGGCGGTGGTTTTGGAGCCGAGAGATTCCATGGCGTCGGCGGGAGGCCCAATAAAAGTGAGGCCCGCCTCGGTACAAGCGCGCGGAAGCGCTGCGTTTTCCGCAAGAAAGCCATAACCGGGATGGACGGCGTCGCAACCGCTTCGGCGGGCGACGTCCATCAGGTTGTCGATGCGCAGATAGCTTTCTCGCGAAGGCGCGGGGCCGATGGGATAGGCTTCATCGGCCAGGCGCACATGAAGCGACTTGCGGTCGACGTCGCTGAAGACGCAGACGGACTTGATGCTGAGCTCGCGGCAGGCGCGGATGATGCGCGCGGCGATTTCACCACGGTTGGCAATCAGGATTTTATTGAACATAGAAGGATGGAACGGAGTGCGAGTTTAGCATGGAGGGAGGCGGGCGCCACGAATACGCAGAGCTCTCGTGCTTCGGTGAAACTAATCCACGAGCTTCTTCAACTCCTTCCTTTTGACGGGGATGTGAAAAGAGCCTGGGTGCGTGCGAAGATCCCTTCGCGGTCTTGGCCTTGATGGTGTATACAAAGAATCTTCGACCCATGATGTGGAGGAAATCCAAGATGAAACGATTCTACTTCTTGCTCGTGCTGGGATTTTTCGTTCTCGCGCCGGGGCGCGCGCAAGATGCCGTCATCGCCCCCTCGGACAATCTTGTGGTGGATGGCGTGCCGATGATTCCAGCTTCGGTCGCCGAAACCGCTGGGCGGTATGCGTCCTATCGGAGCGCGAACCTGGCGGATTGGCATCCGACGAAACGAGAAATGCTGATTGCCACGCGCTTCGGGGATACGCCCCAGCTTCACGTCGTGAATACGCCTGGTGGAGCTCGGCAACAGTTGACTTTTTTTGCGGACTCGGTGAGTACGGGAAAATTTCATCCCCATGGCGGGGACTACATTGTCTTTGCGAAGGACATTGGCGGTGGCGAGTGGTATCAGCTGTACCGCTATGAGGTGAAGACGGGTGAAGTGACACTGTTGACGGACGGCAAGTCGAGAAATCTGCTTGGGCCGTGGTCTTCGAGCGGCGATCAGATCGCCTATATGTCCACGCGCCGCACGGGGAAAGATACGGATATGTGGGTGATGAATCCGGCCGATCCGAAGACGGATCACTTGCTGGCGCAATTGACGGGCGGAGGATGGCAGCCGGAGGATTGGTCGCCGGATGACAAAAAGATCCTGCTGGAAGAGGAATTGTCCACCAATGAGTCCTACCTTTGGCTTGTCGACACCACGACAGGTGAGAAAACAGAACTGACCCCGAGGAATACGACAGAGAAAGTATCGTATGGCGAAGCGCGGTTCAGCAAAGACGGCAAAGGCATTTACGTCACGTCAGACAAGGATTCGGAATTTCACCGGCTAGCATATATCGATCTGGCGATGAAACAGCCGAAGTATTTGACGTCGGGAATCAACTGGGACGTCGAAACCTTCGACTTGTCGCACGACGGCGTAATGATCGCTTTCGTTACCGACGAAGATGGGCTCAGCAGGCTGCACCTCCTGGGCGCCCTAAATGGCGAGAAGGTTCCACTGAATGATCTTCCCCCGGGAGTCATTGGCGGCATTCGCTGGCACAAGAAAGGGCGGTATCTTGGATTCACCCTAACGAACGCGCGTGGACCGGGAGACGTCTATTCACTGGACATGACAACTGGATCGGCCCTAGGAGCTGCAAAGCTCGAACGGTGGACCGATAGCGAGTCGGCGGTAAAGACGGATACATTTCCCGAAGCGGAACTGGTGCGATGGAAGAGTTTCGACGGCAAGATGATCTCGGGATTCTTGTACAAGCCAGCGGTGAAGTTTACCGGCAAACGGCCGGTGCTGGTGATGATTCACGGCGGACCGGAAGGGCAGTCGCAGCCGACGTTTCTCGGACGCAGCAACTATCTGCTGAACGAACTGGGTATCGCGCTGATATATCCGAATGTACGCGGGTCGACAGGGTACGGCAAGTCTTTTTCGCTGCTGGACAATGGGTTCAAGCGCGAGGACACCTACAAAGACATCAACGCGCTGTTCGACTGGATCGCGACGCAGCCGGAACTGGATGCCAATCGGATCGCCGTGACCGGTGGAAGCTACGGCGGGCACATGACGCTGGCGGTCTCGACGTTCTACAGTGACCGGATTCGCTGCTCGGTGGACATCGTGGGAATGTCGAACCTGGTCACATTTCTCGAGCACACGGAGGCCTACCGGCGAGATCTGAGGCGAGTGGAGTACGGCGACGAGCGCGATCCGAAAATGCGGGAGTTTCTCGAAAAAATCGCGCCGATGAACAACATCGAGAAAATCAAGAAGCCGATGTTCGTGATTGCCGGAAAGAACGACCCGCGGGTGCCGGCAAGCGAATCAGAACAAATTGCCGACGCGCTGAAAAAGCAAGGGACGCCTGTATGGCTTCTGATCGCCAAGGACGAAGGTCACGGCTACCGCAAAAAGGCCAATCAGGATTTTCAGTTTTACGCAACAATTCAGTTCCTCGAAGAGTATCTGCTGAAATAATCTTTGGTCTCAGCCGCCGAGCGTAATCCTGGATCTCGTAGCAAAATTCGTCTTTGGCGAACGCGGCTACAAAGGGATATTTCCGTGCTTTTTCCGCGGGTTGGTGTCTTTCTTATTTTCGAGGGCGCGGAGCGCGGTAATGAGGCGGCCGCGGGTTTCGGCGGGCTCGAGGACTGCGTCGATGTAGCCGCGCTCGGCGGCGACGAAAGGATTGGCGAAGCGCTCGCGGAATTCGGCGATTTTCTCCTGGCGCAATTTCTCGCGTCCGGATTCGGGAACTTTGGCCAACTCGCGTTTGTAAACGATATCCACGGCGCTTTCGGGGCCCATGACGGCGATCTCGGCAGTCGGCCAGGCGAAATTCGCGTCGGTGCGGATGTGCTTTGAGGCCATCACGCAGTAGGCGCCGCCGTAGGCTTTGCGGGTGATGACGGTGATTTTCGGGACGGTGGCTTCGGCAAAAGCGAACAGCAGTTTGGCTCCATGTTTGATGATGCCACCGAATTCCTGCTGCGTGCCGGGGAGGAAGCCGGGAACGTCTTCAAAAGTGATCAGTGGAATGTTGAAAGCATCACAAAAACGAACGAAACGGGCGCCCTTCACGGAAGCATTGATATCCAGAACTCCGGCGAGGAAAGCCGGCTGATTGCCGACAATACCGACGGGGCGTCCATCTAGCCGGGCGAAGCCCACCACAAGATTTTTCGCGTAGTGCTCGTGGACTTCGAAGAAATAGCCTTCATCGACGATGGAGTGGACGGCGTCCTTCATGTCGTAGGGTTTCTGCGGATCGGCGGGGACAAGTGAGTTGAGCGATTCCTCACGGCGGTTGGGAACGTCGGAGGTGGCGCGGCGGGGAGGATCTTCGACATTATTCGACGGCAGAAAACTCACCAGCTCGCGGATCATGGCCAGGCAACCGGCGTCATCGGGCGAAACAAAGTGCGCGACGCCACTTGTGGCGTTGTGGGTCATCGCGCCGCCGAGTTCCTGTTTGGTGACTTCCTCGTGCGTGACCGTCCTGATGACGTCGGGGCCGGTGACGAACATGTAGGAAGTTTCGCGCGTCATGAAGATGAAATCGGTGATGGCGGGCGAGTACACGGCGCCGCCGGCGCATGGGCCCATAATGGCGCTTATCTGGGGGATGACTCCGCTAGCCAGCGTGTTGCGAAGAAAAATATCCGCGTAGCCGGCGAGTGAAGCGACGCCTTCTTGGATGCGCGCTCCGCCGGAATCGTTAAGCCCGATGACCGGCGCGCCGGCGCGCATGGCCAGGTCCATGATCTTGCAGATTTTCTGCGCATTGGCTTCGGAGAGGGAGCCGCCGAAAACAGTGAAGTCCTGTGCGAACACATAGACGAGTCGGCCATCAATTCTCCCGAAGCCGGTGACGAAACCGTCGCCTGCGGGGCGCTGCTCCTGCATGCCGAAGTCGACCGAGCGGTGCCGTACAAACTTATCGAGTTCTTCAAACGTGCCTTCATCGAGAAGAAGATGGATGCGCTCGCGGGCCGTCAGTTTCCCGGCCTTGTGCTCTCGCTCGCGGCGTTCGGGACCGCCGCCGGCTTCCGCCTCAGCCGAGATGCGACGTAGTTCGTCCATGCGGTCGCCGGGTTTTGCTTCGGAAGACAAGATGTGTTTGGCCTCAGACAACGGGTCCTCCCTCGGAAGGCGCTTCTTTGGTGCCGAAGATGCGCACGGCAAGATGGGTGGCGAGCCAGACGGTACCAAGCAGAAGGACTACGCCCAGGAGCAGCTCGGCTCCCATTGCCGAGGCGCGCTGGATCGGCGACTCCAGCGAAGTCACATATTCGGTCGCCCAGACCAAGATGAACATGGCCCCGAGGGTCATCGCGATGATGAGCGCAGTGGTCAATATCGAGGCGACGAATCGGATCATGCAATTGAGTCTCGGCCGCTCGAGAGCGACTGTGGAAAGGATAGCGCAAGCCGGGGGAAATCAGAACGTGGAAGAACGCGAGCAGCTGGCCCTGCTGGCAAATGGTAATCTACCGCAACCCGGACCAGTCATCGGCGACGATGATGGAATCGACAGGATTGGAAGCATCGTATTTGATGCTGGCGGGCTGCCCGGCAACGAGTCGCTCGTGACGAATCTGGCTTTCCAGCCCGGTAATGTCCTGTGCGGTGTGATAGGTGACGCCGGAAATTGCGTAGCTGTAAGAAACAAGATGGCGCGGGCGCATGTCGGCAAGCGGGCGCGCGCTGGCGCCAAACAATCCTTTGCGCACCGTCTTAGATTCGGGCGGATGCTCGACGAGTTCGACGACCTGCCCTTCGGCGATGCGGCCGATCTGGTTCAGATGTAGTCGGCGCTTGCGCTCCACTTCTTCCGGGTCTTCGGCGGGGCGGAAAAAGGCATAAGCAATCATGGCTATCGCAGCGATCGCGGCGCCGCACATGGCGAGGACGACTTTCCAGTCAGCGAGCAAAGATTTCAACGTAAAGACTCCATCATTTCAAAGTGGGGGGATCGCTGGCAACGCTCGGCGAACCCCGCGACAGGGCCACGGCGGCAGAATCTCCTAACATCCACCGAAGCCCCATTGCTGCGTATTTTACCGAAACGGCGCGGCTTCGGTGTAGCTACGCTTGCGCCGCGTGCACTGGATTAGATAAGACGCCCACACCGGCGACGCTGACCTCGACCGTGTCTCCCGCAGCGAGCGGGCCCACACCCGCAGGCGTGCCGGTGGCAATTACATCGCCGGGCATCAACGTCATCATCCGCGAGATCCAGCGAATAAGGAAGGCCGGCGGATAGATCATCAGTGAAGTGCTTCCGGATTGGCGGCACGCCCCGTTGACGTGAGTCTCGACGAGGACGTTGGACGGATTGAGTTCCGTTTCGATGTGCGGCCCGACGGGGCAAAATGTGTCGAAACCCTTGGCCCGCGTGAACTGCACATCGCTGCTCTGGAGGTCGCGCGCGGTGACATCATTCAAACAGGTGTATCCAAAGACGTAGGAAAGCGGATCGTCGGTATCCGAAAGCTGCGCGCAGCGCCGGCCCATGACCACGGCGAGTTCCCCTTCATGTTCTACTTTTTTCGAGTACTTTGTAAGGACGATCACCTCCTCGGGGCCGACAATGGAGGACGGAGGCTTCAGGAACATGAGCGGCTCCTTAGGAACCTCGTTGCCAAGCTCCGCGGCGTGGGCGGCGTAGTTCCGGCCGATGCAAACGATCTTCGAGGGCTCGGCCGGAGCAAGAAGGCGAACATCAGCGAGGCCATGAGACCGCGAAGTGCTCGACCATGGGCCCCACGGCGTCCCGGAAATCTCCAGAACGCTTTCGCCTTCAATCAATCCATAGAGTAGCGAAGCAACAGGGGAAGATGCATGGCGCGACACGAATCGGCAGAATTTCACGGGAAGTCAGCTCGCATGATTGTTGGGATGAGAAACATCGGAGCCGCGGGCCTTCCAGATGATTGTGCCAATCCAACAAACGGTGGTCACGATCATGTACACGACGGCCCCGAGCATGAACACCTGGAAAGGGCTAAGCCGGGTGCTGAGTTCGCGGAAGAACAGGCCTAAGATTCGGTAGCTCAGGCTGAAGATAAGCCAGGCTACAAGGCCGGACGCCAGCAGGTGGCCAGGCATCAGCATGAAGCGAACGATGGGCACCAGAGCGAAAAGACCAAGCAACGCCCCAGCCGCGATATTCCGCTCGAGCGCGAAACGCTCCAGGATGGGCACGCGATTGGCAACCACAAGCCACCCGGCAAAGATCAAAGTAAGGAATACGCCCGCGTAGACACCGGTGCGGACCGCCACGTTGCGAAAAACGTGGAACCAACGATAGCCGGGTAGATGGCTGCTGATTTCCATCCGATGCTGGGCTCCGATAATGCCAACAAAGGTTGAACCGGTTTTGCGATGATGGTTCGGTGACGTCCACGGCGACAGGCGGGCTTGGCGTGCTTTCATTCCCCGCGCGGTCGACGGCAGTCACGGTGTACCAGTAGCGATGGCCGGGCTCTACAGAGGTATCACGAACGGCAGGTGCGGGCAACAGATCGGTCGTAACCAGCTGCCCCCGTGTGCCTTCCTCCTCACTTCTATAGACGTGGTAGCCGGCTAAATCGGTTTCAAGGTTGATGGACCACGAGAGGTCCACAACGAATGCGCCCGCCGATGCTCCGGGAAGCACCGCGGCCACGATGCCTTGCGGCGAGGCAGGCGGAAAGGTGTCGTGCGGGATGACCGTGACCGGTTCGGAGTCCGCGGATTCCACGGAATTGCTTTCGACTTGGACGACGCTCCGAATCGCGTAGACGTAGGTGTGGTCGAAGGTGAAAGCAGTGTCGCGGTAGTTGTTCGTATCGGAAGTCGCAAACGGCGCAGAATCAGCCTCCCTCTTTCCGTGTTGCGGAACTTGAGGAGCAGGACTGGCCGCAGCAGAATTCAACTCCGATCGATAGATACGATATTCGATTTTCGCGGGAAGCGGCTCGCCCGCGGAAGTTCGCGCGGGGACCGGCCAGCTCAACTCGATCGCTGATTCGGTCACGCGAGCCTCTACCGAAGAGATGCGCTCCGGCGCCGGAAATACGCGCAGAGAAACTACATTGGAATCCGCGGAAGCGCGCTTCTGAGAAGCCCGTGTTCGAACAAGATAAGCAACGGTAGCGCCGGGGTGAGCTTTCCTTTCCTCAGGCGCGATGGGATCGGAAAACCGCATGCGATCCCCGAAACAGTAGTTGCCGACGAGCGCGCCAGGGATGGTGTAGACGGCGCGAAACGATTTTGGATCGGGCGAGCCATCCGGCTTCAATGCCCCGCGCAGAATTTCCACCGCGGGAGGAGCTGCCAGTCTTGCGCCCGCAATGGTGTTCGACGGAATAGTGAAGGACAGTTGCACGCCGTCACCAACCTGGCGAGCCGACAAATCCGTGATCGCTGCGGGAACTGGCGGTGAGGGAGGCGTGGGTTCTCCCGGCGCTCCGCAACCAGCGGTGAGCGGGAGAATCGAAAGCAGAAAATAGATGATGGCAAGGATTTGCGCGGGGCGTCTTGTGCTGTGAAAGGCCGTCCCTTTTCTATTTTCCATTTTCGAGTTTCAAGAATCAGAGGATGTAGCGGCTCAGATCCTGATTCTTGACGATGTCCGCGAGCTGCTTGTTGACGTAGGCGGCGTCAACTTTCACGTTCTTTTTCTTCAGGTCAGGTGCTTCGAAGGAGATTTCGTCGAGAACTTTCTCGAGAATCGTATGCAGGCGGCGCGCGCCGATATTTTCCGTCTGCTCGTTCACGCTGGTGGCAAAGCGCGCGACGGCGGCCACGGCATCTTCCGTGATGTTGAGTTTCACGCCTTCCGTGTCGAGCAGGGCGACGTACTGCTTGATCAGCGCGTTTTTCGGCTCTGTAAGAATGCGGATGAAATCCTCTTCCTTGAGGGACTGCAGCTCGACGCGAATGGGCAGCCGGCCCTGAAGTTCCGGGATGAGATCCGACGGCTTGGTTACGTGGAACGCGCCGGCCGCGATGAACAAAATGTGATCGGTGCGGATCATGCCGTAGCGCGTGTTGACGGTAGTGCCTTCGATGATCGGCAGAATGTCGCGCTGCACGCCTTCACGCGAAACGTCCGGGCCGTGGCCGGATTCGCGGCCCGCCACCTTGTCGATTTCGTCGATGAATATGATGCCCATCTGCTCGGCGCGTTCGACGGCCACGCGCGTAACTTGATCCATGTCCAGTAGCTTGTTCTCTTCCTCCTGGATCAGGTATTCGAACGCATCGGCGACACTCATTTTGCGTTTTTTCTTCTGTTGGCCGAACATGCCCGAAAGCATGTCCTTGATATTGACGTCCATCTCCTCGACGCCTTGATTGGAGATGATTTCGAACGCGGGCATGGCGCGCTCGCGGACTTCCAGGTCCACCATGCGCTGGTCGAGCTTGCCCTCGCGTAGCTGGCCGCGGAGTTTTTCGCGAGTGCGCTGAGTTTGCTCGCGATGCGCGGCGGCTTCGGCTTCCGGAGTGCCGGGCGCGGGTGGTGGAGGCGGCGGAAGCAATAGATCAAGCACCCGCTCCTCGGCGGCTTGTTCGGCGCGATCGGCAACTTCGTCCAGTTTTTCTTCGCGGATCATGTCGATGGAAGTCTCGACAAGGTCGCGAACCATCGATTCGACGTCGCGGCCAACGTAGCCGACTTCGGTATATTTCGAAGCTTCCACCTTAATGAAGGGACAGCCGGCAAGACGCGCGAGGCGCCGGGCGATTTCGGTTTTGCCCACGCCGGTGGGCCCGATCATGAGAATGTTCTTGGGCAAAACGTCCTCGGCGATTTCCGGTGGAAGCTTCTGGCGGCGGACACGGTTGCGCAAAGCCACGGCGACCGCGCGTTTCGCGGCCGTCTGCCCGACAATGTATTTGTCGAGCTCGATCACGATCTCGCGCGGCGTCATGTCGTCGAGAGGAGGAAGAAGTTCCTGCTCTTCTCCCGGGGGCGCGCCATTGCCGCCGGGTACGACGATCAATTCTTTTTCAGACTTGCTGTTCATTCGCTCTTTCCGTGTGCGCCCTGCGGCTGCCCTGAGTTTACCGTTCACCGTTGCCAGTTAACAGTTGAAAGAAAAATCGCTGGGGTTCGAGCCAAACTGCTTCCCCTGTTTTCCCGGCGACGTCAAGTTTGATGCATAAATGGCGGATTGCGCGAGGCTCGCCCCCTAGAGCTCTTCGACCGTGAAGTTTGCATTGGTGAAAATACAAATCTCGCTGGCAATCCGCATGGCCTCCATCGCCAAGTCCTTGGCGGGAAGCTTCGAATGCTTCAGCAGCGCGCGGGCCGCCGCGAGCGCGTAACTGCCGCCCGAGCCGATGGCCACGATGCCGTCGTCCGGCTCGATGACGTCGCCATTGCCCGATAGGATAAATGTACCTTTATTGTCGGCGACGATCAGCAGCGCCTCCAGATGCCGGAGCGCGCGATCCTTGCGCCATTCCTTGGCGAGCTCGACGGCCGCCTTCTGGAGGTTGCCGGAAAACTCTTGCAGCTTTCCTTCGAATCGCTCAAAAAGGGTAATGGCGTCGGCAGTGGAACCGGCGAATCCCGCGACCACCTTATCGTTGAATAAACGGCGGGTCTTGCGCGCGGTGTGCTTCATCACGTGTTCGCCCATGGTCACCTGGCCATCGGCGATGAGCACCACCTTATTGTCCTTGCGCACGCACAATACGGTAGTGCCGTGCATCGGC
>DATKEV010000181.1:0-25919 GCA_035511855.1 Candidatus Udaeobacter sp.
TTGATGAAACTTTTCTTGTCGCGGTGCAGAAACTCGATGGGATCCTCGATCGTAATCAGATGGTCAGCGCGATTGGCGTTGATGCGGTCGATCATCGCCGCCAGCGTGGTGGACTTACCGGAGCCGGTAGTTCCGGTGACGAGAATGAGCCCGCGCTGTTCTTCGCAAATTTTGCCGACGACCGGGGGGAGATTCAGCTCTTCGGCGGTGCGTATTTTCGTGGGAATGACGCGCAACACCATGCCGACGTTGCCGCGCTGCTGAAACACGTTGACGCGGAAGCGCCCCAGGCCGGCGACGCCGTATGCCATATCCAATTCCGCCGTCTCCTTGAACTTTTGCTTCTGGCGGTTGGTCATCATGCTGAAGGCCATGGAGAGTATCTCTTCCGGCGTGATGCGGGAAACGTCGGTGAGCGGGGCGAGCAAGCCGTCCACGCGCAAATAGGGGTGATTGCCAACCTTGAGGTGCAAGTCCGAGGCTTTGTTCTCCACCGCGCGGCGGAGAAGATCGTCAACGCTAACGGCCATAATCTGTTAACCCCGCAAAAGTCCAGCTAACTTTGCACATTAGCACCCGCAAAAAGGGCGGGCAAGGCAGCAGAGCAGGGCGGTTGCGGTGTAGTTACCTGAGCTTGGGGACAGGCCGAATGCAATTTGGGAAAAGGGATTTAGGTCTTTTTTAAGTACAGCGAATCGTAAAGCAGGCCGGCGACGAAGCCTCCGGCAAGCGGGCCGACCCAGTAAACACCGTGATTGGCCCAGTGCGTGGCGGCCAACGCGGGACCGAAGGCGCGTGCGGGATTGAGCGCCGCGCCGGTAAGCGGGCCCGCGACGAGGATGCCAAGCGAAATGGTAAGGCCAATGCCGAATCCGGCGATGGCCTTGAAAGTACCTTTTTCATCTACAGCCGTTGCGAAAACCACGAGCACCAGGAAAAACGTAGTGACGGCTTCGAGGGCCATGCCTGCCCAGCGAGGGAAATCGCGCGCGAGTTCCGGCGTGCCAAGTGCGACGGCGCGCCAAGTATCTTCAGGCACGACCGCTTTCAGCAGAAACGCCGCGGCGGTTGCGCCCGCAAGCTGCGCCGCCCAATAGAGAATGGTGTCCACGGTGCTAACGCGCCTGGTGACCCAAAAACCGATGGTCACGGCGGGATTGTAATGCCCGCCGGAAATATGGCCGAGCGCGGAGACCATAATCGCAATGGCGAGGCCGTGGGCGAGAGCGATGCCCAGGAGGCCGACGCCGCCGGTGCCATGCAAATATTGATCGGTGCAGATCGAGCCGGCGCCAAAAAAAATCAGCGCGAAGGTGCCGATAAACTCGGCGACCAGTTTTTGCGCGGTATTGTACATCGAGAATCCTCCCAAGCCGGAAGATTGAACACGTCCGGTTCAAACGACTTATGGCCGATGCGGGATATCACATGCGATTCAAACTTGTGCATTCTAGCCGGAATGCCGCGCCGAACGCTAGCGCTTCGATGGGCTTCGATGGAAAGTCCTGCCGCGCCGCGCCGAGCATCATCTTTAGTTCAGTGGCGGCAGCCCGATTTTTTTTAGTAGGCCCGCGAAACGCGGATCTGACTTCCACAGCGAATCCGCATCTGCCGCCGCTCTTATTCTGTACATAGGAGTATCGCCCTGCTGATACGCGAGCTCCAGTGCGGCAAAGGAGTGATCTTTCTCCCCCAAGCCTTCATAGATGTCCGCGATTCCCCTCCAGGAGACATACTGTGTTTTCGCTTCTTCGGTTAACTCGCCCAGGATTTTTCGGGCCTCCTCGGTTCTGCCGGCCTTCGCCAGGGTGTAGCCAAGATAGCCGCGATAGTAGGAGGATTCCGGCACCAGCTGAACCGTCTTCTCCATTTCCGACACAGCCTCATCAAGCTTCCTTTGCACTAGCAGGAGTTCGGCGTATCCCCAGTGAGCGACGGGGAAGTTGGGGTCCATTTCGAGCGCATTGCGGAATTCTTCTTCAGCCTCTGCAAAGCGCTTGGCGAACATCAGCGACATACCAAGGTTTACTTGAAGGATGGGCATGAACGGTTCGAGATCCATCGCTTTGCGGGCCTGCTGGACGGAATCGTCATAGCGGCCAAGGGAACTCAATAGCAGGGAATACCAGGAGTGGGCATAGGGGTAGCCGGGATTGAGTTCGATCGCCCGACGGAACTGGCGATCCGCCCCGGCAAAGTCCCATTCGAACATTAAGAGGGCGATCCCCATCGAGGCATGAGCTTCGCCCAGGGAGGGATCCAGCTCCAAAGCTTTTTCTGCAGCCTGGCGAGCTTTCGCGCCAGCTTCCTTCGGAGAGAGGACGGCGCTGTTGATCGCTAGAGAGAAGTAGGAGTCGGCAAGGCCGGCGTAGGCGAGAGCGAAATTGGGGTCCTTCGCGATGGCTTGCTGAAAATAGTCAATCGCCTTATTCACCCCGTCGGTGGTTCGTCGGTTCCAATAAAATCTGCCTTGCAAATAGAGCTGATAGGCTTCCGAGTTTTGCGTGGGCCGCTGGGCCATGAGATTTCGCTGCGCGCTGCTGAGTTTCAGCTTCAGATTCTCCGTGATGTCCTGGGTAATCTCCGATTGCAGAGTGGTAGCGTCGGCCAGCTTTCGTTGATACTGCTTGCCCCAGAGTTCACGGTCCTGTTCAGCGTCAATCAACTCGGCGCTGATCGAGAGGTTGTCGGCTTGCTGTGTCATGCGGCCGGTGAGGATGGCGTGGACTCCCAATTCGCGCGCGACCGCGGGCGGATCGATGGATTTTCCCTTGTAGCGATAGGCGGACATCAAAGAAACAGTTTTCAAATTGGGAAGTTGGGAGAGCGCGCTGATCAGCCCCTGCGTGATGCCTTCGCTCAGGTACTCCGCATTGGGATCGCCGCTCGCGTTGACGAACGGCAGTACAGCTAGCGAATCGATCGAAACGGCAGTAACCGCGGCATGCGGCGTTTCTTGTTTGGTGCGACGCAAACCATACCAGCCGACGACGGCGGCCACCGCGACCACAACGACAAGACCGATATACCGACCAGCCCTGCTGGGGCGAGGGCCGATTTTTGCGGCTGTCGGGGTGGCCGCCGTAACGCGCGTCGAGTCGGTGTCGCGTTTGAGGCGCTTCAGGTCGGCGCCGATTTCCGCGGCGCTCTGGTAGCGCAAAGAGCGATCTTTTTCCAGAGCCTTGGAGACGATTTCGTCAAAACGCGCTGGGAGGGCGGAATTCACTTTGCTCGGTTGCGGAGGCGTGCGTTCGAGAATCGCATGAAAGATGACGGCGGAGGTCGGGCCGGAAAATGCGACACGGCCCGTGGCCATTTCGTACAAGACTGCGCCGAAACTGAAGAGATCGGTTCGAGCATCGAGTTCTTCGCCGCGGGCTTGCTCAGGAGACATATACGCGATTGTGCCCATGGCCACGCCGGGACTGGTGAGTGCCTCCTCGGTTGTGGCGCCTCCGGGCGATCCGAGAGTGGATCCAGGAGCGTTGCCGTCGGGCGGGAGTTTGGCGAGGCCAAAATCCATCAGCTTTGCCTGGCCCCGCGAGATGATGAAAATATTTGCGGGCTTGATATCGCGGTGCACGATGCCTTTTCGATGCGCGGCGTCGAGAGCTTCAGCGATCTGGATGCCCAAGTCGAGAAGCATTTCGAATGTCAACGGTTTCGCTGCCACACGTTGTTTGAGGTCTTCGCCCTCAAGCAGTTCCATAACAAGGAAGTAACGGCCCTCGTGCTCGTCAATGTCGTGGATGGTGCAGATGTTGGGATGGTTGAGCGCGGAGGCGGCGCGGGCTTCGCGGCGGAAGCGCTCCAGGGCTTGCGAGTTCTTGTTCAGTTCGTCAGGCAGGAATTTGAGGGCTACGCGGCGGCCGAGCTTGAGGTCCTCCGCTGCGTAGACCACGCCCATGCCGCCGCCACCAAGCTTCTCGAGGATGCGGTAATGAGAGATGGTTTCGTCGGTCATGAGGTGGATTGCTGCTGTGCGAAATGATAGGGGCTACAGCCAAGTGAGTCAACGCATGACGAAACGGTTGACAGTCCACAGTCCATAGTCGACAGCTCGGTCTTTCCTACTCTTCTCACCAGATCGTGTGAACCACTTTGGAGCGATGAATCTCACGATCCGCAGTAATCAGAGAAAGCCCCTCGACGAGCGCGGTGGCTCCAATAATGCGATCGGCTGGATCTTTGGGGAAGGCTGCAGGAAATCCCATGGCGCGCGCACAGGCACGGCCGGTTATCGGGAGGACGACAAAGCGGGCTTCGACTTCCTGCAGGAAGGACTCGAGGCTGATACCAAGGTGGATGCGGCCTTTACTCGCCAGCATGGTCAACTCCAGGAGGGTAATATCGCAGATTGCCAGGCCCTCTCCATTCTTGCGCGCCTCTTCAATCGCTATCCTGGTTTTGCGGGACAGCTTGGCAGGATCAGAAGTCAGCCAAAGCACGACATGTGTGTCGACAAGAATCACCAGAGTTCGCCCCAATCCTCCGGTGAAAGGGCAGGCGAAACGACGTCGCCAGTGATGGTTACCTTGCCGCGAAGAAAACCGAAAATGTCGTCGACTTGCGGTCCCACCGGGACGAGCTTCGCCACCGGCTTGCCGTGTTTTGTGATTACGACAGTCTCGCGCTTGGATTGAACTTCATCCATGACGGCAAGACAATTTGTCTTGAAGACACCCGCTGCCATCTTCTTCATTCTGAAACTCCATTATAACTATGGTCATTATACCATGGTCGTTTTCGTGTCGCGAGAGCCGCACATTCCCCCTCATTCCCACTGTCCCCATGCGATGATGCGGACGGTGTTTCGCTGCCGGAATTTTTTGTTGCATTGTCAGCGAGCGGTCAAGCGAAGTAGTCAGGGGCGGCATGCTGCGCCCCTACAAAGACAATCGCAGCGACGTTTGGCTAGCGCGAGACGACGGCGACGGGAGCGTTGACCGGCGTAAGCCAGTTGTGGCGGTCAGGCTTGGCACCGCTCGTCACGGCAAAGAATTCTTCCTGCAGCTTGCGGGTGACGGGTCCGGCGACGCCCTTGCCCACCTGGATATGATCGACCGAGCGGATGGGCGTAATTTCCACGGCGGTGCCGACGAAGAAGACTTCGTCCGCAATGTAAAGCATTTCGCGCGGGATGACCGATTCCGAGCATCGAACGCTCAAATCTTCGGCGAGCTTCACGACCGCGTCGCGCGTAATGCCCGGAAGAATGCTGGTAGCCAGCGGCGGGGTGTAAAGCTTTCCGTCGTGCACGAGAAACAGATTCATGCCGGAGCCTTCGCTGACGTGGCCATCCGTGTCCAGGGCGATTCCTTCGGCATAGTTGTTAAAGGATGCTTCCATGCGAATGAGCTGCGAGTTCATGTAATTCGCGGCAGCTTTGGACATCGCAGGCAGCGTGTTCGGGGCGATGCGCGTCCAGGAACTGACGCCGACATCGACGCCTTTGGTCAGCGCTTCGGGGCCAAGATAGGCGCCCCAACTCCAGCAGGCCATATAAATATCGATCGGTGAGCTCAGAGGATTGACGCCAACTTCGCCGTATCCCCGCAGCACGATGGGCTTCACGTAGCAGGAATTCAGTTTGTTGAGGCGAACCAGCTCACAGGCGGTGTTGGCGAATACATCCACGGAATAGGGAAGCTCCATGCGGTAGATCTTCGCGGAGTTGATGAGGCGCTGCATGTGTTCGCGGAGGCGGAAAATCGCGGGGCCTTGCTTGGTTTCGTAGCAGCGGATGCCCTCAAATACCGCGGAGCCGTAGCTCACCACGTGAGATAGAACGTGGATCGTGGCTTGGTCCCAATTGATCCATTTTCCGTTGCGCCAAATTTTCTCGGTCGCCTGAATCGGCATAAATGCTCCCTTTTCGATGGTGCCACTCGCTGATGACAACTCGATATCGCAGAATACGGTACACGAGGAGGAGCGTCAATGCGGACCGATTACTAAATGGGGCCATTCTTGAACCAATTTGGCGCTTACCGCAATTATTTTGGCGTGAGATCGGATGGTTTTTCCTCGGTCCCGGGCTTCCTAGAAGAATCGACGGTGCCACTCCCAGGTGCAGACATCGCCGAAGTCATCGTGAGAAACGCCGACTTGGCTTCGAGGAGGATGCGATCGGTCCTGTTCTCAACGACGCCCAAGAGCAGAAATGGAATCGCTGTGGCTGCAACAAGCAGCTTTGCCCGACGCGGAGTCCTGGCTTCGGGCTCCCAACGAAAGAGCTGGGCGGACAGGAAAAAAGTGAGGCAAGCCCAGACGGCAAGGGAAAGGATTTCCGCATAACGGCTCCAGGCTGTGGCGGAGTTCACGATGGTCTGCTGAAGACCATTAACGAGGTAGGTGGCCGGAAGAAATAGGCCAAACCGCTGCACGGTGCGCGGCAAAAAGGCCAGGGGGAAGGTGGCCCCGGAGAGAAAGATCAAAGGCAGCCAGAGGAGCTGGTTCAGCACCTGGGTCTCTTGCATGGTGTTGGTCACGCTGGCCACCACCAATCCGAGCGAGCCAAAAGAGATAATGCCGACGGAGATCAGCAAGAAAAGCGAAATGGGATTACCAAGACTCGGAACGTGAAAAAGGACACGGGCGAGGAACAATTCGACCAACACTGTGGGAATGGTGAGCACGAAATTGGCGACGATGCTCGACGCGAGCAGGTCGCTGGCAGTCACTGGGGCGACGTGAAAGCGCCGCAGGATTCCCTGTTCCCGGAATGTGACAAGAGTCGCGCTGAGGCCCCAGAAACTGCCCATTACATTAAACGCGAGGACGGGGCCGAGATAAAACGCCACCATTTGCGGAAGGCCCTTGGCAAATACTCCCAACCAGATGAAGAAAAAAGCAAAAGGCATGACCAGGACAAAGAAGAAGAACATTTTGTTCCGCAAGGCCAGGTGGATGCGCATGCGCGTGAGTGCGACAAAGTTTTTCAATCGCGCAACCTCCTCCCGGTCATTTCGATAAACACGTCTTCGAGAGAGGGCGTGGCGATTTCGAGGCTGACGAGCTCGTTATCCGCGGCTTCCAGATGTTTGACCAGAGAAACGATGGTTTGCGGCGGGCGCTTCGAGTGAAGCACATAAGTGCCGTCGACTTCGCGCGCGTCGGTCACGCCTTCCAGATTCTTCAGGGCACCGTTGGATTCGGGCTTCGAGAGGCGGACCTCGATGCGCGTGGCGCCGCCGGAGTGCGCCTTCAACTCGCGGGGAGTACCGAGGGCAATGACTTTGCCGTGGTCCACAATGGCGACGCGGTCGCAGAGGCGCTCCGCTTCTTCGATGTAGTGCGTGGTCATGAGAATGGTTTTTTTCTCCCGGCGCAATTCCTCGATAATGTCATAAATTTCGCGGCGCACTTGCGGATCGAGCCCGGCCGTTGGTTCGTCTAAGAAAACTACCTTCGGATCGTTGACCAAAGCCATCGCGAGGGCCAGGCGTTGCTTTTGGCCGCCGGAAAGCTGGTTGTAAAACGTGTTGCGCTTCTCCTCGAGGCCAAAGCGCTGGAGCAGTTCCTCGGGCTTGCGGCCGCGCTTGTAAAAGCTCGCGAATAGACGCAGAGCTTCCATGACGCGCAGCTTGTCGGGAAGGGCAGTGGATTGCAGCGCGGCGCCGATTTCATGTTTGAGGGCCGCCGATTCGCGTTGTGGGTCTAGGCCGCAAACGGAGACGTGGCCTCCGTCAGGGTCGCGAAGGCCTTCCAGAATTTCGACGGTGGTGGTTTTTCCGGCGCCGTTCGGCCCGAGCAGACCGAAAACTTCGCCTTCTTCCACATTGAAGCTGACGCCACGCACGGCTTCGACATCGCCGTAACGCTTTACAAGGTTTTCTACCTGAAGAATGGAATTCGTCATCGTCATGCGCCCCCACTCGCAGGGGGCCGTTAGAGAGCGTATAGCATACCGCACATCGGTGCGTGTCTCGCAAGGCGAGCGCACCTGCCGGCAGTGGCTTCATTTTTTCGTACGTTTGCGCGAAGCCTTCCGTTTTAGTTTGGATTTCGAGGGAGATTTCCAGAGATGGAGTTTCAAGTCGATGCGGGATTCGACGATTTTTACGCCTTCGCTCTCAAGTAATTTTTTTTGCAAAGAGGCGTAGGGTTCGCGGATGAGAATTTTTCCGCGTTCGCCGACAACGCGGTGCCAGGGGATACCCTTGCCGGAAGGAGTGGCGGCCATGGCGCGGCCCGCGGTGCGCGCGCCGCCAGGCAGTCGCAAGGCTTTAGCGAGCGCCCCATACGTTAGAACCCGGCCGCGGGGAATTCGTTGTACGTATCGGTAGACGTGATCCCAAGACATTTTTGTCGAATCCCCAACCGGTCAAGAAGTTTCCGGAAATTGCGTGCGTCATGGTAAGTGTGCACGCAACGAAGAACAAGAGAAAAATGAAACTGCCGGGTTTAATGCCATAGGCGTTTCTTGCCGATGAAATAGAAAGCGCCAGGGAATAGCAAGCATCCAATTGCGGTAATAAGAGTAGGAAGACAAGACGTGAAGAAGATTCGAGGATGCGTAGAACAAATGGAACGCAACAAAAAAAGTGATGAGGAAGGTTGTGCCGTTCCCGTTACCTTCGAAGCGTTACTTTTTAGATGCAACTTTTGACAAAATGCTGCATCTTATATTGCAGAGTGTAGTGGAAGAGAATTACACTACACGGGCTGAAGCGAGGCATAGGTAAGGTCATGGCTTTTGTCCGCCGCAAAGGAAATTCGTTCTATCTGGTACACAACGTGCGCCGCGGCGGAAAAGTGCGACAACTGCACCTTGCTCGCCTGGGAGATCGCGCGCGAATTACGGATGACGTGGTTCGCGAAGTTTCAAAAAAGCACCCGTTCGTGGAGCTCAATTGGCGAGCGCTGCGCGAACAGGTGAACCACCAGTTAAATCTGGGCGATCCCAGCTCTCCCGCGGTTCAAAAACTTGTTGCCACGCTTCGAGCCCTCAATCTCGACCTGGCGGATCTCTTTCCGCCACTCCTCCGAATCTCGGAATCACCCGCGGTGGCGCGGGAGTTGCTGGTGCAGTTACGGCTCCTGCAGTCGACCATTCATGTCAAGCTCGACCAGTTTGAACGTGGGCGCGGGCGTTTTGGCAGTGCCAACCCGCATGGGCGGGGACGCTAGGAGGCGGTCATGAGCGATTACACTCTTGCACTCGATCCAAGCAAACGCAGCACGGATACGGTCGATTTTCAGAAGGCGTTGCGGTCGAAGATAGTGGGGCAGGAAGAAGGCGTCCAGGCGCTCGTGGACCTATACCAGGTTTTCCGCGCGGGATTGAACTCGCCGGGCCGGCCAGTTGGGAACTTGTTGTTCCTCGGACCGACGGGTTCGGGCAAGACGCGCATTGTCGAGGCCGGGGCGGAGATTCTCTTTGGTGATCCCCGCGCGGTCATCAAAGTGGATTGCGCGGAGTTCCAGCATTCCCACGAAATCGCCAAGCTGATCGGCTCGCCGCCGGGTTATCTGGGGCATCGCGAAACTCATCCGCTGATCACGCAGGAGTCGCTGGCCGCAAGCCATACGGATAAGCTGAAGCTTAGCTTCCTGCTCTTTGACGAGATCGAAAAGGCCAGCGACGCGTTGTGGCAGTTGCTGCTTGGCATGCTGGATAAGGCGACTCTAACCTTAGGAGACAACCGCAAGGTCGATCTGTCCCAAACGGTGATTTTTCTCACTTCGAACCTCGGCGGGGGTGAGATTGCCGAGCTGATGCAAGGCGGCATGGGCTTTATTCAGCCCAAAGACAAGCCGGAATCCGGCTTGGACGAAAAAGTGCAACGAACCGCCGTCGAAGCCGCGCGGCGCAAGTTCTCCCCAGAATTCATGAACCGGCTGGACAAAGTGGTGGTATTTCATCCGCTCCAGCGCGAGCAGCTCCAGGAAGTGCTGAATATCGAGCTGGGGCAGGTGCAGCAGCGCGTTCTGGACACGGCCAAGGGGCAATTTCTCTTCCGAGTGACAGATGCGGGGCGGGATTTTCTGTTAGTGGAAGGCACAGACCAACGCTACGGCGCGCGACACCTAAAGCGTGCCATCGAGAGGCACGTGGTCTATCCGCTGGCGAATCTACTGGCAACGGACCAGGTCAATCTGGGCGATCTGGTTTGTATTGATTGGGATGAGACCCATAATCGGCTTACATTCGTGCGCGAGGGCGAGGGCGCAATCGTGCACTCCGGACGGCAGCAGGCTGCGGCCGCAACCATCCCGGAAGTGAAGGACGGCAAGTCCGCGGAGATGCCGACAGAAAACGTGAGTGAAGAAAGGAAATCGCGAGCAGCGCAGCCAGGCGCAAGCCCCGCCGCAGCCTCGCAAGGGCGGAAGAAGCCGGATCGGTCGAATAGTTAAAGTAAAACTTCAACTTTTCCTAGGCGGGGCGTCGAAGCACGGGGCGCCCCTTTTTGTCGTTTGAGGGCTGACGGAAACTGTTTGCCCACTCTCACTTTGCACAGAGATGGAACACAGTCTCACAAAATGAGACATTTCCGTTTTTGGAAATTCCGTATGTCGTTGATTTTGCAGTTGTTTCCACCTCTGCAACCCTTGGAAAAGATTGGCATCCCCCATGCACTGACCAAGGAGTGCGCAAGTATGAGACGCGCAACGCGTTTGAGCGTACTCGACGCGAGGAAGGTTGCAGACATGAAAGCCGCCGTCCGACACCAATTGGACCCAACCATCCGAAGCAATGATACGCGTGATTTTCATTCGACCCTGCGGGCGAAGATCGTGGGACAGGAAGAGGGCGTACAGTCCCTCGTGGACATGTTTCAGGTGTTTTGCGCGGGATTGAACTCGCCGGGACGCCCGGTTGGGAACCTGCTATTCCTGGGGCCAACGGGTTCGGGCAAGACGCGCATTGTGGAAGCGGCCGCCGAAATTCTCTTTGGAGACGCGCGCACGGTCATCAAAGTGGATTGTGCGGAGTTTCAGCACTCCCATGAAATCGCCAAGTTGATTGGTTCGCCCCCAGGCTACCTGGGCCACCGCGAAACCCACCCGCTGATCACGCAGGAAGCGCTGGCGGCCAGCCATACGGACAGATTGAAGCTGAGCTTTTTGCTCTTCGACGAAATCGAGAAGGCCAGCGACGCCCTGTGGCAATTGCTACTGGGGATGTTGGACAAGGCCACACTAACGCTCGGCGACAACCGCCGCGTGGATCTCTCGCAGACCGTCATTTTTCTCACCTCGAATCTGGGCGGCGGGGAAATCACCGAATTGATGAACGGTGGAATGGGATTCATCCAGCCGTCGGATAAGCCGTCCGCTGGGCTTGACGAGAAAGTGGAGCGCACGGCCAAGGAAGCGGCGCGGCGCAAGTTCTCCCCGGAATTCATGAATCGCCTCGACAAAGTGGTTGTATTTCATCCATTGAGGCGCGAGCAGCTCGAGCAAGTTCTGGAGATCGAACTGGCGCAGGTGCAGCAGCGCGTGCTGGAAACCGCGAAGGGCCAGTTCCTGTTTCGCGTGACGCCTTCGGGACGCGATTTTCTCCTTCAGGAAGGGACGGACCAGCGCTATGGCGCCCGGCACCTCAAGCGCGCCATCGAACGGCACGTCGTGTATCCCATGGCCAATTTGTTGGCGACGGAACAAGTTCATCTGGGCGACCTGGTTTGCATTGATTGGAACAAGCAGCAGGACCGGCTCACGTTCGTTCGCGAAGGCGAGAACCTGGCATTGCCTGTGCGCAAGCCAGACCCGGTTGCTCAGGCGCGCGCGGTTCCCGCGCGGAGCGGCAAGACTGCGGATGCGCCTAGCGTAACACTCTCTCCAGAGCCCACTCCGCGACTAGCCCGCTAACCCAAATTTTCTTATCTCTCTGGTCCGCCCGGGTAGCCCACCGCCCGGGTTTTTTCTTTTTTCGTGGCCCATTGTAAAGTAACCGTGCGTGCTGAGAAGCCATCCTACCTCGCAAGGTTTCTTGGAGGTCGTCGTGGGTATCCATCGGGCAGGTTTAAGAAGCACATCGGTAACCGCCGGTGCAAAGTATCGAACATTTTGTGTCCACCGTGCGATGAGCGCCGGTATGGCCCTGGGATTCTTTACCGCGGTCCCATGTGCATTGGCGCAGCGCACGCAGTTAAAGCCGGGCTGGAACATGTTTTCGCCGCAGCAAGACGTCGAAGTCGGGAAACGAGCTGCACTGGATGCAGAAAAGCAATTGCCGCTCTGCAACGCCCCCAAGGTGGACGCCTACCTGACGCAGCTGGGGATGCGCCTGGCGGCGAAGCTGCCCACTGGCGGCGTAGAATATCCATTCGAATTTCACTGCGTGAACGACAAAGCGATCAATGCCTTCGCGTTGCCGGGCGGATATGTGTTCGTGAATCGCGGCGCGATTGAAGCCGCGGACAACGAAGCGCAGCTCGCCGGAGTGATGGCGCATGAGCTGTCCCACGTGGCGCTGCGCCACGGCACTAATCAAGCCACTAAGGCTGAGGCCGCGCAGGGCGTTCTGGGAATTGCCGGCGGAATTTTTGGGGGCTCGACAGGAGGGGCTCTTCTGACGCAGCTCGGTTCCTTTGCGGCTGGCGGAGTGCTGCTCCGCTACTCGCGCACGGCGGAATCGCAAGCGGACACCATGGGGACGCAAGTTCTTTATGATACTGGCTATGATCCGCGCGCGCTGGCGCAGTTTTTTGAAAAGCTCGGGGCGGACACGAAAGGGAAAAACCCGCCGGAGTTTTTCTCCGACCATCCCAATCCG
Source organism: Candidatus Udaeobacter sp. (assembly GCA_035511855.1). Lineage (GTDB taxonomy): Bacteria > Acidobacteriota > Terriglobia > Acidiferrales > UBA7541 > Acidiferrum. The sequence goes on from DATKEV010000181.1 coordinate 12,725, forward strand.
GAGCACCGCATCGAGCGCGTGGACGAAGAAATCGACAAACTGGGCGGCGTTCCGCCCAATGCGAAGCGGGATTCAGCCGAATTCGAAGCGGCCAAGCGCGAGGTCCTGGCTTTGCCGGTTGTGAAAAAGGCGGGCCCTGGGGCGCCCGGAGCCATGGCTGCACCGGCTCCGCCATCCGGCAACTTCGCCGGGTATCAAGCGAACTTGTACACGCTGAAGTATCCGGATAATTGGAAGAAATATCCCGATAGCAACAGCGGTGGTGTCTCGTTTTCACCGGAGGGCGGAATCGTGGACGACGGCAGCGGCCACAGCGTGCTCGCGTACGGCTTCATAGTCAGCATAACCCAGGCCAGCGGTGATCCGGGCGAATCGAACGCCTTGGACAACGCGACCCGGCAAGTGATTCAGGGTTTGCAACAGTCCAATCCAAACATGAAAATCGCGCGTCAACCCGAGCGGGTGCGCTTGAATGGCAAGCGCGGGCTCTCGACGTATTTGAATAACGATTCTCCCGCAGGCGGTGCGGAAACGGATTGGGTTATCACGGTGATGCGGCCGGAAGGAGTTTTCGCGTTTGTGTGCGTCGCTCCGCAGAAGGTCTACAGCAACTACGACAAAACCTTTTCCGCGATTCTGGACAGTATCCGGTTCCCGAAATAACGCCAGGTTCACAACGCGCAAAACCGCAGACGCCATCGTGGCAGGGTCGCGCTTGGCCTATCAAAGGGATAGGGCGCTCCGAGGTTTCGGAACGCCCCAGGCACTCGATCATTTTCTGCGGCGACCGTTCATCTTCAGTCGCTGCCTCCAAAGAGGAAAGGCAGAACGGTGGTACCTTCTTTTTGCACGGCCCCAAGTTCACTGGGATTGATACCGAGCGCTTTTAGAATGGACGCCGCAACCTGTGAGGTGGCTACGGGAGTCTTGACGATGCGCGCATGCAGAGCGGGGTTCGACACGACAAGGCCGACGTTGGTGTCGCCGAAGCTGAAACCACCGTGCTCGGCGTTCTTCGCCGTCGAACCCGTGTAGACCGTTCCGTAGATGGGCTGCACGAGCACATCGGGCGTGGCGGCGTCCGTCAGCGGGCTGTTAAACTTGAGATTGATCTCGCTGCCTGCCATAACCTCATCAATGAACAAGGCTTTTGCGTTGGCATTCAGATAGTCGGCAACGGCCCCCGTCTGGCTCTGGTCCTGCAGCCAGATCAAAGCGATATCGTCATCCTGGACGAAACCGCAAGCGCCTGTGCCGCAAGCGTTGGCGTTGGCGATCGCAATGGCGCCGGGGTTGGTCGCGGCATCCGGCAACGCGGCAACGAGATCCGCGAAGTGACCCGGCTTGTTGATTTTGGCTGGGTTGATCGGCGACTGGCCGTGCTTCGCGCCGACGATGAACAGTGTCGAGTTGTAAATGTGCTGGTCCTTGAGCGCCTGAATCATGCTGCCTAGCGCAGCGTCGGTCTGCTGCAGCGCGTACCAGAGAACATCCGTCGGTGTGCCCGAGCCATCCTTGTAGCCGCCGGGCTTTCCCGTAAACGCTGTGTCGGCGGTGCAGAGGCCCGCGGCGTTGTCCGTTGACAGCTTCTGCCCCACGCTCACTCCCTGAAAGTTCATGCCGAACACGGTTGGAGTGCCCGTTCCGGGCGTCCCGTCGTGCTTCAAGCCCTTGATTTCGTTGAGGATTCCCTGAACCTTTAGAGCGTCATTGTTTACGGTGCAAACGACGCTGACGGTGTTGTCGAACCCGCCAAAGTTGGTGACTTCCGGCGTGTACAGATCATCGACGCCCGTGCCGGAGGGGCCGTTCACCAAGTCATAGGCGGGGTGCTTGTCTGCCCAAGCCGTGTGCCCGCCATTGGCCTTAACCACTTCGAAGATGGTGTTCGTCTTCATCGCCTGGTGGGGAAAGAGCCGGACGCAGTGGCCGTTCGCGTCCAGATGGTTCGGCAATGCATTCGGATTAATCGCGTTTAGCGAGACCGGTGGAGTGCCAGAGTACTGGTCGATGCTTTCGTCAAATACCTGCATGTTACCAACTGGGGGCGTGCAACTCGTGTTCGTGGGGTCGAAGATGCTGCGATTGTAGCTGACGTCGTAAAACAGCCCGTGGCTGATGGGAGACCCGCCGGTTACCAGCGCCAGCAGACCAGGGAAGGAATCCGAGTTGGCCGGGGTACGCGCGTTCGAATAGGTGATTCCGTGGCCAGCTAACTCGGCCAAGGCAGAATTGGGATTGGCGGCTACGTAGTTCGCAACATCCAGAGCGTGCAGGCCGTCCACGCTAATGAGCAGAACGTGCCTGATCTTTTGTCCTTCACCGAGCCCATCGTTCGCCCGCGCGGGAACTCGAAGCGCGGCGCCGATCAGCCCGAAGGACAGTGCAACTGCTAGCAATCTGTGTTTCAAGTGAATCTCCTTTTTTCTGTGAAGGGAATCGAAACGAGCGTCCCGGCGTAGAGACTAGGAGCTTCGTGTTACAGGGCGGAGAATGGCGAATGTCGGTTTGGTGAATCGCGATCGAGGTCGAGCGAATTTGGAGTGAAGGGGCGGGGAGTGCCGGGCCGGTACTGTCTTACAGGACTGTGGAAAAGAAGCTTTGCCGGGATTTCAACGTGTCGGCGCATTCAGAGCCGCGTCTTTATCGGCGTGCTTCTCGCGATAGACTTCAGCAGCACGCTCTAATGCTTCGGTGATGCTGCCGCAGATATTTTCCGCTCCCACGTGGCGCTCGAACTCTGCTTGTTTCATCAGTTGCGAAGGTTGTTCGCGCGCGCCACAAAGCAGCAATGAGCGGCCTGAATCGTGAAGCGTGTCCGCCAGGTCGTGAATAGCGCCAAGCCCGGTGGCGTCAATCGCCGTCATATTCCGCAATCGCAGGATGACGACGGGCGGCAGTTTGTCGATGGAATGGAGAATATCGGCGAATTTGTCGGTCGCGCCGAAAAGAAACGGCCCGTGAATGCGGTAGACGATGGCGTAGTCGGGAATGTCCTTGCCTTGAAGAACGTGCACGCGGCTGTCTTCCACATAGTCTTTCGTGACAGGGCTGACGGTCGTCGTTCTCGAAACTTTGCGAATGAACATGAGGGCAGCGAGCACCATGCCTACTTCGACGGCAAAGGTCAGATCCGTGACGACGGTCAGCGTCATGGTGAGTAGCCAGACGGCAATATCAGCGGTGCTCAATTTCAAGATTTCAGGAATTTCCTCCCAATCGCCCATGTTGTAGGCAACGATCAACAAAATGGAGGCCAGGGCGGCAAGCGGCACGTCTTTTACGAGGGGTGCAGCGAACAGAACAATCGCCAGCAACGTCAAAGCATGAATCATTCCAGCGACAGGAGTCTTCGCCCCGGAGCGCACGTTTGTGGCGGTTCTAGCGATGGCGCCGGTGGCAGGCAATCCGCCGAACAGCGGGGAGACGATGTTTGCCACACCTTGTCCGATCAATTCCACGTTGGGATTGTGCTTATCGTTGCTCATGCGGTCGGAGACCACGGCGGACATGAGCGATTCAATCGCGCCGAGCATGGCCACCGTAAAAGCCGAGGACAAAAGCTGCCGGAAGATGTCGTAGTGAAATTCCGGGATGACTAGCTTGGGAAGGCCGCTGGGAATTCCCCCGAAACGCGTTCCAATTGTTTCCACGTGCAGATGGAGAAGCGTGACGGCGGCAGTGGCGCCAATGGTGACGAGGATCGCACCGGGAATTTTCTTGGCATACCTCAGGCAGAAAACCATCACCGCGATCGAAAGGATCGAGACGGCCGTTGCAGGCACGGAAAACGTGTTCCAGGCCTGCCCGAACGCCCGCATGCGGTGGAAGAAATCGCCAGGGACGTGATCCATGCGCAAGCCAAAAAAGTCGCGAATCTGCGTGCTGGCAATGAGAATGGCGATGCCGTTGGTGAAGCCCACGACGACGGGACGAGGGAAATACTTCACCATGGCACCCATGCCTGTCACGCCGAGCAGCACAAGCAAAACGCCCGCCATCATCGTGCAGATGTATAGCCCGCTCACGCCGTGCTTGGCGACAATTCCGGCCACAACCACCACGAATGCGCCCGTGGGGCCGCCGATCTGAGTTTTCGAGCCGCCAAGGGCGGAAATCAAGAATCCCGTCACGATCGCGCAATAGAGCCCGGCTTGCGGCGAGAGGCCTGAGGCGATGGCAAAGGCCATGGCCAGCGGCAGGGCAACCAGCCCCACGGTTATGCCGGCGACAAGATCGGAAAGAAATTTGTGACGATCGTATCCGCGCAGCAGGATTAGTGATTTCGGAAGTCGGGCTTCGAGCGCGGGTGTCATACGAGCTTCAATCACAAGTGGAATTAACTTTGTACATTCTAACAGCGAAGGTGCTCGGGAGATTTGCTACAACTTCGATTGTGTCGCGAACGAAATCGCCCGCGCCGATTCAGTCAGCAGCCTCGCTGCGAGGGGTTGCGGGTTTCCAGCGCAGAATGGGTTTTCTTGCGGCTCCCACTTCATCGAGACGCCGGACGCGCGTGGTGTGTGGCGCCGTTTTCACAAGTTCCGGGTCTGCGGCGGCTTCCTCGGCGATCGCTTTCATCGCGTCTATGAACAGGTCGCACTCCTCCTTCGACTCAGATTCGGTCGGCTCGATCATCAATGCGCCCGGCACGATCAGCGGAAACGCCGTGGTGTACGGGTGAAAGCCGTAGTCGATCAGGCGCTTGGCGATGTCCACGGTGTTCACACCGTTTTTTTTCTGGATGGCGTCGCTGAATACGACTTCGTGCATGGAGGGCAGGGAATAGGGCAGATCGTAAACGCCTTCAAGATGCTTTCGGATGTAATTCGCGTTCAGCACCGCGTCTTCCGTCGCTTGCCGCACACCCGGACCGTACGCGAGGATATAAGCGAGCGCGCGCACGAGCACGCCGAAGTTGCCGTTGAAGGCTTTCACTTTGCCAATGGAGTTTGGCCGCACCGGTTCGAGAGCCAGGCGGCCGCCCTCTTTTTCCGCGAGGATGGGCACGGGCCGGAAAGGCTCGAGAATTTTCTTCATCGCCACCGGGCCCGCGCCCGGACCGCCTCCGCCATGCGGCGTGGAAAAAGTTTTGTGCAGATTGAGGTGCATCACGTCGACGCCAAGATCGCCCGGACGCGCGATGCCCGCAAGAGCGTTCATGTTGGCGCCGTCCATGTAAAGCAAAGCCCCCTTGGCGTGCAGAATCTCGGCAATCTCTGGAATACGCTGCTCGAAAATGCCGAGGGTCGAGGGATTCGTGAGCATCAACGCGGCGACGTCTTCCGTCACCAGCTCGCGCAGCTTTTCCACGTCGACTTGCCCGTGCGATTCGGACTTGATGTTTTCGACTTCGTAGCCGGCGATCACCGCGGTGGCTGGATTTGTGCCATGCGCGGAGTCCGGAATCAATACTTTCTTGCGGGGGTTTCCCTGTTTCTCCAAATAGGCGCGGATCAACAATAGGCCGGTCATTTCGCCGTGCGCGCCCGCGGCAGGCTGCAGCGTGATGGCGTCCATGCCGGTAATTTCCAGGAGACACTTTTCGAGCAGACGGAGAATTTTCAGGCAACCCTGCGAAAGTTCCTGCGGCTGGTAAGGATGCTCGGTGGCGATGCCCTCGAGCCGGGCGACAAACTCATTGACGCGAGGGTTGTACTTCATCGTGCAGGACCCGAGAGGATACATGCCCAGGTCGATCGCGTAGTTCCACGTCGAGAGACGGGTGAAATGGCGAAGGACCTCGATCTCGCTCACTTCGGGAAAACCTTCCACGCCTTCACGCCGGTGATGGACGCCGAGCACCTTCGCCGTATCGGCCGGCGGCACATCGAGTGGAGGCAATTCGAAGGCGCGTTTTCCTGGCGATGATTTTTCGAAGATGAGGCCTTCGTTTTGACTGGTGTGTCTTGAAGCTTTTCTGATTCTGTATTTCATTTTCGGCTTTCTGGTTATAGGTGCACAGCATGCTTCGCCCTGCAAAATATGTGTTCACTTAAATGGGCTGCGCGAGAGAGCGCTTCAACGCCGCAGCAAATCGCTCGATCTCAGCACGCGTCGTGGTTTCGGTGACGCAGACCAAAGCGTGCTTCGTCAGTTCCGGATACGACGTTCCCAGCGCGAGGGGACCGATGATTTTTTCCCGCAAGAGTTGCGTGTTAGTGATTTTCACCGAGCGCGGCAGCTCGACCGTGAATTCGTTGAAGAATGGCGCGTCAAACGTGCGGCGTACCCCGGGAACCTTCAGCAACTCCGCGAGCGCGAATTGGGCCTTCGAGAAATTCTGCTCCGCCATCTCGCGCAAGCCTTCTTTGCCGAGAAGCGTCAGATGTACCGTGGCTGCCAGAGCGCAGAGCGCCTGGTTCGTGCAAATATTCGAGGTGGCCTTCTCGCGGCGGATGTGCTGCTCGCGCGTCGCCAGAGTCAGCACGAAACCGCGCCGACCTTCGCTGTCCGTTGTTTGTCCGGCAAGACGCCCGGGCATCTGCCGGACGTACTTTTCCTTCGAAGCGATCACGCCCGCGAACGGGCCGCCGTAGCTGGGGGCGAGGCCGAAGCTCTGACCTTCCATCGCAACGATGTCCGCCTCCTTCGGCGGCCGAACCAGCCCGAGGGAAACGCCTTCGGCTACGGCAACAACGAATACCGCTCCGGACGCGTGGGCTGCTTCCGCGAGCGGCGCGTAGGATTCAATCACTCCGAAGAAGTTTGGCGACTGGACGACCACCGCCGCCACGTCGTCTTTGATCGCTGCTTGCACCGCTTTCACATCCACCGTTCCGCTTCGCGTCAACGGAATTTCTTCCACGCGCAATCCTGAATTCTTCGCGTAGGTCTTCAAAACATCGCGATACTCCGGATGCACCGAGTGCGCCACGAGAATGCGCTGGCGCCCGGTCAACCGCTCCGCCATCAAGACGGCTTCGGTCGTGGCTGTCGAGCCGTCGTACATCGAAGCGTTTGCCACTTCCTGTCCCGTGAGCTGGCACATGAGCGTCTGGAACTCGAAAATCGCTTGGAGCGTGCCTTGCGTGATTTCCGCCTGATAGGGAGTGTACGAGGTAAGAAACTCTCCGCGCTGGATGATGGCGTCCGTCACCACCGAGCGCAGGTGATTGTAAACGCCGGCGCCGAGGAAGCTTGTGTAGCCACAAGAATTCTCGGCGGCGCGCTCCTTGAAATACTGAATGACTTCGGCTTCGGAAAAAGGACCGGGAATCTTTAAAGCTTCGCGCAGGCGAAAACGCTCCGGGATGCTGGAAAACAGTTCGTCGATGGATTTGGCGCCGATGGCGGCCAGCATTTCTTGTCGCTCGGCAGGGCTCTTCGGGAGATAGCGCATTAGGCCGAGGCTTCCTTGCCTTTGTCCGCGATGTAGGCTTCGTAGGTCGCGGCGTCCATCAGTCCGCTCAGGTCGGCCGCACTAGCCAGGCGCACCTTGATGAGCCACGCGGATCCATGCGGATCCGTATTGAGTTTTTCCGGAGAATTCTGCAAATCGGCATTTGCTTCGATGACTTCGCCCGCGGCCGGGGCATAGATTTCGCTGACGGCCTTCACGGATTCCACCGTTCCAAACGATTTTCCGGGTTCGATTTTCGCGCCGGGCTTTGGTAATTCGACAAACACAACATCGCCCAATTCATGCTGCGCGTAGTCCGTGATGCCAATCGTGGCGAGACCACCTTCCACGCTGATCCACTCATGTTCTTTCGTATAGCGGTAGTTCTTTGGGTATCCCATCAGACCCCTCCTTGAATCTTTTTCAGTCCATTCACGATACTTGCGGGGCCGCCGTTTTCTTTGGCCGCTTGTAAAAAGGCGTCGGAACCACCTGCGCCTTGCATTTCTGGCCGCGAATCTCCACGTAAACGATGGTGCCGACCGGGGAATACGAGGGCCGAACGTAAGCCAGCGCAATATTTTTCCCCAGAGTAGGCGAGGGAGAGCCGCTCGTCACAACCCCGATGGTTTCACCTGCTTCATTGCAGCAGCAGTATTGATCACGGGCGATGCCGCGGTCGATCATCTCCAGGCCCACAAGCGTTCGCTTTAATGCTGCGGCCTTCGCGCGCTCGAGCGCCGCCCGCCCAACGAAATCGCCCTTTTCCATCTTGCAGTAGCGGTCCAGTCCTGCTTCCCACACATTAATTTTCTCACTGATCTCGTGCCCGTACAGCGCCATTTTCGATTCCAGTCGCAGTGTATTCCGAGCGCCCAAGCCACAAGGAACGATGCCGAATTCGCGGCCAGCGTCCATCACCTGGTTCCAGACTTTTTCGCTCGTCCCTACATCGGAGGGCAAGTAGATTTCAAATCCGTCTTCGCCGGTATATCCAGTTCGAGCGATGAGAGTGTTCTTCAGCCCACAAATCGTGCCGTGCGTGAACCAGTAATTCTTGATTCCGCTCAACGAAGCGTCAGTCAGTTTTTGCATCACATTGACGGCGCGCGGCCCCTGAATCGCCAATTGCGTGTAAGCGTCGCTCAGCTCTTCCACGACGCAATCGAAATTCCTGGTGTTCTCGCGCACCCAGTTGATGTCCTTTTCCCGAGTGCCCGCATTGATCACCAGCAGAAAATCATCTTCGCCGAGTCGGTGCACGATCACGTCGTCGACGAACGTGCCTTCCGGATGGAGCATCGCGGAATAGTGGGCCTGGCCGATCGCCAGGTTCGAGGCATCATTCATGCTGATGTGCTGCACCGCCGCTATCGCCCCGCCCGGCTGCTTGCCGTTGCGGATACCAATGTCTCCCATGTGGCTGACATCAAACACGCCGACGCTGCCGCGCACGGCTCTGTGCTCGGCCATCAAGCCGCCGCTCGAAGGATATTCGACGGGCATATCCCAGCCGTCGAAATTGACCATCTTGGCGCCGAGGCGTCGGTGCAATGCATTCAGCGGCGTCTTACGAAGCTCGCTTTTGTGAGGAGTTGGGGCGGATTCCATTCCGAGTGCCCGGGCAGAAAGGCATACTAGCATGCGCTCCCGAACGGGTCAAAGAAGCTCACGTTCTGGTAGTGGGTCAGTTTCGAATCACGCAACTAATTGTCCACTGACAGTCGGAGGAATGCGGCTTTAGGGGAGATTGGAAAATTCATGTCACTTCCGCAGGAGAATGTTTCCCAGCCAGGGCACTGGCAATGCGCCCTGATCCAAGGCGCGGTCGTGGAAGTCGACGAGCGTGAAGTCCTTGCCTCGGGCCGCTTCATAGGCGCGGCGAAGGCGCCACCATTCGCTGGTACCCACGTAATAAGTCGTTAACTGGGTAGAACTAAGCTTGGCGCGCTGCAATTTGCCCTCGGCCTCGGCGCGGGTCTGGAAGGCGTCGTTCATCATGAGCGACATGGCCTCGTCGTCCGTCATTTTCATGGTCTGCATGCGGACATCCAGGATGGCATTGCCGACGGCGCGTAGCCAAACTTTCAGATAGCTAATGTGGTAACGCGGATCGCCGTTGGCAAATCCCTGCTGCATCATGACCTGGGCTATGTACTCGGCCCAGCCTTCGCCGTACGCGCCGTTGCCGTACAGGCCGCGCGCGAGGCGGCGGGTTACGGGCTGGATTTCGTTGGCGTGCTCGGCCTGCACGTAGTGGCCGGGCAGCGCCTCGTGAATGGTGAGCCACTTCAGCACCCAGTTGTTGTACTCGCGAAGCTTCGACTCGGCCCTGTCTTCGGGCGTCTTCGGATCGATGGGCGTAATCCAGTACTGGGCCTCGGCGTTGGGATCGAGCGGCGGGGCAGAGTGGAAGCCAGCGACCGAGTAGATGCCGCGCATGAAGGGCGGCGTGGGGATAACCTTTAAGTTGTCGCGCGATTTTAACGAGACGATCTTCTTATCGATGATGAATTGCCGGATGCTCGCCAGATCGTCTTTCACCGTCTGTATCAAGTCGTCGCGCTTAGGGTGATCTTCGGAAATCCTCTCGAGCACCTCACCGATGACCTTGTTTTCGCGCTCCTGCGGGCTGAGGCTCACGTGGTCGTCATGATCGGGAAAGTACTCCTTGTGCAGGGGCAGCGCGATCTGGAGCATTTCGATGCGTGTCTTCTTGAGTTCCCGTTCCGCATCGGCGAGGATCTGGTCGGGGGTGACCGCGGTTTCCGTGACCAGGCGGAATTTTTCTGCGTAGAGCTCTTTGCCTAGGCGCCAGGTACGATCGGTCTTGCGCTTCGCCAGATCGTCGTGAAGCCAACTGGAAAAATTCTTGAGCGCTTCGATCGCCTGAGGCGCGACCTGATCGAATTGGGCTTTCAATTTCGATCCGGCGGGAATGGCGGTGGCAATCGTGTTCCGGATCAGATCGATATTGCCTTCGTTCTCCTCGATGGCGACCTTGATGAAGATGGGGTCGGCATCGACCAGCTGCCGGCGCGCCTGATCGAGGAAGCGCTCGCTCGCGGCAATGCGGGAGAGGATGTGGCCGAGGCGGACGTCCTCGGGCGCAAAGTCTTCTGTGAGCGGCTGAAAGAGCGCACTGCCTAGGAGCTCCACGAAGACGGTGGGGTTGTGCTTGTACTCCTGGATGCGGTCCAACTCGAGCAGACTTAGGGCGATCTGGTCGTCGATCAGCTGCCAGTCGGCGGCATCCCCGACGCCGAGTGAGGCAAGCGGCGTCTCGGTGCGGAAGCGCTCGCGCCACTGCGCATAGACTCGGCGCTGTTCCGCCATGCCGGCGGCACTTACGTCGTCGAGCAACGCATCGAGCGCGATGGTCTTGCCGGTCTTGGGATCGACGTGCTGGTGGTACCCGGCCTGGGAGGCACTGGAGGGCGAAAGCGCCAGCGTCTCGTGAATGAACTCCTCACTGAGCTTGGCGAATTTGGCGTTAGCATTGCCGGATGAATTGGAGGTCTGTGCCATAAGAGCACTAGAAATCAGAACGCAGGCTGCGACGGACAAGAGTTGCACGGTGCCTCGATTCTAGCAGGATGCGGGAAAATTCATTGTCGCAGGTCGGTGCCAAGGCATCGACAACAACAGGCGATTCCAATAGGTGATATGGCCATACTTCGCCAAGTGAGAATTGCAAGCGAGACGCGATATTGCGCCAGCAGCTCTAGCTTCTGAAGCAGCACACCCATGCCGCCGAGTTTTTCGATGATGCGGTAGCACGAGATGCTTTGACCGACGACAGAGTCGGTGCCAAGCATTTGCCGCACATATTACGTTGCGGCCCGAGGCAAGTCAACGAAGACAATCTGCTCGCGAGTCAGCACTGGCGCAGTCTTAGTTGGTCTCAGTGCCCAAATTATCGCTGAACGCGACTATACTGAGCCCCTACGTGGTTCACGAAGTGGTTTGGAGCACAGAATGAAGATCGAAATCGTTCATTGCCCGACGTGACAGAACAACAGTGCCAAGGTCACGAGTCTCGCGACCCTCATCAAGAAGCGCCTGGACATTGAAGCCGTCATTACGCCTGGTAAGACCGGTCAGTTCGAAGTGATCGCGGACGGCGAGAGGATTGCCGAGCGAGGTGGGAACTGGTTCACACGGAGATTTGGAGCCGGCTACCCCGATCTCGATAGCCTGGTCGAGCAACTCGACGAGAAGCGGCGTGCGAGTGGCGCAGCTTAGTTAACGAGGAAACTGGAGTTGTCCGGTAAGGCTAACCAGGCACAACTCTGGAAAATCAATGCGGGCCTGGTAGAATCGCACTCCTGACATTCAAAAACACTTGAGCAACTATATTGGATTATTCGTGGGATGCGTCTTCATTCTAGTATCAGTGATGCCGGGTCCGATAATGCGTGGAAGGTCTGGCGTACCTCACAAAAACCAGAGGCTGACCCGTATCGTTACAGCCGTGCTCGGCTTCATGATTCTCTTGCTCTGGTACTCGGGCGAGAGGCTCCGGTAATAAAATGACAACGGCAGTAATCAACAATGCGCACTAAGAGAGAGAGTCCAAAAGATGCCTTCGGGCGACGCACAGAGAACGTGGTTTCCTGAAATGGTCGCCCGGTTACGGTCGGATTGGCACGAGGGGATGGCGATGCCTGCCCTCATCAACCTTCGAGACGAGCTTGACGAAATGCTACGATGCATTCGAGCCGGCCGGAATATCAGGACACCGATAATTACTTGCCGCAAGTGTGGGATGACCTGGCCAGCAGCGCCGCCCCATGTTAGCGTGCGCGCTTTGATTTTAGCGTTGAGCCGATTCGAAATCGCGTCAAGGGACAAGACGCGTGTGCTGGAAAAGGAGTGGGCCACATACCGAAAGAATGGCCGACTCACAGCTGAGGGAAAAGTCGCAGCAGAGATGCCGGAGATTTGTCTGCATTGAAACTCACTCGAAGGACCCCGGAGTTGCGGAGTTGCTGCCCCGGGCATGTTAAACACTGGGGGATCGTCGACCCATGGAGGCGGATCAGAGCGAGGCAGGAAGGTCCGGAGACCTCGTTGTTTTCGAGATTCTCCGTGACTCTAAGTGCACGGATTGTGGCGAGGTGATTTGGAAGGGTGAGTTCCTCTTCCTGGATGGGGAACAAGCCCTGTGTCTGAGCTGTGCTGACCTCGATCATCTGGAGTACCTCCCCAGAGGTGATCCCGCTCTTACGCGTCGTGCCAAAAAGCACAGCGGTCTTTCGGCGGTCGTTGTTCGTTTTAGTCGGTCTCGCGGCCGTTACGAGCGCCAGGGTATCTTGGTCGAGGTATCTGCGCTTGAGCGCGCAGAAGAAGAATGCCAAGCCGATGCTCAGCAGCGTGCAGAGCGGCGCAGACGCAGCGATGTACGCAGCAGGGAACAGGACCGCGACCTTGTCGTACGGATGACCCAAGCCATTCTAGAGCTGTTCCCGAGTTGCCCCACGGAAGAAGCCCGAGCCATCGCGGCGCATACCGCAACACGAGGAAGCGGTCGAGTGGGACGCTCTTCTGCAGGCAGAACGCTTGAACCGGAGGCCCTCACCGCTGCCGTTGTCGCGGCGATTCGTCACAATCACACCCGTTACGATCAGCTACTCATGCGTGGGCGGAATCGAAACGACGCCCGGGACACCGTTCGCGATGTCATTGAGCGAATAATCGGATCCTGGCGTTCGCCTCCTGGTCGCCGCAAGTCGGCGACCACAAATCCAGCCGATTAGCCAGCCGCCGATCCTCTTCCACTACGGAGCACCCTGTACAGCCGGTCAAAAATCGGGCGCTCTGCCGGGGAAGTACTAGAGCAAGATGTACGAT